>NZ_ATGG01000015.1 GCF_000413855.1 Acinetobacter gyllenbergii CIP 110306 = MTCC 11365 | reverse complement strand
GCATTTAAGGATTCAACTTTGTTGAAAAAATTAAATGCCGGTGATTTTATGGGTGCAGCAGATCAGTTTCCCCAATGGAATAAAGGTGGTGGTAAAGTTATGAAAGGCTTGGTACGCCGTCGTGCTGCAGAGCGTGAACTATTCTTAAAAAAGTAATTTATCACTGCAGGCGCTCAGTGGTTTCATTGATCATGGGCGCCTGTATCTTGTGTCTTTTACCAGGATGCACAGCACATACTATTAACAATAATATTCATGTTGGGATATGTGTAAAAGCCCTCTGATGAGGGCTTTCTGTTAATTTTTATCCTCAACCTTTTCAATTATATCTAATAGTTTTTTAAACAATTCTTGATCTTTTTCAAATGCGTTATTAAAAATAATTTGCAAATCATCTCCATTATAACCCCTTAAATTTTCTACCCGTCTATAGTGATTGGGAACTTTGCAATAACCCTCAGTATAAGTACTTTTTATCTCAGAATTGATTCTAATGCCAAATTTAAAACGATCCAAAATTGCATCTAATAAGTTCAGCTTAGCAATTACCTTAAAAAAATCATCATCTACTTCTTTATAGGTTATTGCAGGGGTGCCATAGATATGCTGAAATAAAAAGAAATGGTATTTATCCTTGGCGTAAATGTATTCTCTATGTGCTTCTAAAGCTAATGTTGAAACAATCTCATATTTCTTTTGAACTTTCCAATCATTAAATAGATATGCCGCAACACAAGCTGCAACTAAAGTGGCTAATCCTCCAAAAATCCCCGAGGTTGTAGATAGACTATCTTTCAAAGCTTGAGAATTTTGATCACCCCAATGTGAGTATATTGCTGTAAAAATAACTATTAAGAAAATTAGAACGAATACCCCAGCAATACAAGTTGTCTTCCAAACTATATCATTTTTCATTATTCACCTACGGTACCAAGCACTGGTATAAGTTGCGGTCCAGCCAATCTAGCCTTTCCAATTATTTCTAAAAGTTCATCATAAGTTAATTCAAACTTATCTTCACTATCGAAAACATAGTCGACATTCTTGCTCTCTAATTCAGGTGGTTTTTCTGGCACAAAACGCTTGTCACAGTGCTGTGTCTCCTACTTTCAGGATGCACAGCACACATAATTAAAAATCAATATGCTACTAGTGTTTTTGCAGTACGAGATTTTATAGCTATTCAAATTCAAAATTAAAAATAGGTTGTAGTTCAGGTCGGTTAATTTTGATTAACTGAGTAGATATTGCTTCTGGATATTCTAGATCTCTATAATTCTTGAGTTCAGATTTTTTGTATCTTAGAATATCAATTAAATGGGTAATACTATACCTATGTATAAGTAATAAACATAAGTATGAACTCAATTCTTTTTTTATCTTTTCCTGAGTATCCATTTCCCGCACATTTTCTTTATATATATCATGTAATTTTTCATCTAAATTGTTTAAGAAATCCATATTCTCCTTTAAGTTTTTAAGAGACTGCCGAACCTCTGAATCTAGATTTTCAAAGTGATTCTCCAATAGATTGCTAACTGAATATAAAGTTAACACACCTGGTTGAGAAGTATTATATATTTCTACTTTTTCACCATCTACCAGTTTAATGGTTTTTTGGTATGTGGTAATCAACATTGAAAAAGATTTTTCAGTATAAATTAGTTCATCGCTTAACTCTTCTCTAAGTGCTTTTAATAGCCTTATTCTTTCAATCCTTTTCTTAAACCTTTCTATAAAAGGTAAAGCCATAATACCCAAAAGAAGCGTCAAAAGAGGGCCAATAAGTGGGATAAAGATTTTTAAATCCAAACAATAAAAAAAATCTTTATAATGATAACAGGCCATATATTTCCCCTTAGTAAAAGTGGTGATTATACATTTAACTAAGAATCTATTATCAATAATTCATCCCATTTGAAAGGATTTTTACTCAATTTATCCCGACTCATTGACCAATTTCTATTAGGGACAAAACAGGGCCCAATCCCAATCTTTTTCTTGCCAAATTTCTGGTGAACACATTCCATAGCTTTCATTAGCCTTTCTTTCTTTTCTATCTCATCAAAATCCGTGAGTAAGTCGTATGTGTGTCCACTTTTAGGCTCTAAACATGTCAACAACACGCCACATTTCTTATATTTAATCCCTTCTTTGTAGATATGGTTCAGCATCAATGTAGCAGCCTTAGCCAATTCAGGCGCAAAGTCTGTAGGCTCAGGAAATGTATAGCTGACTGACTTATTGTAGAAAGGCACAGTTGGATCAAATGGATTGGATTGAACAAAGGCAATGATGGTTCCACATAGCAGGTCTTCACTTCTTAACCGAGTGCATGCATCTTGAGCATACATCGAGATCGCTTCTTTTAAATCAGTTAGCTCTGTTACTCGAGATCCAAATGAGCGGCTGGCTACAATCTGTTTCTTGCTTGGAGGTGTGTGCTCAACCTCAATACATGAGATCCCTTGAAGCTCTGCAACTGTTCTTGCCATCACAATAGAAAATCGCTTCTGCATCTCACGTGGGTCTGAGCTCGCTAAATCAAGCACTGTATTAACGCCCATTGTCTGAAGCTTCTTCGATATTTTACGTCCGACACCCCATACTTCAGAAACATCGATGTTCGCAAGGTAATCTTCTTTATTACACAGATCCATATTCACTAAATCACATACGCCGTCAAAGCTTGGGTTCTTTTTTGCGATATGGTTAGCGATCTTTGCTTCAGTTTTAGATCTACCGATCCCTACACAGACAGGTAGGCCAATCCATTTTAGAATCTTTTGTCGCATGTCTTGGCCATACTTGGTTAAATCATAATTTTTGTAGTAAGCAGTGAGATCTAAGAAACATTCATCAATAGAATAAATCTCTTGTTCAGCCTCAGTGACATATTCGCCAAGTATTTTATGAAAACGGCGGGACATTTCAGCATAGAGTGCATAATTGCTGGAAAGCACTTGGACATTATGCTTTTGAACAATATCTTTAATTTGGAATAGGGGAACACCCATCTTGATTCCAAGTGTTTTGGCCTCGTTGGATCTAGCCACGGCGCAACCATCGTTGTTGCTCAAGACAATAACTGGCTTATCTCTCAAGCTTGGATTGAACATGCGCTCACAGCTGACGTAGCAATTGTTTACGTCAACTAATGCAAATACTTTGTTTTCGTGTTTCATTACTTTCTAGCTTTTTTCAAGATAAAAGTAACAACGCCCCAGATGATCAACTGTTGACCATCAAATAAGTGGATGTCTTCAAATTCAGGATTTTCTGCTTTTAACCAGCTTCCTTCTGGTTCGATTTTTAATCTTTTTACTGTGAAATCATTATCGATTAATGCAACCACAATATCGTCATGTTTAGCATCAAGGCTTCTATCAACAATCAGCTCATCATCAATATCAATACCAGCGTTTTTCATTGAGAGTGAGCCAACTTTCACAATGAAGGTTGCGCATTCATTACCAATCAAGTGCTCATTCATATCGATTCTCTTATCGATATAATCTTGGGCTGGGGAAGGGAAACCTGCTGAAATTTTTTCTATTGCGACAGTGATAGCCATACGCATAGAAGGCTGTATCACTAGGATTGAAGATACATCTGAGAATAAATCACGCCTGAGGTGATTCTTAATTTCGATGATTTGGTTTGAATGGCTCATGGCTATCACTTGAATTTGTAACATATTCAAGTTGTATTTTAGATTTGGCCTAAAATGTTTTCAAATTTAAAATTCTGTGGATAAATAAGGGGAAGTCATAACTTGTCGCTGGTCAGTGTGTGTTTGGTCGGAATTTACGCGTTTCTTCTGTAGAGTGTTCGCTTGGGTTTTTCAAAACTAAAAAATTCTGACAGTTTCAATAGAAATTGAAAAAGCCCTTAGTTTAAATATGCTATTGGAGCTCAATTGAACAAAGGGCTATAAGTGAAGTAAATGAACATCAGCAGAAAACCGCTGAAGAGCAAGAGGCTGAGTATGATCGGAATTTCGCAGAGTTAGAGGCAGCACAAGAAAAAGAAATGGAATTAAGAAATAAATAAAATTTAGTGAAGTCCACCTTTAAATTATAATTTTTAATAAATGATCTCTATATAAAACGTTACAAGTTAATGACATTAACGTTAGAAATTCAAATTATTTTTGATTAAAAAACAATCAATATGTAATTTGTATAAGAAATATTTACTTTAATTAATTTTTAGAAAATTTAAATAATTCACGTGATATATGTAGTTTTCCTTCAAGACTTAAGTAATGATCTGGAAAAAACATGAAAACAATTTTAGTTACAGGTGCAGGAAGTGGTTTTGGTAAGTTTTACTCATTGTCTTTAGCAAAAAGAGGTTTTGATGTCATTGCAGCTTGTGAATTGCAATCTCAAATCACTTCTCTTGAAAAAGCCTCTGAAGAACTTAATGTAAAATTAAAAGTTATAAAGGTGGATATAGCAGACTCATCAGATCGTGAATATGCGGCGAGATTTGATGTTGATATCTTAGTCAATAATGCAGGAATTGGAGAAGGTGGGGCTATTGTTGATATTCCAGAACATGTATTACGTAGACAAATCGAAGTAAACTATTTTTCATCAATTTTTTTAACTCAATTATTCTTAAGAAAATTTGCTCAAAAAAAACAAGGTCGTGTCGTTTTTGTTTCCTCAGTTGGTGGCATTATTAGTGCCATTAAAAATGGGGCTTACTGTGCATCTAAACATGCCATTGAAGCAAGTGCTCAAGCCATTCGAGAAGAGATGAAAGACTTTAATATTAGTATCGCCACTATTAATCCAGGGCCATATAAAACTGGATTTAATGATCGATTAATTGAAGCGAGCAACAATTGGTTTGTGAAAGGAGAAACAGTAATTGATCATTCAAATCCACAGTTTCCAATGGAGCAATTTCCAGAAGACTCAGATATCGAAGCGATGGTTGATGTAATTGTTGACGAGAATTCTAAATTTCGTAATGTATTTCCATTAGAAATGAATGAAACAATCAAAAATATGCAAAAAGATGTTTGGACCATAAAAAGTCACTTCTAACACACATGAAAAGCCTTAAGTCATTTTTGACTTAAGGTGTTAATTATTATTAATTTGATGATGATATTATGAATAATGAACTAGCGTGTAACATATTAGAAGCAGCAAAAAATAAGGCGCAGTCTTTAAATGTTGCAGTGTCTATTGCTGTATTAGATCCTTACGCTCATTTGGTTGCATTTTTAAGGTTAGATGGTTGTATATTGGGCGCAATAGATTTAGCAATAGGAAAAGCTAAAACTGCTGCCTTGTTTCAAATGAGCAGCGGGAATTTAAAGGGTGCTATACATCCAGATGGTCCAGCACCGAGTATGCAATTAAGTAATTCGGGATTATTTACATTTGCTGGAGGCTTTCCCATATATGACATAAACGGAAGTATTGTTGGTGCTGTGGGGGTTTCTGGTGGAACAGTAGAACAAGATGGAGAAATTGCAGAATTTGCATCAAAAGCTTAAGACCTATTGATTTTGTCGCATAATCAAGCAAACATCGATATGAATTCAAGTTTAACTGGTTATTAATGCATGAGAGTAAGCCATAACTTATCTTCATCTAGTGCGTGAAACTGCTTCATAAAAGGGTGGTCATCAGCATTGATCGTCAACATGCTCATTGAAATGACCAGTTCGCCGTTTATGGTTGCATGTTCATAAATACCTGCGACAGTGAACGGCATGTCATCTTCACGATAGATCCCGTACCAATGTGGCTTGCCATCAATGTACTTTGGTTCGAAAATTGTCTCTACTGGAATTAAGCAAAATTGATTTTTTTCCAAGCATTTTTAAAGCTTGGCTTACTAGCAATAGTTTCACTTCTAGCATTATAAGTATTTTTAATTTTATTAATCTCTTTGGCCCAGTTCGGTATTAAGCCAAACCGCCCAGACCGCCACTCCAAACCGCCGTTCGTTGCAATGATGATAGGGCCATTAAAGCCAGGGAATAGGTCTGATTTATAATCAAATGTAGGCTCAAAAAGGTTTAAGAGTTGAGCACGACTTTTAGCTAATGATTCATAGTTTGAACACATCATAGCCTCTTTTTTTAACCTAAATTAAACACGCTAAAAGGGTAGATCACTATCATTTTATAATTACCATTAATAAGTTTTATTCCATTTTTTAAAGTATATAAAGTAATCATTTGCTAACAATCTGTTTGGAATTGGTATCGTCCTGAAATCACCGTAGGACGGGCATTTCAAGTGGGTTTGTATGAATTGAGCCAATTGAAAAATCATCAATTTTAGCTTTAAGTAATAGTTTTAGTGCGGTATATGAACCATGAAGCTTATAATTGAAATAATAATCAAAAAATTAAAATTTAAAGGGTCTTTGTTTGGGGTTTATAATAATACTTTAAAATACTTAAAAGTGTAAATTTTACTTTAATTAAAACAATAACTTTTATTAATTTATAATATTCTTAAAATAGGTTTTGGTTTTAATTGATTAATGTTTTATTTCGAAAATATTAATCTTAAATATTAATGTTTTTTTAATTGGTAGAATAATCTGTTTTTTATTTTATTAATATTTTATTATTTAATTTTAGGGTAAATACTTACTCTAATTTGTTGTTTTTTTTAATAAAATGCAACTTTTTTTAAGACTTTTTTGGCACAATTCAGGTCGAAAAATTTATTATAACAGACAGATCTGTCTTCATAAATTACAATTTCTATACATATTTTAGATATTGCCGGAGCTATATTTTTTTGGCGGATCGGTAAATGGGCTGGTTCGAGTAATTAATCGAAATAGGAGGTTCCCGAAGTGAGGGCGCTACTAATTTTAAGCGGCATCGTTTTTGCCATTTTATTATACGCAAGTGTAAAATTTGGTTTTGATTTAAAAACTGCATTATTTACGTTTGTGTCTTTAATTATTTTTGCCGCTGGAGCTTATTTTTTATATCCAAGTTTTGCGGGTGCCGTTTTTCCAAAGCCATTGTTTTATATTGTCGCTGGAGTACTGTTTAGTTTCTGCTTCTATCCAATTCTTGAATTTTATTCATTAAAACCAGATGGTTACGATTGGTTGGATTGGGCTGGAATAAATGATAAACATTTCCGTCTCGGGTTCGTTGAGCAAGCGTGGTACGGGAAATGGTATGGAAAACTTGGTTTCTCAGTTCTATGTGCTTTGATTGCACTGATTGTTCAGCAACTATTCGACAATGATGATTAAATAATAATTCCGCCGTAAGTGGCGGAATTATTATTTCTAAAATCACACTAGTTATTTCATATTTTGTTTAAAAAAAGTTATGTTGAAACTTTGGCTTCTTCTAAAATCCAATCCTCAATGCGCTGGTGGTGAACCCTCAAAAGATCAACAGGGCGATCTTTATAGTGCTTTTCCTGTGTAGCGCTGGGCTTATGTCCCATGATCTGGGCAACCACACCTTGGGGAACATCTAGCCATTCAGTTAAGTTGCTGAAAGATCTTCGCAAATCGTGTATTGATAAATGGGGTAGATCATATTCATCTAGTTTTTCATGATATTTCTTTCGAACGTCAGTAATGTATCCGCATTTAGATTGTTTTGACCAGAAAACGTATTTTGAATCTGGATTGTCTGGCAACGCCCTCAATAGTTTTTCAACATAAGAGGTCATTGGAATAGAACGGTAGTCTTGATCATCTTTATCCCAAATCTTGATGACTTTCCATTTAAAGTCTAAATGTTCCTTTTCAAGTGATCGAATTGAATCTGAACGTGGACCTGTCAGTACCGTTATTTGTAAAAACGTTCTATGCATGATGTTGGGAACATCGGAAACTGCTAAAAACCAATCTGCCAACTGATCACGCAGCAAAGCGCGTTTACGAGCTTTCAACACAGGAACAGCTTTGCGAACACGTTTAGTCTGATGCACATCTTTACCAATGATTTGTGAATAAACTTCATGTTCTGAACACCAATTGATACACGCTCTTGCTAAACGAAAGGCTAAAGCTGTTTGTCCTGGTCTTGTGATTGCCTCGTTCTTTTGCCATTTAACGAGATAATCTGGTGAAAATTGGGAGAGTGAAGTATTGACCAATGCATATAGGGCACCATCAATCGTTAATCCTTCACCACGCTTTTTCTTTTCTCCACCTTTTTTAGTAAGTTTAATGTGGTCTTCAAAATGTCTCTTACTCCAACGGTCTTTGTTTTCTTCAACGTATTCCTTAAAGACACTACCAAATGTGATTTTTTTAAGTGATTCAAGCTCAGAAAATTCCGAATTTTTAATTTCTTCTTCAACTTTATTTCGGCGTGGATCTATACCCTGATCACATAATTGTTTTAAGCGTCTGGATTCAATACGAGCCTCATCTAGAGACCAAACATTTACATCCCCAATAGTAATACGTACAATTTTATTGGGGATTCTTCCTTGGAAGATGTAAGAGCGATTATCATTGTTTGTCACTCTAAGTGCCAAACCATGTGCGTCTAAGTCCCAATAGAAAACTTGGTTTTTACCTTCTTCTGGTTTTTCTAGTTTAAGTACTCTACTTGTAGTGAGCTTTACTTTCATGCTGATTACATCGCCTTGGTGTAATCGCTATGTAATCAAATTATTTCAATGTTAGTCAACACAGATAAATACAAATGTTGTATAATTGACTGAAAATAAAGAAAATATATAAATTTAAAGCATGTTGGTGAATGCTAATAAATACATAAAACTCAGGACTCATAATCCGTTGGTCCCGTGTTCAAGTCACGGTGGGCCCACCATATAAAACAACCACTTAGGTGTACTAATCCTAAGTGGTTTTTTAATATCTAAATTTATGTCAGCATGATGTAAGAAATATTCATCAAGAATCAAGCGTATTGCATGTTGAATATAAAGTTTAAGAATATTATTAAGTCAACACCCCCTAAATCTAGAACGAAACCCATTTCATATAATCATTACGCTTTAGATACTTTTTTATTTTGTTTATTTCGACTTTATTTGCTAAATTACACTTTTTGATTTAATAGATTATTCAAGTGAATAATATCTTAGCTTTCACCATGATGTTATGTTTATTCGGGTGTGAGAGTTTTGATAGTCATAAGAGCAATGACTCTAATATTATAAACAATTTAGATCATCACTTAACCGAAAATGCTGATCAAAATCATGAGCATAATTCACTGAATAGCGATTCTTCGGTTCAGAATAAAGAGATGAATATTAATAAGGAAAAATTAATCGAGTCGTGTAAAAAGTTAATCATCTCAAATGTATTAAAGAACAATACAATTAGCTTCAATAAGAATATAGGAAGCAATTACTACATAAATAAAAATACTGGAGACGTTTATTTATATTTAGAGTTTTGTGCTGAAAATGAGGCGGGGAATGCACAAGAATTTAAAGGAAAATGTATATTTTTTATAGATGGACAAACGCAGATTACGATATCTGAATGAATAGCTGCGCATTGATGGAGAGAAGGATTCATTGGGGCTCTTTTTTGGGTGCAGAATTCATTTCATGTCGGATGGTGCTAACAGTCTCGTAAATCACTTTACGTAATCTATTGACGGCACCCAAGGGTCTATGCGCGGGTAAGGAGTGCCAAGGTGTAAATGAAAGATTTTCACAAAATGCATTTTGTTCAGGTGTATCAAAAACCTGTTGAGGAATATGAATTGTTGCAACTTGAAAAAAAGGGGCTTGAGACTCTTTCCATTCCGTCATCGAGTCTTCAATGTGCATTTTATTGGATGTACGCGGTTGGATCAGAAACACCATACATGCATCACCTTTTGCTAAACTATTTCGAAGCGCTACTCTTAAAAAATCATGAGTTGGGTTGTTTGGTCGGGTTGTTAAGTTTTGGGTGCAAGGCTTTGCTGAGTATTTAACAGCTTGGCGGTCGTTACCCAGTCCTAATTGATAAGGTGTCATTGACCAATAACGGGCTTGTAGTGGATTGGCAATTTTTGAGTTACTTGCTTTAAACGCATTCATAGTCCCTTGAAAGCCGAGAGCAAAAGGGATTCGTAATTTTTTGAGCGTACTTTCGCTATTTACATTTTCGATAAAAGATAAATATCGATGAGCTTCATTCACAAAAAATACAGGGTAGTTGATCATAATAAAATCTTGCGTCATCGCTTGATCATCGTTTTCCATGATCTTTTTCCCAGGTACGCCGAGAATTTTTATCGCCATACCTCGTGCATCTTTCTTATCGTCTGCTTGCGTGGCATCTCTCGAAGCATTGGAAAAACGAATCCATGCGGAATATGTTTTATCAGGTATAAAAATGCCTTGAGCTAAATTTGTTGGTAATGATTTTGAAACATGGAATTCTGCCCGGACGCAGCCATGAGCTTTGGGGTGCGCATCTCGTTGTGCATGACCTAATGCGTATTGTTGGCGGATAGATTGCCCAATAGATTCAGATATTTGTTGAGCAAATTGTTTTTCATTAGGTTGAAGCTTTTCACCTAAAACAGTGTCTATCACTGGATATGGGATGTTCTTTGTTGTGGCTAGAATTGCTGGTTTTTGCTGATCGTAAGCACAGCCACTCATATTTAGTAAGAGTGGGCTAAGTAGGAGCAATACATTAAAGCGTGACTTAAGATTTCGCATTTATTTGCTCCTTCACTTTACTGATTTAATGAATAACCAGAGTCAGCATGGGATGATGGCCTATGATTAGTTATCTAATTGATATTATCCTAAAGTCATTCGATGCGTTTTCCAAAATGGGCTATTTAACCATCTCTGCTCTTGTTGATATAGCGCAGATCGACGGCTTTCATAGGTTTTAATAATTTGATTGACTTCAGTAGAATACTGATGGGTGATTTGCTTATCCTGTTCAAATTGTACAATCGCTTCTGCAGCTTTCATGGCTGTATAAATTGCATTAAATAAACCTTGCCCTGCAATGGGATCAAAGGCCAATAATGCATCACCACATGCAATCCAACCTTCACCAAAACTCTGTTTTAACCAGCTACTACGTGCATCATGGCAAAACACATTCTTTCCAAAGGTGATATTGGTAAAGAGCTCAGTTATTGTTGTATTTTTTCGAATAATTTCGTCCCAATGGACTGGGTCATTGTGCAATTTCGCGGCTATCTTAGGCGTAGTATGATAACCAATCACCCAATTTTGTGCTGAAATCTTACCTGCATAGCACCAGCCATGCTGATTTGCAGAGATGATGGTTTTATTAAGTAAACTGTTTTTTTCGGGGATAAAGGTACGATAGAGTGCAACTAAGGGCATACCGCGGAGGCGCTGGATTCCCAAGAGATGAATGATTTTAGCACTGCGACCAGTTGCATCAACGACCCATTTTGTAGCGATGGATTCACCCGTTTCTAATGTGATGTTCCAGATATTTTGATCTCTTTTTAAATTTAAAATGTGACTATAGATCTTTTGAATACCTTCGATATCAGCATGCTGGGTTAAAAGTGCATCGAATTTTTGCCGATCAATACGGAGTCCACAACCATAAGGGTCATATAGGGCATCCGTGACTAGTGCTGAGTCACTGCCCCAAAAAGACATATTCCCAGCTACGCGAGATGAGCTGTTCTGGTGAATAGACTGAGTATTTAGTAGAGAATCAGTGACGGATTGTAGGCCAAGCTTATTTAATAATCGGATTGCCGATCCAGGCAAGGTTTCACCAAATTTATGTATTGTATGATTCGGGCTATCGATAATCATGACTGATAACCCTGCACATGCAAGCTGTCTAGCTATGATGATGCCAGCAGGTCCTTGGCCTGCTACACATACATCTACGGTGAATTTATTCATACTAGCGCTTCTGTACACGTACAGAGCGGAATGCTAATAACTGTTCATGACTTGACCAGCCTGCTTTTTCCAGATTGGTTAGTGGTTCAATCTTACTTGTTAATAAATGGGTTGCGTGTTCCGCCGCAGTTTTTAATTGGCCCGCAATTAAAGTTTCTACATAGAGATATTCAGGAATATCAGGGTCATCTTGTAAGCCTGCACGAACTTCAACAATACCCAACTCATTAAAACGTTCAATCATTCGATGCATGACTTCAGCCGTATTGGCATCTTGGATTGCTCTTAACCAACTTTGTCTTTGATTAAAGGCGGCAATACGTTCTTCTCGAGGAAGCGTAGTGTTGATCACTTTCTGGTAATCTTGTTCAGTCAAAACGTGGTTTGGAACACGTGCAGCCCAGAATGTTGGAAGATAGGGATCAAAATCTGGATCATAGCCAGAACGACAGAATGCTGTATCGCCTTGCCATGGAATTGCCATCCAACGTGTGATACTGCCTGCTCGCTGTGCATATAAGGGACCATCAACTTGCTGAACTTTGACTGGTGTCATGGTGGCACCATAGTCTGGTTCGGGATCTTTATCATCACGTAAGCGGATTCTAAACGGCGAACTGTACATACTGGCATGACGCATTGGCCAAGTCATCTCACAGCCTGGATGGAAAGTATCAGCCAGACAATAGTGCAAGGCTGCTTGATCTAAGCTGCGTGGTTGATCAGACAGTGGAACTTGATCTAGAGATGACGGTGCTTCAATTTTTTCATTAGACCAGTCGTCAACAAAATTACCTTCAGCCCAACGACGGAGCAGTCCTTCCTGTAGCCCCGTCATGGTCAGCATATTTCTGGTTCCATTTTCTGAAAAACTACCAAACGCATCTCCGTAAATCCAAGGCCAGATATGTGGCCACTGTACAGGTTCAGCCACTATTGGCTTTGATGGTCTGAAACTATGGAAGATAGCACGGCGTAATTCAGTGTAGGGATCTGCTCCTGTTTTATCTTTGGGTTGATATGAAAGCTTAGCAAGCAATATTGGATTGTTAAAATCCATTGGGCAGCCTTTACCAAAGTATGCAGCAAAACCTTTATTGACCCATTGTAAACCGCCTAAACGTTTTAAAAGTGGCCATATATCTTTGGTAAATGATGGCTTTTCAGGCATGACCATCCAACCTGAATTGACATAGACATCACACATCAAATCGTACATGGTACGCCAACTTACCACATCTGGTGCATAGTTCGGCGGAGCGACCACCACCCAAGCGGATTCAACTGGGATTGCCAGACCATGAATCGAAACGGTTGCAGTCACTGGACCATCTGAGGTGTCATCATACCAGTCATCCGCATTATTAAAACTAGGTGGATGATCTGGATCATAGACAGCAGCATGGGTTGGTGATGCGGATTGACCATATCCACCCAAAAAGATGAGACGACCATTTTCATCGGTTTGAATTTCCCCTAAAGGAACGGTAACAGGCTGTTCGGCAGCAGCCTGAAAGGTACCTGTATCAAAACGATATGCTGCACCACCTGCAACATTACGACCCCGAATACTGCGTGGTCCAGGATCAATGGCAAGTTTGTGACGTTGTGGGGATTTAACTTTCTCGTTACGCAGCGTAAATGCATTATCTGCTGCATTTACGGCTTCTGGAATATCAAGCGCATACTGGAACTGATACCATTCAGCTTTGCGATTGGCGACATGAACGGTCCAGATAATATCAGCATTGTCTGGATTAAGCTCTCGAACCACTTCTCCAGCAGCATTGTAACCATAGATACGAAAACGGGCAGCTTGCCGCTTAATCGCACCTGTCTTATCTCGATAATAATTCGGTTGTTGAGTTAGGTTCGCAGGTGCGTCTACCACTTCAGGGCCAATAAAAAATTCATTCTCGCTATTGCCCACACGTGCAATTCCAATCGCTGGATGAATAGCGGCTCGAACAATCGTGCTATCAATACATGCAGCAGGTGAAATAATAGGGCGGGGTGTATCAGGCTCTCCTAGAGGTACGCCGTTTACATTACGTCTTAATTCAGCCGAAGCTGCGTATACCACACGTCGCGCCTCTGCAATTGAACCTACGGGAGTGTGTTCTGCAGTGACACGCCAAATATTCATGGATAAATTTTCACCATACTGGGCTTGCCCACGTGCAGCAATATCTTGAATAGGAATCACAATATCAGCGACATGAATTGGCGGGCTTAGATCTTCTGGCCAGACCACGGTCGCTTCATCAAGTGGCATCCGCTCAGGGTCTGTTCTAAGCTGAACCATAAAACGAAAACGAGCTGCTGAGGTTTTTAATCTCGAAATGAGATCATTGGCCAAATAAGATGGATCATTGGGTGAG
The DNA here is from genome assembly GCF_000413855.1 of Acinetobacter gyllenbergii CIP 110306 = MTCC 11365. GTDB lineage: Bacteria > Pseudomonadota > Gammaproteobacteria > Pseudomonadales > Moraxellaceae > Acinetobacter > Acinetobacter gyllenbergii. Next base: position 70,884 of record NZ_ATGG01000015.1, on the reverse strand, counting down.
TGGATGGGCGGATCAAGATAAAAGTCTGGTTCTAATTTGTATTTCACATATTCATTTTGACCGAATTGAAAGGGTAAACCACTCCAATACGGGGAAGATAAAACACTGGCAACGGGTTTTGCCATCGCATCCAGCAAGTCAGAAGTTTTTGGGTGCGCTTTTAGATAAGGATCATAATCACCGTCGACTACACCAGCTTTGGTAAATTCACACATATCTTTTGCAGTATCGACAAAAAAAGCATCAAAATTCTGCAGGAGGAAATCGAAGGTGCTTGCATCAGGATTCCCCAGTATTTTTGCCCCCTCTACATCAAAGAGTTTGATCCCAATACCAAGCGTAGATTTAAAGTCTGTATTTGTGGGTGTGGTATCTGATGAAAAGCGAATCCAAGTAGGATAACGTTTACCTAAATTGGAAAATAATCCAACACGTAACTTTTCAGGTAAATCACTGCGAATAATGAACTCAGCCGCGGCGATCCCATGTGGTTTCAGAAATACAGGGCGCATAGCAGGGCATTGGCCTTTGCCGATTCTTCCAGCTTGTACCATATCTACAAACATGGCTTTTAGTGAAGCAATTGGGTCCAGCGAGCAATCTACACAAGCAGTATTGTCTGTCGAATCGGATTTTAAATGATCCATTAGTTGTCCTTATTATTTTAAAGTGTTTTTATTTTCATCAACTAAGAAATTATAGAAAATATTTTCCCTGGTCAATATGTGTTCGCCAGAATGTATGAAATAATTAAGTGCGCTATTTTTATTAAACTGTTTTTTTAATTTTACTTATAGGTTGTTTTTTATTCAGGTGATAAGATTAAATAAGTTGTATTGATGTTAATTAAAACTAAACTGCAGTTTAGTTTTTTTAGTATTATGATGGAATCAAAATTTAGATAAAATATGTGAACTAATCTAGTTTAATGTTAATTAGTTCACATCTTTCCATATATTCTATTAACTAGTAGTAACTTGCAATAAGTACAGCATTCTTTTGATCTGGAAACTGCTCAAAGCTAATCTCAGTCATCATATTCTTTTGGGGTGAAGGACTTAAATCACTCAAGGAAATCGATTGAGTTTCAACCTTTTGACGTAACATGTTCAATTGCTGACATTCATTGGTTTGAAGCTGTTGCGAGCATGTATCTTCTACAATACTTCCATTCAACTGGATTGTGCTTGCAGCATAACTGACCGAAGCAAATGCCATTAATGATAAAAGTAGGGCAGATTTATAGATATTTTTATACATGATTATTGCCTTTTATAAATGTATTAAGTATTAATTAACATGAGTTTTATTATTAAGGCAATATTAAAATTAAATATTATTAAAATAGTTATTTAAAGTGTGATGCATTTATGGTTTTATTTTAAAATTGATAATTAATATATTTATTTAAATTTGTTAATTGCATCACATATTTTTATTTTAATGAGAAATTAAAAAACTGACTGGTTTGGTATGTATTATCTACTTGCTATCTTCTATTTTAAAATTCAAATACGGAACTTAGGTCTAAAATTACAATTGGAAATTATTCGATTTCTATTTTTTAGATAAGAAAGCCTAATCGTGTGATTAGGCTTTTGACTTTATACAATACAGGTTAAATGACATTACCACAGATGTCTGTTGTGCCTTGAGGGTAGCTGAATTGCAGAGCGTTGCGGTCAGTGATCAGCTCAGATGATAGTTCTTGTCCATCTAAATAGTTCGAATATATCCAAGGACTGCTAGAGATGTTAAAACTAAGATTTTCAAGTGCTGCTGGTAGGTTGGCTTGATAGCCTTGATCAACGCCATTAAAGATAAATCCTACCTGTTTTGTTAACTGGTTGATATAGATACCTAAACGTTGATAATTATTTGTATTACTGGTCACTTTCGTATTCTGGTAATGCTCAACTGTCGTAGGTCCAGTACCATCACTAAGTTGATATCTTAAAGAGTAAGTTAAATCAGGTGGGTTTTCCCCAAAATCTGGATCATATGTCCCTGACTGAAAGCCGAAGTCTGAGCGAATTGCATAGCCATTATTTGTGACTCCTGTAAGCAAAAATGAGGACATATAAGTAGAATCACCTGTAGGTGGTGGTGTTGGAATTTTTAGTTGCATTTCAAATGCAATAATTCCTGTTGTAGGGATGGGAAAATCACCATTGTTATTGGTTGAGTTAAGCTGGGCTTTACTCGTTGCGACATAGTTAACGTATGCATCTTCATCTATAGATGTAGAGCTAACGATGAAACCAAACCTTTGACCATCGATTTTAGGAAATTGTGTAATTGGCATATATCCGGGGTTTTGTAGGTTCCAAATATCATAATCTTGCTGTGTTGCATCGAAGTTATATTGGCATGTTTGTGCTTGGCTAGAACTACGTAAGCTAAAGTTGCTGGATGTGGTAGTTGTTGATTGACTATTGGCATTATTTTGTGAACTATTCTGATTGTCACCACAGCCGAGCAAGGCTAGGCTAAGTGCAAATATACTCAGTTTTTTCATTTGATTGTTCCTCTGTTGTGTTGTTTGCGGTTTATTATCGAAATTAAGAAAGGCGTCTTTTTAATAAATAAATTTTAAAAAATAATTACTTAGAGATATTCTGTTTTGAATTTTATAAAAAAAAGACCTCTCGTTTGGGAAGAGGTCTTATAAAAAGTTTAATCGTATTGGATTGTTACGGTTGCCATTGCGCGGACTTTACCCGCAGTGACATTGGTTGCGGTTTGATAATAGCGAGCAGTGAGTGGAACATTATATTGAACTGTTTGATTTGATTTCACAGTTCCTAGTTCTAACTTATTACCTAGACCAATCACTTGATTTTTATTTTGGTAATTCCATACAAGCTGTACACCAACACCATTTGCTTTAGTCGAATTGGGTTCAAGATTCTTTAAGACTTGAGTGTTATTACCTTCTTGTTGATAGTCAAAGGTTAGACTGATGAGGTTTTTTTCTTCATAGCCTGTTGGATTTTCGCCACCATTACAAAGAATATTGAGTTCAAAAGATTGTTCGCCCTGAGTTGAACCAACACCTTTAAAGCCTGACTTCATCACTGTTGGAAGCTGTACTGCTTTATTAATATCACCTCTCCATTCACATGACGAAGAAGCAATCGTAATCGCGTTACCGTAAACGGTACTGGTTAAGAAGGGGCGATCGCTTCTGTTTCCAGCATAGTAGGTACTATAAACACCCGGAACTAATGTTCCTGAGCCTGTATTTTCTGCTGTTTTCACAATCTCAACAACAAAATAGCCTTCGGCCAGCTTAATGCTAGTACTTGGTACTGGTCGAGTGTAAGGGTAATATCCAGAGAAATTTGTTGCATTAAATGCTTCTCGGTATAGACGAATTCCAATTCCAGGGATGTTGGTTGAATAGATATTATCGCCAAGTGGGCTAATTGCATAGTTTTGTAATAATCGTGCGACCATCATATCACTACGATTACAACTATAAGTTGTGTCTTTGTTGGGCCGAATCTCGAAAAGAGATTTAACCAAGACTTTACCAACAGGGTCACTTGGTCGAACCACGACACGTCCAACTTGCATAGAGACATCAATAGTGGTGAAGCCTGAGCTCGTTGAACAAGCTGCTTGAGCTGCTGTATTAACACCAAAGCCTGCCGCAATTAAAGCACTGCTTAAAAGTAATTTTTTCATTTGCATACGGCCTCAGTCATGATCATGCTTTGCTGATCGTTAGAAATTTGTGCTGTAACATCATAACTGAAGTGGCACTGTTCATTGGCTTCTTCACCCCATTTTACATACAAATCACCTTTTGGCTCTTGTGTACGTAAATACACCATACTGCCTTGCGCAACAATACCAACTGATTCATCTTTAGTATTAAATACTTGTGCAGCGAATGGTAAGCTTCCACCTGCGGCTGTTTTGGTGTTGATGTAAATGGCATAGCCTTTCTTGGTTGAGAAATCAACTTTAGCAATCGCACCAGCAAAAGGAGCAATACGTTGGCTGGTTTCTTCCAATTCAACATTGGTCGACATTTCTTGTGGGTCAAGTGTGATGTCATTTAAACGGTATGGTGTTACATAAGGGATCACAGCATAACCAGATTTATTTACACTGAGCCCAACAGTATTGTTAACTTTGGCACCAGCAGCATCTGGCGCATAGACCAGTACCATGGTTTGACCTTGTTCAGGACCAAACAAGATGCCTTTATCATGTGCAACAATACTACCGCTGACACTGAGCATCGCTTGCTGATATGAATCGGCAACGCTATAAGAGCCGCCCACAGTTGCAAAGTTAGTACGATAACGGCTGTTAACGTTGAAGCTTGGATTCTGTCTATCTTGATGAGATACCGATGCACCGTAGTTGAAACGATCACCGACCATACCACTCATACCGACAGTACGACTGTCTTGAGAAGCAGTTGCATTAATATTGGCAGAACTCTTTCTGAAATTAATTGGGAAAGAGAGCGTCATCAAATATTCAGTATCGCGAGTCTGGTTGTTTGATCCATATTCGATCTGACGATTAGTCGCAGAAAGGCCATAGGTTAAACCTTGATAGTTATTACTATAACCGACTTGGTATTGACGACTGGTTTCGTTACGGTTCCAGTAATCATTCCAAGAACCAACCATGTAAATATTACCCCAACCCTCAGGTAAGCCTTGGTTTAGTGTAATTTGGAATTCACTACGCTGCTTACCGACGGCAAAGGTATTTACACCTTTATCTTCAAGGTCACGAATGAGCAGGGCATCACGCAACTTATAATAATTCTCTGTCGAATAGCGATACGCTGCCAAGGTTAAGTTGGTATTGGTCGGCGAAATAAGTTTGCTATAACTGAGACGGAAACTTTGTCCTGATTGCGACCCTTGCTTGTCAAAATCAGTATTGGATTGGGTAATATCAAAAGACACTGCGCCAATAGGCGTTGCAACTGCCGCACCTAATAGTAAAGCACTATAGTCTTCTGCTAATTGAAAGCCTGTATAACCAGTCAAATAGTTATTCAGACCACGTTGATATTTACCCTGTGTTACCCAAGGCGTTAGATCAATATCGCGGTCACGGAATTCACCGGCTGTAACTGAGTAACGGCTCAGTCCAGGACGTAGCATTTGTACTACCGAAGCATAAGGAACAGCAAGTTTTTGAATTTCGCCATTTGATTCAATAATCGAAACTTCAAGCTCACCACCAAAACCCGTAGGGTAGAGGTCATTAATTTCAAAACTACCCGGCGCTACCGTGGTTTGATAAATTAACTGACCTTGTTGGCGAACCTCAACTTTAGCGTTGGTTTTGGCATTACCACGAATACGCGGTGCGTAACCCAGCATACTATTTGGTAGCATGCGGTCATCGCTAGAAAAATCCAAACCACGGTAGCCAAATGAGTCAAATAATTCACCATTGGTAAAACTATCACCTAAGGTCAAGACCCCACGATACTGCGGGAAAGCACGTTGTAAATAGGTGCTTGTCGACTCGTAGTTCGATTTTTTGTTGTTGTTTGAATCGAGTTCGCTTTGCGCGCCATCTTGCCATTGCCATTGGCCGTTATGACGAAGTTGCCAACCCGCAATGTTTGCACCTGCTGTGATTGCCATAAAGGCATTGGTTGTTTCTTTGTTTTCATTTAAGCGGTTAAAGGTTTTATAGGCACTACCGCTATAAGATAAGAATCCAGCATTAACACCGCGATCCCAGATACTTGGGTCAACATAGCCTTGTGCATTTTTTTGCAATGCAATTTGTGGAATCGAAATATCAACACGCAAACGTGAAGTATCGAAATCATAATAAGCGTTTTCGATCCACTCTTCGATTTTGTAACATGCATTTGGCGCATTTGACTCGGTACGGTTCACAAGAACGTCTTGTTTTACGCCGTATTCAAGTAATGAGCTTGAGGTGAAGCAGGTGAAGGCATTTTTATTTTGTTCCGCCGAACGGAACATCATTCTTCTTTTACCAAACCAGTTCCCATTGATATAAACGTCAACGTTATATTCACCTGGTAAAACAGGGTTGCCATATTTAAAACGAGAAATATCTACTTTTTGTGCATCACCGATTAAGAAAACAGAGTCAAATTCTGCTTCCATTGGTGGGGCTTGTTCTGCTGTCTGTTCTACTGCATAAACAGCCATAGGCATCGTCACTGTGATCACCCCAGAAGTAAGGTAATAACATATACGACGCTTCAAGAATTTAGCTGTTGCATTTTTCTTTGACATAATCCGTTCGCCTATTCAATGATAGGTACAAAATCATTTATTGATTTGAAATAAAGTTGTTTGTTATTGAAGCTTGATCTGGTGTTCGATACGACCACCGTAATCGTTGATGCTTACATAGCTCAACTTCTCAGTACTACCTGTTTTCAATTGGATTTTGTCCTCTGAAAAAGGTGACAGCATTAGACCTTTAGGCAGTAGGTCAACTGGCTTTCCTGCATTTTGTTGATAAACCGCAGTCATGGTGACGTGAAACGGCGTTGGATTTTTTACAATAAGCGTTTGTCCACTTTTAACCCATTGCAATTTTTCACCAGCGAGATTGGCATCAGTTTTAATGCTTGCTGGACGATAGAAAAATTTAATGCGTGAACGGATAGCAAGCTGTAAAAAATTATCAGGCGCAGCGTCTTTGCTATTTGCTGTTGGTCTTGGTGGAATATCCAAAACGTTCAGCCAAAAAACAGTTTCTTGTTTTTGATCTAACTGAGCTGCATTGGGTAATGCAGTAATACGAAGAGATTGGCTCTTCGTTGGATCTACACGCGAAATCGGCGGGGTAATCATGAATGGAACTTTAGACTGGTCGGGTGTGCTTTTAGCATCACCTTCATCAATCCATGCCTGAACCAAAGAGGGTTTAGAACCATTGTTACTCACTTGCAAAGTTACTTCACGAGCATCAGATGGATAAATAACGCGAGTACCATGCAAGATAATTTCTGCATGTGTTTGACTTGCGATTAATGCCGATGACATCGTTAAACCAAGCAAAAAATTGTAACCGTTCAGTGCCATTTAAATTTACTCTATGATTGCGTGAAGTTTACAACTGCGAATTTCTAGTGACCTAGAAATTCGCATAGTTTATCAATAGATTATTGATAAATAATAGTGTACTGAACTGAAGTGTTTACTTCACCAGCAGTAGAAGCACCAGTTGCATAGTATTCAGCATAGTAGTTAAGGTCAGCAGTACCGCCTTCTACAACGTCAACCCATTGAGAGTTCGCTTGAGCACCATTGCTACCAGCAGCAAGAACTGGGATTACTTGGTTGTTGTTACCTAATAATTGAACATCAACGTTTTTAGCACCACCAGCGTTTTGGTTAAGTAAACGGCCAGTATTGAAATCAACAGTAGCACCTGGTTCGAAGTAAGTTGCAACTTTACCTTCTGAACAGTTACCTAAGTTAATTTGGAATGGTGTACGACCAGCAACATCACCTGCATTAGCAAGAGTTTGTTTAGAAACAGTTGGAAGCGTTACAGTAAAGTCTTTACCAGCTGGAGTCACGATGTCACAAGTTTTGTCTGTTACTAGACCATTAATTGTAATCGTTCCGTCAGCAGCTTGAGCGTTAGCGATACCTACAACTGAAAGAGCAGCGATCAAAGCAAGTTTTTTCATAATAATTTCTCGAACACATCGGCTAAAAGTTTGAATTAAAATTACTTCTCAGTTGAATATTTGCGCTGAACAAGTAATGTGCGAAATATATATCAGTAGGTATTGAAATTGCAAACTGCATCACACTTTTGTTATGGTTTTTGATCTAAATTTCCGATCATAAATAAGTTATTGATATGAGGAACTTTTATTTTTGATAAAACTTATTTTACCAGTCGGTTTGTTTAATATTGCTTAAGACTGATTGTTTTTTCCTTTTATAAAAAATAGGCTTTTTGGTTGTTTTTTGATCAAAAGTACACAAATTCTATATTTTTATGTGATTTGCTTAACAAAATAGAAAAAAATAATTTAGATGAATAATCAAGTTTTTAGAGCGCTTATTAGCCATCTTAACAAAAAGCTCAACGTTCTTTTAAGAATCTTTTAAGGTTCAATCCTTACTTTTTTAGTCATGATTAGATGAAAAAAACACCGTAAAGGAGCTTTCAATGAACATGCTTTATACCCACAAACCGAACTATTATTTCTTTGCACACAAGTTTGTCTTATTCCTAGAGAGTTATTTAAAAAGCCATCCTACGGAGCAGCAGACAAGCTTTAATTTGCAAACGATCTATGATTTATTCAGTCATGATCGTGCCTCAAGTACCACCAATCTAGAAGGTATTTTAAATATCGCAGATGAATATGTACTTGAAACGGATGAGGGCCAGCAGTCATTGATTCAGTCTTATCACGTACATTTAGACAATCATGTATTAACCTTGGAGTTTAATCTCAAGGCTGTGGCAAGCTTAAAAGCAGGTCAAGTGATCGTTAGTCCGCAAGCAGCTTAAGCATTTAAATATTTTCAGAGTTTATGCACTTAGTAAGTAATGTCCTTTACTAAGTGTTTTTTTAACAGGCTGCGTTAATGTCATTGATCCGTTATGATGGACTGATCAGTTGAAAATATACATAGCACTATGGATAAGGACTTTAAGTCAGAAACCTATACGGTAGATGAACGTATCACTGACACCATTCTATGGTTAATGCAGCATCAAGACATTTTTGATTCGTTTCATTTTGATGTACATAGCCAAGAATTGTCAGTCACACATGCAGCAGGGGTTGATATCATCCGTGTTGGAATGTTTTTAAATGCCAAGTATGGCATTTTGGTGACATCAATTTAATCATATCTAAAAAAGCCTTGTCAGATGACAAGGCTTTTTTTGTTTATGCACTCATGGCATCGACAGAGAGTTCTGCAACCGACGGTTTTGGTTTTTCTGCAGTCAATCCTAATTTGGCAAATAAGACCTGATCCTTACCTTCACCTGCATTTGGCGTCGTAAGTAATTTTTCACCAGAGAAGAGTGAATTTGCACCCGCCATAAAGGCAAGCGCTTGGTCTGAGTCACTTAAAGACTCGCGACCGGCTGAAAGACGAATATAACTATGAGGCATAATGATACGTGCGACTGCAATCGTGCGAATCCATTCAGTCACATCTAATTTTTCAACATTTGCCAAAGGTGTTCCTTCGATTGGAACCAGCATGTTAATCGGTACTGATTCTGGATGCACTGGCATAGTCGCAAGTTCATGTAATAAGCCGATGCGGTCATTACGACTTTCACCTAATCCCACAATACCGCCGCTGCATACTTTCATGCCCGCTTGGCGAACATGATCTAAAGTATCAAGACGGTCATCGAAAGTACGAGTGCTGATGATATGTGAATAGTATTCACGAGATGTATCAAGGTTATGGTTGTAATAGTCTAAACCTGCATCTTTTAAACGTTCAGCTTGAGATTGGTTTAACATCCCTAAAGTCATACAAGTTTCTAGACCGAGTGCTTTTACTTCACGCACCATTTCTAATACATAAGGCATATCACGTTCATGCGGGTTACGCCAAGCAGCGCCCATACAGAAACGTGATGAACCAGATTCTTTTGCTGCAAGTGCTTCACGAATAACTTTATCAACGGCTATACGCTTTTCTGCTTCTAACTTAGAGTCGTAACGAGCAGATTGTGAACAATACTTACAATCTTCAGGACATTTACCTGTTTTGATTGAAAGTAGTGTGCTGACCTGAACCGAATTCGCTTGGAAGTGCTGACGGTGAACGCCTTGTGCTTCAAATACTAAGTCTAGAAAAGGTTGGTCATATAAAGCTTGGATTTCATCACGAGTCCAGTCATTACGTAAAGTCATTGTTATATCCATGATGATTGATTACAGACATTGAGATTCATCATACAGAAATCGTGCCAAAGCCAAAGGGCAAAAAACATCATTTTTCTATTCAGTGTACTTTTATTTGCTGCAATTGCTGTTGAATTGCCCAATCAATATGTACATTGACGATCTCATCGTGCAGCGTTTTTGCATCTTGCAATTGCGTTACGATCTCGGCTGAGTATGGAGCATTTCCTAGACCGATTGCAATATTACGCTTAAAGGATTGGTAGCCTGTACGGCGGATTGGGCTACCCTCTGTATTGGCTAAGAACGTTGCCTCATCCCATTGCCAAATCTCTAGCAAGCTGATGTCATCTAAGTTATGTCTTGGGTCAAAGTCTGGAATTGAAGCCTTTTTAGCAAAGCTATTCCAAGGACAAATCAACTGACAATCATCACAGCCAAAGATGCGGTTGCCGATACCTGAACGTAACTCTTCAGGAATGATGCCTTTATATTCAATGGTTAAGTATGCAATACACTTTCTGGCATCTAACATATAAGGTTCAACAATTGCCTGGGTGGGGCAAATGTCGATACAGGCTGTACATGACCCACAATGCGCGCTAGCAGGCTGATCAAAGGGCAGATCAAGAGAGGTGAACAGTTCACCTAAAACGAAAAAAGAACCTGATTTTTTATGAATCAATAAGGTGTGTTTACCCGTCCACCCCATACCCGCACTTTCAGCCAATGATTTTTCAAAGATTGGGGCTGAATCAGCAAAAGGGCGTGATTCAAAATCGCCCACTTTTTCTTTAATACGAGTCGCTAAAGTCTTTAAGCGTCCACGCATGACTTTATGATAGTCACGACCACGTGCATAGCGCGCAATAATGGCCGAGTTGGGTTCAAATGGTACATAACGGGGCTTCGGTGATGCCACAAGATAGTTCATACGCACACAAATAATGCTTTTTGTGCCAGGAACGAGCAAGGTTGGATCAGCGCGTTTTTCCAAGTTTTCTTCTAAATAGTGCATATCTGCATGATAACCACGTTCTAAATATTCCTTAAAACGCGGCATTTGATCTTGAGCATCTGGTTTGGCAATGACACAATCAGCAAAGCCCAAGTCTAAAGCCTGTGCTTTGATCCAGTCTTTTAATGCTTGCGGGTCAAGTTGTAGTAACTTGATTTTATCAGGCATTTTCTGTGACTGTGTTTGAGATGGTGTGCTTGAAGCCATAAAACGAGAATAAGGAAAAAAACATGCAAGCTGTAGTTTACCATAGCCAAAGTATCCAAGCATGGGAGCAGCGTTGGTTTGCTCAGCAAAATTCATCTTTAGGGCTCATGCAGCAAGCGGCTTGGACAATTACACAACAGTTAATGCAACAATTTCAGCAAAATAAGATTCAAAAGATCGCAGTTTGGTGCGGACAAGGCAATAATGCTGGCGATGGCTATTATATTGCTGCATTTCTGAAGCAACAGGGATTTAACATCACTGTATTTGCATCTGAACTCGGTCAATCAGTAGATTTAAAACAAGCAGCTGATTATGCGCAGTCTTTTCAAGTCGATATTCAAAGTATTGATTATCTGTTGTCAGAAAGCGCAGTTCATCAAGAACTTCCCATTTTTGATTGTCATATTGATGCTTTATTTGGCATTGGTCTCAATCGAGCACTTGATCAAAAGTGGCAAGAGATTATCCAACTTTATAATTTGCAAACTGGTTTAAAAGTATCAATCGATATCCCGAGTGGCTTACAGGCCAATACAGGACAAACGTTGCCGTGTGCGGTACAAGCCGATCAAACCTTTACCATTCTGGGCTATAAAGCAGGTTTGTTTACGGGTCAAGCTAAGCAATATGTGGGAAAACTACATTTGCTGAGTTTGATTCCTGTTGACCCAGAGTTAAAACCACTTGCCTATCTGTCACCCGAAAAAATCGCATTACCCAAGCGTCAAGCTTTTGGGCATAAAGGCAGCTATGGTCATGTATTGGTTGTAGGTGGACATGCCGATATGGGAGGTGCAGTCATTATGGCTGCTGAAGCTGCGTTTCATGCAGGGGCAGGCAAAGTCAGTGTGATCTGTCATGCTAAACATCATCAGGCCATTTTGGCACGTTCACCAAATATTATGGTGCGAGACATTAATGCTTTAGATCAACAAACCATTCAACAGCTATTAACACAGGTGGATGCAGTCTGTTTTGGGATGGGCTTAGGAAGAGATGAATGGGCAGAGCAGATATATTTGCAATGGCTTGATTTACTCAAGCAAAACTCTCATTTAGAGGTTGTGCTTGATGCCGATGGCTTGTGGTTTCTGGCCAAGCATCCGCAACAATTAAACCAGCATCTCTATGCAACGCCACATTCAGGTGAGGCCGCAACACTCTTGGGGTGTACAGCTGCGGATATAGAACACGACCGTATCGCTGCAATTTATCAGTTACAACAAAAATATGCTGGACGGTGGGTGTTAAAAGGCGCAGGTAGTTTAATTTTAGAAGAGCAATTATTTATCTGTACACAAGGTAATGCGGGCATGGGTACTGGTGGAATGGGAGATGTACTGGCAGGCATGATTGCCAGTTTAAAAGCTCAATTTCATCAACAGATTGCTTTGCATGAGATCGTCAGCTTACATGCGCAGGCAGGTGATCTGCTGGCTAAGAAGGGTATGCGAGGATTGCAAGCACATGATATGGGGAAAATGATTTATGTCGTGGTGAATCAAAACGATTAACGGCGTCTGGTACTCGCACGACTGCGCCCACGAGCCATACCCCCTAAAGCATTGAGCACGGCCATTTTGCTCATACTACCAGAAGCATGGGCATGACAAATTGCAGCGGCAAGGGCATCGGCGGCATCGGACTGTGGCTTAATGGTCAAATTGAGTAGACGCATCACCATCATTTGAACTTGTTCTTTATCTGCAGCACCGTAACCGACAACTGACTGTTTAATCTGGCGAGCGGTGTATTCTGCAACCTGTAAGTCTAAATTGACCAAGGCCGCAATTGCTGCACCGCGCGCCTGACCAAGTTTTAAAGCCGAATCGGGGTTTTGTGCCATAAACACTTGCTCGACTGCTGCTTCCGTTGGGCCATGAAATTTAACAATCCGTTCGACACCCGCAAAAATACGTTTTAAACGTTCAGGCATACCTTGAGTTTCAGTACGAATGGTTCCTGCATCAACAAACCGCAGCTTATTGCCATCTTTTTCGATAATTCCATAACCTGTTAAGCGTGAACCAGGGTCAATACCAATAATTAATGACATGAAGCACTATAAAAATAAAAGATTGGCAATATTGTTACATAATGGACTTTTTACTGCATAATTTTTTTGTAGTATTTTGAATTATAAGAAAATAGTTGATTTATTGAACGATTCATTAAATCACACTTAAAAAAATTAAAATTGAAGCATGATCTGAGTGCAATCTATAGGAGTATGGAAAAGTCGTAAAAATGATCGATTTGTACTTAATTTAGGCATTAAGAAGGAAATTATGTGATTTTTCTAAAAAAAATTTGCATTGTGGGGGAGATGGGCGTATAAAGCATCTCATTGATCAGATGTGATGATCAAATGTTGATGCGGGATGGAGCAGTCTGGTAGCTCGTCGGGCTCATAACCCGAAGGTCGTTGGTTCAAATCCAGCTCCCGCTACCACTTTAAAAGTTAATTGAATATTAGCTCTGTGATTATTGAATTGTTGTCTACTTAAGAAATTAGACAGCAAAAAGTTAGCTGAAATAACCCTAAAGAAAGCTAAAAATTATTAGATTCTAGAATTGTAGTTATCCTCTCTCAATTAATCTAGCGTTATAGTAAATCCAAATCGATCACTTGAGCTCAGGAATGAGTGATTTTGTGTTGAAAATTATTAATGAATGGCGTGTAGCCAAAGCCATAAATGGCAATGAGATTTGTGTGCAAATCATCCCTTTAAAGCGTCAGCAAAACACGTTGAACGGCTTTAAATGGGTGGAAGTAGGAAAGAAAGTACTGTTGGAATCGGGTCAGGAAATTGACTTTAATCTAGACGGGAAAAGTTTCTATACCGATGTTAATCAACTTTATCGATTGACATAAATGGTTTACATACTTGTAGTATCTATTTAATACAGATAGATTGTATTAAATCATAATGTAAAAGTTATGGTTTAATTCATAAATGAACAAAGTTTAAAAGGTTTAAAGGTATGTCTGATACAGTTACTGGTACTGTTAAGTGGTTCAACGAAACTAAAGGTTTTGGTTTTATTCAAGCTGACTCTGGCGAAGACGTTTTTGCTCATTTCAGCGAAATCCAAAGCAAGGGCTTCAAAGTATTGAATGAAGGCCAACGCGTTTCGTTTGTTCTTGGTCAAGGTAAAAAAGGACCACAAGCAACTCTAATTACTGTTATCTAATTACTTTAGACCAGTGAAAAAAAAGCTCACACTCTGTGGGCTTTTTTTGTACCTTAAAAAATGCTCATGAATGATGGATATTTGTGAGCATATGGAAATGAAATAATATGTTAAAAATTTATATAAAAAGCAGAATTTTGAATGTTAAATAAAATGAAGTTTTTTAACTATATGAATATTAAAATAAAAAAATATTAATCTTTACTCGGTTTTGCAGAAATGCATGCTTAAAAACATCATTTAAGCCAGCTGTAAAAGATAGAGATTGCGTGAAAAATGTAAAGTCGTGTATAGTAAAACTGACTAGAAGAATAACACTGTTGATTCAGAAAATCTTTGATCTCGTAGTTTTAGACAAACCTTTCGTTTTATCAGATTTCCTTTCAAAGTTTATGATTCCAAGTTGCTCGCTGCTAAGCGCCCCAATTTTTTAAATATAGGTTTAAGTATATGTCTGATACAGTTACTGGTACTGTTAAGTGGTTTAACGAAACTAAAGGTTTTGGCTTTATTCATGCAGATTCTGGACAAGATGTTTTTGCTCATTTCAGTGAAATTCAAAGCTCTGGCTTCAAAGTTCTAAAAGAAGGTCAACGCGTTTCATTTATTTTAGGTGAAGGTAAGAAAGGACCTCAAGCAACCCAAATTACTGTGATCCAATAATCTTAGATCAGTAAATAAAAAAAGCTCACGATTGATGGGCTTTTTTTATGGCAATCTTTTGAGCATACGTTCCTTTACATAATTCGGTTTATTTTTAAATTTTTTAAATAAACTGTCACTTTTTGTCATAAATTAACCATCTGGTTGAAAAATTGCACTAGTCAGATATAAGACTTTTTGCTAATTTATTCTTGTTAATTTATTAGGCAAATTAACAAGTGTGGTACATTTAATGAGCGTTAAAGTTATGGAAAACTTGGAGCCGTATGCTCAAGGGTTTGAGCAAGAAGTTCATGTACATTGTAAAAGATCTTTAGGGACGTTGTTATTCAGCTTTGTCGTCTTGATTGCAACCAGCCTATAAGAAAGAAAAGCACCTTCGGGTGCTTTTTTAATGCTCACTCCTCAGTTTTATTTCGACTTTGGTGTATTTCATTGTTGGCTAGATTTATAAAACAATAAATAGAAAGATTTAGGTAAATAACCTATCAAAAATATTGAAAGATTCTGGTTTTATTGCTCATTTTTTTTGCGATAAACTATAGCAATTAATCAGTAAGAAATTGTTTTAGGTGAATTACAAATGTATAGCGGTATAAACAAGCCAGCGCATTTAGATGATGTTGTTTTTAAAGAAAGTAAAGCATATAAAAATTCGAATGAGTGGAGCTGGGTAAATCCGAAACATGGTCAGTTTGATCATCCTGCAAACTATTATGAAAGTTCCTTAGCGGATTGGCATTGTTTTGATGCGCTCAATTCGGATCAAACCTGTGATGTCGTTGTGATCGGTGGCGGATTATTGGGTGCTTCAGCGGCATTGCATTTGGCTGAACAAGGTGTGGATACCATTTTGGTTGAAAAGAACCGAATTGGTTCAGCTGCTTCAGGCCGAAATGGAGGGCAGCTTACGCCTGGCTTAGCCCGTTGGGAAGCCGAGGAGATGATTAAGCGCTTTAGCTATGAAGATGCTAAAAAACTTTGGCATTTTACGTCGACAGAAGCGATGTCTTTAATTGATCATATCGCAGAAAAATATGCTGTTAACTTAGCACGTAAACGTGGACATATTACCGCTGCTGTACATGAAGGACATTTGATTGCTTTGACTCAAGGTGCAGATGCTCGGAAGTATTTGGGCGAAGATCATACACAGGTTGTTGGTGAATACGAACTTAAGGCTTTAATCAAATCTGATCTTTATAAGGGTGGCTTGGTTGATGACTTAGGTGGCCATATTCATCCACTGGCACTTAACCGCGCCTTAGTACACGGCTTCTGCCAGAATGGCGGGCAGGTGTTTGAACAAACGGAAGTGTTATCAATCACTGAGCAAGCTGATGGTGTTTATGTACAGACAGCATCGGGTATAATAAAAGCACGTAAAAGTGTGGTCATTGCAGTACATCATAATGCATTTAAACTACTTCCAGAGAAGAAGCAAACAGCCATCCCATTTCATACCTACATTGCCGTTACTGCACCTTTACAACTGCCATTAATAGATTTGTTGCCACAAGACCATCCTGTTTATGACACGCAATTACAGATTGATTACTATCGTGGAGTTTCCAAAAATCGTTTGCTATTCGGTGGGCAAGGAACAGGAACAAGTTGGTCTGCTGCTAAGATGAATCAGTACTTGCTTGGGCGTATTCACAAAGTTTTCCCTCAACTGGAGACTGTTGAGATGGATTTCTGTTGGAGTGGGGTCAGTGATTTGACCATGAATGGCGCGACAGATAACCGTAAGTTTGGAAATAAGTATCCAATTTATGCAGTACATGGTTGGAGTGGACATGGTGTGGCGCAAACGGTACGAATTGGAAAAGCAATTGCAGACGATTTTTCTGGTGCAAATGCAGATTATGCAATGCTCACCAAAATTCAGCACAGCGATATCTTATTTGGTCGTTTATTGGCTCCGCTAGCGATCCCAATGTCTAAAGGGTGGTATGGTATAACAGGAATGCTGAATCCTGGAAAAATGGTATCGTTCTAATCTGCGTTCTTATTTGGAAAAAATGTCTCTTCAATATGAGACATTTTTTCTAGTCTCTAATGAAAAAAGTTGTATAAAGCATGGCCTGATCGAAAGCTATGACAACTGACTGATTAGGCTGTATTTTATTCTATATATGAATAAATATAATATGTTAGGCTAAATAAAAAGGATGAAGTCCATGGATGTTATACAAGTTAAAGATTTTTCAGCGGCGACGGGGTACACGCAGGCCATTATGGAAATGGATGAGTGGATCCATACTCGACCTTATTTTTATCTCATTAAAGAGCATTACTTGGTCGATGAGGCGATTCGATTGGAGTTTATTGTTATTCAGTAATCGAGATGAGTATTTTAAAGGGAGATTCGGTTTTGGATTATTATGCAAAAGTAGATGCATTCTGGGGGAGTGTGAATATTGCTGATGAAAATAAATTCACTTATTTGATGGAAATGTTTGAGCGTGGCGTTCATCAAAGTGATACCGATATGCTTGAGTTTGTGGCTGATTTGGCATTTAAGATAGAAAATCAAGAGATCAAGGTTTCGGTTTTAAATCATTTGTTATTGTTAGATGGGCATTACCAGCATCAAATGATAACAAAAGAGCTGCAAGATCTTGCCCATCCATCAAGTGTGGCTAGTATTGCAAAAGTTCTTGAGCAGGGTTTTAAGCGGTTTGAATATACGGCTTCTGATGATGGGGTCATCACAAAATGGTTTAGTCATGCCTTGGCAGATATTGGCACTGAAGAAGCGATCGCTTTAATAAGGCAGCATGCACAAAGCGAAAATGAAGAAATAGCTCAGGAGATGAAATACCGCTTAAGGCGGATAACAGATAAACAATATGGTAGTCTGATAAACAAACCGAAAATGAATGTATTTAATAGGTTTGTGAGTACTTTTAAAAAATTATAAATTAGAGTGTATCGGTTTGCTTCCTGTTTCAAATCATAGACATAATAATCTAAACTATTTTGTTATCTTTGCTTTTTACTTTATCAGAATTCAAATCATGAAAAAGATCTTACTTTTAGGTGCAATTGTAGCCTCATTGGCAGCGTGTTCAGCAACACCAAATAAAGAGATGACGCCACCAAAAATTGGTATGGCAAACCCTGCGAGCAAATATTGTGTAGAGCAGGGTGGTCAGTTAGAAATTAAAAATGAAGCCAATGGTCAGGTTGGATACTGTAAGTTACCCAATGGTCAAGTGGTCGAAGAGTGGGAGTTATTCCGCGCAAACCAGCCGAAATGCCTGGCAGATGAAGCGACGAAGCTCATTGGTCAGTCTGGATTAAGCGAAGATCAAATCAAACAGAAAACCAAATCAGAGATTGTTCGCAGTGTTGGACCAAACCAGCCTGTCACCATGGATTATCGTGAAAATCGTGTGACGGTAACGATTGACCCTCAGTCTAAGAAGATTACTCAAGCAACGTGTGGTTAATCATTAAAGGCTGTTTAGGCTCTCAATTAGATCAAATTTAATTGGGAGCTTTTTTATACAAGCTATCACATTGGACTTGATAAATTGAGAAATGTACCCATCAATTAGTTTATTGAGTTTATTTTATTTGTTGTGTCAGGATTGATTGTTCAAGATTGCACAAGGTTTTAATTTTCGAGATTTGACATGAATCTACTTCTTATCGTGGTATTTGGCACAATTGCTGAAGTTTTAGTCTGGATTGGCGTGGGTGACCTCGTTGGAAGTATGTGGTATGTCTTTTTCTGGTTCATTATCGCATTCTTCATTGGCCTGAATATGGTTCGTTCAAGTACATCGGGTATTATGCCTCAATTGCAGCAAATGCAGATGACAGGCCAATTAGGTGGTGATCCAGCAGTCACCAAGAAATTAGCACTGGCGATGTCTGGTTTTCTATTGATGGTTCCTGGTTTAATTTCTGATGTATTGGCTGTATTGGTTTTAATTCCACCTGTTCAAACGGCGTTTCGCAATGCATTGATGAAAACCATGGCCAAGCGTCAGCAAGCCATGATGGATAAAATGATGGGTGGTATGGGCGGTGGTGCTGCAGGCCCGAATCCATTTGCTGATTTGATGCGTCAGATGCAGGATATGCAGAATCAACAAGGTGGTGGTCAGTATCGTGATTCAACCATTATTGATGGTGAAGCACGTGAAGTAAAACCTGATCAGAAGAAAATTGAATTTAAAGATGTGAATTGATTTTAATTTGCTTCAAAAAGCACACTTGATCAAGTGTGCTTTTTTATGGCTTATCTTTTGGGTCTTGAAGATTCTGTGTGGGTTCGGACGTAGCAGCTAAGTTGGCTTCCTTACTTTGTGGTTGGTAATGGCTCGGTTGCAGCGTCGTAACCTCATTTTCTGATTGTTTATACTTTCGACTGCGATTTGCCCGTTCGCGAAATCCACCTTTATTAATTAATTGAGTCATGCTGTATTCCATAACATGCAAAAGTTTATTTTATCAAATTACGTGAAAGATCAAAATAATATTAAGCACTTAAAGATTTGCTTAAAATCAAAATTCTAATCAAATTGTCATAAAAAATTGTTAATTTGAATGGGTAGGTCAGAAAACTAGATTGAATTCTTGGTTTTTTTTTCATAGGATAAAAGTGCGACATATGAAATTGTTGTAAAAAGAAAATAAAAAATAAGTGGTAGGAGGAATTAATGATGTTATATCAATATCATTGTGCATGTTGTGACAAGGTTGTTGCATCAACTGATAAAGAGTGCCCACACTGTGGCTCTCATCATATCCGCAGTCCGTATGGCATGTGGATGTTCTGTGTGGCGGCATGTCTGGCAGTTGTCGTAGTCATTAAGCTTGCACATTTGTATACGCAACATCATCAAGAAGATCAGCCAGTTCAAAGCAATTCACTCTTTGAAATGTTTAAGCAAGATAATACCAATTCGAATAAATGATGTTAGGGGTAATAAAAAAGCTCGCAAATGCGAGCTTTTTTATGAAAGAGCAGTGTGGATTACAATCCAGCAGCATCTTTAAGGATTTCAACTTTATCAGTTTTTTCCCACGTGAATGCAGAATCAGAACCTTCACGACCAAAGTGACCATAAGCTGCAGTTTGCTTATACATCGGTTGGATCAGGTTCAGCATACGAGTAATACCATATGGGCGTAAGTCAAAGTGTTCGCGCACCAATTGAATAATTAACTCGTCTGATACTTTACCAGTATTGAACGTATTAATAGAAATTGACGTTGGTTCAGCAACACCGATTGCATAACTCACTTGGATTTCGCATTTATCTGCTAAACCAGCAGCAACAATATTTTTTGCCACATAACGACCGGCATATGCAGCAGAGCGGTCTACTTTCGATGGATCTTTACCAGAGAAAGCACCACCACCATGGCGTGCCATCCCGCCATAAGTATCGACAATAATTTTACGGCCTGTTAAACCACAGTCACCTACAGGGCCGCCAATTACAAACATACCTGTTGGGTTGATGTGGAATTTAGTACCAGCATGGAACATTTCGGCAGGGATGATTGGCTTAACAATCTCTTCAATAATCGCTTCTTTAAGCTGAATTTGAGAGATTTCAGGATCGTGTTGAGTTGATAATACAACTGCATCTAAACGAACTGGTTTGCCATTTTCATAAGCAAAAGTCACTTGGCTTTTCGCATCTGGGCGTAACCAAGGTAATGCACCTGAACGGCGTAATTCTGCTTGACGCTCCATTAAGCGGTGTGCATAAGAGATTGGAGCAGGCATGAGTACATCTGTCTCACGGCTTGCATAACCAAACATAAGACCTTGGTCACCTGCACCTTGATCTTCTGGCTTTTGGCGGTCAACACCTTGTGCAATCTCAGGAGATTGTTTACCGATCATGTTGATCACGGCACAAGTCGAACCATCAAAACCTAAATCAGAATGGTGGTAGCCGATTCCATTTACGGTTTGACGTACAATCGCTTCGAAGTCCACATTTGCTGTTGTTGTGATTTCACCAGCAAGAACAACCGCACCTGTTTTTACTAATGTTTCACAAGCGACACGCGCATACGGGTCTTCTTTTAGGATTGCATCTAAAATTGCATCGCTAATTTGGTCAGCCATTTTATCTGGATGACCTTCGCTTACAGATTCTGAAGTAAAAACAGCATACTCGCGCATGAACGTCCTATCATTGGTATTTTCAAAAAGACAGAGTATGTTACATCGACTTGGCGGATAGGACTAGCACAAGCTGACTAAAAAGCATGAATTTATTTCATTTTCATGATGTTTTTATTGATATGAGTATCAGCAAAAGTGATATTTAGTGATTTTGATATGAATAAATCTGTAATTTGATGTTCTAATTATTATCATTCTGTTGTGTGTTCTGTTTATCACTTGAACATTTACACAGATAATGCCAAATGAATGCGGGAAAAATAAGAAATATCGTGTATTGCACTTTACCCACTGTCGTTTTTTTAAGACAATAGTCTCAGTTTTTGAAAGATGATTTCTCATCTTCTCTCATCTTATTTGATTTAATCGGATTCTGACTTATGACAACCCCTTTAAATGAACGTCGTATTGCAAACGCAATTCGTGTCTTGGCAATGGATGCTGTGCAACAAGCAAACTCAGGGCATCCAGGTGCACCAATGGGGATGGCAGATATCGCTGATGTTGTTTGGCGTGAATTTTTAAATCATAACCCAAGCAACCCACAATGGGCGAACCGTGACCGTTTCGTATTGTCGAATGGCCATGGTTCAATGTTGCAATATGCATTATTGCATTTGACTGGTTATGATTTATCTATTGAAGATTTAAAACAATTCCGTCAATTACACTCTAAAACACCGGGCCACCCTGAATATGGTTATGCGCCTGGTATCGAAACTACAACAGGTCCATTGGGTCAGGGTATTGCCAATGCGGTTGGTTTCGCTTTAGCTGAAAAAACTTTAGCAGCTCAGTTCAACAAAGACGGTTTGAATGTTGTTGACCACTTCACTTACTGTTTTTTAGGTGATGGCTGTTTGATGGAAGGTATTTCTCACGAAGTATGTTCACTTGCAGGTACTTTGGGTCTTGGTAAACTTGTTGCGTACTATGACGACAATGGTATTTCGATTGATGGTGAAGTTGAAGGTTGGTTCAGCGATGATACTGAACAGCGTTTCAAAGCGTATGGTTGGCAAGTTCTTCGTGCAGATGGTCATGATGCCGCTGCAATTCGCCAAGCAACTGTTGAAGCGAAAGCTGAAACCAATAAACCAACGATCATCATCTGTAAAACGATTATTGGTCTAGGTTCACCAAATAAACAAGGTAAAGAAGATTGCCACGGTGCACCATTGGGTAAAGACGAAATCGTTTTAACCCGTGAAGCATTAGGCTGGAAAGAAGATTCATTTGTTATCCCAGAAGATGTATATGCAGCTTGGGATGCAAAAGCAAAAGGTCAAACCTCTGAAGCAGCTTGGAATGAATTGTTCGCGCAATACCAAGCAAAATATCCAACTGAAGCGGCTGAATTATTACGTCGCATCAATGGTGATTTACCTGCTGAATTTGCTGCACAGGCAGATGCATTTATTGCTGAAACCAACGCAAAAGCAGAAACCATTGCAACGCGTAAAGCAAGCCAAAATACCTTACAGGCCTTTGGTCCATTACTTCCTGAGTTATTGGGTGGTTCTGCTGACTTGGCGGGTTCTAACTTAACACTTTGGAAAGGTTGCCAAGGCGTACAAGAAAACCCAGCGGGTAACTACGTGTATTACGGCGTTCGTGAATTCGGTATGACTGCAATTGCAAACGGTGTGGCTTTACACGGCGGTTTTGTTCCTTATGTTGCAACATTCTTGATGTTTATGGAATATGCGCGCAATGCGGTACGTATGTCTGCATTGATGAAGCAACGTGTGATTCATGTGTATACGCATGACTCGATCGGTTTGGGTGAAGATGGTCCTACGCATCAACCAATCGAACAAATTGCATCATTGCGTGGTACACCAAACTTAAATACATGGCGTCCATGTGACACAGTTGAAGCTGCTGTTTCTTGGAAATCTGCACTTCAACGTAAAGATGGCCCATCAGCGTTAATTTTCTCTCGTCAAAACTTGCCATTCCAAGCACGTAATGAAGCTCAAATTCAAAACGTTGCAAAAGGTGGTTATGTACTTGCTGAAGAAAAAGGCGAATTAAAAGCAATCATCATTGCAACAGGTTCAGAAGTTTCATTGGCAATGGAAGCATATGTACAGCTTGAAGGTGTGCGTGTTGTATCTATGCCATGTGCTGAAGAGTTTATGAAGCAAGATGCTGCTTACCGTGAAGCAGTATTACCAGCGCATATCCGTGCGCGTGTAGCGGTAGAAGCGGCTCATGTGGATTACTGGTGGAAGTTTGTTGGTTTAGACGGCAAAGTGATCGGTATGACCACTTACGGCGAATCTGCACCAGCAAAAGACTTGTTCCAATTCTTCGGTATTACCACTGAAGCGGTTGTTGCTGCGGTTAAAGAATTGACTGCTTAATCAAATTAAGTGGTATAAAAAAGCGTCCTGATTCAGGGCGCTTTTTTTATGATGATTAAATGGAATATAAATATGAACGAGAAATACATATTCATTATATTGACCCAAAAAATGGAACAGATAATGATATAGCCGATTACTGGTACTTTATTGAAAATTAAAAGATTAAGGTGTTGTGATGAAAAAAGAATTCGAACTTCATGCTTTTGATGAAATATTAGATGATATTAAATATTGGTATTTGGAAAATTTGAATAAAAAAGAAATGTTTTGGCAGTGCGCACAATATAATTTTTTATTTCGCGCATTACAGGAAAGTTTCAAAAATGAAAATGGCGACCCAGCCTTTGGTGGCAATTATAATTATCGTATGCAAGCCTATTTTGAAGAGGCTATTCAAGCTCGAGTTAAATGTCATGGCATGCCAAGTTGGGCGAAGTTAAAGGGAAAAATATTAGTATTTGATGTGCACTCATCAATGTTTGACGGTTTGGGTGAAAAAGAAATAGATGGTTGTGACACTCCACCTCCTGAGTTTTGGATTCATTTCGATGGGGAAAACCTATATTCATTTATTCCAAATGAGCTCACAAATATTGTCGACCTAGCAATAGATATTTCGATGAGTGGCTCATTGGAATGGTATACGAATGTGATTGAAATTTAGTGTAAGGGGCCACTTATCCGACACTTAATTCACTCTGAATCGAAATATTTGATGTTAATAACTTATGAATCGGGCAGCTTTCCGCGACTTTTAATAAACGCTTATGCTGATCCTCGGTAAATTCACCTTTTAAGATAATTTTACGTTCAATATTATTTTGACCTAATTCAGGCTCACCATTGGGATTTAAGGCTAAATCGACCTGCACATGCTCAAGTTTAATCCCTTTATGATTGGCATACATTTCTAGAGTGATGGTCGTACAGGCACCTAAAGCCGACAGTAAAAGCTGAACTGGGTTAGGTGCTGTATCTTGACCACCTTTATCTGTAGGTTCATCTGCATACCAAGTATGACCAGCAGGGTCTGTCAAGCTAACGCGATAAGGTGTGGATGTACTGAGTGCTTGTGCTGTATGTGTCATGTTTTACCTTGTTGTTTATCGTGAAGTATCTAAATCAAAATATACCCATTGATCATGTGAGCTTGTCGATCAATTGTCCAGTATCGAATAGTCTTATGATATTGATTTTTGATAAGCGCTGTAACGCTTTTATTGTTGCACTGGTGAAACATATCGTTTTATAAAGACTAGTGAATAAAAATACTTGATCTATACACTAATCACTATATCAAACAAGGATACGAAAAATGCAATTTAAAACATTAAGCCTCGGTTTAGCAGTCGCTTTAGCTAGTTCGGTAACTTTGGCTGCGCCAGTCGACTATAAAATTGACCCAACCCACACAGCAACTGTATTCAGCTGGAATCACTTTGGTTTCTCTACACCAAGTGCAAATTTCACTGATATTCAAGGGACAATTAAAGTTGATACTGCAAAACCTGCAAATTCATCTGTGGAAGTAACGATTCCTTTAAGCAGTGTAAATACTAATGTTGCTGCTTTGGATAAAGAGTTCCAAGAAGAAGCTTGGTTTAATGCTGCGAAGTACCCGAACATTACTTTCAAAAGTACTAAAGTAGAAACCAAAGATAAGAAACACTTCAAAATTACAGGTGATTTAACCGTGAAAGGGGTAACAAAACCTGTGGTATTAGATGCTGTACTGAATAAACAAGGTGAGCATCCAATGGCGAAAGTACCTGCAATTGGTTTTAATGCTACAACAAGCTTTAACCGTTCTGCATTTGGTATCGGCAACTACGTTCCAAATGTTGGTGACAAGATCACTGTAAATATTACAACTGAAGCAACTGCTGCGAAGTAATATCATATTGCATAAAAAAGCCTAGATCATCATCTAGGCTTTTTTATGGTTATGATGGTCAGATTTATTAAAATACTAATATTGATATAAAATAAGAATACTAATAAGTCATTCGATAAAAAATTAGCTATGTTTTATTTTGGATCTACGTTTGGATTGGTAAATATAGCGAATGGAGTCGACCACTTCACCAACAAAAATACATTCTTCATCTAGAGGAATAATATTGGGCTTGAATTCTGGATTCAATGCTTGTAGATATCTTGAATTATCGGTTTCGATCACTAGACGCTTAAATGTCGCATCTTCATGCTTTCTCACCACAATCATGTCACCCGATTGCATATCGCTATATTGCACAGTAGGGTCAACTAAAATGTAATCACCCTCATGAAAGACAGGATAATTACTCAGACCTTGCACTTTTAAATAAAAGCAGTCATCACAATCATCAGGTAGAGGCAGCCATTCCTCAATTTGTGTGATATCAACCGATTCAACATTGGTAAATACACCCGCTTGTACCCAAGAGAGTACAGGCGCCATATTGGCCTTTACGGCGGTGATGTTGGAAATATCATCTTGGCTAGATTCTTTCGGCATGGCCGTACCAAGACCTGTTTGTAGCCAATAGGCATCTACACCCAAAAAATTAGCAATCGAGGGTAAATGAGATGAGGAACTGACCAGTCCGGTCTCAAGCTGGCTGAGGGCTGATTGGGTAATGCCTACAGCAGCAACCACATCTTTTTGAGACTTCTTGGCTTTTTTTCTTGCTTCTTTGAGCCGATCTTTAAGCATTTTAATGCACCTTAAATCAATAAATTAAGAATATTAGCAAGCTAATGTGAAGTCAAATTAGTATTCTTATTGAATTAATATTAGTTTACTAATATAATTGACCTATCCATGAAGTTATAAATGCTAGAGGTGCGGTATGAACAAACTCATCAATCCAAACATGCATATTAAGCAGAATTTAAATGCAGAAATTGAAGCATGGTTGGCTCAAGGTAATGCAATCACAACGATTCAAAATAACTATGAACAAAGATTGAAAGCAAGACCAAGCCATGTTGCAACGTTTGTATCTCAAGAAAAAACACAAAAAGAATTAAAGCGGCTCGAAAGAGTTGCGAAGCAGGCCACAGAAGATCAAATCCAGATGTTCAGTGCTTGGTTGGATGAGCAAAAGGGGCGAGCGAAAGCCTTGGTGAACGTTTTAGGTTGTGCACATAGTTATATTTCTCAAATTAAAAGTGCAACCAGACCTTGTACTAAAACACGATTTGAAGAAATTTATCAGGCAATGAAGCTTGTAGAAGTCAGGGAAAAATATCACTAAGCACATCAAACTTGAACTTAAAGTAAGTGCACGATGAGTACTGAGAAATAACACAAGACTTGGTTTATTCAATTTACATTTTATAAAACATGAATCAAGCCCAAAATGAAATGACATTGGTTTAGGTGACGATATGAATGCAAGTATTGCAAAGTTTGAAAAATTTGAATGGTTGACGCAGGGTTTAACACTACGCTCAGCGGGTTTAGAGCCATTTATTCGTGGGACAGGCGATCGTCCTTTAAATTATGAAGATCGTTTAGGTGCAATCGCATCTATGAATACACAATTGGCAAAGTCGGTGACAGCGCTCATTGTATTTGAGCATAAAAGCAAGAGCGATTATGACTATGTTCGCCAGTATTTGGCAGACCTTTTTATAGAACAAGCCGAGCGAGATAAAAAACGTGAGCCAGAACGTATTGCGATGTATCACTTGGCTTGGTTAGTGGCGCGGATGGTATTGGATTTTGTGCTAGATCCTGAGTTGGAGGAAAACTATACAGCAAAAGGGCGTCTTGCTTATGCAGGTATTCATCGACTACAGATGAATGTCGAGAGTTATAGAAAGACATGGAAGGGTTATGAAAGCTTAATGATTCAGACGATTGAAATAGCTATCTATGAGGCTGAAACCACAATTGAACAATACCGGAAAAATACTTACAAAAATATGCAGGCTTAGGGATTCCATTATTTCGGAAACTAGGCTATAGTTTTTATATACTGGTCGTATTACATTTGACTTCGACCAAATTGAAAAGCTCACATCTAGTGGGCTTTTTTATTGCCTAAAAACTCGGTATCCGTCAGGAGCCGAGTTTTTTTATATCTGAAGAAAAGCAATCGTCCATTTAATTTTATAGCTGGGTGCTTTAAAAGCCACTCAATAACTCAAGGTGATTAAAATGAATTGTATCAATAATATGATGTTGGGTTCTTTTTCAATTAAACACTTAGACATTCTTTCTTATGCAGATATTGTACCTGCGGTCATGCGTACCACAGCAGATCGATCTGGTATGACGTATATCCATGGAAATGATCTACTCGGTTCAATAAAAATAACAGAGGTAGTCGATGGATCTTTCGCTATTTCAGCCTATTTCCAAGCACAAAAAGGTCGATTTTCATTTACTCATGCAAGCACGATTAACCGATCAATTGTGATTTTGGGTGTGGATCATGAGCCTAAAAGTAACGTAACCGTGAACAATATTGAGCAAGGCTTTGTTATTAATAGTTATTTTGATGCAGGTAAATTCGTAGTGGTGTTGGGTGATTTTAATAGCTTAAACAATGTCACTTATATCCAAGATAACCCATCCGAAAACCCCATAGTGACCTTTGAAATTACCAGTTCTCAATCGATGAATGTTTATATTGATTATGAATTTGTTGGTGCATGGCATTCAAATAATGCATTGAAATTGCCACAGTATTATCAAATCGTTGCGCAAGAGGGTTTAACCCAGCTTGATTTTGATTTACGCGAAGCTTATGCGAGCTTGAACTATAAAATGCCCGCTGAACTTGAAGATGGCATCTATTATCACTTAACCAGTCATGGTGAAATCTTGGGTTCAGAAGTCAAGGTTGGAGACTTTGTTCAATTTCATGATCAGCAAAGTTGGATGCTGCATTTTCCACAATCCTTATAAATTCAATTTTTTACAGAACCAAGGGGGGGATTATGGTGGAAAAATGAAAAACAAATCTACACAAGCGAGGTCTTAATTTTAAACAAGTTGAGGCCTTTTTTAATTATGGAGGACAAAATGACAGAGGTTGTTTCAGCGGGTGCAGGGATTGCAGCCGTGATTAAATCCTATGGCGTATTTTTTATTATCGTTATGGCACTGAGCTTTATGTTTTTAGCTTGGATGGTCGTAATTATGACACGGCTTCCCAAAACTAGGCGTGAATGGGTGGTTTCACTCATATCAACTGCAGTCGGCAGCATTGCTGGAGGTGCTTTTGTGATTCAGCATTTTGGCTTGCAAGAATGGAGTCAAAACCCATATGGGGCATTTGCCTTGGGAGGTCTGTACTTCCTTTGTGGTTTGCAGGTATGGGCGATTATTCGTTGGACCTTTAATTATATTAATGCACGAGAAGATTCAACCATCTTGGATGTTGCAAAAGAGGTGAAAGACTTTAAAGACAAATTTTAAATAATAGATTCAATCCAATGCCGCCTTCGGGCGGTTTTTTATTATAAAGAGGAAAAAGACATGACAATAATACAAGATGGTTTCGATATTTTACGCAACAACTTTGGCAAGTTGAGTCAATCCCAAGTCGATGGCATCAACTTCCTCGTCTCGGTACTGGCTGAAGAGCAAACAATTACATCTGCTCAAGCTGCTTATATCTTGGCAACAGCTTGGCATGAAACAGCCAGAACCATGCAACCTGTGATTGAATATGGTTCTGAAAAATATTTAAAATCTAAGCAGTATTATCCCTATATTGGCTATGGCTATGTGCAACTGACTTGGTTGGCAAACTATAAGAGAATGGGGGATTACTTAAAAATTGATTTAGTGAAAAATCCAAAATTGGCTTTACAAGCTGATATTGCAGCGCGTGTCATGATTGTCGGTATGAAAAAAGGGATGTTTACAGGCAAAAAGCTCGAAAATTACATCAATCAAGATAAAAAAGACTATATCAATGCGCGACGAATTATTAATGGAACAGATAAAGCCGAGCTGGTCGCAGGTTATGCAGAAATCTTTGAGCAAGCGCTGCAAGTTTCCGAAACAATGGTCATGCCTGATTAAAGTGCAGAAGTTCATTCCATATTGTTATGAACTTCTGTCTCGTCATTTAGCAGTTAGCTTATGCAGTCGCATTAAATGCATCTACATAAACGACTTCACCAGTGGGGATATGTTTAGTAAATGGCAAGATTTGGAAATATTCAGCAGGTACACCTTGCAAAACAAGTCTTGCATCTGCTTTAAAGCCAAATTTACTGTAATAAGCTGGATCACCCAGTAAAACACAACCCATAGCATCTAAATCTTTGAGTGCTTCAAGGCCTGCATGCATCAGTTTTGCGCCAACGCCTTGACCTTGATATTCAGGTAAAACTGAAATTGGCCCTAAGCCATACCAGCCTTTGCTTCCATCTGAGATTTTCACAGGGGAAAATGCAATATGTCCAATCAGTTTATGGTTACTGATCGCAACCAAAGATAAACTCAATTGGCCTGAATTACGTAAAGCATTCACAATAAATTGCTCTGTATGACTGGAATGCTCTATAGTCTCGAAAGCCGCTTGAGTTAAATCGAAAATACTTTGAATGTCTGTTGGCCGTTCATCACGAATGTGTATATTCATCTTTATTTTCTCTTGTGTTTCCTGATTGAGGATGGCCCGAATCTGCTTAAGAGCAGGGTTGGCTTGAGTGTATTTTTCACCATAACTAAGATTAAATGCATAATCGAAATTAACTGGGTTAATACCTTGATTGTGTTGCAAAATGGTCTCTAACTTATCCAATGCTTTAACCAGTCTGGCTTCAGCTGTTTTTGCATCTTCATATTCTTGCCATAATGCTCGAATCAAATTTTTCGTGTGTTCATCAAGACATTCGGTCAATTGATCAAGATCCTGTTTTTCCTGCTGATTCTTCGTTGGAAATTGATCTTTCATAATGGCTGGAATATCGCCATGAAGAGCTTCACCCAAGTCATGAATCAGGCACATTTTTAGTGTCTTCTCGAGATTAATGTCCTCGAATTGATCTGCAAAGGTCATTGCCATTAAACATAAGCGCCAACTATGTTCGGCTGTACTTTCTTGGCGACCATTTGAAGTATGTGAAAATCGCAGCACATTTTTTAGTTTTTCCGCTTCTCGTAAAAAAGCTAAGCGGTTTTGAATTACGTCTAGTTCCATTTTCTTTCTCAAAATAAACCATATGTAATTTGGATAAACCCGATCTAAGAGTAGATTGATAGACATCATCTAAGTACAACCAAGGATTTATCCAAACCAATGGTTGTCTGTTAACGATTGTCTAACTGTGGGCGTACTGATCTAAGCCCATGTAAATTAATGTGATAGGGCTGTCCATTGATGGATTTAATCAGTTTTTTCTTTCTTAGCTTATTAAAAACGGCAAGGTCGCAATCGGACAGCAAGAAACCTTCACGGCTATAGCACTCTACAGCAATGGTTTGACCTGAGTCATCACGAAGTTTTACGATTTTTCCGCCTTTTGCTAAGACGTGCAGTGTCCGTTGTTCGGACTTAGATAAGTTCATGTTGTTATCCAGATAGAAATAATCAGAGGCAAAGTTAGGCTTAAAGCCCAAAAAATCGCGCAGATAACCAATTTCAATGTGCTACTGAAATTTGGTTACCAGATTACTGCTATCTCCAACATAGAACCCTCGATAAGGATGGGATACGAAATGTATCGAAGAAAATATTAATGCAAGCTGAGTGAAAAATCAATCAATTGCTGGAAAAACGTTTTAAGGATCGTATGATAATTATTTTTTTGAATGCTTTTGTTTGAGTTGTAAGTAAGCAGGCACGGATTTTTTGGCTTGCCGACGTAACATCATTTTGATGTATAGCACGATTGCAAAGCAGGCAGTAGCTACAGTGAGCATTAAACCGTTCATATAACTCATAACTGAACTGACATAGCCAATGGTGGCAAGACGACGCTGCATACGTTCAACTTGAGTGCTGGATTCAACACCTGTAATCGCCCAAGTACATAAATGTTCACAGTTGTTAATGATGAGATGGTAGTGGTTTTCGTGCATGCGTGAACGCATACGCCGTACCACTGTTTTGGCTTTGTAGCGTGGGGATGGATAATTCCTGATGTAAATTGGCTTATCACGTGCAAAACGTTGGATAGAAGTCATTTCAATGGGATGCTTTTTAAAGATATGGGCAAATCCAGAATAATGAATGACTCGACCACGACCTGCATAAATGCCGTGGTGACTATAACCAAAGTGTTTTACGATCAGATGTGCGCCAATTGGAAAGCGTGGATGTCTTTGCTGCATGTGGATACAAGGTTATTGTATTTACCCTATTATTTTAGTGAAAAAATGTGAATCAATCGAGCTTATTTGCTCCACTAAACCGATGATTGTGTGTGCTGTTTGTATCTGTCATTCAGCCTTGAGCTTTGCTATGAGAAAATAGACCAAATTGATCTTAAATATTAACCATGATGAAAAATTGGCTACTGTTCACTTTTACATTTTTAGCTGCCTCCACTCCTTATGCAATGCAGCATCAAACCATTCAATTTAAGCAACAGCACTATGATGTCATCAAAGTCGAACAGCTGGATCAATTACAATTATTTTTAAAAAGTCCTAAAACTAATCGCTACTACCAAAAGTTTGCCGCGATTCAAAAAGCGCTACCTGCTTGTGAGCAACTCAGTTTTGCCATGAATGCAGGGATGTATCATGCAGATTCTCAACCTGTAGGTTTATATGTCGAAAATGCTAAAGAGCTTGCGAAGTTAAATGAGGCACAGGGCTTTGGTAATTTCTTTATGCAGCCGAATGGGGTGGTGGCGTGGAATGATCATCGTGCTGTGATTAAAACGACTGCTGATTATAAGCATGATCAATTTAAAGCGCAGTTTGCAACACAGTCAGGGCCCATGTTGATCTATAAGGGCAAAATCAATAGCCAGTTTCTCGCTGATTCGAGCTCATTAAAAATTAGAAATGGAGTGGGTATTAAAGATAATCAGTTGTATTTTGTGATTTCACAGCAACGGGTGAGTTTTTATCAATTTGCACAATTTTTTAAGCAGCAATTGAAAATCGACAATGCTCTGTATTTGGATGGTTCGATTTCAAGTTTGTATTCAGCACAAACTAAACGACATGATAAAAATTTTAACTTAGGACCAATTGTGGCAGAAGTGAATAGAGAGAAGTGTAAGTCGTATTGACTCCCTAATCTCTTAATCAAGAGAGATTAGGGAAAGCTTATTTTTATTGGATTGGCGGGTTGATCATCGTAAGTAATTCTTTGCGGCTATAACCTCGGGAAATCAGTACTTTTTTGATGCCTTTAATCACATCTTCATCTGTTGCTTTGACTAAAGCATCCAACAGTTGTTCATTGGTTTTGCAAGAACAATCATTTTCAACGCAAGAAGTTTGGTTCTTGTGTTCGTTATATTGTTCATCTGCATTGAACAGTTTTTGCCAAAAACTCATAGAGCCTTCATATACAACCTAACATAGCTCGAAATATAGCCGCTTTAAAATAAAATACAAGTCAGCTTAAGTGATAAAAGCAGCAGTTGAACTTCAATTTTTTCGATGAGACTTTTAAAGTTTAACGAAATTATGACATTTGGATGACTTGACCTTTGAAAAACATCACTTTTTTATAAATATACTTTGAGAAAAAATAAAGGGTTACTGGAACCCTTTATATAATATTGTTACGTTGAAATAATTTGTTTAAATCTTTTCAAGTAAAATGCCTGATTCCACATGATGGGTAAAAGGGAATTGATCGAACATGGCAAACTTGACAATGCGATGGGTTTGGCTAAGTATTTTTAAGTTGTCATGCAGGGTATCTGGGTTGCATGAGATATATAGAATACGTTCAAAACCCTGTAATAGTTTAAGTGTTTCATCATCGATGCCTGCACGCGGCGGATCAACAAAAACCGTGTCAAAGTCGTAGCTTTGCATGTCGATTTCAGCTTCTTGCAACCGTCTAAATTCACGCTCACCTTGATAAGCTTGAGTGAATTCTTCCGCAGATAAACGAGCAACTTGAATGTTCTCAATCTGGTTTTGCTCAATGTTCCATTGTGCCGCGTAGACGGAAGACTTGGCCAGTTCAGTTGCGAGTACACGCTTAAATTTCAAGGACAGTGGTAAGGTAAAGTTACCATTACCACAGTACAATTCTAACAAGTCTTTTTGGGATTCTTGCGCAGCATCGCAAGCCCATTCCAACATATGCTGACACACTTGAGCATTAGGCTGGGTAAAGCTGCTTTCGATTTGTTTATATTTAAAGGTGCGACCGTGAACATTCAGTTGTTCAACCACATAGTCATCACCAATAATCACTTTTTGGCCACGGCTACGCCCCATGATTTTAATATTCAGTTTTTCAGCTAATGCTTTAGCTGCTGTTTCCCATTCGGCATCTAATTTACGGTGGTAAATCAGAGTAACTAGCATTTCTCCGCTTAGGGTTGAGAGAAAGTCTGCTTCAAAAACTCGTTGTGATAGAATCGGGACTGCTTTTAATTCTTCTAATAGGCGGGGCATTAAATCATTAATGCTTTGATCCGCGATGGGAAATGTATCCACGCGGACAACTTCTTTTTGCTTACCATCTTCAGCACGTTCAAACATGGCGTAGAACAGATCATCTTCGGTATGCCAGATGCGAAATTCTGCTCGCATACGGAAATGTTGTTCAGGCGATTGAAACACTTCTAAAGCAGGTGGATTGAACGGGGCAAATTGTGCGGTAATGCGTTCAACTTTCTCTTGAAGTTGCTGCTGGTAAGATACGGTCATAAAAAAGAAAACTACAGCTGAAATCTAAACGGGAATGGTATCAAAAAAGTGCAATCAGGTGCAGGAAATTATGATATTCACTTATTTATATGCTTAGCCTAGGGCGAGTACAAATTGGATAAAATCTGCTTTAATTTGCCGATATTGGTCTTGAGATAAGCCAACACATCTTTGTTTGAGCTGATTATATTGTTGTGTCAGGCTAGGTGAGTTTCTTAATAGATCCCGAAAGGTGATGAAATTGCAAAATTCTGAACCTGTCACCACGATTTGCAATGTCACATCATGTTGTTGTGATTCCAGCATACAAAGTTCATGAGTACGTAGTGTATCAAGTTTTTCTTTAAAATTAAGCTGTTGTAATTTTTCAATTGAATCTAAAAATTGATGGGCGGGTACTTCAATATAAATATCGAGATCACCTTTTGAAATTGCATTGGGAATGGCGGATGAGCCAATATGTTCAACAATTGCAAAAGGAATAAGCTGCTGGATTTTATTTTTATAATCTTCAAAATGCTGAGCGCAGTTGGGTTGATATTCAGGAGCTGAGAAGAAATGCATCTAAATGGTCTCATTTTATAATAGGAATAAGGTGATCTAAAAAATAATAAAAAACCCGAACCATGTAAACATGATTCGGGTTGGGATGAGGAGCGTTTGAAGCTCCGCAAGGGATTTAAAAATTAATCTTCAGATAAAGTCATTAAGCTTGCGTTACCACCAGCTGCAGCAGTATTCACACTGATTGCACGTTCGATAACAAGACGTTCTAAAGGAATTTGTTCATTGGCTTGTAACTGGGTAATCCCGACAATCGCACCTGAACGATTCGCAACTTTAGTTTGCAAGTCTTGCAACTGTTCAACAGAACCATGATGAAGCACTGCATCAAACGCATCTTTTTCAACACTTGAAATCACAGTGATTGCATCTAAGACATCTTTTGGTAAAGATGCTTTGTGTTTTACTAAGAATGCATTGTCTTTCAATACAGCCGCAGTACTGCTGACGGAGAAAATCGCAAGTAATTGTTGAAGCTGGCTTGCTTCATCATTTGCAATTGAAAGCACACGGTGACGAGGCAAGATAATGTATTGGTTGCTTTCACCCGTAGGGCCTTGCAACTCGTAGAACTTACCTACACCAAATGCTGGAATCGCCGTAATTGCTTGCGGCATGTTTTGGTTTGCCCAAGACAATAAGCTTTGATAAGCAACATTTGAAACTGCATCAAACTGAGAGATTTCAGCTTTCACCGCAAATGGAGTCGCCAATACTTTCTCTGAACAATGTTCCATCAAGCGGTACATATAAAGCGGACCACCAGCTTTAGGACCAGTACCCGATAAACCTTCACCACCAAATGGTTGCACGCCTACAACTGCACCCACGATGTTGCGGTTGATATATAAGTTACCCACTTCAGCGCGCTGGATCACAGTATTAATGGTTTCATCGATACGTGTATGCAGACCCATGGTTAAGCCATAGCCTTTGGCATTGATACGGTCGATCAATTGCTCAAGCTCACCATATTTATAAGTGATGATGTGCAATACAGGACCAAACACTTCGCGTTCTAGATCGTCAAGGTTTGGCAATTCAATCGCTGTTGGCGGAACAAATGTACCTTGTGCAAGCGCTTGTTGGCTTACCGCATCGTTAAACATCAATTGATGAACAGGGTAGCCCTTAGATTTCATCTTTTGAATGTGCGTATCGATAGTTTGTTTTGCTTCAGTATCAATTACTGGGCCAATGTCAGTTTTTAAGATCGCAGGGTTGCCAACGATCAACTGTTGCATTGCACCTTTCAACATTTTGATAACTGTTGCAGCGCTGTCTTCTTGCACACATAAGATACGAAGTGCAGAACAACGTTGACCCGCACTGTCAAATGCAGAACTGACAACATCGAGAACCACTTGTTCAGTCAGCGCAGATGAATCAACGATCATCGCATTTTGACCACCTGTTTCCGCGATTAATGGAATTGGTTGACCATTTGGAGATAAACGTTTTGCCACAGTTTTTTGCAAGATTTTTGCAACTTCAGTCGAACCTGTGAACATGATGCCTTGAACACGATCATCTTGGCTTAATTGAGCACCAACGGTTTCACCGCGACCAGGAAGAAGTTGAACAGCGCCGTGTGGCACGCCAGCTTCCCAAAGCATTTGAACGGCTTGTGCTGCAATCAATGGTGTTTGTTCAGCAGGTTTGGCAATCACACAGTTACCGCTCACCAATGCCGCTGCAATCTGACCAGAGAAAATCGCAAGAGGGAAGTTCCATGGGCTAATACACAATACGGTACCTAATGGCTTCACTTGTGCATTCGCAGGTAAAGCTTCGATTTGAGTTGCGTAGTAACGTAAGAAATCTACTGCTTCACGGACTTCGGCAATGGCATTGGCATAGGTTTTACCACTTTCGCGGCAAAGTAATACCATCAATTCTTGAATGCGTGCTTCCATCAAGTCAGCAGCGCGTTTTAAACAAGCAGCACGTTCAACTTTATCGGTTGCAGCCCAGCTTTGCTCAGCTTGTACTGCAGCTTCTAGTGCCAGTTGTACATCAGCGCTGGTCGCTTCATTGACATAACCGACAACTTCGCTATTTTGTGCAGGGTTTGTAATTGCAAGTGCATTGCTTTGGTCATGTACTGTTGATTCGAAACCAAGTAACGGTGCACTTTTCCAAATCTGACTACGCAATTTCTGTGCAGTCGCATCCAAGTCAGCTAATGGTTGATCGTTATTCAGATCAAAGCCATTTGAGTTTGGACGTAATGGGTAAAGATCATGCGGAAGTGGAATCGCAGGGTGTTTTAAGCCAAGCTGACCTTCGTCTTTTGCAGAAGTTTGAATATCTTTGATTGGAGACTGAATTAGGTCTTCAACTTTTAAAGTCTTATCTGCAATACGGTTTACGAACGAAGTATTGGCACCATTTTCAAGTAAACGACGGACTAAATAAGCCAATAAAGTTTCATGGTTACCAACAGGCGCGTAAACACGACATGGAACACCTAACTTGCCATCTTCTTTTGAACCAAC
The DNA here is from genome assembly GCF_000413855.1 of Acinetobacter gyllenbergii CIP 110306 = MTCC 11365. Lineage (GTDB taxonomy): Bacteria > Pseudomonadota > Gammaproteobacteria > Pseudomonadales > Moraxellaceae > Acinetobacter > Acinetobacter gyllenbergii. The sequence continues at coordinate 33,523 of NZ_ATGG01000015.1, read as the reverse complement.
AACTTGCTCGTACAATGGCTCACCCATACCGTGCAAGCATTGGAATTCGTATTGACCTGGATAGTACTTGCTTGGATCAGCAAGGTTGTAAATGGTTGCAAGTGATTGCGCATTGTGTGTCGCAAATTGTGGGTACACTTGGTCTGGTGCAGCAAGAAGTTTTTTCGCGCAAGCGATGTATGACAAATCCGTGTGAACTTTACGAGTAAACACAGGGTAGTCCGTCATACCATCAATTTGTGCTTTCTTGATTTCGCTGTCCCAATATGCACCTTTCACCAAACGGATCATCAGGCGTTTGTTACTGCGTTTTGCAAGGTCAACGATGTAATCCACCACGTAGAAACAACGTTTTTGATAGGCCTGAATAACGAAACCGATGCCTTTCCAGTTTGCAAGTTTCGGTTCGAAACATAAGCGCTCAAGTAATTCGAGTGAAATTTCTAAACGTTCAGATTCTTCAGCATCGATGTTTAAGCCGATATCATATTGTTTTGCCAAGCACGCAAGTTCGAAGACTTTGTTGTAAAGTTCGTGGTGAACACGTGCAATTTGTGCACGTTGATAACGTGGATGCAAAGCAGATAGCTTGATTGAAATACCTGGGCCATCATAAACACCACGACCGTTCGATGCCTTACCAATGGCATGAATCGCTTGTGTGTAGTCATTGTAGTAGCGATCTGCGTCATGTTCAGTCAGTGCAGCTTCACCCAACATGTCGTATGAATAACGGAAACCTTTGTGTTCAAATGGTTTTGCATGCTCAAGCGCTTCTTCGATGGTTTCACCCGTAACGAATTGCTCACCCATCATACGCATGGCAACGTCAACCGCTTTACGGATGATACCACGACCACTACGTGCTAAAAGACCAGTCAAAACACTCGATAAGCTGGTTTGCTTCGGTGTTTCCATTAACTTGCCTGTTAACATCAAGCCCCATGCAGCAGCATTTACGAACATCAGGTTACTTTGACCAACGTGTTCCTTCCAGTTACCTTGGTTGATTTTGTCGCGGATCAACAAATCACGTGTTGCTGTATCTGGAATACGAAGCAATGCTTCTGCCAAACACATCAATGCCACACCTTCTTGTGAGGAAAGTGAGAATTCTTGTAGAAGACCTTGAACGATTCCTGCTTTACCCGCCGAGCTTTTACGTTCTCGTAAATTATGCGCTAGGCTAAAAGCAAGTTCATAAATTTTTTGATCAAGTTCAGGGGAAATGTTTGCAGCTTCAGCAAGTACAGCGACTGCTTCAGGCTCTGCGCGTCGCCAAGCCGTATTAATGCGTTGCTCAAACTCACTTTTTTCTTTAAATTCGGTAATATAACCGTCGATGTGAGCTGTTTCCATTTGTGCGGGAGTATCCAATGTATTCATACTAAATTCCAATAACAATCTCTAGAACATATTGAGTAGAGAGGTTTAGATAATTTATGATTACAGAATAAATCCCGAGTAACTCACTATAATTTACCCATTTTTTAGAGGAAAATTCAGTTGAATGGCCCTATTTATACACTAGATCGAACCGATCTAAAAATTCTGGATATTCTTCAAGCAGATGGGAGAATTTCTAATAGTAAATTGGCAGAATTAGTGAACCTTTCACCGACTGCGGTGATGGCACGTGTTCAGAAGCTGACCAAGGATGAATTTATCTTGGGATATGAGGCAAAGCTTAATCCGAATAAGCTGAATGCGAACTTTTTAGTATTCGTGGAAGTGTTACTTGATAAGACTACACCGCATGTTCTGGATGATTTTATTGATGCAGTGACCCAATATCCTGAGATCGTGGAATGTCACATGGTCAGTGGTGGCTTCGACTTTCTGATTAAATTGCGGAGTGCCGGAATGGAGGAGTTTCGCCGTATTGCTGGGCAAATATTGTGGCAACTCCCTGGTGTGAAAGAAACAAGAAGCTACCCAGTCATGCAGGTGGTGAAAGACAGCTCTAAAATAAAAATTAAATCAAAAACAAAATTTTAACTAAAAGAAAAGGGGCTCGAAAGCCCCTTAAATTTTTATCAGAATTATTTCATTTCACGTGCATAGATTTCATCAGCTTGTTCAAAGCGACTGGTTACAGCAGCATTTGGTGCTTTACCAAGTAAGCTCACTACAACGATGCTGATCAAGGCAAAAACGAAACCTGGAATAATTTCATAGATGCCCGTGTAACCGAAGAAGTTTTTCCATAGGATTACAGTCAAAGCACCAACAATCATACCCACCAATGCACCGTTTAACGTCATACGTTTCCAGAACAATGAAAGAATAATCAATGGACCAAATGCCGCACCAAAGCCAGCCCAAGCATAAGCAACTAAGCCAAGAACTTTACTGTCTGGGTTTTGAGCAAGAGAGAGGGCAAGCATTGCAACAGCAAGTACCATTGCACGTCCAATCCAAACCAGCTCTTTTTGAGATGCATTTTTGCGGATAAAGCCTTTGTACAAATCTTCGGTTAAAGCGCTTGAACATACTAGAAGCTGACAGCTTAACGTACTCATGACTGCAGATAAAATCGCAGCAAGGATTACACCCACAACCCACGGGTTGAACAAGATTTTGGTAAGTTCCATGAATACAGTTTCAGGGTTAGCTGAAACTGCAGCTGCAAGCTCTGGATGCATTTGGAAATAAGCAATACCAATAAAGCCTGAACCGACTGCACCTGCCAAACATAAAACCATCCATGTCATACCGATACGGCGCGCAGCTGGAATTGATTTTACCGAATCAGCGGCCATGAAGCGGACAAGGATATGTGGTTGACCAAAATAGCCGAGACCCCAAGCTGCAGCAGAAAGAATCGCAACAACGCTTAAGTTTGTCGCAAAATCAAATGCATGTGGACGTACACTTTCAACAACCGCAGTAAACTCTTCCATACCAATGCCTAAAGACATGTAGGTCACGATTGGAAGCAGCAATAATGCAAAAATCATTAAGCCTGCTTGGAAAGTATCAGTCCAGCTGATTGCAAGGAAACCACCGATACAAACATAACCAATGGTTGCAAAAGCACCTAACCATAAGGCTGTGCTATACGGCAAATGGAATAATGTTTCGAATAAACGTGCACCAGCGACCATGCCAGAAGCACAATAAATCGCAAAAAAAACAAGAATAATCAATGCAGATGTGACGCGTAAGATTTTCTTCTGATCATCAAAACGACCAGTAAAATAATCTGGTAAGGTGAGGGCATTGTTTTGTACTTCAGTGTGTACACGTAAACGTCCTGCAACCAAATACCAGTTTAGCCATGCACCAATAATTAAACCGATGGCAATCCACGATTCAGATAAGCCAGTTAAGTAAATAGCGCCAGGTAAACCCATGAGTAACCAACCACTCATGTCTGATGCGCCCGCAGATAAAGCGGTTACAAAACTGCCTAGACTTCGGCCTCCAAGAATATAATCGTCAAGGTTTTTGGTAGAAAAATAGGCGTATAAACCGATGCCAAGCATGGCCAGGATATAGACCACGAATACAACAACTGTGGGATTAGAAAAATTCATAATGGATGCCTGTCCTTACATATCCATAATTTGCAATCACACCTGAATAGCTAAAAAAATCATTGACTATTCTTGGGATTGATAAGGTCACAGATTCAAGCACAAATGATTTTTAAAATACTGTTATGTTTATGTATTTAATTTGTATATTTTGTGTAATTTAAAATAAGTGTATGAATCTTAATTTTTTAATTCGAAAAATAGGTTTTTTTTTCATCAAAATATGAATAGGTAACGTTCAAAAAAAACTCAAAATGTATACAGAAGTTACAATTCATAAAATGTACATCTGTAGATTAAGTTGATTCAGTTAAAAACTAGGCAAAAATTCAGAAATATAAAGTTACAAAAGCTACAATCTAGAGAAATTCTATTATAAAAAAATATAATCTTAAGCGCTTTTGCTAATGAAAAGTCAGTTGCAATCTTTCATATTAATCCATTGCACCATTAAGGTGCATTGTCTGAGAGAAATGGAAAGTGGAAACGGTTCAAACGGCAACGATAAGAATAGAGCATGATTTGCTTGGTGCGAAGGAAGTTCCAACAGAATGTTATTACGGAATTCATACCTTACGTGCCATGGAAAATTTTAAGATCTCCTCACAAAAAGTTGGACAAAATGCTTATTTTATCCGCGCTTTGGCACAGGTAAAAAAGGCCTCGGCACAAGCGAATTTAAGCTTTGGCAAACTCACTGAAACTCAAAGTCTGGTAATTCAACATGCCTGTGATGTGCTCATCACTGATGCAGAAAAATGGCAAGATTCCTTCCCAATTGATATTTATCAAGGTGGAGCGGGCACTTCAATTAATATGAACACCAATGAAGTGATTGCCAACATCGCGTTGGAGTCATTAGGTCATCAAAAAGGTAAATATGAGCTGATCCATCCCAATGATCATGTCAATAAATCCCAATCGACCAATGACGTATACCCAACAGCGCTTCGTCTATCAACCTACTGTTCTTTAGATGCTTTGTTCACACAAATGGACAAGCTAATTACCTCATTTGAAAACAAGGCGATCGAGTTTCGTTATGTGTTAAAGATGGGGCGTACTCAATTGCAAGATGCGGTTCCTATGACATTGGGCCAAGAGTTTCGTGCTTTTGCAACGCTATTAAAAGAAGATGTCCGATTAATCAAACGCACTCGTGAATTATTGCTTGAGGTGAATTTGGGTGCGACAGCCATAGGAACAGGTGTGAATACACCCAAAGGTTATGCCATCAAAGCGGTTTCTTGTTTGAAAGACATCACGGGTCTAAACCTCGTCGGTGCAGAAGACTACGTTGAAGCAACCAGTGACTGTGGTGTATTCATCATTTTATCGAGCGCCTTAAAGCGTCTTGCGTGTAAGCTTTCAAAAATCAGTAATGACTTACGTTTACTGAGTTCAGGTCCACGTACAGGATTAGGTGAAATTCAGTTACCTGAACTGCAGGCTGGCTCTTCGATCATGCCTGCAAAAGTAAACCCTGTGATTCCTGAAGTGGTCAATCAGATTGCATTTAAAGTGATTGGTAACGATTTAACCATTACCTTTGCTGCGGAAGCGGGGCAATTACAACTCAATGTGATGGAACCTGTGATTGCAATTTCATTGAATGAATCGATTGAATTGCTTACACATGCAATTCAAAGCTTGGATGAAAAATGTGTGCGTGGTATCAAAGCAAATGAACAAGCATGCCATGACGCCGTGATGCGTAGCGTGGGGATTATCACTTTACTTGATCCGCTCTTAGGTCATGCTTTATGTGATGAAATTGGTAAACAATGTATTGCAGAGAATAAAACCATTCAAGAGGTGGTTTTAGAGCGTGGGTTACTGACTCAAGTCCAACTGGATGAGATTTTCTCTTTTGAAAACTTGGTTTCAGAAGTCGATGGCATTCAAGTGGACGATGTCGCTTAAATCCTGAAAATCCAGTTTTGAAAAAGCCCAGTTCAAATCGAATTGGGCTTTTTTTGATTGCACTGAGAATTAATGGATTTATAAAATAATTTGATCGGGTCATCATAAGCTTTTATTCCTGTGATCAAGTCAACTGGCATATTACAGATTATTACAGCATAGGGAGTTGTCTTGTTTGAGTGACTGACCTATGGTCTAAGAGGTGTCTTAAGAACACCAATGCTTAACAACAATAAATAACTGAAATGACAAAGGTAGAAGAATGATGCATCACTTTATTAGACGCAGTTTAATCTCGATTGGAATATTGGTACTGCCTATTGTACCTTCATTGGTTTTTGCACATGGCTATGTACTTAAACCAGAATCTCGAGCTTATGCCTGTAAGTTAAATAAGAATACTCAATGTGGCAGCATTGTGTGGGAGCCGCAAAGTTTAGAAGCTCCGAAAGGTTTTCCGCAGTCTGGACCAGCTGATGGGCAAATTGCCAATGCAAATTTGAGTCAATTTTCAGAATTAAATGCACAATCACCGACACGATGGGTCAAAACAAATTTGCCCACAGGCGCAAATGACTTTACTTGGCAATTTACGGCGCAGCATGTGACTCAAGGCTGGCGTTATTTCATCACTAAGCAAGGCTGGAATTCTTCAGCTCCTTTGGCTCGTAGTTCTTTTGATCTCAATCCCTTTTGTACAGTAGATGGCAAATACCAAAAGCCTGCCAGTGTGGTCACACACCGTTGTCACGTGCCTGCTGACCGCAGTGGCTATCATGTCATTCTCGCGGTATGGGATATCGGAGATACCAGTAATGCCTTTTATAATGTCATTGATGTAAATGTCGGTTCAGGCAACCCAACTACACCAGTCGATCCGCAACCCCCAAAACCAGTTCAAAGCTGGAACGATATCGGTGATATCAATCCGCTTGATGATTTAGTAGAGAATGATCGTGTATCAACACGTGTATTTGATATGAATGGCGAAAATCCAAATTTGAAAACAGAATTACGGATTACCAGTACTGCCAATGGCAATCGAAATGTTTGGCCTCGCTTATTGGCAGAAGCCATTAATCGAGAGCATAGTGCTTTACGCGCAGGGGTTAAAAATGCACAGGGTGAGATTGTAGCTGTAAGTGGAAAAAATGATGTTTATAGTAGTTTAAATAGCGGTATTCAGCGTGTTGAAATCAAAATTGAGCGTGCCCCGATCAGTGGAGGGACTTATGATTTTGTTTATCCGAAGAATATTGCTACATATAAAGCAGGTAGCAAAGTATTGAGCAGCGATGGACGTATTTATCAGTGTAAGCCATTTCCTTATAGTGGTTGGTGTAGCATTCAAGCACATCAATATGTACCTGGCACAGGCTCGAACTGGCAGGATGCTTGGATTCTCGTGAAATAGTGTAAGTCCAAGTAATAAAAAACCGAGTTAGCAATAACTCGGTTTTTAAATATCCCAATCCAAAGCGATTGGTCAGATTTATAAAATTATAAACCTGATTCGTATTCGCTATTTGAAAGCAATTTTTCAACATCAGCCATATTATCTGGCTTAATCTTATAGATCCAACCCTTACCATACGGCTCGTCATTGACAAAGTCAGGATCATCTTCAAGATCAGTATTCACTTCAACCACAGTTCCAGAAACAGGTGCGTGAATATCAGAGGCTGTTTTAACTGATTCAACAATGCCTGCTTGTTCAGTTGCGGTGACATGGCTGCCCACTTCTGGCGTTTCCACATACACTAAATCACCCAACTCATCTTGTGCATGGTCAGTAATCCCCGTGACAACGAGGTCACCCTCAATTCTTACCCACTCATGCGTACGTGCATATTTCAATTCTGCTGGATGATTCATGACAACTCCTTAACAATCTGTCGTATGATTTTTATTTGGTTTATACATGCTTTTCAACAAAAACAAAAGCTTTCGTGAACTTATAAGTATGGGTCTTTACGCCAGTTACTTGGGCTACGACCACTCCAGCGTTTAAAGGCACGGCTGAAATTCGCGACATCCGAATAACCGAGTTCGTCTGCAATTTGTTCCAAACTATAATCGGTACGAGACAGCAAAGAGGTTGCATGGCGATAACGGACTTCATCCACGAGCGTAGAGAAGGATGTGCCTTCCGCAGCCAATTGGCGTTTCAAGGTACGATCTGACATGTGTAAGCGTTCAGCCACACTTTCAATACTCAGATAATGCTGTTCTGAATTGGTTAAAATATCACGAACCCGCATGGCTAAACGACGACGTTCACCCAGTGCAGAGAGTTCAGTTTCACATTGGTTAATCGCAATCTGGCTGGCAATTGGATCTGCATTGACCATTTTTAAGCCGAGATATTTTTTATCGAAGCTGGAAATCAGATGGGGTTGATTAAAACGTACTGTACTGGTTAATCGATCTTTATATTTTTCAAAACCAGCAGGTTCAGCAAAGTCCAAATCGACTTCACCCCTCAAATCTTCAATGCCTGTGAGAGCTTTGGCCATGGTCATAATACCAATGGTCAGACCTAGAATAATTTCAGTGCGTAATGGCTCAACTTCAATATCACATTGTAGTTGTAGCGTGGCCTTAGGTCCAAAGGTGGAAAAATAAAGTTGTAAAAAGGGAAGACGTAACTGAATAAACCGGCTTGCTAATGCAATGGCATCGGTAATGTCATGTGCCGTCATAATGGCATAGCCAATAAAGCCATGAATGGAAATACGCATCTGCGTTCCTAGATGAAAGCCCAATGTGCTTTCACCGGTAAGACGCAAAGAATGCTTGACCAATTCATTCGCAATCGGTGTTGGAATTCGATAATTTGGATCAGCCAGTTGTTCGCTAGTTAAGTGAAACGGTGCAAACAATGTTTCGTCGCTATATCCCCAGCGCGAAACGACGTCTAAGAGCAATAAGCCATAAACGCCTGGTATTCCTTGATCTTGACGAGTTGAGGTTGTTTTCATGTGCTTTCCGTGGCGCTCATCAATTTTGCCAATATCTTTTAAACATTTAAGTCTTAAACATCTTTACATGAAATAAAATAATCAATCATAAAAATTGTTGGACAAAAGAGTCACCGAATGTTCAAGAATCAAGTTGGTTTTCTAAAGACCATAATTTTGGTTGTCGATATTAATAGCACATCCCCATGTTGGTTCAAAGCTTGTGTTACGTAGCTGACGATACCACGATCATGTTTTGTTTTAGATGGCACAATTGCAGTAATTTCAATCTCAACATGAATTTTATCGCCAACACGGGTTGGACGCGGCCAGCGTAGGCTTGATTCGGTACCCAACAACCCACCAGCAACTGGAAAACACTCTGTCCATAAGCGCATGGTTACAGCGGAGGTATGCCAGCCACTTGCCGCTAAACCTTGAAAGAGAGGATGTTCTGTTGCAGCAACTTCATCAAGATGGAAGGGTTGTGGGTCATATTGCCCAGCAAATTGCTTTACTTCTGCAAGCGTCATTTCATATTCACGGCTGGTGAAGCGATCACCAATACTTAAATCTTCTAAATACAACATTATTCTGTGTCCTGAGTCACTCGTTGTTCAACTAAAAAGCCACCCGTTTGGCGTTTCCATAACTGTGCATACAAGCCATCGTTCGCAATCAGTTCCTCATGTGTGCCTTGCTCAGCAATTCGGCCTTGGTCAAGCACAATCAGGCGATCCATTTGAGCAATAGTAGATAAACGATGCGCAATTGCAATCACCGTTTTGCCAACCATCAAGTCATTTAAACTGCTTTGGATCGCAGCTTCGACTTCCGAATCCAGTGCACTGGTGGCTTCATCTAAAATCAGAATAGGGGCATCTTTTAGAAAAACACGTGAAATCGCAATCCGCTGGCGTTGTCCACCAGAGAGCTTCACACCACGCTCACCGACATAGGCATCAAATCCAACACGTCCTTTTTGATCTGTCAGTTGTGGAATGAATTCTTCTGCTCTGGCTTTTTTCACTGCGAGTTGCACTTCAGCCTCAGTCGCATTTGGACGCCCATATTTAATATTTTCAGCAACAGTACGGTGTAATAAAGAAGTATCTTGCGTTACTAAGGCGATATTGGCGCGTAAGCTATCTTGAGTTACATCATGAATATTTTGACCATCAATCAAAATACGACCTTGGTTGATATCGTAAAAATGAAGCAGTAATTGAATTAATGTTGATTTACCAGCACCAGAGCGTCCAACAACGCCAATTTTTTCACCAGGTTTGATGGTTAAGTTAAAATGCTCAATGACATTTTTTTGGTTATAAGCAAAGCTCACATCCTCAAATCGGATCTCACCATGCTGAACTTTCAATTCAGTCGCATCTTTCTTGTCTTGGATCTGGATCTGTTTCCCTAAAGTTGACATACCATCCTGAATGGTGCCGACATTTTCAAATAGCATGGTGACATGCCACATTAAAAATTCAGCCATACTGTCTAACTTCAGTACCATCGCCGTAGTTGCGGCAATGACACCAATCGCCGCTTGTCCTTGTGTCCATAACCAAACTGAAGTGCCAATGACACCAATATATAGAAACGCACTGAGTAAACGAATGCTGATTTCGTATTTGACTCCTAAGCGCATTTGCTTATAAACCGTAACCATAAACTCTTGCATGGATTCTTTGGCATATTGGCTTTCACGGCCTGCATGCGCAAAAAGCTTTACGGTTTGGATATTGGTATAAGCATCGGTTATACGACCTGTCATGACCGCACGTGAATCTGCTTGTTTTTTGGAAATCTTACCTAAACGGGGGATAAAATAACTGGCAATTACTATAAAAAAAACCAACCACAACATTAAAGGAATAATCAGTACAGGAGAAATGGAGCCTAAGACCACACTAATTGTAATGAAGTAAATCAGTACATAAACCAGCATATCGCCTAAAATCATCCAGAATTCACGTACAGCCAAAGCCGTTTGCATGACCTTTGCAGATAGACGCCCTGCGAAGTCGGTATGGAAGAAATCTAAGCTTTGTTGTAGTAACAAGTTATGGAAGCGCCAACGCATACGCATCGGAAAGTTGCTGAATAGCACCTGATGCTTCACCACAGATTGCAGGCTGACAAAGAAAATATTGGCAAAGAGGATACTGATGAGGATGGTTAAATTTTGTTGATTATTCGCTAAGAAAGTACTGGGTTGACTTTGTGTCAACCAGTCGACCAATTTCCCGATATAGGAGAAAAATAATGCTTCAAAACTGGCTGCAGCTGCCGTACATGCAATTAAGATAAAAAGGTAAGGGCGAATTCCTTTGGTTGCTTGCCAAACGAAAGCAAAGAAAGTGGTGGGTAATGGTTTGTTTAAGTCTTTCGTTGGATAGGGATCAACTAATTTTTCAAACCATTGTAGCATGCCGCTTTTCCTCTAGTTCTACAGTACGATTCAGCTCACCTTGTTAGGATAACAGAAAAGCGAGTTGGAGTCGGTAAAAGAACATAAATGATGAGCATGTCTTTTATGCCATAAACAAAATCATTTCTAGAATTCACAAAGTTTTATGTTAAGCATATGATATTTATTTGTAAGGTCAATCATCCATCATTGTAGAGGTAGAAAAAAGTGAATAACACCAATAATCCAGTAGATGAACTCGGGCAATTAGAAAGTGACCATCAACAACAGAATTCGACGGTAAATTCAATTGATCTTAATCCAGTCGATTTAGTTGAAATTGTTGTTGAGATTGGAAAAGGTGCATTAGATGTGGCTTCATCCATTATAGAGAAGGTTGAGATTGATTTTTGATTAGAAAGTTTGTCTTATAATTAAATGTAGTTATTTCAAATAGGCGAAGGTTAAATAAGATTTTTATTTAGTTATTCTTCATGCTTTGTTTTGTATTTTTAAAGGTTTTGGTGTTTTATTTTGAGGCGGTTTTTTGTTCAATATGATGTTATAATAAGTGAAAATTAATATATATAGAAACGGTGATGAAAATAATATCTATAGTTATACTTATGTTTTTATTCGGTATATGTCGTACAGCAGATGCTAAAAACTTTAAAGATGATTACGTTAATTTATCTGATGTTTATTTCAAATCTATAGATGATCAAATTCAATTTGAATATGGTTTGAGAGGCAAGGAAAAATCGGGCATTGAACAACTAAAAGCAAAGCAAAAACAATGTTTAGTTGAAAAAAGTAAAGTAAATCTACATAAGTTGATTATTGAGCGTTATTCAGATTATCAGCACTATATGCAAGGTGCTACTGAAAGCATTATGGAGAAAAATGAGTTTGTATTTACTCAAAATGAAGCGCAAAAAAATTATTTAGCATTGAAAAATGAGTTAAAAAAAACCCCATATCCATGTTGAATAATGAGGTTTTTTATTGAATTAAAAAACTAGCTTAATGTCGTTTTGTTTGAACTTTGCGTCGTCTGTTCAAAATATTGTACTGCAGGTGAACGAGCCATATAAGCCAATGCTTGCTCGGTATCACCTTCATGTATCGGATTAAATTTTGGCGACACCCAGCGTAAAGTTGCTTTCCATAAGTACTTTATGGTGGGGAGGTTATCAGTTTGCGTTGCCGTTTTTTCGAACTCTCGAATAAAGCTAAAGAATCCGCGGCGCATCAATTTTTGGATCTCTTGATGTTCTAGATCTTGCTGTCCAAGACTACGTGCAAAATCTGCAAGGAAGTAAATAAACAGAGGGAACACACCCATCATGATCACTTGACGAGAGACATAAAAACCAAATTTGTTTGTGAGTAGATGTTCAAAAAGGTCATAGGCTACACAACGGTGCTCAACTTCTTCTGCAAGGTGCCAACGAAACAAATCGGTCATGGCTGGATCTGCTGTATCCCAAGACTTACTATCGAGTGTCCATTGTCCAATCGTTCCAGTAAAGTGCTCGATTGCAGCAATAACACCAACGCGAAACAGTAACCAGTATTCCTCCAATTTCTCACCCTTGAGAAAGGGTACTCCTAAGGGTTTGTCCCCGAGAAGAATATTAAAAATAAAGTGAGCACGATTTAATGGATCTTGGATGTCATAGCCATTTTCTCTTAAGAAATCTTGGGCTTTCTCATGGGCACGGGCATGAGCTGCTTCTTGACGGACAAAGCCAATCACTTCTTGTTTGAGTTTTTCATCTGAAATATAGGGAATTGTCTTGTTAAACACACGGCAGAACCAAAATTCACCCGCAGGCAACAGCATGTTAATCCCATTGGCAATATGTGAGCATAAAGGATCATTCTGCATCCAGCAGACGGAAGATTCAGAAAAATCGAAATGTACTTTTCTTGCTTTAAGTTGATGATTTTCTGTGATCATACATGTCACCCGATATAAAATTACAAATCAAATTGAATACGTAATTTTTAGCATTGAGTAAAAATGTGCGCCATGTGCATATAGGACAAAAACAGGGTTTCAATTGGTTTTAAGGACAAACATTATGCTTTTTGCTGAATCGAGGTTTAAAAACTATATATAAAAAAGCCACATCTTTTGAAGATATGGCTTTAAGACACTTAATTAAGTCGTCATTGCTTTGTTTTAGCGATTAACCAAAGATTTGTAAGATCGTTTGAATAACAACAACGTTCACTAGGTCAATAAAGAATGCACCGACAAGAGGAACGATCAAAAATGCTTTATGCGATGGACCATACATATTGGTAATTGCTTGCATATTTGCAATCGCATTTGGCGTTGCTCCCATGCCAAAACCACACAGGCCAGAAGCCAACACCGCTGAATCGTAGTTTTTACCCATAACGCGGAAGGAAATATAAACCGCAAATACCCACATTGCAATAGACTGAGCAATCAACAAAATAATCATTGGAATTGCAAGATCAGCCAGTTGCCAAAGTTTCAATGAAACCAATGCCATTGCTAAAAATAACGCCAGCGCTGTATTGCCAAAGACATCTATCGAGCGATCAAAGATTTCTTGTTTAAGGCCAGTTTCCAAGATATTACGTAGAAGAATACCACCACCCAATGCCCATACAAAAGTTGGTAATTCAATTGCAGTACCAATGGTTAGGTTTTTCATGGTTTCAGCAAAAGCCAAGGCAAAGGCAAACATACCTAAAGTGACAATGGCATTATCCGCAGTGATTAAGCGAACTTTTTGTGGTGCTTCGAATGTGTACTCACTATCTGTAAGCGGTGCGTCTTTATTTTCCTCACGAACTTCCGCTTTTAATGGTGACGCTAGGTTGTGTTTACGAATGAGGTAACGGGCTAATGGCCCTCCCATCAAACCACCAACAACCATACCGAAGGTCGCACTTGCAATACCCATTGGTAACGCACCTTCAACGGCATATTTGGTCTCAAAAATTGGTCCCCATGCTCCAGCAGTGCCTAAACCACCCACCAAAGCAATTGAACCTGCAACAACCCCCATTAATGGATCAAGACCAACGGCAGAAGCAATTGCCATGCCGACACCATTTTGAATGATGACAAAGAAGGAAATGGCAATTAAGAAGATAATTAAAGGCTTGCCACCTTCCTTAAGTTTGGCAAAATTAGCACTCAAACCAATCGATGCAAAAAACATAAGCATGAATGTATCTTGCATTGGCTTATTGACCGAAATGGTATAACCCGCAAATTGATGAATCAAATAAAAAATAATTGCACCGACCAAACCACCTGCCACTGGCTCAGGGATATTGTATTTGGTTAAAAAGGGGATGTGCTTATTTAAAATGCGTCCGACATAGAGAACCAACACCGCTAGCATGAGCGTATATGTTGGATTAAGTATGAAATCCATAGATATCCTTAAAATATGAACCGTCGAGAGAGCAAAAGGCGCTCTGAGAGAGCTAGATTAAATTAAAAAAATCAGCTTTAAAATATGTGATCTGGTTAACGATTATACATTTCCATGTCTAAGCTGTAGCTACAACGTATTTGATTAAACAAAGCGTAAAATTCCAGTAAATTTAAGCATTTAATTTAATGGTTGTTTATTTCAGGTTACATTTGGTTGTATTGAATATATGGTATAGTTTGCAAGACTTTTTGTTTTTAAGTGCTAATCGTTCAAGCGAATATTTTTTATTCATTTATCGCGCATGTTAATGCAATAAAGATGAATCAAGCACTTTTAAGTGTACTGCTCTAGCTCGCAGCGTAAGTTAAACAATGGCCTATACTCGCAGGTCAAATTTTAAAAAAATGATCAATCAGTTGCTTCTAAATTTAAGTTCACTGAAAAGTAGCATCTCAAATGCATCAGAACGTTTAAATTGTAATTAGCTTTTCATTGGGGGAATGAGGCGAAATATCGCTATTAAACAGCCCACCTTGTCGAGCATTTTTAATGCAAGATGTATATCTGCGTTTTATAGTGCAATAGAAAAAGAAAATGCTATAACTACATAGAGTAGGCGTATACTGTTTATAACTATTAGAATCATAAGGAATCCAAAATGCTGGTTAAATTTGCAATGCGCTTCATAGGTGTTTTGTTAGCGGTATTGGTTTTGGCTGCTCTCGTTATACATTTCTTTTTTTCGAGTAAGTTAACAACGGATTTATGGATTATTGTAGTCCCAATTATCTTGGGTATTCCAATGCTAACCTCTGTGATTGTTGCACGAGACGATGAGTTAAACGTTCACTAAAAATTACAGTTTAATTGAATAAAAGCTCGTCAAAAGATGGGCTTTTTTGATTTCTGTGATATAAAAATATTTCCCATGACTCAGGAGATTGAAGTGGTTATTTCTCAGATAAGACAAAATCTAGGCCGAGAATATGAATTATTCATACATTCCACCAGCTACCAATCTTATAAAAACAGTGAGGTACAAACCAAAGCACAGTTTTTAACGAATGCTTTAAAAGCGATGAAATATCCTCATACGAATTTAATCCCTTTAGGTGGTGGTATTTATAAATTACTGAATTTTGATCACTTTGAATTAGATCTTAATCTGTTTAATACACCCTCATTTCATCATAAAACTGCTTTTATCGACTGGGTATCTAAAAACTTGTATCAAGATCTCTATGCAAAATAGTTGAATCAATGAGCTCAAACAGCAGAACATGCTAAATAAAATATAAATAATCATATTCACCCGATAAATGGCTTGACCAGATATCGGGTTTTAATTTTTATCGGAGTTATTTAAATAAAAATGATTTTTTAAAAATAAAAAATAAATTATCCTCTAAGCTCTTAAATTCAAATAAAAATAGGTATTCGGATGAAAACAATATTCGTTGGGGTCATAGGTTTCGTTACATGTTTAATGACTATAAATGCATGTGCGGATACACCACTACAAGTCAATTACGGAGCACCTCAAGCACTAGGCGAACCGATTTTAGTACAGCAAACAGAGCAGCACCATCGTAGTGAAAGCAGTAGTGGTATTCAGAGCTCTGTATTTGCTGAATACTATGGTTCAAGATTAAAGTCAGATGAAATTGATGGACATGAAAAGCTTAATGGTTTTGGTACAGGGGTGACATTTACGGCTTTAGATACACTTAGTTCAACATTTGGTCTGATTTATCAAAAAAATGCAGATTGGAAAAGTACTGAGATTAATGTGAAAGGGGGCTATACCTTTTACGATGATAACAATAGCTATGCAAATGCGAGTATTGGTGTGGGATATGCGTGGCTGAAAGCCGATGACTATGATATCAAATTACGTTATGTCACATTACCGATAGAGTTTGAGCTAGGACATTATATTCAATCAAATATCGCGGCTTATGTTGGGCTGGGCTACAAATGGCTTTATATTGAAAATTACAAAGACGTTTGTACCAGTTATTTCTGTGATAGCACAGCGGCTGATGTATTGGATATGAATGGAATGATCTATAAAGTGGGGATGCGCTATCAGTTCTGATGAAAATAGCTGAATGATTAACTCCTGAGGCTTATCTATGGATAAGCCTTTTTATTCACCGAAGAGATGGATTTACATAAAATCGATATAACTGCTGATGTTTTGATCAGCAATTACGCTTGCAAACAGTTAAAAAATGATGATCAATTAAGATAAAAGCTCAATGATTAATTAGAGCATTTTCAAATGACACATAATTCTGAATATAAACAAAAAAATTTAAAAACATCTCCTGTATTGAATGTTGGTACTTCTGTTATTGATCGTTTTAGTCCGAAATACTGGCGTATTGATGGACCGCAGACTATGTCGTTTGCAATTACCAATTATGCCAATGGTTTTGAAGCATCATTTCGATCTCGAACCACGACAGATTTAGCAGGAGTGATTTGGGATTCTTACGATGCAAAAGACCATAAATTTCTCGCCTATGAAACTAAATATGATTACACCGGTGTGATTTGGGATTTTGATATTGAGTTGTCTCCATCCATGCCGATGTTGAACAATCCTACTTTGACACCAACACTTACTGTGCAATACAAAGCCAATGGTGAGGACAAGGTTGCTTACATCGTCTTGTTTAATTATGCAAATCAGCCAGCATCTCGCTCAGCACATATTCATATTAATTGGAATACGGTTAAAGCTGGTTTTGCGGCAACTGATACTTTTCCTGTGACCAATATTCAGCGAATTTCGTTTTCAGGTTTTACGAGCAGTTATAATGGGCATTCTACCCAGCCTTTAGCCCAAGCCGAAGAGGGTTATATCCGTGTTACCAATTCGGTGACTACTGGCCCAAATGCCGAACTTACCTTAAAACGAGTGTCTGTGCCTCAACATAATTACGGCCTATGTACCAGTTATGACGACCATTACGATCTTAATCCACAGCGTTTGGTCGATAATTTGCAGGCTTTGGGCTATCACGGTTTGATTAATCATTATTGTGGTATGTCAAAGTATCCTGAAATGTCTTGGGACAGTAGTATTCATAAATGGCAAATTCCAGATACGTTGGTGACCAATGAAGCTGTTGTAAATCCATGTACACGTAAATGGCATGAGCATTTTTCTCAAGCATTACAAAATGCTGGGATGCAGCCTGTATTTGGTGTCAGTTTTGAAATGTACTCATTGGGCGCAAATGAATTCTGGGCACAGCGGGATTGGAACAGTAATTTAGGCCGTACCGGATATGAACCGCCAAGTTATTTCTTTAGCCCGTGTGATCAAAATGCGCTTGCTTATCTACATAAAGCGTTTATTGAGTTTGCTGATACGATGGCTGTAGGCGGCTGTCCTGTAAATATGCAAATTGGTGAACCTTGGTGGTGGTATAACCAGGGTACGGATTTACCATGTGTCTATGATTATCCAACTAAACTGGCTTTTAATGCAGATACTGGATTGTATGCACCAGACTTGGGAACGATCTATGACGCAGTAAATAAAACTGGAACGCCGTATGATGAATTTAAAGCTTGGTTAAAAAATAAATTAGGGCAAACCTGTCAAGACATTCGAACCGTGATTAAAGCCAAATACCCAAATGCTAAAGTTTGTCCATTGATTTTTTTCCCGACCATTCGAACACCGATCGAAACCTTGGCAACCGATATTAACTTTCCGCGAGAGCACTATGCTTACCCGAATTTTGACTATCTGATGACAGAGGCCTATGACTGGATATTAGAGGCACGATTAAATTTGGCGCACCAAGCTGTTGCTGAAATTCCAAGCCAAGATCTGGACTATCCAGCGGATAAAGTCGCTTATTTAGCCGGATTTGTTCCTGATTCTTCGATTGCCCATCTTTACGGCTTTGATAAGAACAAGCCATATCGAACTCCAATTTGGCAACGTGTGTTTGGAGATATGCAGAATAATAATCCTTTGGGGCTGATGAAGCAGTTGATCTGGGCTTATCCGCAAATCATGCAAGATTCTGTAACGATTGATATTGCTCAAGCACCAAATGGTTTCTTTGTCGAAAATACACTCTATACCCCTGTGACTGATGATACGCCGTATCCACCTGAGATCTATTTGTAAGTTTTACATGAATGATAAAAGTGGCTTGTACTGCCAAGCCACTTTTACTCTAAAGCTTCTATTTATCTGAATTTTATAATCAAAATTAATAAAATAGATATACTGTTTTTTCTATTATAAAAAGGCTTAATACATGAAAAAAATAATTTTTGCTATGCTTATTACTTCAGTTGTGAGTGGCAGTGCATTTGCAAGCTGTACTTATAATTTTGATGCCACCCAAGCACAAATACAGTCTATGGGAACAGATGGCGCAACGTTTCCAAGTGTGATAGGAACAAAATTAACTTATCAAACGGCACAGCAAAATAAGGTGTATGCTGCATATAGCCAAAATTATTTAGCAAGAATGCTCGCTGCTAATAATCCAACAGCGATGGAATTTACCAAGGGAGATAAAGCAATTCAGACCAGTGGAATCATGGCATTTGAACTTAAAATTAAAGTACCGGATACAAATGGGTCCCTCAATATATTTCCAATCCATGCCAGTGGAATTATGCAAAATGGTAAAGCATTGAATATATTAATTGGTTACCAGAAAAATAGCTCATCAAATGGCTTCTTAGTGACAGTCACATCAAACGATAATTCAGTGACAAGTAGCTTATTACAACTCCCACCAGAAGCAACGTCTGACTCGTATCAAAAAATTGGCATCTATATAAATCAAAACTCTAACCAAGTTGGGTTGATTTTCAATGGTGTAAATAAGGGCTATTTTGCAGCGTACCCATCTAAACTCGATAATCTATACTATGGGGTAATTTCTAACTTTTATGGACTTACAGCAGCTGACAGCGCCAAGGATGTATCAATAGAACTTCTACTCGATCATACACAGTTAAATTTTTCTTACCCAACTGGTACAAAAGATATCTGCGGTGTCGCACTTTAATGATAAATTAGAAGAAATAACCCGCTTCGGCGGATTTCAATGAATTTATCGTATGCAGCATTGTTATGAAAAGCAAAATTCTATTTTTAGGCTTAATCTCCATCTTATTGGTAGGTTGTAATAAACAACCTGAAGTCAAAAATGAGCAAGCGCAAGAGAGCTTTGAAGTCGTAGATAACAAGATTTCAGAATATATGGATATTTTGGATAATCCAGATACTCCCAAAGAAGAGCAAACACGTGTTCTTTGTAAGGATTATCCAAAATTATATGAATCGAAATATATTCCTGCATTGTTAAAACTGGCACCTAAAGACTATACACAAGAAAAGTTGATGGCTGATCTCAAAACCTCGACTGATTACTATGCTGAAAAGTTGGATATCACCTGTAAATAACGGCTAAGAGAGGGCGTTGCGCTCTCTTTTTTATTTTAAAATAAGAATTATTCTCATTTATTGTGGGCTAGCGAGATAACTATGCTAAGATTCGCTGCTTATAAATTTATCGCTTAACAATAAAATCATGAAGAAAATTTTTTTGATGACATCAATTTTAATCACTTGCTCGTCTATTTTCGCTATTGAATCGGATTTTCAGCAATCGATTTATTTGGAGGCAGAAAATACTCATTATAGTCCCAACCAGAATACTTTTTCGGCTTCTAATATCCAAATAAAGCAAGGTACGATTGTTGTTCAAGCCGCAAAAGCGATGGGTACATTGAGCAACGGTCAACCGCATCAAATTACGCTTACGGGAAATCCCGTCAAGTTTCAACAGAAAGTGAGTGAAGCAAAAGGGATGGTCTATGGTAAAGCCAATCAAGTAGATTACAGTACTTCTGCAACAGAAATCGTTTTAATCGGGAATGCATCAATGATCATGGAGGGCTCCAGTATTTCAGCCGAGACATTGAGATATAATTTAACAATTGGTGATATAGAGGCTCATGGTGTGCCCAACAAACGTGTGTAAATGATTATCCCACCACAGAAAAATGTGCAGATGAAGCCGCTCATTCGAAGTCAGTAGGCGAGTCCAAGTGCTTCTATTTGCTTATTTACCTCATAAAACCGTTATTCTTGTATTTACGCGCCAAAATCTGTCGTTTAGTTGAGTTCTTGGGCTTGAAAAACTGGAAATAGAACATATTATAATTTTTTTCTTATTCTGATATCACAGGCGGAATACAGTGAACGAAGAAGTTTTGTTACCTGCATCACGAGCGACTGCAATTTCTAATGCAAATGTTAAAAAGTTAACAGTAGATAAAATTCTCTCAAAAATTTCCAGTACGATTAAATTAAGAGCCAGTGATGGCGATCGAGATGCTTTGCAACAATTTTCAAAACATGAAGTCAGTAGCGAAGACGCAGATATTGTTGTGAATGAATTAAAAACAGCGGGTTATCGGGTATTTCTCAATCCAAATTTTACCAATACCAATATTCAGTTTCAGCTAGAGTGGGACTGAGTTTTT
The DNA here is from genome assembly GCF_000413855.1 of Acinetobacter gyllenbergii CIP 110306 = MTCC 11365. Taxonomy (GTDB): domain Bacteria; phylum Pseudomonadota; class Gammaproteobacteria; order Pseudomonadales; family Moraxellaceae; genus Acinetobacter; species Acinetobacter gyllenbergii. The sequence continues at coordinate 12,720 of NZ_ATGG01000015.1, read as the reverse complement.
AAAGATCATAAAAAAAGCTCCAACTTTGTTTGGGGCTTTTTTATATTGTACCTAAGCTGTTTGTTACTGCATTGAACCATGTCTAAAGCTTTTTATAAGTATATTTTCAGCTTATCAGTAAGCATACTTTCCTTAAATGTTTAATAAAAAGGCCTATAATGTAAAAAAGCATGATAGAGCAAAAAATGAGTTTAAGAGGGTGGCTAGTGATTCTGTCGGGACTAACATTGACCTTAGTTGCTTATTTATATTGGAACTATACGCAAACGGGAGGTTATAACAAAAATAGTGATGGTTACTATGGCTATTCCTTCCCAATGGACAATGGTTTAAAAAATGCGGCTGATTGTGAATTGGCAAATACAGAGAATCCAGAAGAGCCTCCTGTATCAAAGCAATGGATGGAAGGGTGCAGGAAGTACTTTGAGATCAATCAATAAAAAAAGCACCTGACGGTGCTTTTTTATTGAGCTAGATTAGGCTTTATCGGTTTGTTCAGTAGAGAGTACCTGAAAATCGTGACCTGATGGTGCTTGATAAATTCTTAGGCCAAATTCAGGGATAATCGCAATCAGGTGATCAAAAATATCTGATTGGATCGCTTCATAAGAGGCCCATGCAATGGTATTGGTAAAGGCATAGATTTCTAAAGGTAGGCCTTCACTGGTGGGCTGCATTTGACGAACTAAAATAGTTTGATTTTGGGCAATCCCTTGATGTTGGCGCAAATAAAACTCTACATAGGCACGGAATGTCCCAAGATTGGTTAAACGACGTTGATTATATTGAGATTGATTGCTCAAGTGATTGTTAAACTCTTCAATCTCAGATTTTTTCGCATCAAGATATTGATCCAATAGCAAGAAATCTTTTAATTTTTGCTGTTCTTGATCACTCATAAAGTGAACACTACTTTGATCTAGGAACAGTGAGCGTTTGATACGACGGCAACCTGATTCACTCATACCACGCCAGTTTCTAAAAGTATCCGTCACCAGTTTGTTGGTTGGAATGGTGGTAAAGGTCTTATCAAAATTTTGTACGGTCACGGTATGTAATGACATATCAATGACATCGCCGTCTGCGTTCAATGATGGCATTTCGATCCAGTCACCAATGCGAACCATGTCATAAGAGGCAATTTGGACACTGGCCACCAATGAAAGAATGGTATTTTGGAATACCAACATTAACACGGCAGCCATTGCTCCGAAGCCTGCAAGTAGGGTGAAGACATCTTTTTTTAAGAAAGTCCCCAAAATCATCAAGCCGCAGACCACAAACAATATAAGCTTAACCAGCTGTAAATATCCTTTGATCGGCTTGTTTCTTGATTTAGGGTTACGTTGATAAATTAAGTTAAAGATATTCAATGCTTCACTGACGGTGAGTGCTAGTGTCAGGAAGATAAAAGCCTGCGCACCCATCTGTACAAAGCTGATGAATTTCTCTGGTAGATGCGGAATCGTGGTAATGCCATTCATGATGACAATCGCAGGAACGATATTGGCAAATCGTTGAGTTACACTATGTTGTGCAAAAATCGATTGATTTGGAGATTTAAATTTTGTAATTAAATGGCGAATACCACGGACGATAATTCTTTTCGCAATAAAGTTTGCAAGTGCAGCAAACAAAATCAAAATTATTAATGCAATCGCTGTTTCTAGCCATGGGTAATGGCTTAACTCACTACGCAAATACTTTAAATAATCCAAACCCAAAACACCTTATAAATTCTTTGAGCGGGAATTGTAAGGTGTAATGGTGTTTTATATTAACTTGATCACAGTTTATATACGATTTGTAAAGGCGTTTTTACATAACTGTTGGGTGGTTTACCACATCAGATCATCAGGAATCACATAGGCTGCATATGGATCTTCTTCATCTGTGGTTTGATCATTATGTTCAGTATTGTTATTGACCAAGATAAAACCCTGCATTTTTTGATCAATTTTTTCTGCCAGCGCTTTAGGTAGGTAGGCGTAACTGTCTTGATCTTTGGCAATAACAAGCGAACCTGAAACAAGAGCATTATACACTTGCTGTGAAAGATAGACTTTTTTGATTTTAGCTTCGTCAATAAATTGATAAATTACATCACCTTCAATTTCTTTGACTTTGTGGTGTTTGATCATTTGGATGATCGAGGCTTTTAAGGCCTTTTCTTCGAGTATGGCTTGTTTTTCTTGATTTAGTGCTTGGTCTTTAGCTAGTTTTTCCTGCTTGGCACGGTCAATGTCAGCTTTTAAGATAGCATCATCATTTTGCCCAAGACGTTGTTCATGCTGTACTTGCTTGGTTAATTTTTTTGCTTTTTTATTGTCAACTAAGCCTGCTTTTAACAGTTGAGCTTGCAATGCATTTTTAACCATAATTCAATCCAAATTTGAGTTTGATGAAGAACGAAAATAGAAAATCCAGTAGGCCAGACTCATGGCTAAGCTTAACGCAGCTGGAATGAGAAAGGTCTGTAAGTTTAAATAAGGATAGAGCAGACTCGCAATCAGTCCACCACATAAAAAGCCAATCAAAATTAAGAGATGCAGAAAAATACGGCGCTTTTCTACATTTAGGCCTCGTGCTTTATAGCCTAATGCTAAACCGATATCGGTCAGGACGCCAGATAAGTGCGTTGTGCGGATAATTGCACCTTTATAGTGACTCACCATCGCATTCTGTACGCCCATGGCAACACAGGCCCATAACAGGCCGTAGCGTGGAAAATAAGGCAGTAAGAGCCAAGTGAGCACCAGAAAGATCGCAACTAAACTCAGCGGTAAACCATAACGTCGACCAAAAGCAACGCTCCCATTGCCAAGGATTAAGCCACTATAAAAAGAGCCAATCACAAAGCAAAGGATAACTAGGCTAAGGTAGATAAAATGCTCAGGCTGCCAGTCAAGCAAACTCATTGCTAACATACTGACATTGCCTGTCATGTGTGAAACAGATTGATGGAGGACTGTGAATAAGCCCAAAACGTTTACCATTCCTGCATTCAGTGCAAGGAAGAAAGCACCAAGTTGAATCCAGTTGGGTAAACGTTGAAGTGGCATAGTAACCTATGATCTTGGATGGTCTTTAAAATCAACAGCAGCAGTAAACAGGACGTCAGTTGAAGAATTTAATGCAGTTTCTGTTGAATCTTGCAATACGCTGATAATCATCCCAATTGCAACGATTTGCATCGCAACCTCTGATGATATACCAAATAAACTACACGCAACAGGGATTAACAATAACGATCCACCGGCCACTCCAGATGCGCCACAAGCAGAAACTGTTGCAACCACAGATAAAATAATCATGGTACTTAAATCAACAGGGATACCAAGCGTATGTACAGCAGCGAGTGTTAGCACAGTAATGGTGACTGCTGCGCCTGCCATGTTGATGGTTGCACCCAATGGAATAGAAACGCTAGCCGTTGCTTCATTCACACCTAAACGCTGTGCCAAATCTAGGTTTACTGGAATATTGGCAGCTGAACTACGGGTAAAGAAGGCAGTGATACCACTTTCTTTCAAGCATGTGAATACGAGCGGATATGGGTTTGCTTTCATGGTAATCGCAACCAAGATTGGATTAATCACAAGAGCAACAAATAGCATTGTGCCGATGAGGACGGCTAATAGATGTGCATAACTAGTCAGGGTTGCTAAGCCTTCACTTGCAAATGTCACCGCAACCAAACCAAAGATACCAACTGGTGCGAAACCAATTACGGTATGAATGATTTTATTGACTGCTCCAGCCACATCAGTCAAAACTTGTTTGGTCGTGTCGGAGCTATGGCGCAACGCCAGACCTAAACCAATTGCCCAAGCCAAAATACCAATAAAGTTGGCTTCACCAATTGCTTGAACAGGATTTGCAATAAAACTTAAAAGTAAATTCTTTAGAATCTCTGCAAGGCTACCTGGTGCTTGAAGGCTAGTTTCTGCCGGTAAATGTAAAAATAGTTGGCTTGGGAATAATACGCTGGCGGTGACTGCACTGAAGGCAGCAAGTAGCATTCCGACTACATATAAAACCAGCACAGGTTTGATATTTGAGTTCTGACCAATCTGGAAATTTGCAATTGAAGATAGAACTAAAACAAAAACTAAAATCGGTGCAACAGACTTTAATGCTTTAATGAATAATTCACCCAATAAACTTAAATAGGGTGTAAAGTTAGGAAAGAGCAAAGCGACGCCAATCCCTAAAAAAATAGCGATAATAATTTTGCTAACTAAGCTCAAGCGAGACAGTACATTAAACATATAAAGGCCTTATAAACCTATGCACGGTTTAAGGTTAAACAAGCGCGGTATTCTATACCTAAGAACCGTGAATAATAAAATTTTTTTTGCAATTCAATTACTTTAAAAATCCCGAAAAAATTAACACAATGTTTTTAAAAAAAAATTATGAAAACATGACACATCCTTTTGTATAAAAAAAATTCAATAAAAGCTGCTTATTCTACAAGCATTTCAGGCGAAAGTGTTTGTATTGCTTGATAATGTGATAAAAATATTTGGCCTGTCAGATCATTTTTTAGCTGCGATTTACATAGTCGCTCCATTACTGGACTCTTTACTTCGGATAGATGCAATTGGATATTTAACTGAGCCAACTCTCGATTGAGGTGCTCTAACATTTCTAAAGCGCTGAGATCAATATTGCTTATGCTTGAGCAGTTGATCACGACATGTTGCAATAGCGAATTTTGACTCACTGCTGTAATTACATGGCCTTTAAGTACATGGGCATTTAAAAAGTTGAGATTTTCATCAACACGCAAAGAAACCACAGCTTGTGTTGTAATGACACTGTAATTGGAAATATTTCTAAAGTGTTGAGTTCCTTCAATTAAACCAATTACAGCAATATGTGGTCGACTGATCCGCCAAAGCAGCAGAACAAAAGTCAATACAATACCAATAATGAGTCCAGTTGAAATATCTATACAGGTGACACCAAAGAACGTCACCCACATTGCCAGTCCGTCAGCTTTTGAATATTTCCATGTTTCAATAAATGGAGTCAGCGTTATCAACTTCCAGATAGAAACAAAAATTGTGGCAGCTAATACAGCTAGGGGGAGGTTTTGAAAGAAGCCTGTAAAGTAAAGACTGACAGCAATCATCAATAAAGATGAAATAACACCAGACATTGGGGTTTTTGCTCCTGCATCAGCGTTGACAACAGTACGAGATAAGCTACCAGAGACTGCAAAACCAGAATTGAGTCCTGCGGCAATATTGGCTAAGCCTAAGGCAATTAGTTCTTGGTTACTGTCTAAGTCATCACGCTTTTGTAGTGCCGTGGCTTGTGCAATGGCTAGTGATTCTACAAAGCTAATCATTGCGATCATAAATGCACTTGGGAGTAGTTGCAGAATCAGCTCAGTGTTCCAGGTCGGAAAATGGAAATTAGGTAGACCTGTTGGAATGACACCGACAGTTTTGATTGCTTGGTCATCATTCCCAAGCAAAGTAATGATTGCAATCGATGCCAAGACCATGAGTAAGGGTAATATTTTATTTAGAAAACTGGATCGAATCAGTTTTGGAAGCATGAACAGGAGTAAAACAGAAATTAGCCCAAAGCTTATGCCTGTCAAAGTAACTTGGTGCAAGTTTTGAGATAAGCTCAGTAAAAATTCAGGAATATTGCCTGCCTGTAATGGAATATCCAGTAAAAACTTGAACTGTCCTAAGGCGATGAGTAAAGCGGATGCAATGATAAAGCTTTGAATAACAGGATGACTAATCAGCTGAATAAGAAAACCGAAACGCAATAAACCTAAAAGCAGAGAAATGATTCCGACAAGTAGCGCTAATAAATAAGCAGCCTCTATATAGGCAGTTGATCCAGCAGCAAATAGAGGATCAAGCGCTGTAAATACCATCATCGAAATAATGGCAACAGGACCAATGGAAAGAGTAGTGCTACTGCCAGTAAAGGCATAGACAATCATGGGTAATATACTCGCGTATATCCCCATAATTGGTGGTAGCCCTGCCAACATGGCATAAGCCATACCTTGAGGTACAAGCATGGCTAATACAATGCAAGCAGCGATCAGATCAGACTTTAAACTAGAAAGCTGATACTGGCTTAACCATTTTCGCGCAGGAAATAGTTTAGATAGGTTTGGCTTTAACATTTTCATGCACAGCAGCCTAAATCATAAAATGATATATATTATGCAGAAAAAATGCTAAAGAGGGTATGGTGGAATTTGTATAGAGAATTATACCTGAGGACAATAATGCTCATATAAGGTGTTTAAAACGATTTTCAATTTAGGATCTAAAATTGAATAAAAAATTTGTTTGCCGTCGCGACGGGTTGAAACAACATTGCTTTTTCTTAGCATCATCAATTGCTGAGAAAGCGTCGGTTGGAAGATTTGGGTCAACTCTTCAATTTGTGAAACATTAAGTTCTTGTTTAGCTAAATGACACAAAATAATTAAACGATCAGTATTTGCCAGAGATTTCAGTACAGTTACAATTGTACTGGCAGATTCTCTCATTGCGTCGATCTCGAAATCCTTTTGCATGCATATACTCTCTCGGTTACAGCCGTGGCTAGTATAAAGTCACATAACGGAAAAATTGTAGTAAAACTGAATAATTGCAATGGTTTTTAATGAAGAAGTATATCAGTAAAAGTGATAATAAATAGCGATACTGTTGAATAATCGGTAATTAATGGGAAATATGTGATTTAATTCACATTATTGTGATTTTGATAGTTTATTATCAAGTTGGGGGTAATCAAAATCGAATCTTGGTCAAACAATTTGTTAAAATTACTAAACAATAAAATTAAGTAATTAATATAATTAATAAATATAAAAAAGTTCAAAAAAAGATTGTGCTTTACAAAAAAATATATATAATGAGAAACAAGACAGAACGATCTGTCTGCATAAGAAGGATCGGAAGTGCGAAAGTACGACCGCCAGAGGGTAATAATACTTATTATTCTTTTTACACTCAGACGCAAGCGTGAGCCACAATAATAACTATAAATCACGCTTTATTTTTTTATTCTGATATATCTTTATTCTTTTTTTCATAAAAAAATATCCCTTTATCTATAAAGGGATACTTGATAATTACGCTAATGCTTTTTCAAAACTAATTAGATGCTCTACGCGTTTCCAGTATTCATCCATTTCAACGGAGTGTTTGTTAACATGTGCTTGAATGGTCATACCATCTAAAATGCTAACAATCAGAGTTGCTAGATGAGTTGGACTGCGAATATCTAAGTTCTTTAATAAGTTTTCAATTAAAGCCGTTAACCAAATTTTGTACTGGGTGGCTGGTTGCAGCGTGGAAGGGTAGATTTTAATCACTTCTTCCAATGCTTTTTGAAACATACAACCATTAAAATCTTCGCTATTAAACCACGCAGCATACCATCCAAAAATTGCTTTAAGCTGGGCAAGATGGTCATCTGGATCACATTCTGCCAAAGTTGCATTTAAAGAAGTTTGGAGATTAATGTTGCGTTGCACTAAGCATTCTTCAATTAGTTTCTCCTTAGAAGGAAAGTATTTGTAGAAAGTCATTTTTGCAACGCCAGACTCGCTAATGATTCGATCTACACCGATCGAGTTATAGCTATGCGAATTAAAAAGTCTTAATGCAGTGGTAATAATATCTTCTTTTTTTGACATACAACGCCTCGAGTTCGCCCATCGCCAAGAGCATCATGTTGCATTTCATCATGCAATTTTGGCAGGGATTTTACATGGTATTTTGAAAATATCATAGGAAAAAATAACATTATTTATTTAAATGATTCTTTAGTCCGCATTTTCAAGTGCAGGGTTTAAAAATAATGTTCTATATCTATAGAAAATAACTATTAATTAAATCTTAAAATACGATAAAACATTAGAACAATTTAAAATTATTTGATTGGTGATTATTCATCTAATTGTTTTCAAAGGACAACTAGTTTTTTAGGCGATTTAGATTTAATAATCGGGCTATATTGAGATCTATTCTTGTTTGTAATTTTGTGTATATTTAAGCAACGGTTCTAATTTTAATGTTTGCTCAGGAATCTATTTTGAATAAATACATAATATAAAAGCCAGTTAGTTATAGTTAAAATAAATAACTGACTTTCATCATATAATTTTCTATTTTAAGATTTACTTTGTTGAGATGGCAGGGTTGCAATCAGCTTGATAAAGTTGTGATACAACATCGATTGCTGGCTTGGTGTGTAGACAGAACGCTTGATGTTGCCTTTGTCTGTTTCGATTAAAAGTTCAACATTTTGGGCTTTTTTCAGCTCGTAAAGGAATGTACTTGGCAGAACAAAGCTATTCGATGAACGTCTTAGAATCAGTCGATTGATGTCTTTTTGCTGTGTTGGACCAACAGGCTGATAAGTGAATGCTTTATCATCAATTAAGAAAGTAAGGCTTTTGATATCATAATAATCATAACTACTATTGAGTACCGTCTCGACTCTTAATTGCTCTTTATGTTGTTTATCCCATTCAACAAAAACATTTGGGCACAGTTCGTTTGCTTTGCAGTTCAAAGAGCCTGCGGTTGCAAGATTGCCTGTTGAGCTGGCAGAAGAGTCAGGTAAGGTTGCACAGCCACTCATCACAATACAAAGGCTCAGTAAACTTAAAGTTTTTTTCATCTTTTTAACTCTCTAGGATGTACTCAATATTTCAGTGTTAATGATGTAGTTGTGGACCAAGAAATTCAAATGGTTTTGATATCTTAAATTGATCGGTTGCATCACCAGCAAAAGTATTTTGTTGATCTTTGCCAAGGTCAAGTTTACGCGCTAAACCATCTTTAAAGTTAATTTTCTTTAAATCAACCCAAAATACATTTGGGGAAACAGCGGATTCAAAGAAATAGAGTTGCTGTTTATGGTCTGCGACGGTTCTCCAGCGTGTTGATGAAATATTAGGTTCTTCTGCTGTATTTAAGCCATAAGGCACAGAAGCATTACGAATCACACTAAAAACAGACGCTAATGCATCTTTAGGATTGTCATTTTTGGGGATGGCATTAATATAAAAAGAGGCGCGTGCAAAGCGGTCAGCAGCACGATTGGTACCTGGTAACATAATCGTTCCGCCAATTTGTTGCCAATACGTATTCAGCGCCAGTTGTTGATCAAATATTGGTGAGTTGGTCATGACTTGATATTTTTTGTTGTGATGAATGACTTGCTTGCCCCCGATATATTCGATAATGGCGCTATCACCTGTTTTGTCCGAAATGGATAAATGCAATGTTGCAAGGCGTTGTTCTCCAGGCACACTGTCAGTTATCAGATCAAAAGGTTCTTTTTCTAAGGCTTTGATTGCTTCAGCAACGCTTGCATAGTTATCCAGAACATATTGTGCCCAAGCCGAAATGCTGAGTTGCGGTTTTTTAGATTGTTTGGTGTCTGGATACTGAGATTCAACTAACCATAATACATTGGCAACCAATCCTGCTTCATTCATACCGTCGGTCGTTGAAATATCATAACCTGTGGCAATCACACTACCGTATTTGGCTTTCCATTTTAAAGATTTTGGCCCTGCATTGCTGTCTCGGAGTACGCCACTGGGTAAAATCCAAAGGTTGGTGCCTACATCAACCTTCCAGTCCATTGATCGAGCGGTAATGATATGGTCATTATGACCTAAATAGACTGCTCGGGTGCAGGCGTGGCTAGTCTGTAGAATGAAAGAGGATGCGAGAAAGGAAAAACATAATATTTTTTTAAACACAAGTCATACTCCTTGCTGTTATATCAGAATGATTTCTATCAAATATTTTTATAATGACTTGGCTTTAGTCTATTAAAAAAAAATTCTTATTCAAGCATTAAAATGTAATCATTATAAAAAGTAGGGTTTTATTTTTGGATCTGGATTTTAGATACATGTGGATAGAGATTAATCTCTATCCACAGAGAAATACATGTTCTAGTTGTCGTTTGGTGGTAATAACATCACAACGGCGGTATTCAGCAGTGTTGTGATATCTTCTAGAATTTCGACTTGATTAAATCGGTCATCTAACAATAAGCTTTCACCATCTGCGATTTGCTTTAGATAAGGAGTGAACGTTTCTGAAACACAGACTGTATCTCCATTCGCCCAAAACTCTAAAGATTCTCCTTGTTTTCTATATAGCAAGCGAGAGGCTGGCTCTAGAATAATTTGATAATCCGCCCCAATAATCTCGGCAACATCATGAGTATCCACTTCTTCGGGCTCTGGAATGTTGTTTGGATAGCTTGCTTCGCTCATATAGGCCATGATCGCTGCATCAAATTCAGGTGCCTGAGTGAGATAATCAAGTAATTGGGTCTTTAAATATGAAAACTCAGTACTGTTAATTTCCCCTAGATGTGCTGTCTGCTGACGTGCAATATCGATCAATGGATTTTTGAGTAAGGTATTCTCTGCAAATTTATCACTGACCTGATCAATCATTTCTGAAAGATTAGGCATGCGGAAACCAAAAGAGAAGGTTAAACAGTCATCTTCTGCAACGCCATAATGTGCAAGACCTGGTGGGACATAGAGCAGGTCACCAGGTGCAAGTACTTCATCAAACTGAATATCTAATTCAGCTAAAAGTTTCAGTGGCTGATCTGGTAAAAACTCAGTTGATTCATCGCACATTTGGCCCAATTGCCAACGACGATGGCCATGACCTTGTACCAAAAAGACATCATAAAAATCGAAGTGTTTACCAACAGAGCCACCTTTAGGTGCGTAAGACACCATGATGTCATCACGACGCCATTGAGGGATAAATGGAAACTTCTTCCAAAGCTCTGAAATATCAAATGAATAGTGATCTACTGCTTGAACTAAAAGGGTCCAAAGATTCGGCAGCTTTTGGAAATCACCTTTGGTTAAAGGAGATGATTTCACATGCCATTCATTTGGATTTTTATTTTTCTGACGGATTAAACGAGCAGTAACGTCTTCTTCTAACGCCAGTTCTTGCACATCTTCTGGCTCTAATAAACCAATGATTTCAGGCATTGCATTACGAACCAGCAACGGCTTTTTCTGCCAATATTCATTAAGAAATTGTTCTGCGCTGATACCGCCGAGTACCGTTAAAGATTGAGACATGGGAAATAAAACCAACAACATATAAATTAGTGCGTATTCTCCCTTGAGTTGAATATTGGTGCAAGTCTTGTCTGAATGTGATGAAAAGCTCGGAAATAGTCATCAAAAGTGCAGCAATGTATTTAATCTTGATCAATTAGAAGCGGATTCATTCACAGACTTTCAAAAAAACAGTATGCTTAAGACGCAAAAAGGAGTATTCATGTATCAAGTACTGGCAAGAAAATACCGTCCACGTAATTTCAATGAGTTAGTGGGGCAAAACCATGTTTCTCGTGCTTTAACCAGCGCATTAGAACGTGGGCGTTTGCACCATGCCTACTTGTTTACAGGAACGCGTGGTGTTGGTAAAACCACGATTGCCCGTATTTTAGCCAAATGCTTAAACTGCGAGACAGGCGTGACTTCAACGCCGTGTGAAGTCTGTGCAACCTGTAAGGCCGTAAATGAAGGTCGTTTTATTGATTTAATTGAAATCGATGCGGCATCACGGACCAAGGTTGAGGACACCCGTGAATTACTCGATAATGTGCCTTATGCGCCAACGCAGGGGCGCTTCAAAGTTTATCTGATCGATGAAGTGCACATGCTTTCAACGCATTCATTCAATGCCTTGCTCAAGACACTGGAAGAACCACCAGAGCATGTGAAGTTCCTCTTTGCAACCACTGATCCACAAAAACTGCCGATTACCGTCATCTCACGCTGTTTGCAATTTACCTTACGTCCTTTGGCTGTTGATGAAATCACAGAACATTTGACAGCAATTTTAAATAAAGAGCATATCGAAGCCGATCAAGATGCGATTTGGCAAATTGCAGAATCTGCGCAAGGTTCATTGCGTGATGCATTGTCTTTAACAGATCAGGCAATTGCCTATGGTCAAGGTGCAGTCCATCATCAAGATGTTAAAGATATGCTCGGTTTGATTGACCGAACCATTATTTATGATTTGATTCTGGCAATTCATCAAAATCAGCAAGCACGAGTAAGTCAGCTACTTCTACAATTTAGACAGCAAGCTTTAGATGTATCTTTGGTTTTGGATCAATTGGTTTCGACCTTGCATGAACTGGCATTGTTGCAATATTTGCCTGATCTTGCACTGAAATATAGTGAAGAAATTAACCAGAAGATTCTACAATTGTCGAAACTCATTTCTGCTCAAGATTTGCAGTTGTATTATCAAATTGCCTGTAAAGGTCGAGCTGAGTTGCAACTTGCAGTGACGCAAGAGCAAGGCTTTGAAATGACTGTGTTGCGTTTACTGGCGTTTAGACCTTTGACTTTGAATGAAGTTACCGTAACTGCAACACCTGTTACGCAAATTACAGCACCTGAAGTGCATCAGCCAGTACAGGATTTAAGTACAGAAAATCAGTTTGCAGTTCAGCAAGAAACGGTTAGCGTTGAACCTGAACCTGAACCTGAACCTGAACCTGAACCTGAACCTGAACCTGAACCTGAACCTGAACCTGAACCTGAACCTGAACCTGAACCTGAACCTGAACAGCACAATCAAGAACCTCATCTCATGGTGTTTGATGCCGAGGAAGGTCAGTTAATTGGATTGGATCTATCAG
>NZ_ATGG01000014.1 GCF_000413855.1 Acinetobacter gyllenbergii CIP 110306 = MTCC 11365 | reverse complement strand
TGATGCTGTCCATCAATACGCTGTAGGAAGACTTGAGTATTTAAATCTTGATTGGAAAATTGAATATGGATTGCACGTTTTTGTGCTGTAAGGCCGAGACTCTCTAAAGCTTGATAGATATTATTCAGCATCTGTACATAGAATATTTGATTAAATTTAATGCATATTAATCAGAATGCAATTTTATCGTCTATACAATTCTGTCTATTCATATAAGATTGTCATAATGTGTTTAGCATTTTAATATTTCATGTTGAAAATATATTTCTAACTCGTAATAGTTTTCGTATCTAAGATTTAAAAATAGAGTGCTAACACATAAATTATGTATTCTTATCTTTCTCCCATTTCAACCCTTACTTTTCTAAGTATATTATCCGTTTCTAGCTAAAATGGGATTGAAGTCTATACCGTATAGCGTTTGCTTAACCCCCACTCCGCCAAGATACGGCGATACATGGTCGAAGAACGATCTGCTTCAAAATGTGCTTCCATACTAATATCTAGAGGTAGTTCTTCTGGCTTTTGCGCCTCTACCATCTCTTGATCTTCAGCAAAAATCTGCGCATTAAAATCATACACTGCCTGTAAATCGCCGGTGGTATCAAAATTACGGGTTAACGGTACAAATAAACGGGTCTTATTATGTGAAATCGGACAACACGCATTTAAAATCTTGAGCACCCCGTCATTCGGAAAATGAATGGTCAGCACGGCTGAAAATGGCGGATAAACATCAAAGATCCGTTCCCATAAAAAATCCTCGGGTGCTAAATGCTGCATGCCATGCGGATAGTTGCTGACATTACTGGTGTAGTTTGTATGCAAGCCATAATCGGTGCGTTCAGTCGAATATTTAGGTACCACCGGATTATCTCGATCGGCAAAAGCCTGATGATGCACCCAAGCAAAATGTGCCACATCAATGAAGCCTTCCAATTGACGACCACTTGAACCTGCAATATCGACTGACGGCGGCAAGATGGCTTGATGTGCCGCATTCTCCCATGTCTCTAACACGGGAAAATTCGCCAAACTTTCATCTCTGCCGAGAATACTGGTCCAGACCAAGCCATATTTTAAAACAACAGGAAACTTGGTCAGGGAAAAACGCTCCGAGATTTTAGTTAAATCAGGTTGAGCTGGGATTTTAGTGCATTTACCTTCTTCATTAAAATGAAGTCCATGATAAGGACAAATCAAAGTGTCTCCCTCAACCCAGCCTTTACTCAAAGGCACACCACGATGTGGGCAAATATCCCGAGCCAAGTGAATCTGTCCTGTTTCGGTCTTATACAAAGCTAGATTCATATCCAATAAGGTCACTTGCTGCGGTTTACTGCTCACATCTTCAATACGTGCCACGGGATACCAATGTTGTGCAAGAATCTGCCAATCCTGATCATCAAATTGGCTATGGCATGGCTTATTTGGAAGATTGATGAATGGAATTGCGTTCATATCCTGTGCTCGTGATTTCTTATTTCCGCTGTTGTTTGCAGTGTGGAATAGATCATTATTTTCGTCTATTAGAATGATTTACATGACTCATTCTAAAAATTAGAACAGCACAGGCACTAAAATTGCTTTTGTATTGAAACCTGCTTTATCTCAAGTGAGTTTACAATGGCGCTGCCATTTTCACGTTTTGCCGATTATTTTATTGCCGTTGCCAAAACAGGCAGTTTAAGAAAAGCGGCCGATCAACTGTTTATTTCTGTCTCCGCCGTGCATCGGCAGATCGTGCTGGCAGAAGAAGAACTCGGCGTGGCTTTATTTGAACGATTACCCAGTGGACTCAAGCTGACTTTGGCTGGCGAATTACTCTATGCCGATCTACGCAGCTGGCAAAAAGAGTTTCAAATCACCCAGAAACGTTTGAATGAAATCCAAGGTATACAACGCGGTTCAATTGATTTTGGGATGATTGCAGCACTGAGTGAAAGCTTTGTTAGTGCAGTGATGCAGTCTATTGTTCAGCAATATCCATGGATTAATTTTAAGGTTCGTGTCTTGGACAGTGATCGTATCGCGGATCTGGTGATCAATGCTGAACTCGACTTTGGTTTGATTCTGAACCCTAAACATCAGCACCAATTACAAATCAGCGCCTTTATTGAAATGCCCTTGGGTTTCGTGATTCCCAAACAGCATCCTTTAGCCCATAAAGAAAAAATCTACTTCTCCGATACACTGGAATTCAATCATATTATTCCCGCCGAGCCTTTGGTCATTCATGACCATGTTACGGCCTTATATAAAAAGCAGGACTTTCACCCACGTCATACTATCGAGTGCAATGATATCCATATGATGATCTCCTTGCTCAGACAAAACTTAGGCATCAGCATTATGAGTTATCTGGATGCTGCCCCTTATATTGAAAATGGTGAGTTTGAATTTAGAGCAATCAATGACCATGGCCTACATCCAATTACGGTAGCACTTTGTGTTGCACCAAAACGGCAACTTTCTCGGATTGCGCAAATCATGATGAATCAAATCATTATCGAGATGGAAGCACTAAAATCGCGCATGTTAAAGAACATTCATCAATAACATGGTATTTTTGCACCAAAATAAAACACACAAGCCATTGATTTAAATCAATATAGTGTTTGACACCCAAAGATTTAATCGGGTAAGTTGATGTGAAGATTCACCTTTTTACGATTTAGGCATTGCTATGGTTTGGCCCAATACAGACATTGATTTAACAGCAGATTATCCACGTGATATGGTCGGTTATGCCGATCAACCACCCCATGCACAATGGCCCAATCAAGCGAAAATTGCGGTGCAGTTTGTGTTGAATTATGAAGAAGGTGGTGAAAAGCATATTTTGCATGGCGATGAAGGATCAGAGCAGTTTTTGTCTGAAATCAGTGGTGCAGAAAGTTATCCTGCGCGGCATCTTTCGATGGACTCGATTTATGAATATGGCTCACGGGTCGGTTTCTGGCGCATTCAACAGGAATTTGCCAAACGCCAATTACCCATGACCATTTTTGCTGTGGCAATGGCTTTGCAACGAAATCCATTGGTGGTCGAAGCGATCAAACAACATCACTATGATGTGGTATCGCATGGCTTACGCTGGATTCATTATCAAAATATGGATATTGAAACTGAGAAACAACATATGACGGAAGCCATGCACATCCTCAAAGATTTGTTTGGTGAAATGCCAACGGGTTGGTATACAGGCCGCGATAGCCCCAATACCCGTCAGTTATTGGCGGAATTTGATCAGGTGCAATATGACAGTGATTATTACGGCGATGACTTACCTTTTTGGACAACACTCCGCAATGCAGCGGGTGCAATCCGTCCGCATTTAATTATTCCCTATACACTTGATACCAATGACATGAAGTTTGCGTCTCCTACGGGTTTTAATCGTAGTGAGGATTTTTTTGAATATTTAAAAGATGCTTTTGATGTTCTCTATGCAGAGGGAGCAACTCATCCGAAAATGTTGTCTATTGGTATGCATTGCCGCATTTTAGGACGTCCTGCCCGCTTTAAGGCGCTGCAACGCTTCTTGGATTATGTACAAAATCATGATCGGGTCTGGATTTGTACCCGTCAGCAGATTGCCGAGCATTGGTATAGACATCATCCTTTTCAAGCTTAGGCTTTTTAAAACGTCATCATGTGTCATATATCCGATTTAAACAATTTTTCCAAAGAAAATAAGTTTTAAGATACTCCTTTAGAATAAGGAAATGATCAGGATGAAAGTACAATATTTTGCAGCGAGTACACTAGATGGATTTATCGCAACTGAAGACGATTCTTTAGAATGGTTATTTGCATTGGGCGAACTGGATAACTCGAGTTATCCCACATTTATTGCAAATGTTGGCGCTTTGGTCATGGGCTCAGCAACTTATGAATGGATATTGAATAACGCAGAGCAAGTTGCTGCCGAAACAGGTTCAGCTTGGCCTTATACTCAGCCAACTTGGGTATTTTCCAGTCGTAAACTACCCTTGATTGAAGGTGCAGATATCCATTTTGTACAAGGAGAAGTTAGCCCTGTTTATTCTGAAATAAAATCCATTATTGAGGATAAGAATATCTGGATTGTAGGCGGTGGCGAATTGGCAGGTCAGTTCTATGATGCAAATTTGCTTGATGAGCTTATTATACAAATTGGCTCAGTTACCCTTGCAAAAGGAAAAGCTCTTTTCCCCCGCAGAACACTTGCTCCAACACTTAAACTAAACTCTGTTCATCAAATGGGTGAAGGTATGGTTGAATTACATTATAGCGTTGCGCGGAGTACAACGATTTAATGGGCAGGATTTTGAACCTTCTAAACAGCCTGTTTTACCTACCGAGTAGATCGCATTAAGGTCATCGAGGAACACTAAAACTCAATCTAAATAGCCCACTTTGTTGAATAAAATGGGTTATTCGGAAGAGTTTTTCAGTTTTTAGCTGATACAATTTTATGACCTGATTGTAAATCGATGAGATGCGTTTATACGACATTTCTTAATACCCAAAAAGGAAAAATTAAAAAGGAAGAATGCTTATGGCGCTTATTTCATGCCCCGAATGCAGCCGTCAGGTTTCGACCCAAGCCAACTCCTGCCCGCATTGCGGTTATCCTCTGCAGACGCAACATAACACACCCGAGCCAAGAACATTGCAATCACCGCAGGTGTTAAGCCGCGCCATCATGGCACTCGGCGCTTGGTTGGTCACGCCCTGGATCGCGCGACTCCTGTTCGGACTAGCGGTGCTGGTATTTGCCTATCTTTCACTCAATAGCTAATCAAATATCTTCATTAAAGAACTACATCGCCATATTGTTATACAGGTGTATACATAAGTATTGTAGCCAAAGATAAGCATTCGAAGGACTTAAATCGACTTAATTAAAACAAAATACGGCCAACATATAAGTAGAGTGATTAGACATGTTTTCAATGAACAGATTCATGGTGCTAGGAATAGCATTGCTCGCGTGCTCCTGCACGAAGTCACCCTCGGCTGACGAGGAAAAGGTCAATGATGCGACTGCGAATACAGCCAAAGTCGCAGCCAAGTCCGCTGGGGATGTCGACTTCCCAGTAATTCCGCAGATCGTCGTGCCAGAGATCGTCGGTATCGGCCCAGCCCAGCGAGCGCTGGAAACATCGATGCAAGATATTATTGACCCAGTGGCTGGCATCAGTGTCAAGCCCGCCAACTGTACTACCGACGGCGCATTAGTCAACGATGCGGGCATTACCAGCATGGATGCGCAAGGCAATCTGTCGCGCAACGGTGATGAAGGCATCTTCCATATCGACGCAGACGGCAGTGGTACCGCCAACTACGAAGGCGGTGTCATCGTCATCAACGCCGATGGCAGTGGCACAATCAACGGCAATGGCGACGTTGGCGCTGACGATGGGATCATCTCGGTCGAGGCAGACGGTTCGGGCACATATAACGGCAAGTACGGCATCATCGTGCTGGACGGCAAAGGCGGTGGTACTTGGAACGGCGGCCACGGGGTGATTCGCAACCAAGGTGATGGTTCAGGCAGTTGGAATGGCCCACAAGGCATCGTCACCATCAACGCCGACGGCAGCGGTACATGGAACGGTCCACACGGGTTGGTGAGCAACGACGGTAAAGGCAATGGCAGCATTGGCACACCAGCACGTCAAGTGAAAATGGCACCAATTCCCAAGGTCGCTCCAGCTGGCAAGTTTCCACCGTTAAAAAAATTCGCCCCATCAGGCGCGCCATGCGGGTTCATCATCACTCTCAGTGATCAAGTGTTGTTTGATTTCGACAAGTCAGATATCCGTCCTGACGCAGCCAAGGTGCTGGACACCTTGGCCATGGCCTTGCAGAAAGTGCCAGCCAAGGCAATCGAAATTCGTGGTCATACTGATGCCAAGGGCAGTGATGCCTATAATCTGGATTTGTCCGAGCACCGTGCCAAATCCGTGGGCATGGCCTTGCGCCAGCGTGGTGCTGCAACCGATGCCAGCACGCGTGGTTACGGCGAGTCGCAGCCAGTAGCGCCCAACGAGGTCAGCGGTCAAGACAACCCTGCTGGCCGACAGTTGAACAGGCGGGTGGAAATCTTCGTGCGTACTTGATGATGCTAGCGGGCCAACAATGGTCACGTTTTATGCTCGTAAGCGTATTGCAATAGCTCAGTATTGCAATGCGCATTTGATGAACGATAAAACCTTGTATCTTGTCTATAATAGATTCCAATCTGGCAACTGATGATATGCCTAGGTTTTTTTATTACTCGCTGGACTTAGTTGAATGAATACTTAAAGATACCCGCAAATGCGATGAGTTTCCCCTGCTACAATATCTCAACTTTAGCTTAGGCTATTTTTGCCATGTCCATACTTCGCTGTTGTAATAGCTTCACCGCTTGCTTAGCTTGCCAAGCCAACTCCATCATATCCAGATCAGGAATCTGATCATTTTCCATCACCATTTTCCCTGCTACAAACATGGCCTTAATATGCGCTCGTCCGCCACTTGCCACAGGTCCAATCGCCATATCATGCAAGCCAAAATAACGAGGATCATCTAACTGATAAATGACCAAATCAGCCTGTTGCCCCACCTCAATTGTACCGACTTGATCGAGTCCTAATATCTTCGCACCACCTACCGTTCCCCAACGGATCACATCCTCAATACTAGCAGCATCTGCGCCACCTTCAAATTGTCCTCCCTCATATTGTGGTCTCGCCAACATCCCTTTTCTGGCCCGTTGTAATAACCAAGCGGCATGGGTTTCAGACAACATATCTGCGGCTTCATTGGAACCCGCACCATCAACCCCAATCGAAATGGTCATACCTGCCTGTTCCAAAGCAACCAGATCAGCAATACCGCTACCCAAACGAGCATTACTCTGAGGGCAATGCGCAATGCCTGTTTGAGTTTGGCCCAACAACTGAATTTCTTCTGGCAATAATTTCACCAGATGTGCAAACCACACATCATTGCCAATCCAGTCCTGTTCAGCACAGAACTGGACTGGGGTCATAGCAAACTTAGCTCTAGCTGCATCCAGATAATCCACCGTTTCAGATAAATGGCTATGCATCCGAATCCCCAATTGTCTGGCGATTTTGGCACTTTCACGCAACTGCTGTGCTGTGGTCGAATGCAAAGTTGAAGTGGGTGCCATCACGATTTTTCGGAAAGCATCTGATTCTGGTTGATGATAGTGCTGCACTAAACGCTCAATATCCGCCATATAGTCTTCAAATTTCTCTGGACGTAAGGCTTGAGGCAACTCACTTTCCAAACCACGGGTAAGTGTTGCACCACCACGACACAGCACAAAGCGCATACCCAATTTTTCGGCTTCATCAAATAAAATTGCAGCACCATCAAACGGCATGTGCGGCCAATATAAATAATGATGGTCTGCTACCGTTGCACAACCTGAACGTAATAATTCAATCAAACCAATACGTACAGCAATCCGAAAAGTCGCTTCATCGAATGCACCACGGAACCGATACGGCGTACATGCCAACCACGAAGTCAGATTTTGATTCAGTCCTTGTGGTTCACCCTTGAGTAAAGACTGAAATAAATGATGATGGGTATTCACCCATGCTGGATAAATCACACAATCTTTGGCATCGACAATCTGCTCATTCGGCTGAGTGCTCAACCGTCCTATTTCCGTAATTTGTCCTGATTGGATGCGGATATCGGTGGATGTGCAACGTGCTGCTTCACCAGTTAAACCAGTCAAAATGGCATAGGCATTTTGAATTAAATAGCTATTATTTAAAGTCACTGAACTCATACTTGCTCACTCTCATGCCATTTGCTTAAAAACAACTGGCTTAATAAAGACATGACGACAAATAAGCCCAGACCCGTACAGGTAATCAGGAATAATGCAGCAAACATCAACGGTAAATCCAACTGAAATCCTGCTTGTAAGATTTGATAAGCCAAGCCTGCACTGGTTCCACCCGCACCTGCAACAAACTCGGAAACTACAGCACCAATTAACGCCAAGCCACAGGAAATCCGTAAGCCACCAAAGAAATAAGGCAAAGCATTCGGCACACGTAAACGCATTAGAATTTGCCAGCGACTGGCTTTATTGATTTGAAAAAGATTGAGCAAACCTTTATTGACACTACGCAGACCCAAGGTGGTATTGGTCAGTATTGGAAAAACCGCGACTAACATGGCACACACCACCAAAGCCAAAGTGGTATTTTGAATCCAGATGATGACCAGAGGTGCGATTGCAACAATCGGTGTGACCTGAAATAAAATGGCATACGGCATAAAACAGGCTTCGAGCACACGACTTTGTACAAATACAAAAGCGATCAATGTGCCAATGATCACAGCGCAGACAAAAGCCAATAAAGTGATTTTTAAAGTTACCCATAAACTACTGAATAGCACACTAGACTGATTAATCAGCGCCATGACAATATCACTAGGTTTAGGTACGACATAAACAGGCACTTCCAGTTGTTGAAAACTCAGTTGCCAAAACATGAGAAAAATCAGACCAAGCCCCAATGGAGCGGCAATACGTTGTACCGTTGGATGTTGTAGCAATGGTTTAATCATGATCATGTCCTCCGCTTGCCTCAGCCAATAATTGCGATAGATGCGAACATTGTTGAATAAAAATGTCTGAGCTTCGGAAAGACTCATCGCGTTGATAAGGCCCATTAATATTTAAATCTGCCACTACACGTCCTGGTCGTGCACCCATCACAATGACCCGTGAAGACAGATACACCGCTTCGTAAATACTATGCGTAACAAATACCACCGTGAGATCTCGTTCAGACCATAATTGACGGATATCACTGTCGAGTTTATGGCGGGTAAACTCATCCAATGCGCCAAAAGGTTCATCCATCAGTAATAGATCAGGTTCAGTCACCAAGGCTCTAGCCAAAGAGGCACGCATTTGCATGCCACCCGAAAGTTCACGCGGATAAACTTTGCCGAATTTCTCTAAACCAACGGCTTTTAAAGCAGCTTGGACTTTGGGTGTACTGGTTGATTTGGCAATATGCTGTAAATCCAAAGGTAAACGCACATTGTCTTCAATATTGGCCCACGGCATCAGTGTTGCTTCCTGAAACACCATGGCCATTTTACATTGAGATTGCATTTCAGCCTTGCCATTCCAGCGTACCAAACCTGCTGAAGGCTGTTCCAGATCGGCAAACATTTTTAGCAAGGTACTTTTACCGCAACCTGACGGTCCCAGTAATGAAACAATTTCACCGCGGGCAATATTTAAATCCAGTCGCTGTAAGGCATTGGTGCCATTGGGATAGGTTTTTTCAACGCCTCTCGCCATAATCATCGGCGTGATAAAGGTTGAAGATTCATGTATTGGTGTATCAATTGGTAAAGCAGAATTCATGTGGTTTCCCCTTCGTGCGAGTGCCCTATTTTGTTCACCCTTTCACCCTGACTTACTTTTCAGGCAAGTATCTAAGATTATTTGGCAGCTTTAACAAACTGCGTGGTATAAGCGGCTTTCCAATTGGTTTGGGCTTTGAGTAAACCTGCGTTCACCATAAAATCTCGGGTTGCTTTCCAACGTGCGTCTGTCATCACGCCAATGCCTTGGGTCTTAGCATCTCCACCATCAATCAGTTTTAATTTGCGCATTTGCCCGACCGCAAAAGTCAGCAGTTCATCATTCATATTCGGGTTTTCTTTTTTAATGATGCTATTGCCCAAACGTGGATCAGCTAAATAGTTTTTCCATCCTTCCATCGATGCCTGAACAAAACGGCGCAGTACATCAGGTTTATTTTGAATGACATCATTGCGAGTCACTAAAATGCCGCCATAGGCTGGATAACCCGCATCAGCAAATAAAAAGAAATTACTTGATGGTTCTGCTTTTTTCGCCTGAAACACTTCCGAGGTGGCATAGGCTTGCTGGACTACATTTTTGCCTGCTAAGAATGGCTGCATATTGAAGGTATAAGGGCGTGCCTGCGCGGCATCTAATTTATATTTGCCTTTTAACCAAGGCCACCAGCTTGCTTGTCCGCTGGTCGAGACTAGAATGGTTTTGCTTTTGAGATCGGCCAAAGACTTTACATCGCTGTGAGTTAACACACCTTGTGGATCAAATTGAAATGGTGCTGCCACCGCTTTGATGGGAAAGTTACTTTCGATGCCTTTTAAGACCTGTAGATCATAATTAATAATAATGTCGGCACGTTTTGACAATAATAAGGTCATGTTATTGACCTGTGGGCCACCAATTTTAATATCGACATCAAGCCCGTATTTTTTATAAATTCCTTGTGCCAGTGCTTGGTAATATCCCCCTTGCTCGGCTTGTGCAAACCAAGTAGTTTGTAAAACCAGTTTATCGGCTGCAAAACTGGTTGAGCTGAGCACTGTACCTAGCCCTAATAACGCGCCCGCGATAACAGTACGTCGCCCTTTGCCCACATAGTGCTGAATATTCATATTAAGACCCCTAAATCTGTATGGATTCATCTTGCTGTTCTTTTTAGGGGGTCAATCAATGTATAAGCTACACATTTCTCTCAAAACCAAAAAATCAATTGGCTTTGTCCCCAAAAGAGGAACAGCAAATGCTGTAGAGCAATGTCCCGTATGTTTGCAACATACTGACCGCTTATACTCAATCATGATTTAGCAAGCTCTGTGCCAAGATTGATTTGATCTTGTTTTTTATAGCAATTCTCTAGGTTGGATTTATTATTAGTTATTTTTAGATGAATCAACTGCATTGAGTCTTTGGTTTTGTATGCAGTTTAATGGTGCGTTAAGTAAGTACAGATGCACTCTAAATGAACTATGCGACCGAATAAATTGATCTTTTAAATAACGAGGTTACATGTCGACAATCATTCTGAAATTAGATTTAAAAAAATAAGTCGCCATCAAGTTCCCGAAATACATTCCTCAAAGTACCCATCAATCGTCACTATAGCGGGTAAAAAATCCAAATGTTGTGGTGACTCAAAAAGAATCATTATATTGATCCGATTATCACCACCGCCAAAATAATTTTCATCGGAGACCTCTATTTCACAAGGGGAAAGATACTGCCAGATATGATGCACATCAGAACCAAAGTCGCGTGGAAGAAGTTCACAATCCACAAAAACATCAACCATTGCCTTACTTGCCAATGTCTTGATGGTCGCAACATCAGAAAGCAAACGCGTCATTGCTGCAATCTGCGCATCTGTTGGACCATCACGTTTTGCTCGAACAATAACTCTAAGCATCTCTTCGAATGCATCAAGTTCAACCTCTCCCAGCCAATGTGCACTGCCATATTTCAATAATCCAAATGGTGGGCAATTTATTGTATGCCGATTAAATACACTCATTACTGTCCTGTATTGCAGATAGCCTAGCTCTTGGTTTTATTCTACGCCCGATTGACGCCTTATATTTAAATGAAACACACCCCGAACTAAACCATTCAACATAGCTCAAAATTTAGGCCAATCTTAGCATCAATCTATTTCACTTTATAAACTGGCACAAAAAGTGCTTCATTCTTTCTGTCAGAGTAGAAGCGTTCAGCATAGTCCGTCACATCGACTGCTATGCGGGTCATTGCTCAGAAATCAGCTCACTTTTTTATAAAGCTTTCTCTTATGGAAAAAGTGCGGCTCTTTTTTGAATGTGGCCCCGTCTCTTTCAATCTATTTGATTGGGTCACGGTTTATCCAAAAGATGAGGTTGAAATATGAATAGCGCCAATATGACTCCAATCGCTGAACATGACTACAGCTTAGAAGAACTGCAAAAAGAAGCGCGTATGGGAGCTTTGGGTCAAGAAACCTTTGAACGCGAAGTTCGAGTGATTGATTTATCTGACTTTGAACAACGTAAATATGAAATTGCGGAACAACTCTGGGCGGCTGCCACTGATATTGGTTTCTTTCAGGTCTCGCATCATGGTATTCCACTTGAGCAGATTCAAACTGCATTTGACATGACACAACAGTTTTTTGCTCTGCCTGAACCAGTCAAAGCACGCTACCCACTCCATCGAAATGCAGGTTGGGAAAGTAAGGCCCAAGTCCGTCCATCGACCAGTACCCCAGACCAAAAAGAATCCTACCAAATTACTCGTCCACGTATGGATGGGCTTTATCCAACAGAGCAAGAGCTACCTGACTTTAAAAATACCATGCTTGAATTTGAACATGCGTGTTGGCATGTGGGTATGAAAATACTCTCCTGTTTTGCTTATAAACTGGGTTTTGCTGATAACTTCTTTAGCCTTGCCCATGATCCTGAACAAGACAGTTATCAAAGCACTTTAAGAATGCTGCATTACTATGCCATTGATCCAGCTTTAAAAGATCAATTAGGTCTATGGCGTGCAGGCGCACATACCGATTTTGATTGTTTAACCTTATTGTTCCAACGTAATGGTCAAGGTGGTCTGCAAGTCTGTCCAGGTAAAGATATGGAACAACAACAATGGACCAGTATCGAACCACGGGATGATGTTATCACCTGTAATATCGGCGATATGTTGATGCGTTGGAGTGATGATCAATTACCATCTAATTTCCACCGAGTCAAAAATCCAGAAGCAGATGAATACCAAGGAGCACGTTATAGTCTGGCGTTCTTCTGCCAAGCCAATGAAGATGTGCTGATCGAAAGCCCACAACAGAAATATCCAGCAATTACAGCGAAGGAATATTTAAAACAACGCATCAGTGCGAATTTTAAAGGGAAATACTAATTATTTAGATAGGGTTTGAACTAATTTTCGAATCCTATTAATCGTTAATTCATTGTAGACAGAGGCAAATTGTCTCTGTCTGCTATTAAAAAATTATCGATTTATTTTTCTCGTTTCTGATCTTTTTCTAGATCTATTCTTGGTTTTTTTAGGTGTCTTTTTTGGGGGCATAATAATTTTTCCAGTACCTAATCCTCGGAAAAAATAGTTAACAAGATAAATGAATAAAAAACCGAAATAGAAAAATGGGAATATCGTAAAGACACTAAAAGCACTTTCCCATAAAAGCACACCAATCCGATAATTATAACTTAACTGGATAAGCGCACCTCTACGGCTACCATCCTGAAAGGAAATATCATCCAAAAGAAAATGGATCATACCCATTAAAAAACAAAAGAAAAACATCCCTGAAACAATCGTTTTTTTAATTAATGGTTTCTCCAGCCATGGATATTTCTTCGATGCATCAAACTCGGCCTGAAAAAATTTACTATAAATTTTTTCCTGAAACACCTTGCCCAAACCCACTCTCTTAATAAATAGAAAACACAAATAACCGCCGAAAACAGATGTTATAATCGTATAATAAATACTTGAAAGAATAGTAAAAAATGGCAGAGGACCTTTGGTTCCCACCGTAATCAACATCTGCTCTGTAATATAATGATAAATCTCATACTGCCACTGATTGCGTGGATATGCTGGAAATAAAAATAACGGTAAAATGAATACGATAATCAAAAAAGCAATCTGTACTTTCGCTTTTCTTTTTTCTTTAGCTCGTTGTTCAAGCGCTAAGCGCCTTTGTTCTAATTTTTCTTGCTTCTTTTGCTTTGTGTACTGCCCAAGCAATTCTCTTGCTACATAACGTTTTGTTGACATAGAAAATCAATATTTATGTTTTATATAAAAATCTTAATTAGAAAATAATAAAGATACGCGAATATTCATAGAATCGAGAATTCTAAATTAAAATGAGCAACCCTCCAACATTTTAAATGTACATATCTTCTTTTTATAAAATTTATACAGTCAGAGATTCACGATCTCTGACTGTACTAAAGCTTCAGTGATCCAGCGCGATTGAGATAAATGATGGACATCGCAATTACTGCCACCCCCAATACGATCAACCACGAGAAAATCACTATTTGCTTCCAAAGTAATTAAAGGATGATGCCATACCCCTTGATGGTAGGTAACTCCCTGCTGCCCATTACTGATAAAAGCTTGAATCCGTTGCTCATCAGGTCGCGCTTGATCAAAAGGCAACGCCACAACAACAATAAACTTCTGTTGCTGTAATGGAATAAAAGACTGTGAACCATAAGGATGTCGTTCTAACATCTCAATCTGAAATGGAATTGGAGTTGCAAACAGATTATGAAAAATACTCATTCCGACGGCGACCTGATCCCCTGATACCTGTGCCAGAGATAAGGCGTGATAGCGTTCAGTGAGTCCTTGATTAATCGGGATAAAGTCTTTATTGCTCTTTTCAATCACATCACCAAAAGCAGCAAAACTGTCTTGAGTTAAAGGCCGAATTTCAATATTTTTTTCATGCATAGGTTGATTCTCTTTAGATCAGTTGCATCGCGTGAGCAACACTGTCGCGCAAGGCAACTTTTGCGCTGTTGCTTTATTTTGCTTAAAAATAACTACAGATTATGCAATCAAATTAAAATCAAAAGCTCAAAAACCAATGGCTGCGCCATTGGTTTTTGAGGGTGTGCTAAGGGGCTTCGCCCCTTAAACCCCTGAAAAATCATTTTGCAACCAGTGCCGCTTTCCCCCATAAACGAATCCGGCTAATCCCGCCATCGGGAATCATATTGACGCGGATATAATTCACTTTTTGATGTTGAAGCACTTCTGCAACATATTCATGAATATTGTCCATGCTCAAAGGCTGCTGTTCCAATAAAAAAGGCCAAAACATACTCTGCGGAATAAGTTGCGCATCAGTCGCATCTTCAACATAAGCGGCTTGAATCGAACAAAAAGCGGGAAAATTCCCTTTAAAATACGTGGTATCGACGTCAATTTTTTCAATCTGCCCGGTTTGTCCCAAGGCAATAATGCACCAGTCAAAACCAGGAGCACGGCGACGTTTGGTCTCCCAACCATCGCCCATATTTAAACCACGATCAGGGCTGAGTAAATTATTCGGATGGCCAAAATGCGCATCGCTAAAGGCCACAATACGCCCGCCATTTTTTAAACCAATCAAATCCATCTGCTGGGTTGTATCGACATTTTCGAGCAGCACACGGCCATAGACTCTTAAACGGGCAATACCGCCATCAGGGAAAATATTAATGCGAATATGGGTAATTTTCTGAGCAGCGCAGTCGAAAAAATGATGCTGATCTGGAGATAAAACCGAATTTTCTAATAACGTCGTCCAAGTGATACCTTCTAATTGATTATCTGGTGCATAGCAGCCCTCAATAGAAGCAGAGGCTGGATAATTACCTGTAAAGAATGAGGTATCAATATCAAATCCAGATACAGTCCCTGTTGCACCTAAACGAACAATACACCAATCATAACCAGACTCACGTTTACGTCGCGTTTCCCACCCATCCATCCATTTGCCATTGTCATCATATTTTCCTTCAATGAATTGAGCGGGTGTGCTTTGCAACATTCTTGCCGCTTCTGCAAAAAACTCATCAGAACAACTGACGATACTTGCACCAATTCTGGCATCAGCAAGATTGGTGGACGCCTGCAAATGGGTCGGTAAAGCTACGGTTTTAGCAACATGCACTGTCATTGATCATTCCTGAAGGTTTCATTTCTATTCTATTATGCAAGATCCAGTCCAACTGGTCTGACCTGTTATTAAAAATATAGCTATTTTTAATCAACAGCGCCAACAAAAAGATAAATTTTGTGTAGAATCAAACTGTTTATTTTTATATTTAAGGTGTGTTGCTGATGAGTCCACAGGCGATGCTCAATGGAAAATCATCTCAGGTGACTGAGCAAGCGGTGGAAGTGATTCATCAACGCATTCAACAAAATACGTATGCAGTCGGCTCTGCCTTACCCTCGCAACGTGATCTTGCGCTCCAGTTGGGAATCAGTCGTGCTTCTTTACGTGAGGCATTAACCCGTCTTGCCGCTTTAGGCTTATTGGAAATCAAGGCGGGTAAAGGGGTTTATGTGATTTCACAGCATAGCCAAGCCGCAGAACAATGGGATGGCGAACACCGTGTTTCGCTTAAAGATTTCTATCAATTACGTTATGTACTGGAAGGTTTCTGTGCCCTGCTTGCATGTGAATATTTAACCGAACAGGATAAGTCGACCCTGCAGCAACACTACCAGTCCCTTGCCAGTGCAATCAAAGAACAAAACTGGCAGGCAGCCTCTGAGTTTGATTATGCTTTTCATCAGCACATTATTGAACTTAGCCATAATCAATCAATTATTCAAACACTTAAAATGCATACTGAATGGATTAAAAAAAGTCAGATCCTACCTTTTGTTCAACCTAATCTGGCATTTAAAACTATTCAAGAACATGAGTTAATTCTGCAAGCCTTATTTCATCAGGATGCAGCTGCGGCTGAAAAAGCCATGCAAGCGCATATTATTGGTGCTGCACAACGGGCGGGTGTGTACTTTTCTCGGCATGAGAATGTTTAAAAAGTTCCTTATTTAATTTGAATATAAGCATCTATTTACTATCGTGACTGGCGGCATGGATGCCGCCTGTTTAGCTGTGGTATCAGGGAAGTACCATCAGCTAAACAAAGGATTTTTGTTACTTTTGATCCTTCAAAAGTAAAGTAAAAAACTATCGTATTAAAGTCTACCGAAGCAAATTATTTATAATGTGTTTTAAACATATGTATCCTTTCGCAATCACACTCGTTTAAGAAAAATCTTACTTGTGTTTTAGATAAAAACTTGAACTTTTACTAATGCACCACTTTGCCCCATGCTTTGAACCATATCCATGCAGCCTTTCTATTTTTGCTTTTTAATAAAGCAAATTATCTGGTATGACCAGTAAAACCAGTTGCTAAAATTGGCACACTTCTCGCTTAGAACTGTTTAGAAACTTATTTATATTTTAGGGTCTGAACAATGAATATTGCGATTGTAGGTGCAGGTATGGGCGGTTTGACTGCTGGTATCGCTTTAAAAAAATTTGGTCATCAGGTCACGATCTATGAACAAGCTGCCGAAATCTTACCCGTCGGTGCCGCTATTTCACTGTGGTCAAATGGGGTGAAGTGCCTCAATTATCTGGGCTTAACCGATCAAATTCAGGCGCTTGGTGGGCAAATGGAATCTTTGGCTTATGTGGATGGACTGAGCCAACAAACCATGACTCAATTTAGCTTATCACCATTATATAAAGAAGTCGGACAACGTGCCTATCCTGTCGCCCGAGCTGATCTACAACAATTATTAATGCAGCAATTTGGTCTGGAAGATATCAAGCTGGGCATGAAAATGACCGAGATTGAAAGCCATCAAGATGATGTCACCCTTCATTTTCAGGATGGCTCACAAATTACAGCCGATTTACTGATTGGTGCAGATGGCACACATTCGCTCACCCGAAAATTTGTCCTCGGTTACCAAGTTGAACGTCGCTATGCAGGTTATGTGAATTGGAATGGTTTGGTTGATATTGATGAAGCGATTGCACCTGCCATGCAATGGACGACGTATATCGGTGAAGGTAAGCGTGTTTCACTGATGCCCGTTGCCCAAAATCGTTTCTATTTTTTCTTTGATGTGCCGCTAGCGGCTGGTTTGGAAAATCAGCGTGAACAGTATAAGCAAGACCTGAAATCCCATTTCAGCGGTTGGTGTGAACCTGTACAAAAACTGATTGAACGTTTAAATGCGCAAAAAACCAATCGTGTCGAAATTCATGACATTGAACCGTTTATGGATTTTTATAGAGGACGTGTGGTGCTACTCGGTGATGCAGCTCATAGCACCACCCCAGATATCGGACAAGGCGGCTGTCAAGCCATGGAAGATGCGATTTACCTCGCCCGCGCCTTACAAATCAATACCTTTGGTTTAGAGGATGCATTGGCGCGTTATCAAAACAAGCGCAATGATCGTACCAAAGAAATGGTGCTCCGAGCCCGTAAGCGTTGCGATGTCACCCATATGAAAGATCCTCAAGTGACTGAAGAATGGTATCAATCGCTGTACCAAGAGCAAGGCTCACATATCATGCAAGGGATTATCAGTAATATTATTGGCAATCCACTCGATTAAATTAAAAAAGGGGCGCTTATCAGCCCCCCTCCTTTAAATCAATCACGATTTCTTAAGCCGCCAATAAGGCTTTCGCTGCAGCACGATGTTTTGCTTTCAGTTCTTCTAAATCAAGCCCTTGAATCTCGCCATGTTTGACTCGCCACTGGCCTGCGACCATCACATGTTCCGCTTTATCCGCACCACACAAGAGCAAGGCTGCAATTGGGTCATGACTGCCTGAGAATTTCAATTCATCGAGCTTATAACAGGCTAAATCGGCCTGATACTCAGGCGCAAATTGTCCTAAATGCTGTCCACGCCCTAATAGCTGTGCGGAACCGAGGGTTCCCCAATGCAAGGCCAACTCAGGAGTAATCCTTTCAGCACCGTATTTTAAACGTTGTAAATACATGGCCTGACGAACTTCCAGAATTAAATTTGAAGCATCTCCAGAGGCGGAACCATCAACGCCCAGCCCCACATTGGCACCTGTCTGCATTAAATCGAGGGTTGGGCAAATCCCTGAGGCGAGGCGCATATTGGAATGTGGACAATGACAGATTCCCACACCTGCCTGCCCTAAACGCTGAATTTCATCTGCATTAAAATGAATACCATGTGCTAACCAAGTCCGTTCATTTAGCCAACCCACGTGTTCTAAATAATCCACCGTGCGCATGCCAAACTTTTCCAGACAGAAGCTTTCCTCATCCAAGGTTTCTGCGAGGTGTGTATGCAATCGAACATCCAGTGTCTGAGCGAGTTGCGCGCTTTCTCGCATAATCTCCTGTGTCACCGAAAAGGGTGAGCATGGAGCCAAAGCAATATTGACCATGCCATTATCCCCGCGTTGATGATAGGTCTGCACCAAGCGTTCACTGTCCCTTAAAATGACCTCCATACTTTGCACGGTATGCTGTGGCGGTAAACCACCCTGTTCTTGTCCAAGACTCATCGAACCTCGGGTTAACATCACCCGCATTCCCAATTGCTGTGCGGCATTAACTTGAATATCAATCGCATCGGTCAATTGTTGCGGGAATAAATAATGATGATCCGCAGCAAAGGTACAGCCCGATAACAACAACTCGGCCAAAGCCACTTGAGTCGCGACATGTAACTGCTCTGGATTTAGACGTGCCCATACCGGATACAGATTAACCAACCATGGAAATAAAGGGAGATTAACCACAGGTGCCCAAGCTCGAGTCAAGGTTTGATAAAAATGATGGTGGCTATTTACCAAGCCAGGAATCACCACCACATCTTTGGCATCGAATATCTCATCACAAGGCAGACTGGGTTGCTGATCCTTTGCCAAAACCTCAATGATTTTATTATTTTCAATCACCAAGCCATTACTCGCATCGAGTTGATTCGCGGTATAAATTGCGAGTGGTTGTTTAATCCAGATTCTTGAACGGCTATTTAAGCTGGCCATCATTGTCATTACCTCGTCCTTTAAAATTTGTAGCTCAGTGCAAAACGGTTTTGTAAGAAATTCTTGTCATAGCGCGGTGATGTCTGAATCCCCGCAAAATTACTGACACTAAAACCTTTCAAAGCACCCGTGAAGTTATAAATGCCAAACAGCATGTATTCAGATTGGTTTCGACTGGCGACATTTTCTGCCTCTTTTAAATCCATAAATGAATAACGTGCCCCTGCAATCACTTGATCGGTGAGTTTGCCCTCCAAAGACAGCATCAAGGCATTGCCCGCGCCTAGATCTTGGGTACTGGTAAAAAAAGGTTGTGCAAAGATTTCACCAGACGATGTCTGACTGGCATAAGGCATAAGCAGCGCACCATTTAAATAGCTCTTTTGATCGGGCTTAATATAGTTATAGGCCAGCTTCAAACTGGCAGCCGGTAAAACTTTCAACGCAGCTTGAACACCCCAAACCTGACTAATGATCTCGCCTGCAAGTGCCTTGCCCTGATCCTTGCCAGACATATATTGCAGTGACAATTCAGGAGCATAATTCAATTTTGGAAATGCCAGATCCGCTTGGGTATAGATCAAACGCAGATAATCATCATAATCCTGATACCACAGTTGGGTTTTTAGGGTCTTATCATCCGCTAATGCAAAACGTTTCCCTGCACCAATCGACCAGACTCCATCAGTTTGCAAGTTTGGGTTTTGACGTGAGCTTTTGGTGAACTCATCTTCTGCATAACTTTTATATTTATTCACTTTGGTCAGGCGCAGGAAATCATTGTTATTCCCGATCTGTACATCCGCAGCTTGATATAAGAACATCAAGACACGGCGGTCCGCATAATCTCCCATAAAAGGCAAATTGAGACGCTGATTACCGACGGTCACCCGCGCCAAATCATTTTTCCACGTCAGATAGGCTTCTGCTAAACCATCACGATCTTCTTTTAATTCAGAGACTTCATCATTCTTGTTTTTTTCATCCAAGCGACGCTGAATATCATAGCCAACCCCTGCCTGTACCCCATAAAAAGGCGCTGTTTCATATTTGATATAGCCGCCAATCACCGTGGTATCTTGATTTAAATTATTCACAAAATAACCATTATTGAGTGAATAATACGTAGACTTGACCACGCCATGCACACTGCCACAGGCCAATACAGCAGAGATCGATTCAATTGAATTGTCCTGAGGCTGACAATCTTGTTGCAGATTAAATAAAGCATTTAAGCTGGTATCGGCAGCCCATGCTGGTAATGTTGTCCCCATAGCGACTGCGAAAGCAACCAATGTTAAGCGAATTTTTTGCATAGATATCCCCTAGATCTTTGATCTAAAAATTGATTTAAAACCTTTAAAACCGACCTGCTGATGCTTTAAAAATCTTGCTTTGCACTTTTTTAAAGCCAAAAACGCCCCCAGACCTATTCAAAATTAAATAAGCGACTTTTAACGATGTGCAGGTAAAAAGCAGGATTCAGTTTGAACATTCAAGCCTGAATCCGTGATGATTAATGCCCTGAGTTTAAGGGCAAGCTTGCCACTTCCACTGATTTTTTAGTGAATGGAAGATGATTGAAAATGATGTTCAGTAGAATTGCAGTGATACAGGTCGAACTGATCCCAGAGTGTAATAACATCTGCACAGAAACAGGAAATTGTGCATAAAACTCATGGTTTACAATCGGAATCATGCCGATCGCCAATGAGGTCGCGACAATAATCAGGTTCTTATGCTCGTTATAATCCACTTTCGCTAAAGTGCGAATTCCACTGGCTGCGACTGTTCCAAACAGGACAATCCCCGCTCCGCCTAATACGGGCATCGGAATGGATGCGACTAAACGCCCCACAATCGGCAGCAAACCTAAAACAATCAGAATTCCGCCTGCAGTTGCCACCACGAATCGGCTTTTAATTCCAGTAATTACCACCAGTCCAACATTCTGTGCAAATGCCGTTTGCATAAATGAACCAAAGATCGGTGAGATTGCACTCGATAACATGTCGGCACGTAAACCATCCCCTATCCGTTTAGAATCGACTTTGCTGCCCACGATTTCACCAATCGCAATAATATCTGCGGTGGTTTCCGTCATCACCACCAAGGTCACAATCACCATGGAAAGAATGGCAGAAAACTCAAAGACAGGAGAACCAAAGTGGAAAAAGCTCGGCAAAGCAAAGATAGAGCCTGAACCGACATTGGAAAAATCAGTGAATCCTGCAAAATAAGCCAGCACGGTTCCCAACACAATGGCAATCAAAATCGCAAGCCGACGCAAGATTTGACTGCGTAACATACTAAAAATAATCACAATCGCTAAGGTCATTAATGCCAAACCGACATTGGCTGGATCCCCCCAGTTTTCAGCTTTTGGATTGCCGCCCATAATCCAGCGGATTGCCACAGGCGTCAGCGAAATACCGATCATGGTAATCACACAACCCGTCACCACGGGTGGGAAAAAACGGATGATTTTTGCGAAAAATGGCGTAAGCAACAGGCCAATGATCGACGCCACAATCACAGCACCAAACGCCGAGGCCAAACCACCACCTGTGGTTACAATGGCGAGAATCGTGGCGACACCTGCGAAAGAGACGCCCTGAACAATCGGCAATTTCGCCCCGAAATGCTTGAAACCAACGGTTTGTAAAACGGTGGCAATTCCCCCAACAAATAATGCAGCCGCCACCAATAGTCCAATTTCAGAGGCTTGCAAGCCCGCCGCAGCACCAATAATGAGCGGCGGTGCAATGATGCCGCCATACATAGTCAAGACATGTTGCAAACCATAAATCAGGTTTTTGTTCATGCCTAAATATTGATGTTCTGCTGATCCGTGAGCCTCACGGTCTAGGTTGTCTTGCTGCATGGGTTAATTCCTCAAATTAAATTCATAATGTCCACATTGCTTGAATTGGTTTAGCTGCCACGATAGGTTGAATATGAAAACGGACTGATTAATAACGGCACGTGATAGTGCTGTTGAATATCAGCGACCTTAAAATCAATACATACGCGTGGATAAAAACTTTCGGTATTTAAAGCTTGAAAATAATCGGCAACTTCAAAAATTAATTGGTAATTGCTCTGCACAAATACCTCGAGGTTGAATGTTTTAATACGACCATCGGCATCGGTAACTTGCTGATCTAATAACACATAGCCTTGATCCACTTGCTGCAGTAATTTCACTAGAACCTTTGACGCAGGCTGACCCAGTGATGCATTTAAAATATGTGTGCTGATACCCGCCATTATTGAATCTCCTGATTTAAACGAAGCAGTGCAATTTCCCCTAATTGCTGCTTCACTTCGGCTTGCTCTTGTTCTGCTGTGTTTTTGAGTCTGCGTTGCAGCTCAGACAGTATCTGTTGCCCAGAACGCCCTGCTGCACGAATCAGATAGATATGCCCAAATTTGTGCTCATAATCTAAATTGCCCTGATAAAGTGCCAGTTGCAGCACTGCATCGGTTTGGATCTGCCCTTGCTCTTGCTGAGAAAACTGCTGTTCTTTTTCAGACAACACCGCTGCCGCTTTTTTCTCACCAATACGTGGATGTTGCGCCAAGGCCGCAGAAATTTCAGGCCATTGCCAGGTTTGCGCTTGTGCAAGCGCAGTTTGATAAAGCTGTTCTTTAGAGCTGTATGGACGTTGCTGTAGCAGTTCAGAAATCCAATTGGGAATGTGCACACAGCCTTGCAAAACCCGTTTGGCCGCATCTGAATCTAGCTGATTGAAAGTTTCGAGTTGCATCGCTGCTCCAATTTAACGCATTGTCTGACTGGTCTGACCAGATATCGTAAATGAAGCAATGAATATGCCAACTCTACTTACCCACACGCAATATCGACTTTCTGACTGTAATGTACGAATGATTTAAACTAGAAAATACAGCATCTAATTATTTATTTTTATTTAAAATAATATTTAAAAATAGAACCCTATATTTATATTAAAACTATTTGACTATCAAAATATCCTCTGCTAGTTTTTTAAATGCTCAAACGATCTTATATATTTAGAGCACTTACATAATAATTTAAGATCAAATAAAAACCAAAAATCATGATTTATTCTAATAATCAAAAGAGAAAATAATATGTGTACCGAGTTTATTCTACCTCAAGCAACAGGCTATCGCATCTCTGGACGTACTATGGATTTTGCCGCCACCTTTACTTGGCAACTGGCTGCAATCCCATTGGCAACGCCCTTAAAGGCAATTGATAGCTTAAGTCCGAATACACCAACTTATCACTGGACTGCAAAATATGGTTTTATGGGGATTGGGATTAAGCTCCCTTTAAATCTGCTTGATACCAAACTATGTGATGCCATGAATACAGAAGGATTTTCGGCAGCTGCACTTTGGTTACCACCTTCCCGTTATCCTAAAAAAACTGATGCACCACCAAATGCCAAATTGATTTCCGCGTTGGATATTTGTGGCTGGGCTGCGTCTAACTACAACTCAGTTGAAACCTTAAAAAAAGATTTATACGCCATTCAACAAGGACAGCCCACTTCGCTAGGGGAAGTCTTATATTTTTGGGATCCGCTACAATTTTCTGAGCACAGCGAGTTTAATCATACAGATGAACTCAAAAACTTAATCCCAATTCATTTCCAGTTTCACGATAAAACGGGCGCAAGTCTGGTGCTTGAATTTCGTGATGGGCAATTATCGATTACCGACAATACCGATATTGGGGTCATGACCAATACCCCATTTATTGAATGGCATCGTACCAACTTGGAAAATTATCTGGGCGTTACCAATGTTGAAACGGACAGCCAGACCATCATTGGTCTCAATGTGAATAAAGCGGGTAATGGTGGTGGTTCAATCGGGCTCTCTTCTTCCGCATTGCCTTCTGATCGATTCTTACGTACAGCTTTTACGCTGAATTACTCTATTCCTTGGTTAAATCAAACACAACGCCCAAGTAATACTGCCGCGATTGCCCATGTAATGAATGTGATTAAAGGCATCTATGTTACTCGCGAACAATGCATTGACCAAACTGGCAATATCAAAGGTGACTATACTCAATGGGAAATTGTTCGTGATCACAGCAATCAGGTTTTCTATATCGCAACAACCGCAAGCTTAGGTTTTTGGCAAATTAACTTCTCGGATTACCAACTGGGGCAAAATGCTCAACCACAATTTGCTGTGATTTCTGATGCGACAGATATGCCCATGTTAAAGGCGACGGCTTAAGATCAAATCAATAAAAAACGGCAATCACTAAGATTGCCGTTTTGTTTATTTCAATTTCAGCTTAATTCAAACTATATGCAATCACATAATCACCATGATCAGGCGACTGACGTGCACCGCCCGCAGTAATCAGCACATACTGTTTGCCATTTTTTGGAGATACATAGCTGATTGGTGTCGCTTGACTCCCTACAGGTAAACGCGCTTTCCATAACTCTTTGCCCGAAGACGAATCCAATGCACGCAAGTAATAATCCTGAGTTGCGGCAAAGAATACCACCCCACCTTGAGTTGCCATTGGACCACCAATGGTCGGCATGCCAATTGGAACAGGTAAACCCATTTTGATTCCCATTGGGCCAGTATCCTGCACGGTTCCCATAGGTACTTGCCACGCCACCTGACGGGTTTTCATATCCACTGCCGTCATGGTGCCATATGGTGGTTTTTGACAAGGAATCATCAATTTCGACCAGAAACGATCTTTATTGACTTTGTAAGGTGTTCCTTTCATTGGCACCGCACCCATACCCGTATTGACTTTTTCACCACCATTGGCCTGAACAGCCAAGTCTTCTGGGGTTTGTTCAATCAACTGAATCCATAAGCCTAAGCGCATGTCATTGACGAACATATATTGATGGCTTGGATCAAAGGCAATACTGCCCCAGTTCATGCCGCCCAAAGAACCTGGGAAACTTAAGGATTTATCTTTGCCAGGTGCAGTAAATAAACCTTCATAACGCATCGATTTAAAGTTAATTCGACACATTAGTTGGTCAAATGGCGTTGCACCCCACATATCCGATTCGGTTAAGGTTTGATTGCCAATCTGTGGCATTTCCACCGAACGTGGTTGAGTCGGGCTGTATTGCTCACCTTTGATATCGGCAGGTTTCACTGGCTGCTCAATCACTTTGGTGAGTGGTTGGCCTGTGACACGATCCAAGACAAAGAACTGACCTGATTTGGTGCCAATCACCACAGCAGGTTTATTGCTGCCATCTTGCATTGGGAAATCCACCAAGCTGGGTTGCATTGGCAAATCAAAATCCCAAAGGTCATTATGAACGGTCTGATAGACCCACTTTTCCTTGCCTGTGGTCGCATCTAAAGCCAGTACGGATGAATTATATTTATGGTCTAAAGGTTGACGATTACCGCCCCAGACATCAACAGATGAGCTACCCATTGGCAAGAATACCGTGTTCATTTGTGGATCATAAGACATCGCTGCCCAAGAGTTGGCAGAACTGCGCTTATAGGTTTCACCATCCTTCAACACATAGTTTGGATCTGGATTACGTGGATCAAAGGCCCAACGTAATTCACCTGTAATGACATCGTATGCACGAATCACCCCACCCGGCATATCTGCGGCAAAATTATCGGCAATACGGCTACCCACCACAATTACAGTTCCTGCAATGGTTGGCGCAGATGTCACCTCAAAACGTGGTGCAGTGGTGCCCTCACCTAGACCTTTCAGAAGATCTACTGTTCCCTCTACACCAAAATCTTTACAACGTTCGCCAGTATCTGCATTGACTGCGATTAAGCGACCATCTGGTGTATTGGTATAGACTCGACGTAAGCATGAAGTATTATTTGCCGCCGCTTTTACCTGTGTCGCTCCAGCCAGAGTTGGCTGAACCAAGGCTTGGGTAGAATCAAAATAAGCAACACCACGGCAACGTTCCCATGCATCCGACTTGGAATTGATTTCTGCTTTCCAAAGTTGTTTACCAGAGTCCGCTTCCAAGGCAAAAATATTGTTATGCGGCGTACATAAGAAAATCTTATTACCCACTTGTAATGGTGTCATTTGGTCTTCTGCACCATTTCCCGAACCTGTGGTGAAATCACCCGTTCGGAAACGCCAGACCTCTTTTAATTGATGTACATTATCTCGTGTGATCTGATCCAATGCAGCAAAACGGCTCCCCCCTGAATCTTGACCATAATGCTGCCAGTTGGTCTGTTTCATATCAGTTTTCACAGGAACCAAAGGCAAGGCCTGACCAGAGGCAGCAACCGTTGGATGTGGCTGGAACATCTGATAAAAACCAATCACCATGCCGATAACCGTCAATATTCCCAAACCATAAGCAGGTAGATCTGCACTCGGCTGAAATTGATAACGGCGAATGGCAGGTAAAGTAAACATCAGCGCGGCAAATAAGCCAGCTGGGAACATCAGTCTTGAAAATAAAGGCCAGAATTCC
The DNA here is from genome assembly GCF_000413855.1 of Acinetobacter gyllenbergii CIP 110306 = MTCC 11365. Lineage (GTDB taxonomy): Bacteria > Pseudomonadota > Gammaproteobacteria > Pseudomonadales > Moraxellaceae > Acinetobacter > Acinetobacter gyllenbergii. The sequence continues at coordinate 12,216 of NZ_ATGG01000014.1, read as the reverse complement.
CAACCCGCATCAATCAATGACCAGATGATCGTTCCTACAAAAACCAGACTGAATAACCAGACACCCAGCGCTTTTTTCTTAAAAATAAAAACAGCAGAGATCAGCGTGAATACACCCGAGATCACGAAATACCATGATCCACCCAACGTCGCGAGTTGAAACCCACCGACTGTAAAAAACAAGCCCGTGAGTAACAAAACTAAGGCCAAAATAAAGCACCATATTTTGAGTATGGTCTGTGAGCTTGAAGTTTCAGTCATCGCTCATTCTCCTATATTAGAAATTCACGCGCATGCTCAGGCCTGCAACCCATGCATCATCGACCTCTTTAACACCCGCAGGTTGATGGATATATTGCAAGTTCGGTCTCAACATCACCGCAGGTGACCACTGATAGGTGTAATTCAGCTCAACATTGAGCTCATCACGCTGAACGGGTACATAATCTGCAGCAAGCGCATCGTATTGCTGATAACCGCGAGTTTCATTGAGTGCAATTTGACGATCTTTATAACGATCATTGACGAGATAATTGGCAATACCAAAACCAATTGAGTCATTTGGACGACCATCAAAAGGTCCTTTGTACCAGAGAGCTAATTGCTGCGTACTTTGAACTGCTGTGGTGGCTTTATCATTAATTACGGCATTGAAACTGACGTACAAGCCACGCTTTGGATCATTGCCTGTTTGACTCAGTTGTTGTTGTGCATTGAGCCAGAAACTATGTTTACCATCATGTACCTTGCCCACGGTCGCAATATCATTGGCTTGGGCTGTTGAATACAATGCACCGATTTTATATTCGCCTGATAAGCCATTAAAGGCTGCAAGTTTTGGTCGCCATGCCAGTTCGACAGGAATAGTCGCACCTTTGACATGGTCCATATCCAGATTAAACCCATCACGATTGCGATCAGTTTTAATATTATCTGGATTAACTTCGTAGACACCGACACCTAACGTCCATTCAGGTGCAAATTGATATTTAACATTGGCACCCCATAATCCAACAGGCAAGTTATACCAAATTGAACCAATCGACTTCCCAAGCTGACCACCACACAGTAACAGGTTCTGAAATTCACATTGTGAGCCATTAAAATCTTCTGACATGCCCATACGACCAATCTTGAACTGCACCGTATTATCCACAAAGCCCTTTTTCACCCATGCCTGACTCAAACGCCAGATTTTGCCGCGACCATAGATTTCCTGTGAATTGCCGAGTGCGCTAGAACGCGGATCTTTAATTCGATCCAAGGTTAAGGCATTACCATCACGTTTGGTGATTAAAAGGCTGGCACTGGTATCATTCCAGCCCGCAATTTTCTCTAAATCGAAATTGGCACCTAACGACAGTTGTGCAGCATTTTTAAAGGCATTGTCATCGTTATAGCCTCCATCCAAGTTGGTGGCACTTTGACTCATGATCGAGGCAGTAAATTTATAGCCTTCTTTTTCCAATTGCTGACGCTGACCATTCCAATCACCCAGTAACCATTGACGATCCTGTGACCATGGTTGATCAGCAAAACTAGATTGAGCAGCACATACAGCAACTGCTAGACAGCTCAGTTTGAGCAATAATGCATTCGACTTCATATTCGGCCTCCTTGCCGTTTATTTCAGTTTTACAGCTGAACTGAGTTCAGATGTTGCACCTACACGGTCAGTGATCGTTGCTGTCACTGAAGCCACTTGGATTGTTGGTTTCCAAGTCAGCATTGCGGTTCCTTGTGCATTGGTTGCAGCAACTGCTGAACCTAAATAAAGCTCTGCTTCATTTGAATTTACTGATGTGTTGCCAAAAAACTCGACCTGATAACGCTGGTTCGGCTGGCCTTTGACTTCCACTGCTATTTGTCCTTTGGACAAGCTTAATTTCGGTGCCTGAATATTCTGGTTGGGTTGAGCATTACAGCCTTGCTCATCGGGTGTGTTGCAGGTTTTTTGCAAATTGGCAGGATCAATCTTGACCCCATGACCACGTGAACCGACGAAATGTGCATGCTCTAAACCCGGAATATCGAAGATAATCGCGCCGACGCGTTGATTCGGTACACAACTTCCACCCGCCTCACAACGTTTAATGTCTTTGCCATTATTCCAGATTAAGTTTTTGGTCAGAGTAATGTGGGCATTGGCATCTTTTTCAGAGCGGATCGCGATTCCCACCCGATTGCCATGTACTTTATTACCGTCAAAAATATTGCCATCACCAGTCAGGTTAAAACCATTGGAGTTATTGGTCAGTTCGTTATAGGCAATGTAGTTGCGCTTACCCCAGTTGATCTGTAAACCATCTGAGTAATTTTCAAATTTATTGCCAATCACGGCATTGTCATTGCCCCACAGAATCTCAATCCCTTGTGATGGTTCAGGATTTGCTGCTGTAGAAATAAAATGGTTATTGGCGACCAAGTTAAATGCTGCGCCACGAGTCAGTTCAAGTCCGTCACCATTGTCCTGAAAATAGTTGTTCAATACTTTGTTGTTATTGGTGGTGGTCGCCGTTGGATTGCCCTTGCCATCATCTCCAGTCAGCATCACCCCTGCACCGCCATAGTTGTGCATGATACGGTTGTTTTGAATCAAGTTATTGCTGGCACGATTCATCAAAATCCCAATACAGAAATGACGAATTTCCAAACCTTGGATGGTGACCCCATTGATGTCGCGTAATACGATGCCCGGCAAAGTGGTTGTACGGACATTGGTGCCGAATTGTCCTTCGACTGCACCTGGGCAGGCTTCGACCCCAGTGCCTTTAATATAATTTGATCCATCAACCGCAATAAATTCCCCTGTCTTCGCCCATTGTGTACCGATCATTTTTACAGGTGCTTTGATCTCAGGTAATGGACTGTTGACCTTGATTGCATAGGGTGCTTTCCCTACCGCTTGAATCAGAATCTCACTGGCTTCTGTCGGTTTGCGATTGGCTTGTTCAATCGCCCAACGTAAAGAACCTTTATCATTGTCATCTTGATAACGATCGACGATATAAGTTTCTGCTGCTGCCCAACCCGAAACGGCCATAGCGATGGCTAAAGTACTTAAACGTACATAAGTTGTTTTCATGTCTAAAAAATCCTTTTTAAATTATTGTGTCGGTTGAACCGTTTTTAAAAACTGTTTCAGTTGCGTGACGTCAATCTGACCCGGTGCCGAAGCTTCGCCAATCATGCCAAAACTGAAACTGCCACCCATATTTGCAGTGGCAATCCGAGAAATTGTCCCGAGTTTACCCATCGACATAGTGAGCAATGGCTTTTTAGATTGTTGACTGACGTTTAAAGTCGCATTCATCAGGGTAAATACGTCTTGTTTGCTTTGCGGCATCACTGCAATTTTAAGAATATCTGCGCCTAACTCATCCTGCTTGAGTAGGCGCTGGATGATTTCGGCCTCAGGTGGTGTTTTTTGAAAATCATGATTGGACATCACAATCAGCACTTTTTTCGCATGCGCCAATTTGACCGTATTCTTCACAACTTGCTGATCACGGAACATTTCTACATCAAGCATGTCCATAAATGGCTGCTGTAAATACGCTTGATAGGTCTTGCCATAATCTGCATCGCTAATGGTTAGCTGTCCACCTTCGTTATGAGTACGAATCGTGGCAATCATCGGCTTAGCACCCAGAATCTGTTTTAGCTCTTGGCCCAAGGCAATCACTTGCTTGCTATCATTGGCAAAGTTCAGTAAATCAATCCGAAACTCCGCGAGATCAGCATCAGGATTCGCGGCAATCACTTTTGCCTGAGCAATTGCCTGCTCTTTGGTTTTGGCTGTGATGGGTACAATAGTTTTGACAGGCAGCTTTGCCAGTTCAGCTAACTCAACCTGCTTTTGTTGATGATCTTGCGCTTGTGCTGTGTGAACCATCAATAAGGGGCTCAATGCAAAGATGAATGCTGCAATTTTTTTCCTATCCATGAAGATTTTCCTTTTTTAATATGTTCCTTTATAGATATGGAAACCAAAGAGTATGGTGTTTCAAACTCTTTAATAGGTTTTCCACATAAACACTTGTGTGATATCTGATACTCGGAGACGTCATCCGCAACTGTCTGAATCAGGACCAAACCAATAAAATGCATTTTCTGCGATAGCATCGAGACGTGCTGGTCTGGAACGAGTTTTGCGGTGAGCAGCGATTTAGCTGCGCAAGATGGTTGCCCTTGCGTAGCTTCGCTCCTCATCCCGAAATACTTACGAAGCTTTAAACGCTTCTCAGGTCGAGCCGACGGCTTATCCTAAGATAAGATGAGAACTCAATAAGACTCCGCTATTAGCCATAACCCTCAAATATCAAAAAACACGGTTTCATCATCACCCTGAATACGAATATCAAAGCGATAAACCACTTCACCATCCACTTCACTGCGTTTGGCGATTAAAGTCTGGCGACGTACTGCCCATTCAATGCTGTTTAGAATTGGATCATTGGCATTGGCATCCACTTCATCTTCAAAATAAATACGGGTATGCAAACCAATATTGATACCACGGGCAAAAACTGCGACAGCAATATGCGGTGCTTGAATTGAGCCTTTACGGTCTGCAACAGCGCCTGGTTTTACCGTATTAAAACTCCAGAAGCCTGTTTCAAAATTAGCCCCTGTACGGCCCCAACCTAGAAAATGTGGATCGGCAGTTTTGCCTTGGGTGTCTGCCTGACTTGGATAAACCCCATTGGCATCCGCCTGCCAGATTTCCAGCAATACATCTCGTAATGGCAAACCCAGCCCGTCAAACACTTGACCTTCCAGACGAATCCGTTGCCCTTGTGTTTGCTCATTGACTAACTGGTGATTGAAATTATGCTCAAATACTTCGATATTGGCTTGTTGCGGTAGTAGACCGATATGTACATAAGGACCACCCGTTTGTGATGGGGTTTCCTTCAATTCCTGAAAATTCCATGCATTCATCGTATGTCTCCCTTAAGTCAAATCATTCTCAAAATAAGTCGCACGACGACCACGAAGATGAATATCAAAGCGGTAACAACGACTATCTGCTTCAATGAAATTGTTTTTATCTTCCAGTGCGATCAAGGCACGACGTTGGTCTTCAGATGGAATGGTTTTTAAAATCGGGCAAGTATCAATCAAGGTATCGCCTTCAAAATAGAACTGCGAAATCAAACGCTGAGCCCAACCATCTGCAATCAGGGAGAAATGAATATGTGCTGGGCGCCACTCATTAATCCGGTTACGCCAAGGATAAGGGCCGGGTTTAATGGTGCGGAAGATATAGAAGCCATTTTCATCGGTTAAGGTACGGCCACAGCCACCAAAGTTAGGGTCCATCGCACCAATAAATTTGTCATTTGGATGACGATAACGACCTGATGCATTGGCCTGCCACACTTCCAATAAGGCATTTTTCACAGGACGACCAAACTGATCACGCACATATCCATGCACAATGATACGTTCACCAACAGGTAGACCTTCTTTGGCGTAATTCAAGATCAAGTCATTATCTTTAGGGCCAAAAATACTTGGTGAAAAATGCGGTGATGTGACTTCAGTCAAGGTTTCATTAATTGAGATCAAGGCATTCTTGGGCGAGCGTAATACACTGGTCTTATAACCAGGTGTATATGCTGGCGGATGATCATCGGTATTACGTTGTGGGTATGCCCCTAATGTATGCTTTAACATGCCTGTCTCCTTAATCCTGTGGTTGTGCTGCAACGGGTTGCACGTCGATGCCAAGTTCTTTAAAGACTTCTTCGGCCATATGCATCGCCGCATTGGCTGCGGGCAAACCAGCATATAAAGCACTATGTAAAATCAGTTCCTTTAATTCATCTTTAGTCACACCGTTATTGAAGCAGGCACGTAAATGCATTCTGAGTTCGTCTTCACGACCCAAAGCCAATAAGATGGCAATCGTGACCAAACTACGGGTATGACGTGGCAAGCCTTCACGTGACCAGACTTCGCCCCACGCAAAACGACTAATAAAATTCTGGAAATCCTGATTGAAATCATTGAGGTTCGCTAAAGAGCGGCCGACATGTGTTTCACCCAGTACTTCTGTACGGACTTTTAGTCCTTGTTGATAACGTTGATCATCATTCATGAAGGTTGCTCCTCATTTTGAAAATATGAGCCTTAGGTTGCATCGGTATGAGCAACGAGAGATTTAACAAAAATTGCGATGGCCGCTGCCGTAGCAGGAATCATCAATAAACTGAGAATGGCGGTAAACGACCAGTCATTGCCCAATAACACTGCACCAATCCATGCACCAAACACGGCACCGAAACGGCCAATCCCAGTCATCCACGCAATACCCGTTGCACGACATTGGGTTGGATAGAAACGCGCACTTAAGGCAGGCATAGACGATTGCGCACCATTAATGGCAATGCCTGCACAGAGCACCAACACAGCCAATAAAGTTGGATTGCTCAGGCTTTGCCCAACAGCAACGGCAAATAAACCTGCAATAAAATAGAAGCCCGAAATAATGCGATTTGGATTAAAACGATCCATTGCCCAACCAATGAACAAGGCACTGAGTACGCCACCGAATTGGAACAATCCGCCGATAAACGCAGCGCGCTCCATGGTTGCACCTGTTTCACGCATTAAAGTTGGTAACCAGCTGGTCAGCAAATAAATCACCACCAAGCCCATAAAATAGGTCGACCACAATAAAATCGTGCCTTTGGCATATTGTTTGGAGAACAGCATGCCAAATACATTTTTCTTTTCTGCAACAGCAGACTGTTCTTCTGGAATATGGAAATGTTCGACTGTTTGAACTTTTTCAGGAGCAATATGACTTAAAATTTTGCGGACTTTTGCAGGGTCTTGACCTTTCACGATAAGGAAACGATAGGACTCAGGTAATAAGAAAATCACCAACACCATCAGAATTAATGGCGTCCATCCACCCAATAAAAACAGACTATGCCAACCATAAGTCGGAATCAGCCAACTGCTGATAAAACCGCCTGTTGCCATACCTAAGTTATAGCCACAGAACATACAGGTCACCAGTAAAGAGCGACTCCGTTGCGGGCAATATTCTGAAAATAAAGTGGTCGCATTCGGCATCGCCGCGCCTAAACCAATACCTGTTAAAAAGCGCAATACCACCAAACTATTTAAGTCTGGCGCATAAGCCGAAGCCAAGGTAAAACCACCAAAAATCAACATAGAGATGGTTAAAACGATTTTTCGTCCAAATCGATCCGCTGTTGGTCCTGAAACCAGTGCTCCAATGATCATGCCACCGAGTGCAGCACTCATGACTGGCCCGAGTTGAGAGCGATCAATGCCCCAATCCTGCGCCAACGCGGGTGCAATAAAACCCATTGCGGCAGTATCGATTCCATCGACAAATACAATGAAAAAACAAATAATTGCGATCATCCATTGATACTTGCTCACAGGTGCCTCATTAATCAGTGCCTGTGCATCCATACTGTTTTTTTGGGCAGCAAATTCCTGTGCCATAGTTGCCTCCTTGTAGGCGAATTCCTTTCTAACCCTTCTGGTTATATGTTTTGAATAAACTTGGACAATGTCTGATTGAACACTTGCGGTTGTTCAATATTGGATAAATGCGACGCCGCCAAGATTTCAAGCTGACTGGTTGCAATGAGTTGATGCATAAACTCTGCATCTTGAACCGTTGTGACAGGATCGTACTGCCCTGCAATAATTAACGTTGGAATCTGAATTTGATGCAGTTGATCTCGAACATCAGCATCCGCTAAAGCACAACATGCATTGGCATAACCCTGTGCAGGTGTCAGCGCAAGACTTTGAATGGTCTTTTGCGCTAAAACATCATGCGCATAATCAAAATATTCACTAAACCAACGTGTATGCGTGGTCTTTACAATTTCGGCCAAGCCGTTTTGTTCAACACTCTCTGCACGGCTATTCCACGCTTCGGCAGTACCAATTTTTGCAGCTGAATTTGCCACGCTAATACTGTGAAAACGTTCTGCATGATAGATCGCTAAAGCCAATGCAGTAATCCCGCCCATTGAAATGCCACAGAAATGAACTTTTTCAATGGCTAAGGCATCTAGAATATCAATCACATCTTCTGCTAGGTTTTGCAAGGTCGTATCGGCAATGACTGCGCTTGCACCATGTCCACGCGTGTCATAGGTGATGACCTGATAATGCTCAGCCAAAGCTGTCACTTGCGCCTGCCACATACCATGATCAGTTCCCAAAGAATTAGAGAACATAATGACTGGCGCATCTTTCGGACCTTGCACTTGAACGGCAAGCGGATGTCCTTGGCGATTATTGATATGCGTGATCATGTGCCTACTCTCCTTTTGCTGCGTGTAGCACGGCATCAATTTGCGCCTGAATATTTCCCAGATAAGTTGCTGGCTGGAACAGCTCATCCAAGGCCTGATCATTAAAATGAGTGTTGACTTCATCCATGCTGGATAACACGATTTTTAAATGCTGCTGTTGAGCAACCGCCTGCTGACATGCTTGCTCAACCAGATGATGCGCATTCATACGCCCAAGCTTTGGTGCCAACGCCATCATTACCGCTTCGGCCATGATCAAACCTTGTGTACATTCAAGATTGCGTTGCATTGCCTCTGCATTGACTTGCAGATGCTCAAGCACATCGCAGCTACGTTCTAAAGCACCCGCACATAACTGGAAAATTTCTGGGATTGCCAGCCATTCTGCATGCCATGCACCCAAAGCACGCTCATGCTCTTGCAGCATGCTTTGATAGACACTCGCCATTAAGGCAGGCACACGATTGGCTGCGGCAAGAATTGAGGCTGCGGCAACAGGATTACGCTTATGCGGCATGGTTGATGAACCACCACGCCCTTTTGCTGCTGGTTCAAAAACTTCTGCGATTTCAGTTTGCATCAGCAATGACCAGTCTTTCGCTATCTTGCCAACATTTCCAACGATCAAAGCAAGCATACTGGCAAGTTCAACCATACGGTCGCGTTCACCATGCCAAGTACATTCTGGTACGGTTAAATGAAGTTGCGCAGCAAAAGCTTCAACTACCGCTGAACCTTGATCTTGTAAAGATGCCAGTGAGCCTACTGCACCACCGAGCTGCACAGTGAATACACGACTTTTCATTGTCTGTAGACGATCAAGATCACGTTTCAAAGCTGCTGCCCAACGCGCAAATTTATGTCCCAAAGTAATCGGCAAAGCTTGCTGTAACCAAGTCCGTCCAATCATGACCTGATGGCGGTATTGCTTGGCTTGCATTAAGGACGTTTGATAGGCCTGTTGCAGTTGCTTTTCGATCAATGCCAAAGCATCACGACTCTGCAAAATCGTTGCCGTATCAATGATGTCTTGACTGGTCGCACCCCAATGCACATAGCGAGCAGCATCTTCATCCTGCTGTTTCACCAAAGCAGTGAATTGCTTGACCAATGGAATCGCCACATTACCTGCCAGCCCTGCTGCTGTAGCCAACGCATCCAAATCGATTTGTGTTACGGCATTTTGGCCGACCTGTTCAATCATCGTTGCCGCTGAAGCAGGAATCACATTGACCCGTGCCTGAGCTTTGGCTAAAGCCACTTCGGCTTGAATCATATAACTCAATAAAGCTTGATCACTAAAAATGGCAGTGACTTCAGGCTGATAAAATAAGCTGGCGTATAACTGGCTCATGACAGACCTCACTCAACACGTTGAATAATCAAGGCAATACCCTGACCAACACCAATACACATCGAACACAGGGCGTACTGACCTTTGATTTGTTCAAGCTGATTCAAGGCTGTGGTGACTAGACGCGCACCAGAGGCACCTAAAGGATGCCCTAAAGCAATCGCACCGCCATTCGGATTAATTCGTGCATCATCATCACTCAAGCCTAAATCACGAGTGACGGCTAAAGCTTGTGCTGCAAAAGCTTCGTTTAGTTCAATCACGTCCATTTGCTCTAGCGTGAGATTGGCCTGTTTTAGTAATTTCTTGATGGCAGGCGCAGGTGCAAAACCCATAATCCGTGGTTCAACACCAACTGTGGTAGCTGCAATAATCTTAGCACGGGGTTTTAATTGATATTTTTCCACCGCTTGATCCGAAGCAATGAGCAAGGCAGCAGCACCATCATTAATTCCAGAGGCATTGCCCGCCGTGACGGTACCTTCGGCTTTAACCACACCTTTAAGTTTGGTTAGGGCTTCCAAAGTCGTTGATGCACGTGGATGCTCATCACGTTCTACCACAACTACATCCCCCTTACGCTGTGGAATACTGACAGGCACGATTTCATTACTGAAGAAACCTTTGGCTTGTGCGGTTGCAGTACGTTGTTGGCTGTTAAGGGCAAATTGGTCTTGATCGGCACGATTAATGTTGAACTGTTCCGCCACGTTTTCTGCGGTTTGCGGCATGCTATCGACACCATACCGTTCTTTCAGCTTTGGATTGATAAAACGCCAGCCCATGGTGGTATCTTCAATCTTTTGACTACGGCCAAAGGCGCTATCCGATTTGCCCATCACATAGGGCGCACGGCTCATACTTTCCACACCACCCGCAATGATTAAATCAGCTTCATTGGCTTTAATGGCACGTGCAGCCATGGCAATCGCATCCAGTGATGAACCACATAAACGGTTCACTGTGGTGGCAGGCACTTGATAAGGTAAACCTGCCAATAATGCTGACATACGTCCGACGTTACGGTTGTCTTCACCCGCTTGGTTGGCACAGCCATAGATCACATCATCGACGTGTTGCCAATCGACGCTTGGGTTGCGTTGCATCAAAGCCTGAATTGGAATCGCTCCCAAGTCATCAGCACGTACTGGAGCTAATCCGCCCGCATAACGGCCGAATGGGGTACGGATAGCATCGATGATATAAGCGTTTTTCATGTGTTTTTCCCTTTAATCCATGTCTGGCTCATTTAGACTCAATTTCGCTCTAAGTGTTTCGCGGCGGCGACATGGATGTCGCCTGTTGGACTGTGGTATATGGATATACCATCAGTCCAACAAAGATTTTTGTTACTTTTCATCTTTGAAAAGTAAGATCTCGCCTATACAAAAAGCTTTTGAGCATGACCATAATTTGTGGCAGTGCTGGTTTTATGGATCAATTGCATCAATCAGTTTTGCACCCGTCAAAGCTTGCAATTCCTCAAAGCTCAGACCGTCTACTTTCTCAATCACTTTTAAACCGTCAGCAGTCACATCAATCACACACAGGTCGGTATAAATTCGATCGACACATTTCAATCCTGTTGCTGGATATGAAAGCGCTTCAACAATCTTCGGTTCACCTTGCTTGGTGTTGTGATCGGTGGTGATAAATACTTTCTTGGCACCTACTGCTAAATCCATGGCACCACCGACTGCAGGAATCGCATCTGCTGCACCAGTATGCCAGTTGGCCAGATCACCATTGGCTGCCACTTGGAAAGCACCCAATACCGCAATATCCAAATGTCCGCCACGCATCATGGCAAAGGAATCACCATGATGGAAAAAGCTACCGCCGGTCAGCATGGTCACATATTCCTTACCTGCATTGATCAGCTCAGGATCTTCTTCACCTTTGGCAGGTGGTGGCCCAAATGCCAGTAAACCATTTTCCGAATGCAGGAATACATCTTTATCCGCAGGAAGATAATTGGAAATCTTGGTTGGTAGGCCGATGCCTAAATTGACATAAGCGCCATCGGGAATATCTTGTGCGACACGTTCAGCAATCTGGTCACGGCTTAGTTTTTGATAGCTCATGTTTATGCTCCTGCGCCATTGGCTGCATCGACAGCGACCACATGCTGTACAAAAATCCCTGGGGTAATGATATGTTCAGGATCAAGTTGACCGAGTTCGACCAGTTCAGACACTTGAGCAATAGTGACATCCGCCGCCATGGCCATGATTGGGCCAAAGTTACGTGCAGATTTGTTGTAGACCAGATTGCCCCAGCGGTCGCCCTGATGAGCTTTGATTAAGGCAAAGTCAGCTTTGATCGGATATTCCAGTACATAGTCTTTGCCCTCGATATGACGGGTTTCTTTGCCTTCCGCCAGGAGTGTTCCAAAGCCAGTTGGGGTAAACACAGCACCGAGTCCCATCCCCGCAGCTTGAATACGACACGCCAGATTGCCTTGTGGCACCAATTCCAGTTCGATCTTGCCCGCACGGTACAGTTCATCGAAGACCCATGAATCCGACTGACGTGGGAAGGAACA
>NZ_ATGG01000013.1 GCF_000413855.1 Acinetobacter gyllenbergii CIP 110306 = MTCC 11365 | reverse complement strand
GATATCAGCCTTATCTTTATCAGCATCTTCTTGGATCTCGTAGCCTTCAAGATCAAGGGAAAACCTCCTATTCTCCTCAAGATACAAAGAAGGTATAATTACTTAATTACTTAATTACTTAATTACTTAATTACTTAATTACTTAATTACTTAATTACTTAATTACTTAATTACTTAATTACATTCATTTTCAGGATCACTCATCATCTTTTTTAAGTTGTTAAATTCCTGTATGTACCTATTTTCATCATAGACCAACTCTAAATTATTCTGCTTGTGATAAGTCACGAATTCGTCATAACGGCTAGTAACGAGTTGATAAAATGCAAACTCTGCTTTCATCCCATCACATTGGATTTTTTTTGCTTCTTTCCATTCAGCCTCACTTAACTCCTGACCTTTATAGGACTCATTGAACTGATACTCTTTTAAAAGCTTTTCTTGGCTTTCATCCAAAATTCTCAAATACTCCTTTTCAAAGTTTTGGTTATAAGTTGCAAAGCAATGACCTGATAGTAATATTCCTACTAGAAAAAAAACTTTTCTCATTTTGATCTCTTATATATTTTCAATAAGATATATCACATTTGAAAAAGTTAATCAGGCTTCTGAGTACAAACTGTAACACTGGTAAAAACATATTTATCTGGTCTGTCTATCTCAGATACATCGGTAAAGTTTAGGTAAATATCACGAATATTTACCCCTGTTTCAATTTCAAACTTATTGATCAGCTCTGCAATCTTATGAGTTAAAGCCTTTTCTAGCTCTTCCTTTCGCGTACAACATTCGGCAATTGATACTTTTGACATTGTAAGCACCTCTATGTTGGTTAAACTCCAATCTCCTTAAATTTTAGCCCATCCAGCTTTCTGAGATGTTCCAGAGTGTAAAGCCGCCCCCTCTGGATCAAAGAACTTACCCAAATCAAATCTTCCTTCTTTATAATAAGATCTCGAATCTCTTTAAGGTTGATTGCGCTGTATTGTGTATTTAAGTTCTAATTTTACTGACAAGAGAACTGAGTAAGGAGTGATAAAACAATGTCAGCATTTTTAATAATTACGGGACTCATCTTGGCTTTCTTTGGATTAATTTTTGGTCCACATATATTTCATAAACACATAAGAAATACCCAAGAAGGTAAAGCAATGAGCTTTTTATGTATGCTCCCAGGAATGTTTACGGTGATGCTTGGTTTATATTTGAGATGATAAATTATAGTTGAACTAAGCCCTACTAAGAGGGCTTTTATATATATCCCGATAAGAAATTTTCTAACCACTCATCAGTAATACAGAACTTTCTATATTAAATTTTGCTAATATATTGCCGCAAAATCATCTACTGAGTCACACTATTATGCCCAAACATTACATAGTTGTCGGAAGCCCAACGACGGGTGGCGGTGAAGTAATTAGCGGAAATAGAAACTTTCTTATCAATGGCAAACCAATCGCTTGTGTTGGTGATGAGGCTACTTGCCCGACCCATAATACAGCAGCATTCATCATGACAGGTGATTCAGAAACTCGGTTCGGTGGTTTGCCTGTTGCGCGTGAAGGTGACTTACTTTCATGTGGGTGCAAGCTATTGAAGTCAAAGACATCCTTTAATCAGGAAAAGGATGAAAAACACATAAATGAAAATTTTTAAATCTTTAAGTTATCTTTTATTCATTGGAATATTGGGTCTAAGCATATTTTCGAATGCATTTTCAAATGTTTGGCGATTAGCAACAGATCAGACTAACGACATTCCTGAAGAAAGCAACATCTTCTCTTTCCATCCAACAAAAATTAATGAGGGGTCGAGCAGCTATTGGTTATATGGAGAAGATTCAAAATATTATTACTACTTCTCAGAGACAGAGGAGAATACTTATTACATTTTTGATAAATCAATTTTATGCCCGAATATTGAAAAAATTGATTTTCGAACATGGTGTGAAACAATAAGGATCGTGAATGAAAAATAAAGCTTCATTACGAAATTAGAAATTTCTGAATGAAGTAATCTATACACAGTGTTGATAAAAATTCAATCAACCTGAAGACATTAAACAACCTATTTTCAAATATATGGGTGAATGCCTCTTTGATTTAATCCTACTCTTTTACGAACGCGAGTTTGATTTTCATTCAATAAGGCTTCAAGTAATCCATCTAAATTTTGATCATTCAGAGCTGAAGGAGTAAATTCTTCATAACCTAAACGACTGAAGAAAATATCTACTTTAGAGCTTTTCTGAACATATTTCATAGACCAATTTTTAAAACTATATTTTTGAATTTCTTTTATTTTAAATTCAAAAATATTTTTATGCCTTGAATCTTTTTTAATACTTTTTAATAAAGGTAAAACAATGAAGTCTTCTCCCTCCAAGCATTGAAAAAATGCATTATTTGCATAATACAACACACCAAATACAACATTTTTAGAGTTAAAGCCTCTTGCTACTGTTAAAATGTTGCTTAGATCATCGATCAAATCATCTGCAAGACCTTGTCGTGAACTGGCATAACACAATTGAATTTTCATATTCTTCCCTTATTCACAATGCTCAACTACTGTATCAAGACTTTTTGATAAATCTTGCCGAAGATCAAAATTGATATTCGACCTTACTTGCGTATAGAACTCTAACAAATCCCATGTTGGATACACCCGCATATAAAAATTACTTAGAGAGAAAAACCAATCATTTTTTAAGAAAAAGCTTATTTAGATGAGTCTTTGTGTAAAGCTTGAATTACACCATACAGGCTTTTGTTTTTTAATGCTATTTTTATTTCTTCACCTCCTTTCGTATACCATACAGCATACTTCTGTAAAAAAATATTAATAACTTTCAACTACTTTTCACCAAATTAAAAATAACATATTGTTTTAGATGTATATTTTTAATTTCAATGGTTTAGGATTTGGTTGTTTTTTAACCAATTGTAAGAAATTTCTCATAAGCATGTAAGCCAAAGATTATACCCTCATTTTATTGGATAATTATAATTCCTTCATACACCAGCATTTCAATAATCCATTATTTTTTTTATTGAGTTTAAAATATTTAGCCATGATAATTTTAGACAATAAAAATAATATAAATGCTTACTTTAAATAATGGTGTAGCACCCAAACCCACCTTTGAGATGAGGCCCTTAAAGGTGGGTATTCTCTTGTGAAATGAAACTAAGGAAAAGCAATGAATATCATTAAGAATTGTTTTATTTTTGCTCTTTCAGTAATAACTATTTCTTTAGTAATCATCTTATTTAATAAAATGGGAATGAATAAAAATTTTAATTTATTCTTTTCTGCATTCTTATACTCTGTTTTTATCACACTATACTTTAAAAACTTTCTAGTCAGCCTGCTATGCTTTTCTATATTTTATACCCTACTGTTTACATTAAGTCATTCGCTGGAAGTTTTTATGATGCTTTTAACTTCTCTATCAACCTTTACATTAATTGAGATTCTGATGCCAAAATTAAGAAAAAACTTAATCGTTCCACATTATAAAACTGATACTTTCTAGTTTTATCCAAATTATGCAACTATTGTCAGCTTTTTAATACTTAGCTCCTTACTCCTTTATAATCCTTACTGGTTTCATCAAAGATTTGCTTACAAGCGCTTTGGCTGAAATATCTTTAAATGCTGTAGCAAATCGAGATCGCAAATAAATTCTCTGGCTGAGTCGTGGGATCATTCTTTTGGATTCACTCGGCGCCAATGGTATTCAATTCATTAAGCTTTGACCTGGAAACTGGTGGTAGATATGTTTCTAAGGTAACTAAATACTAAAATTTCTGGTATCAGTAAAGGACTCACAACAGACTGTAATAGTCTTTGACACATCTAAAGATCATCCAAGAAATCAAAGAACTCCAAAAATTAAGTTATTAATATCTAATAAATTTATTGATTTTTTTCACCCAGTATCGAAAACATCAATGGTAAATTCTTGCCAAAATGCTCAATCCGGTATTTTTCATTCTCTTTCGTCATATTGCCAAAACAGTTATATGATGAGTAATCATATTCTTTGAATTCGAGAACATTTATTCCATGATTGATTAAACTTGTAAATATTTCACTCAGACTATGATTCCAAGTGATGGCTTGATAGTTTATTTCTGCTGATTTATCCGCATAAGAGCCCGTAGATGATTCATTTATAGGGTCATTTTTGAAATAGCTATATGTTATATTTTTAATTTCATCATCAAACATCCATATGACTGGATGAAATTCAACAATCAAAAATTTACCCCCAATTTTTAAGAAATTGGATATCACGTTAGCCCATAAATCTAAATCTTCTAACCATCCTATAACTCCGTAACTCGTAAATACGTAATCGTATTTTTTGTCTAAAACACTGGGGAGTTCATAAATATTGGAGCAAATAAAGTCTACATTTAAACCTAGTTCATCGTTAAACTCTTTTGCTTTTTTAATGGCTTCCTCTGAAAAATCTATAGCTGTAACATTGGCTCCAAGTTGTGCCAATGACATAGAATCCTGTCCGAAATGACATTGTAAGTGTAGTATGGATTTGTCTGAAATATCCCCTAAAATACCCAATTCTATTGGGTTCAACGTGTTTCTTCCTCTTAGAAAGGAAATATTGTCATAAAACTCGCTCTTGATATGTGCATTTGTTTTTAAATTCCAAGCATGCTTATTGATACAGATATAGTCATTCATCTTTTATCCTTAATTTCAATTTTTTTGCTATATTTACTTCGCTCATTTAACCTCTTTTACTATATTCTTTCTTTTTAAAAAACATTGCTTTTTTGCACCATAGAGGAGATAACAACATCGCACTCGTGATCATCGGATAATTGTAAATTTATGGCATTATTCAGGCTTAATCCACCCTACGAGAATGTTTAAGCGGATGCAATAATCACTGAATTGCTTTTGCTAATCCTGCTTGTACTTAAATCTCTATAAACTATGTGAAATGTAATTTAGCTTAGCAAAATACATATCAATTAGAAAAGCCATTTTATACTAGAATATCAAGCCAAATTCAAAATAATCGTCAGATAATGTGATTGACAAATATCCAGAAATTCATCTATAAATTATTATAAATTTCATATATCTATAAAATCTAGGAATAAGCACAATGGAACATCAGAATGACCTTCATCCTTTGGTTGCTCCATTAGCATCGCTTAACTACCTACATGAAGTACATCAATACATCGACAAGAATCTAACAGTGATGCAAGTTTATAACTTAATGACAGGTCATCCACCCTTTTGGCTACGTATCGCATTTAAAATCAGGGATTTTTTAAGTTCGAAGTTTGGAGGTGTTCAACCGATCAAAGGCTTTGATTCGGTTAAACCAGAAAATATTCAGATCAATGAAAAGTTAGATTTTTTTGATGTAGTAAAAATTACAGACAAGGAATTATATTTACAATCTACAGATAAACATCTCAGTGTATTAGTGGCATTACAACTTCAAGAACATGATGAATTAAAAAATGAGTTAACCGTCACAACCAGTGTGATTACTTACAATCTTTTTGGAAAAATTTATATGCTGCCTGTTTCTTTGGTTCATGGACTGATTGTCAAAAACTCATTAAAAAATTTGCATTAACCAATTGAAAGAACTGTCACTAAAAGCGGATATTCAATATCGCTTTTAGTGACTAGTCTAGAAATTGGAGGTCACAAAGATCTATATTTTCATATTAATCCCCAGTTGAAAACCTCGCCCTGGCAAAGGTGCAATGTATTTGAGTGGAGAGTTATGTGGTCTCGCTTCATCATCGAGTAAATTTGAACCATTGAGGAACACCTCAATATCAGAATTCTTGAATTTTAGATGCTTGCTAATCTGCATATC
Source organism: Acinetobacter gyllenbergii CIP 110306 = MTCC 11365 (assembly GCF_000413855.1). Taxonomy (GTDB): domain Bacteria; phylum Pseudomonadota; class Gammaproteobacteria; order Pseudomonadales; family Moraxellaceae; genus Acinetobacter; species Acinetobacter gyllenbergii. Next base: position 220,480 of record NZ_ATGG01000013.1, on the reverse strand, counting down.
GACCATATTGAAGGCTGGTAAAGGCTCTTCCTCCGAAACATTCTTGCCTAGATATTTAGGTTTATCATAATAAATACTTGAGAGGCGTGCAGCCCAATCCCCTTTACTCCACTCTAGGCTCGCACCATAACGATTGGTGGGCATGTTTGGTAGATAATTACCATCATTAAATAAACTGGTCCGACTCGGATTTAAATTCTTATTTTTTACAAAATCCGCAAATGCGCCAAGCGTAAAAATACCAAATTGCTGAGTATTGATTTTCTGCTTAAGGTCAACTTCAAAGCCTGTGATTTCTGTATCTGTTTGAGTCCAGTATTTGAGTGGTAAGCGGTTCGCCGTTTGCATACCAGAATGAGTGAGATAGAGATAGTTTTCAAATTTCATCTTATATACAGTAGCCTCAAGATTAAAATCTTGATAATTGAATAAAGCTGTCAGCTCAGTATTCTTGGATTTTTCTGGTTCTAATTTTTGGTTGCCTTGCTCATTGATCATAATAGAATAATGATTACCGCTGGCATAAAGCTCATTGAGTTCAGGTGCACGCTCAGACACTGAATATCTAAGTTTTGCTCCAAAGTAGTCATTGATTTTAAGATAAGAACCAAAACTATAATTTTCCAAATCAAAACTGGTGTCTTGTAGTGTCGTATTCGGTGAATTACGAGCAACCTTAAAATCACTGTCTTTGATCGAATGATCTACTCGTTCTTGACGATAACCTGCATCAAAAGAGAGTCGATCCAAATCAATCTTCTCTTGAATAAAAAAGGCTTGGGTCTTGGTATTGACATTGGGAAGATAGCGTAGCTTGCCCTGCCCTTCGACACTACGGTTACTTTGACTCAGCCCAAGTAAACCATTCACGTGGCGAATAGGCTGATGTCTCAATACAATTTCGGCTTGTTTAGTATCAAAGCGGTAATCATTAGCCAGTTGTGGACCTAAATATTCACCTGAACGATTGATCACCTGATTCGCTTTAATATCAACGCCCTTTAAAAAGGGAATATCAAAATTAAACTGGCTATCTAGGCTGTATTTTCTTTGATCAGTCTTTACCCCAACGGGTAAGCCATCCTCATAGGAGGATTGAAATGACTTATTTTCTAAAGAAAAACCTGGTACGCCGTATGCATTTTTCTTCGAATCCGCACTTAGGCCAATATAGCCATTTTCCAAGAAATAAGTACTGCCAATCGCATAATGCTGATTTTCTAAATAACTGTTACCTAATTTACGATGGTAATTTAGGGTCACGTCTTGATTAATCTTGTTTTCTTTAAACTTAGGGGTATCAGGTATATATTCAGGATTGACTGGGTTGGTATAAGTTTTACCACTCCAAACAGATGTTGGTTTATCGGTATAAAATGAAAACTGGCCATCCGCCCAATCTGGATTTTCAGTCATAAATTGGTCGATATATTTTTGCGATGCGGTGTTATAGATCTGTTGTATACGTGCATCCTTTTGGCAGGCGTCTGCCAAGGCTGAACTCACCCCACCCGTTGCAGGAAAAATTCCACTATTACATTGTTCAGCTTTGCTATTCCCCGGAATTTTATAAGACGAAATATCCTGTTTAGAAAATAAAAAATTGGTTGAAAAGTTGCTTTGATTATTTAAATTCAGCTTAAAACCATGTGCATCGGTGCTGTTCCAGCCTTTTCGCACAGCCAGCTCTAAATTATGATCTTTCTTAGGAATTTCTTTGCTAATCAGACCATTCTCTACATTTACACTACCACCGATGGCATTTCCACCGTATCTCACACTATCCGATGACTTATTTACCTGAATAGATTGATTAAATAAAGGATCAAATGGAATGGCAATATTGCCACTGACAGCATTCATGCCATAAATCGCTAGTCCATCCTCAAGAATTTGTACACGATTTCCACTTAAGCTGCGGATAACTGGTGCGCCTGCATTGGGACCAAAAGAGCTACTCTGTACGCCTGACACCTGCTTGAGTGCATCACCCAAAGTTTGATTTTGTGTATTTCGATTCTCTACAACAATATTGTTCCCGATTGAAAGATCTGTTTCTGCTTTTAAACTAATATTTGGCAAAATTACAGGACTGTCCTGCTCATTTGCAGATGCTTGATGATGAATAAATAGAATGGCGATTGCCAAGGCTTTATAACGCACGTTGAACTCCTTAATTGTAATTGATATGTTATAACATAACAATTGAGTGTTCAAACAGAACCTAAACTCCATTTTTTCTGCTAAATATGGACTGCATGCAAAAATTTGATATAAGAAAGCCCAGATAACTCAAAAAGATCTGAGTAATCTGGGCTTTGCACTCTTAGCGATTAAAATAGTTAAAAGGTAGTTTTAGATAGCGAATGCCATTCGATTCCGGTTCTGGGAACCGCCCTGCATCCATATTAATTTGAATTGCAGGTAGAATAAGCTTTGGCATCGACAATGTTGCATCACGGCTTTGACGCATCCGTACAAAGTCCTGTTTAAGCGTTTTCATATTGATATGAATATTATGCTGCTTCTGTGCACAAATGCTGGTTTCATACACATATTCAGCTCGGCCTTCTGGCTTGTAGTCATGGCATAAGAAAACACGCGTTTGGTCAGGAAGTTGATAAAGGCTTTGTACAGAATCAAATAATAGATCAGCACTTCCTTTAGGAAAGTCGCAGCGCGCCGTACCATAATCTGGCATGAATAAGGTGTCGCCAACGAAAATAGCATCACCGATGATATAACTTAAGCACGCAGGGGTATGTCCTGGCGTTGGTATGTTATATGCGTCTAGGTTTCCAATACTGAAGTGTTCATGGTCTTTAAACAGATAATCAAACACCTGATGCGTATTAAAATATTTAAGATCAATATGATAAATCGCACTAAAGGTATCTTGAACAATCGCAATTTTCTCACTCATGGCAATCTTGCCACCCAGCTCTGATTTTAAATATTGTGACGCCGTTAAATGATCTGCATGAACATGTGTTTCCAATATCCATTCAACTGTGAGTGCTTGAGATTGAATGTAGGTAATCATCTCATCTGCATGTTGTGTGGAAGTTGAAGCTGAGGCAGCATCATAATCCAAAACACTATCAATAATCGCGCAATGCTTTGTTTCAGGATCATGCACAACATAACTAAAGGTATTGCTCTGTTCATCAAAAAAAGCTTTGACTGTTGGATGTTGCATTGCATTTCTCCTACTGTTTGGCCCAAAGACGATGGATCAACATGCCGAGTAGCATTGCGCCTATAAAATACCAAACCTCAAAATAACCCAGTCCGATCAAAGTAATTGCAGGTGCTGGGCAAATGCCTGCAATGCCCCAACCCATACCAAATAATATCGCACCTGAGATCAACTTCTTATCAATTTGATTATTCTTTGGTAAAGCAATCGCCTCACCTGATAATGTTTTGGGACGACGCAATGCTTTCTGAAATGGAATGAATGCAACCGCAATTGCTCCAATCATTACAAACATCAAACTAATATCCCAAGCACCAAAAATATCTAGAAAGCTCAAAACTTTCTCAGGATTTGACATGCCTGAAATCAATAGGCCCAGTGCAAATATACTGCCAAAGATAAACGCAAATAGATTTTTCATTACGCGGCTCCCAGAATATGACGTACAACATATACCGTAACGAAACCAGCAAACATAAATGTCATTGTGGCAACGATTGAACGTGGTGATAAACGGCTAATCCCACAGATCCCATGCCCACTGGTACAACCTGAACCTAAACGAGTCCCAAAGCCCACCAACAGTCCAGCAATGATTAAAGCGAGCGGAGACGACTGCATGATAATTTCAGGCTTAACAAAAATTTGATAAATAAATGGTGTAATAATGAGGCCTAATAAAAACCAAAAAGCCGAACTACTCAAAAATGTTTTGGGCTGTAATAATTGTGCAATCAAGCCACTCACACCCGCTATACGCCCATTGACGTATAAATAACCAACAGCCGCTAATCCAATTAACGCACCACCCAACAAAGCTAGAATAATACTTGTCATCATCCTTCCACCAATCAATATATGTTTTTATAATATATCATTCAGAATATTATTTAAATAAATCTATTTAATATTAGCGCTTAATCACTAATTTTTATGAAATTAGGCACATATTGGTAAGTTTTTTTGAAAAATAAGTATTTTTACTTGAATCATAAGCATCCAAATCGGTGACAAAACAGTATTGAAATACTTTAATGAGCCAACTAATTGCACTGAGAAAGTAGCTTTCCAAACCAAAGTGGAAACAACTATCACGTACGCTAGAGAGATTTCTCATCGATCAACCTAATCTATTTCTACTCAAAAAATCCATTTTCTCACCACTTGAAGAATGATCAGATATCAACGCTTAATGGCTTGCATCTGCAAGTTGCGACTGTGTTCGTAACAATCATGAAATTTATGGTGCTTGATATTCATTAATTAAAAAAGCAGCCATATTTCAAAAAACATAGCTGCTTAATCAGTCTATTAAACAATATCGACCACAACTTTAATTGAAGCAGAGCCACTTTCTAGGTAATCATGAGCTTCAAGCGCATTTTCCAGAGTAAACGTACGTGGATCAACAATCGGTTTGATTTTTCCCGCTTCAACATACTGGGTTAATTGCCGCAAAATATCTCCATGATGAGCCCGTCCTTGACCCGATAACATCGGTAATAACACAAACACACCTGAAATGGCTGCAGCACGTAAAGAAGATGGTGCTAAATTGATTTCACCAAAGGCATAACAACTTGCAATATGTCCATAGGGTTTTATCGCTGATAATGATGCGGCAAGCGTATCACCTCCTACAGTGTCATAAATAATATCAAACCCCTGACCTCCAGTATATTTCTGCACATAATCTTCAACGCTTTGTATTGCATAATCAATTGCTGTAGCACCTAGCCCCTCAATCATTTTCTGACGCTTTGCTGAACCAGTCGCATACACATGTGCACCTTTCGCTTTCGCTAGTTGGACAACCATATGACCAACACCACCAGTACCCTGTACTAAAACCGTATCGCCTTCTTTTATTCGAGCCTGATCAATCAAGCCTTCCCAAGCAGTTAAGAAAACTAGCGTTAAAGCCGCGGCTTCACGCATAGATAAATTTTTAGGCTTAATAGCAAGTAAATCCGCATCTACAGCAATATATTCGGCTAAAGTGCCTTGTAGCCCTCGGACACCACCGGCAAGACCATAGACCTCATCTCCGACCTTAAAAGCTGTCACGTTGTTCCCAACCTCAACAATTTCACCTGCCAGATCTGTTCCTAATACTGCAGGTAGGACTGAATCTGCATAAGGTGCAGCACCTTCACGGATTTTATAATCAATTGGATTCACACCGCTGCTATGAATTTTTACTAAGACTTCATTTGCATTAATCTCAGGAATTGGAATTTCAATAAGATTAAATTCCTTAACATCATAACTTTTCAGGATTTGTGCTTTCATTTTATTTACCTTTATTCATGAAAAAATTCGCCGAACAATCGGGACTGATAAAGAAATGTACTGAAAAATTTAATCAAAAAAAATGATATAATATGGATTTCTTAATTCCATAATATGGAATAACCTATGAATAACTATTTCGAATTGATTAAAATCTTCTGTACAGTTGCAAACACAGAAAATTTCAAAAAAGCCGCGATACAGTTAGGAAAATCCCCACAATCAATTACACGTGCGATTCAGGAGTTGGAAGATCAGAAGGGTGAGATTCTTTTTTATCGAAGTACACGAGGTCATAAAATCACCCGTGAAGGAGAAGAACTACTAAAACAGGCCCAACCATTAATTAACAAAATTAATGAGTTAGTCAAGAACAGTGCAAATGAAGCAATTGAAGATGTTTCAGGTCATATCCGTCTGACCATGCCAACCACATTTGGTCGGCATATCATTATCCCCTTAATTGCAAAGTTCCAAATTGATTATCCAGAGATAAAAATCAGCTGTATGCTGACTGATGAACACAGCAATGTCATTACGAATCAAGTAGATATTGGTATTCGGATTGGCTTTCTGAATGACAATCGCTTTGTCTCTCGTAAAGTCATGAACATAGGATTTCACGTCGTCGGTGCTCCATCACTGGTAAACAGAGTTGGACAGCCACAACAGATTGAGGATCTGAATCATTTTCCAATTATTGCATTCGAGAACTTATCTTCGAATCAATATTGGTTCTGGGGATTTGAATATGATCAGACTTTTATGCCCAATTTACCTCTCTTTTCAACCAATGATCTTGATGCTTATTGCCAAGCATTAACTGATGGGATTGGTTTTGGTCATATTCCAGAGTTTTTAGCATTACCGATGATTAAACAAGGTACCGTTGTTGAGGTGATGCAAAATATTAAATCATCTCCTTGGGGCTTATATTTATATCGTCCACAATTAGGACCAACACCTAAACGAATAAAATTACTTTATAACTATCTCATTGAAAATTTGTTAAAAAAACAATAATTGCTGTTTGCAACCTATACATTCATCATCACCTTAGCAACTAAGTTCATAAAAAGTTTAACTTTTTAAACTTAGATACTCTAAGTGATAACTTTAATAATTGGAGCAGCAAGATGTGAATTTATATGTTGTGTTGCAAAAACGGATTTGATGTTCATCCAGCAATTCTGACTCTTGGTTGAATAAATTATAGATTTTTGATTAAGTCTCTTCTTTTTTAAAATCATCAGTTTGAATATATCTAAGGACTCGTGATCGCGCATTAAGCCCAACATTTGGACTTATAATACTGCTTTTTCAAGTTCATCTACATCGAAATATGTCGAGACGATAAAAATTCTTTCATGATACTTTTCCATAAGTATTCAGCCCATGCAAACTCTAGGTGTAGGCTGTTGTATTGACTTACACAACAGCCTATTTTTAGGTTTTAATAGCGTCCGCAGTGCTGTAATAAAGGTATAAATAACTGATTTTGCTGATACCTTTATGCGCAAGAAGGTTAACTTTATCTATTTTTTAACGACAAGCTTAACGAACGAGATCTTCAATACCAATCAGTTTTGGTAATTTATCGATTATTTTATTTAACTCGGCATTTGCTGGAGAAATACATCCAGTGTAATGGCTCAGTTTGGTTACAGTACCATCAGGCTTTTTCCAAGAGAAATAAGCACTTGGCTGGTCAGTTGCTGTTTCTTCACAACCTGTTGTTTTGACATTTGCGCCCGTAGCAGGACGATAGGTTTTTAGCTCTTGTTGTAATTTCTTATAAACAGAAGGATCAACCGTTAAATCCTGAGTTCCTGTCACCTTGGTATATTGTTTACCATCAAAATGAACAGCTCCTTCAGGTGTAATCTCAACAGAATAGATTGGGCATGCACCAAAACATGGACTAGACGAATAGCGAATTGTTTCTTGCGCCGTATCCTGAGGTTGTTGAGGAGTGGTTGCGCAACCAACTAAAGAAAAAGTAAAAAGGCCCGCAATGAATAATTTTTTCATTTGTTGATCCGTTATAAAGTATGTTATTCAAATTTAACAAATCGTAGAAATTTTGTCATTTAGATTGATGTAAAAAAATGGAAAAATCACTTAAATTTGCTTAGGCTATTTGGAATCAGAGAAAAAAATAAGAGCTGTACATCCGTTAATTAAGCTTAGTCTTGAGCTTGAAGAATTAAGCGAGCAAGTTCTAGATCATCAGTATAAGTAATCTTGATATTATCTGAACGTCCCTGCACCACTTGTACAGGTTCATCCACATATTCCAAAGCACTTGCTTCATCAGTGATCACGATGTGATTGGCCAAAGCCTTTTCAATTGCACCTTTAAGAACGCCGAGTTTCGCCATTTGTGGCGTTTGTGCTTGCCACAACAACTCACGGCTTACAGTTTTCTCAATCTGATGTTGCTGAGGGACTCGCTTAAGGGTGTCACGTACAGGAATAGCCAAAATCGCACTTTGATTTGAATACTGGGCTGATTCGACTAAATTTGTTAGGCAGTTTACAGTTACGCATGGCCGTGCAGCATCATGGACCAATACCCAATCATCTGCATGGGCAATTTCAGATAAATAGATCAAGGCATTCAAAACAGAATGTACACGCTCCTCGCCACCCAAACAAAAATGAAGTTTATCACTATGCTGAAAAGCGAGGGTTTTCGCAAAATTATCTTGTGCACCAATGGCAAGTACGCAACCTGCTAAATCTAACGAATTCAGTCGATTGACGGTGTGCTCAAGTACAGTATGCTCTTGAATATACTGGTATTGTTTTAATTCAGTTTTTGAAAAACGACTGCCCGAACCCGCTGCTGGTACAACCGCCCACAGCTTAGTCTGGGTTTTCATTGGTTGCAGTGTCTTCTTTTGCATTTGGATCGATATAAATCGGTTTGTAATGGGTACTAATAGTACTCATTTGCACAAACGTCTCATTTGGTTTAATCAAACCTAAATCTAAACGTGCATGTTCTTCAATGGCTTCGCTGCCATTTTTTAAATCAAAAACTTCCGCCGCTAAAATACGATTACGTTCTTTTAGCTCAGTATTAATTTCTGCTTGCTGCGTAATTTGTTGAGTTAAAGCTTGGTGAGGAAAATACCCTCCCTCACCTAGCCAAAACTGATACTGCAAGCTTGCCACCAAAGCGATGACAAGCACCAGAATCAATTTACTAGAGGTCGATCGAAACATCTCTATCATGAAAAATTCCCTACATCCTTCTTACAAGGAAGATCATCTGCAAATTCTATATGATTATGAATTTGCAGAGTTTCTCTCTTTTGTAAAGAAAGATGATCAGAAGCATTCAACATAGATAAATTGACCTTATTTTAGACCTTTGAATTCAGCTTTACCGCGGTAAGCTGCATTCGTTAATTCTTCAATGCGAAGTAATTGGTTATATTTTGCTACACGGTCAGAACGGCAAAGTGAACCGGTCTTGATTTGACCCGCTGCGGTACCAACTGCCAAGTCAGCAATTGTTGAATCTTCAGTTTCACCAGAACGGTGTGAGATCACAGTACTATAACCATTTGCTTTCGCAAGGTAGATGGCATCTAGAGTTTCAGTCAATGTACCAATCTGGTTGTATTTGATCAGAATAGAGTTACCGACTTTCTCATTGATACCACGTTGTAAAATCTTAGGATTAGTTACGAATAAATCGTCACCAACCAATTGGATTTTGTCACCAAGGATTGAGGTTAAGTAGCTCCAACCTTCCCAGTCAGATTCATCTAAACCATCTTCAATCGAAATGATTGGGTATTGGTTTACAAGACCCGCTAAATAGTCAGAGAACTGGTTGCTTGTGAATGCTTTATTACCTTCACCAGCAAGAACATATTGACCATTTTTGTAGAATTCTGAAGAAGCACAGTCAAGTGCCAACATAATATCAGAACCTGCTTTGTAACCCGTTTGGCCAATCGCTTCAAGAATAACTGTGATTGCTTCTTCGTTTGAACGCAAGTTTGGTGCAAAACCACCTTCATCACCCACAGCAGTGTTTAAACCTTTTTTGTTTAAAACTGATTTTAGAGAATGGAAGATTTCAGCACCTGCACGTAATGCTTCTGCAAAAGATGTAAAGCCTACAGGCTCAATCATGAACTCTTGAATATCAACATTATTGTCTGCATGCGAACCACCATTGATGATGTTCATCATTGGTACTGGCATGGTCAAAGTCGTTTGACCACGAAGATCAGCGATATATTGGAAAAGCGGGATTTTCTTTTCATCGGCAGCAGCACGTGCAGCAGCCAATGAAACTGCTAAAGTTGCGTTAGCACCTAATTTTTCTTTGTTTTCAGTACCATCAAGCGCGATCATCGTATTATCGATGTCTTTTTGTTCGAATACTGATTTGCCCACTAAAGCGTCACGGATAATGGTATTGACGTTATTAACCGCAGTTTTAACACCTTTACCCAAATAACGTGCTTTGTCGCCATCACGAAGTTCTAAAGCTTCACGAGAACCAGTTGAAGCACCAGATGGTGCACATGCACGACCAACAACCCCAGATTCTAAAATAACGTCTGCTTCGATGGTTGGGTTACCACGAGAGTCCAAAATTTCACGTGCGCGGATGTCAACGATTTGGCTCATGAACAATTCCTCTGTTGAATGAAAAACAAGATGCAAATGATTGCATCAATGGGTGTCTAACTTTTTGAATCCTTTAACCAAAGTATCCAATTCTTTTAATTGCGCCAAGAATGGCTCAAGCTGAGATAAACGCAATGCACATGGTCCATCACATTTTGCAATTTCAGGTTCAGGATGTGCTTCCAAGAACAGGCCTGCCAACCCTGTTGCCATACCCGCACGCGCTAGAGTCGTAATTTGGGCACGGCGACCACCTGCAGAATCAGCACGCCCACCTGGGGTTTGCAATGCATGGGTCACATCAAAGAATACAGGCACATTCATGTCTTTCATGGTGTCAAAGCCAAGCATATCGACAACCAAGTTGTTATAACCAAATGCTGAACCACGTTCACAAAGAATGAGTTTGTCATTCCCAGCTTCCAAACACTTATGCAAAATATGACGCATTTCGTGTGGTGCTAAGAACTGTGCTTTTTTGATATTGATAATGGCTTGGGTTTTCGCCATTGCTTCAACAAGATCAGTCTGACGACTTAAGAAGGCAGGAAGTTGGATAATGTCGGCAACTTCGGCAACTGGTGCTGCTTGGTACGGCTCGTGAACGTCAGTGATAATCGGCACATTAAAATGCTTTTTAATGTCAGCTAGCCATTCAATGCCTTTTTCCAAACCTGGTCCACGGTATGAGTTCAGGCTTGAACGGTTTGCTTTATCAAAGCTCGCCTTAAATACATAAGGAATGTCTAAGCGCTTGCAAATATCAACATAAGTTTCAGCAATTTCAAATGCTAAATCTTTTGACTCTAGTACGTTCATTCCGCCAAATAATACAAATGGCAAATGATTTGCCATTTGTATATCGCCTAAACGTACAACTTCTTGTGGTTTTAATTGTGACATTTAAACTTTCCCAGTTTATTTAAAACTCAGTACTTACTTTTGGTGCTGATTTTTAGCAGCCCCGATAAAACTAGCAAATAATGGGTGTCCATCACGTGGTGAACTTGTAAATTCCGGGTGGAATTGTACAGCAATAAACCAAGGATGTTCAGGAATTTCTACAGTTTCAACTAAATGTTGTACTGATGAATAACCTGAAATTTTCATTCCTGCTTGTTCAAGTGCTGGAATAAAACGATCATTCATTTCATAACGATGGCGGTGACGCTCAGTAATTTCAGCTTTGCCATACACTTCACGGGTCTTCGTTCCTTCAACCAATTCAGATTTTTGTGCACCCAAACGCATGGTACCGCCTAAGTCAGACTCAAGGCTACGTTGCTGTAATTCACCACGCTCATCTAACCATTCAGTGATTAAACCAATGAGTGGGTATTTGGTTGAGCGGTTAAATTCTGTTGAGCTTGCTTCAGGCATTGCTGCTACATTACGTGCATACTCAATTACAGCCAATTGCATACCTAAACAAATGCCAAGGAATGGAATTTTGTTTTCACGTGCATATTGAATGGCTTTCATTTTGCCTTCAGTACCGCGCTCACCAAAACCACCTGGAACTAAAATCGCGTCAGCAGTACTTAAAATGCTAATATCTTGCTGTTCAAGCTCTTCAGCATTGACATAATCAATCTGAACTTTGACACGGTTTTGAATGCCAGCATGTAAAAGCGCTTCATTGACAGATTTATAAGCATCTGGCAATTCTACATATTTACCTACCATCGCCACACGTACTGTGTATTCTGGGTTGAGTAATGCTTCTACCACATTGTCCCAATCTTCAAGATTTGCTTCTGGAAGATCGTTGTAACCAAAACGTTCACAAATTAAGTCATCAACATTTTGTTCGTAGAACGTACGTGGAATTTGATAAATCGTTTTTGCATCTTTACAGACCACAACGGCACGCGCTTCCACATTGGTGAACAATGCAATTTTACGTTTGGTATCAACATCGACATCATATTCAGTACGACAGATTAAAATATCTGGCTGAATACCGATAGAAAGAAGCTCTTTCACTGAGTGTTGCGTTGGCTTGGTTTTGAGTTCAGCCGCTGATTTGATGTATGGCAATAAGGTCAAATGCATAAGCATGGTACGTTTATGACCAAGCTCAACCATCAATTGACGTACTGATTCCATGAACGGAAGTGATTCGATATCACCAACCGTACCACCAATCTCAACGATTGCAACATCGTAGCCTTCACCAGCACGAAGTACACGTTCTTTAATGTTGTCTGTAATATGTGGAATAACTTGAACCGTACCACCTAAGTAGTCACCACGACGTTCTTTATTCAAAACGTCTTGATATACACGACCACTGGTAAAGTTATTCAGTTTGGTCATTTTCGCACGACGTAAGAAACGTTCGTAATATCCCAAATCTAAGTCAGTTTCAGCACCATCCTCTGTGACGAAAACTTCACCGTGCTGAAATGGGCTCATGGTACCTGGATCGACATTAATGTATGGATCCATTTTTACCATAGTGACTTTTAAGCCACGAGCTTCCAAAAGTGCAGCAACAGAAGCAGCAGAAATACCTTTACCTAGTGATGAAACCACACCACCAGTGACAAAAATAAAATGGGTCATTGAGTTTCTCGTACAATCGAGCCGAAATCGGCCTACAATGTTGGGCAATTTTACTGTACTCTGCCCCTATAAAGCAAAGTCAAACCGCATCAATTCAAAGAACTATAAACAACTGGTTATTCTATCAGCATTTTCGATAAAAATTTAAGGGTTTTGTGGATTTTTCATCCATAAATGAGCGTTCATCAATCAAATTCATCAACAAATGAATTAAAAATCAGGTTTGCATCACAGATGAATCAGCTTCAAACCCTAAACCTCTTTGCAAGCATTTATAAAATATCAACAAACTCAACAATGCGTAGTGATTTCTTCACATAGATTTACTGTTATAATTGCTGCTGTCTTTTTTAATATGTTGTTTTAGCAATGGCGAATAAAAAACTTTTAATTTGTGCAGCACTTGCGACTGGTCTTTTATTAACTGCTTGTGTGAAAAAAGAAGAACCTAAAAGCGAAGAGCAGACTGCAACTGAGACCCAAACTCAGCCTGAACCTGAAAAAATCCAAGAGTTCGAGTCTTTAGAAAGTGTCGATAAGCATGAAGCTCCAGCGCCAGTTGTAGAAACAACGCGTGAAGAAACACCAAATACAACGACTGAGATTCGTCGTGAGACTCGTCCAGCTCAAACAGAAACACCAACTGAAGCTCCACGAGCAGAAGAGCAAAAACCTGTAAATGCTGAACAGAAACCAGCAAAGACAGAACAGCCTAAAGCAGAACAACCTGTGAAAGCTGCAAAACCATCTGCACCAGCTCAAAGTGAAGATGACGCTGTTGCTGCTGCAATTGCTGCTGCAACCCCTGCTTTAAATAACTAAGCTTTCAGTTGCAGGAAAAAAGCCAGTTGCAAGCAACTGGCTTTTTTATCTCAATAAATTTAGTAATTCTTAAAAAAATCCGCCATCAAACGGGAGGCCCAAGACTTCACTCTTAAACTCTCATAAAAACCACAATGACTGCCTTTCTTCGTCGTTACTACAGCAATATTGTCCATTTGCTGAATGGCATCCTTATAAGGTTCTAAGTTTTTAATTGAACAAACCGGATCATCTTCTGCATTGAGAATCATCAATGGAATTTTCACATTTTCAAAAACATAGATTGGATTAATGGCCTGGCAATAACTTTGATAATCCTGAAATCCAGCCATTTCAAAATATTCTTTTTCAAACGCTTCCAAACTTGTTGTCGTCAGCACTTTTTCGACAGAGGCAATTTGATTCCATGTATTCTGATACGGATAAATGAAGTATTTAAATAACTTCTTGGTCATCATTTTACTATAAAAAGGATGTACATTTTTAAAACCGATTTCAGTGTTATAGCCAGGACACATTGCAAAAGCCGCTTTGAATGGTGTATCTAAACCTTGCTCGCCTAAATAGCGCACCAAAAGCCCCGTGCCCGCTGAGGAACCAACAGCATATAGATCTGATTGTGGAAACAGATTTTGGATATGCACAAGCTGTTCTTTTAGGTCGCTGGTTGAACCAAAGAGTGAAATACGAGGCACGGGCATTGGTAATCCAGCATGACCACGGCGCAAACATAGTGCAATTCGCCAACCATTATATTCATGCAAATCTTTGACCAGTTCACGCATACTTTCAGGAGTCCCTGTAATGGTATGCATAATCACAATGGTTGGTGTTTCTACTGGTAGGTCATATCCATACCACGCAACCGCAGTAATCCCTCCATCCTGCATAATCAAACGATCAACGCGATCATATTCAAGTTTGATAGTCTTCTTACGAATGACATCGAAATACAACAAGTGCATATGGGTATTACTGAGCCAAGGCGTAGGACGATATTTTTGCTTTAACTGGGGTAGTTTTTCCAAAACATCTTTAATTTTCCCTTTCGGGTCATAGTACATTTTGGGTTGCTCAGCACCAAGCACTGAATCAAGGAGTTCTGAGCCTAACACTTTGATTTTATCTAAAGCAGATATACCCATATTCAATAACCGCCTCTATCTAAGCATGAGTAAATGTTTGTCGCACCAAAGCCGCGACCTGTTGTCCCCACATGGCATAGATTTCTTTGCTTGGATGAAAACCATCGCTTGCCATCGGCAAATCCATTGCTTGAAAAGCTTCAATATCATATTGAATAAATCGAAATTGTGATTGTGGTGCCAACCATAATTGTAATGCCTGATTCATTTGCTCTGCGTATTTTCCAAACAACCAAGCCAAAGGATTAGGCAAAGCTGGAAAATGCTGCATTGGTGGCACACCCGATACAATAATGAGTTTAGGTTGAAACTGACGCTGTATATAAGTGAATAGCCTTTTTTGTTGTTTAAGCCAAGATTTGGCAGAAGTCAGTTTAGTCACATCATTGACACCAATTGAAGTGATAACAACATCATAACACTGCTGTTCTAATAGTTGTACAGCTTGAAAAACCTGTTGCGTGGTATCGCCTGTTTTAGCATGTAGTTTCCATTGCAACAGATATTCATCCTGCAACTCTGCGATAATCGCTCCTGACAAAGCTTGTTGCTGGGTTTCAACCCCAACACCTGCTGCAGCTGAATCGCCAAGAATGAGTAAAGAAAGTGGCTGACCTTGACCAACACGTCCATTACGCTCACCACGTGCCTCCGAAAGACGTGGTGTATTGTGACGAACTTTCATACCCTGTACGACTAATACAGGCAATAATGCAAAAGTTGAAAGCTTTAACCACATTTTCATTCTCTTAATATTACTTAGGCTATTTTTCAGACATCAATTCGGTTGATACTTGGCAAATCGTGCACCCATTTTTTCTGCCAATGCCGCCAAACCGCTCATTGGTCGGATCATCACTTCAAAATCAATGATTTTGCCTTGCTCATTAAAGCGGATCATATCAATCCCTTTGAGTGATTTTCCGCTGACATTGGCACTGAATTCCAACACCACATTTGCACCATCTTCGGTATAAAATTCACGATGATAAGTAAAGTTTTCAAATACCTGAATCACATTGGTCAAAATAAAGAAAACCACATGTTTGCCTTCATAAGGGTTATAAGCAACTGGTGAACGGAACACCACATCATCAGCCAATAAATCATTTAAGTTGGATAGGTCACCTGTTTTAATCATCTGATGCCAGTTTTCTAAAGCTTGTTTTGTCGTTTCCAATGTCATTGTTATTCTCCCTTGAGATTTAGTCGATACGTCAGGAGCATTTCCTCAATAGCAAATGCTCCCTGTAGTGTTTACAACGTTGCCGCTAACTCAGCACCTTGGCGAATTGCACGTTTTGCATCTAACTCACCCGCTTCTTTGGCACCACCAATCAAGTGAACACTTTTACCATCCGCTTTAAGTTGATCAAACATTGCGGTATACGATTCCTGACCTGCACAAATCACCACATTATCCACCTCAAGTACACGACTTTGACCATCAACGGTAATATGTAAACCTTGATCATCCACTTTGTCGTAGCTGGCGCCAGCAATCATTTTTACATCACGATGTTTTAAGCCTGTACGATGAATCCAGCCTGTGGTTTTACCCAGACCTGCACCAACAGATGCACTCTTACGTTGCAATAAGTAAATCTCACGTTCAGACTTTTCTAACTCAGCTGCTTTTAAACCACCCACATGTGCATAAGAGGTATCAATACCCCATTCTGCATAGAACTTTTCAGGATTTAAGCTGCCGCTATCACCTTCATGGGTTAAATATTCTGCCGTATCGAAGCCGATACCACCCGCACCAATAATGGCAACACGGTTGCCGACAGGTACACGCTCTTTCAACACTTGGATGTAGCTCAATACTTTTGGATGATTAATCCCTTCAAATTGCAATTGACGCGGTGTTACCCCTGTTGCAACCACGATATCATCAAAGTCTGCTTGGCTCAGTTCTTCATAAGTCGCTGTATGGTTCAGCACCAACTCAATATTCGGCTGTAATTCAATTTGACGTTTGAAGTAGCGTAAAGTTTCGTAGAATTCTTCTTTACCTGGAATGGTCTTGGCAATATTGAATTGACCACCAATTTGATTGCTTGCATCAAAGACTTTAACTTTATGCCCACGACTTGCTGCATATACTGCAAAGCTCAAACCAGCTGGGCCTGCACCAATCACTGCAATATTTTTAACCGCATTGGCTTCTTTAAAGATCAGCTCAGTTTCGTAACAAGCACGTGGATTGACTAAGCATGTTGCAATTTTCATTGAGAAAATATGGTCTAAACAAGCTTGGTTACAACCAATACAAGTATTAATTTCATCGCTCCGACCTTCACTGGCTTTTAATACAAACTCAGGATCGGCCAACATTGGGCGTGCCATAGACACCATATCGGCATGACCAGAGGCCAATACATGCTCTGCCATTTCAGGGGTATTAATACGGTTCGAGGTAATCAATGGGACTGAAACTTGACCTTTTAGTTTTTCAGTTACCCATGTAAATGCAGCGCGTGGTACTTTGGTTGCAATGGTTGGAATACGTGCTTCATGCCAGCCAATCCCTGTATTGATAATGGTCGCACCAGCTTTTTCAATTGCTTTCGCCAGTTGAATGACTTCTTCTAAGCTTGAACCCCCTTCAACCAAATCCAGCATCGACAAGCGATAAATAATAATAAAGTTTTCACCGACTAGATCACGGGTACGCTTAACGATTTCAATCGGGAAACGGATACGATTTTCATAGCTACCACCCCATTCATCATCACGGTGGTTGGTGCGTGCTGCAATAAACTCATTAATCAGATAACCTTCCGACCCCATGATTTCGACACCGTCATAACCCGCGTATTGTGCCAGCTTGGCGCAGTTGGCAAAGTCATCAATGGTTTGCTGTACTTCAGCTGAACTTAATGCTTTAGGTTTAATTGGATTAATTGGTGCTTGAATCGCAGAAGGTGCAACAATCTCAGGCTGATAAGAATAACGCCCTGTATGTAAAATCTGCATCGCAATCTTACCACCCGCATCATGCACTGCTTGGGTGATCACTTTATGTTTTTCTGCTTCTGCGATGCTATCCAGCTTAGATGCATGAGCGAAAGTCAGACCCGCATCGTTTGGAGAAATGCCGCCTGTTACGATTAATCCCACATCACCTTTAGCACGCTCTGCATAGAATGCGGCCATACGCTCATAGCCTTGAGGTGCTTCTTCTAAGCCAACATGCATAGACCCCATCAAGACACGGTTTTTTAAGGTGGTAAAGCCTAAATCAAGTGGCTTTAATAAATGTGGATAAGCTGACATGGTTTCTCCTTTGGCTCGCACTGTGCTAGCTAATGCAACTTGTTGCATAAAGTTATAAACAAGATTTGATTTTTATGCAACATATTGCATAATTCTGATGAGTCATTTTTTATTATGGAACATCATGTCACTCGCCCATGTTTTACTGACCAGCTTATTGGAAAAACCAAGTACAGGTTTTGACTTGGCTCGTCGCTTTGACCGTTCAATGGGCTTCTTTTGGAATGCGACTCATCAGCAAATTTATCGTGAACTCAACGGGATGCTGAAAAAAGGATGGATTTCGACATTAGAAGAACAAGCTGCCAACAGCCGTAAAAAAACTTATCAAGTTGAACAACTTGGAAGAATACAACTGGCGTCATGGATTGAACAACAAAGTGAACCCGCGCAATTGCGCGATGACCTCATGGTCAGGCTAAGAGCAGAAGCTCAACTCGGTGGCAATAATATTTTGCCTGAATTAGAACGCCATTTGTCGTTACATAAGGAAAAATTAAGCCTTTATCAAGCCATTCATGATAAAGATTTTAAAGATAACCAACCAACCAATCGCGTTTTGTTTATCCATAAGATGATTCTGGAACTTGGTATCATTAAGGAAAATGAATGGATAAAATGGTTGGAACAAATGATTCCTCAACTGAAAAAGTTTGAAGAAGCCAACAATCGTGGAGAAAAATAATGCCGTTTTATAGTATGCCCGATCAAGAAAAATTATTTGTGCGACGCGTTGGTGAAGGCGAACCTGTACTCGTCTTATCCGGACTGGGCATGCAAAGCTGGCAATGGCTCCCTTTCTTATTTGCCAACCGCAAACAATATGAATTTATCATTCCCGACTGGCGTGGTTTTGGTGGTTCAAAAAATTGCGCGATTCCAAAGCTCGATGCAATCTCAAGTCATTGGAATGATGTAGACTCACTGATCCAACAATTAAAACTCGATCAATTCATCTTGATGGGTTATTCCATGGGTGCAACCACAGCCATGCATGGCATGAAGCATGGTGGTTTAGCTGAAAAACTTAAGGCCTATCTGCATATTGATCAAACTCCTAAAATTGCGGTTGATGATTCTTGGCAATACGGGTTATTTGGTCCAAAGCACCCTCAATTTAAAAAACTGTTAATTGATATCCAAACCTTATTGCTCGATTATAAAAACGCACAAACATTAGAGGATCTACCCAATGATGTTCGCTATAACCTTGTGAGCTTATGGGGTGATTTTATTGAACTGCAAGGCAGCAATAACTACACGCCTAAAATCGTTAAACTCGCGTTGCATCGCCCATTCTTACAAAAATACTTACTGCCAATTCAGCGTTTAGACTATCTACTTTGGTATGTCGAAAATTACCTCAATCATGATGAAGACTATCGTGAAGCCATCAGTCAGCTGAATTGCCCAACCACTTTCTTTATTGGTCGTGAATCTTCACTTTACCCAGAAACAGGACAAACCCTGATTGCAAATAGCTTGAGCAATGCAAAAGCAATTTATTTTGAACGTTCTGGACATACACCACTGATTACTGAACCAAGAAAATTCAGCCAAGAGATTGGGTATTTTCTGAGCGCGCTCTCAACGCAAGCCGCTTAGTTCTAGCATCATAAAAAAGCCAATCGGTTAAGATTGGCTTTTTATGTCTAGTTTATTTTTTGTGTCGCATGTTTTCAGCAACATCCAACAACACTTGTGCAGTTTTATCCCAACCTAGGCAACCATCTGTGACTGATTGACCATAGGTCATATCACAAGAAATTTTTTGATTGCCATCAACTAAATGACTTTCAATCATTACACCACGTACTTTTGATTCAGTACGCTCTGCGATAATTTGCTGTAAAACCTGAGGCTGTAATAATGGATCTTTACCACTATTACCATGACTACAATCAATTACCAGTGCAGGTAATTGTTTATGTTTGAAATGCATCGCTTGAATCGAAGCCAAATCATAGTTAGTCCCATGATTTGAACCACGTAAAATTAAATGTGGTAATGGATTACCTTCACTATGCAAAATTGCAGGTAGACCTTGTTGAGTCATCCCCAAGAATTGATGGCCATGCTGTGCTGATTGAATCGCATCCAACGCAATTTGAATCGAACCATCGGTACCGTTTTTGAAGCCAATACTGTATGGCATGTGGCTGGCAATTTCACGATGAATTTGTGACTCACTGGTTCGCGCACCAATTGCGCCCCAAGCTAATAAGTCATCGAAATAACCAGTTGCCATTGGACTTAAAATTTCGCTTGCGATTGGCAAACCTTTTTCAATCAATTGTATATAAAGCTGACGAGATTTTTCTAAACCGAGTTGTAAGTCTGATGATCCATCTAAATTTGGATCATATAAGAAACCTTTCCAGCCTACCGTGGTACGCGGTTTTTCAATATATGCACGCATAACAAGGAAAATCTGATCTTTGACCTGTTCTTGTAATTGTTGTAGGCGATCAGCATATTCGAGTACTGCGATAGGATCATGAATCGAGCAAGGACCTGTAATCACCATTAAGCGATGATCATGTCCAGATAAAATATTCTGAATCGTTTGACGATGTTTTGAAATTTGCTGCGCTAAAGTTGCAGACAAGGGATACTGCGCTTTGAGTTGTGATGGCAAGCTAAGCATTGATTCTTTTGTATGTGATTGTGGTTGTGTCAAAGCAGTATTTAAAGCATTCATTTTCAATTCCTTTGGACTGGCCTTCTTCGCAGTCCTATCATTTATTTGAGCAAGTGTGATCTAAGCGATGTTGATTTTTTTGCAAAGTAAAACCAAGAAATCTTGCTAAAATATGAATAATTAAATGTATGCATGGTATTTCTCCTAAAATCATGATTGTTAAAGCATAAAAAAACCTGATCGGTGTTGCCGATCAGGTATTAACTGGTTGGGCAACCCTTTTGCTGCCCGAAACGCATCAGGCAACGATCAATATTGCCAAAAGTAAAAGTATGCGTTGATGTTTACAGTATGCTTTAACATATTTATTTCAAATATCTAAAAAACGGTGTCTAACTATTAAATTACGCACTATTTCAGCATTTGACAAGCACTTTTTATATTTTTTTAATCCTATCTTCAAAACCTTAAAGTTTGACCTTTCGCCAGTTCCCCCATAGAATAGTGTAAAAATAAACCAATTTGAGATTACGCCAATGAAGTAAGTTCTATTTCCATCATCAAAGTTCATTTTTCTTTTTGATGTGCAAAATAGACTTAGCTATCGTTTAGCGCTTCTTTATTCTAAAACTTATCTCGATCTCTCTATTTTGCATATCCTGTTTATGAGGTTTCATATGACTCAACAGGCATGTATTATTTCCAACCTATCCCTTGAATTCGCACAGCTCATATGCTTTGACTCACTTTGCTTTCAACTTCCATTACATCAATTCACAGGATTGATTGGATGCAATGGTCAAGGGAAATCGCTATTGATGTCTCTTCTGCATGAGCAGACAAAATTCAAGCTACCCTATTCAGGCCAAATCTCATGGCAGTGTCCGCATCAATATCTAGCTCAACTTCAGCGTGTACAAGCAGATACAATCGCTCAAGCTTTGCATATTGATAATTTAAACGGATGCTTTGAACGTATCCGACAAGGCACTGCATCTTTTGCCGATTATGATCAAGTTGAACATCTATGGCATTTACCTATGGAATGGCAGCAGCTTTTGCAAAGTGCGGGTTTACCCATAGATCTTAATACGCCTACTCAGCATTTGAGTGAAGGTCAAAAAACCAAACTCGCACTATGCCGCTTATTTCTGCTCAAAGATCATTATCTATTACTGGATGAACCCAGTAATCACTTAGATACACAGGGTCGTGAATGGTTGATCCAGCAAATGTCTCAACACCCTACAGGCGGGTTGATAATCAGCCATGATCGACAACTGCTGTCACATGTACAGGGTATTTTTTCTTCAAATCAGCTAGGGCTACATTATTACGGTGGCAATTATGCGCTATATCAGCAGCAACATCAGTTACACGTCGACGCATTATCACACGCAGTACAGCAAGAAAAGCGTGAGTTAAAACAACTGAAAGAACAGCAACATCACAGCCAGATGAAAGCGCAGAAACGTCAAAAAGCAGGTGAAAAGCTAAGAGCTTCTGGTTCGCAGGCCCCTATCTTATTGGACGCTAAAAAGGAACAGTCAGAGCAGTCTCAGGCCCATCTGCGTAAACAACAAATCAAACAGCTTGCAGATGCAAAAGATGAACTGCAACAGAAGCAAACTCAACTGGAACATCTTAAAACCCAGTCTTTCGAATTTGCACTTACGGCCAGAAAGTCAGGAGAAATCTTACGTTGTCACCAATTACAACTCGCTTATGCGAAGACACAACCGATTGATCTTGCAATTACGGCTGGAGAAAAATTGCATTTACGTGGCGCAAATGGAACTGGCAAATCAACCTTATTGAAAACTCTTCAAGGTTTAATTCCACCACTTACAGGTGAAGTTTATTGCAAAGTAACTTCTACTTATCTTGACCAGAGATTTTCGCTACTTGATGACACTATTTCAGCCCTAGAATATTTACAACATATTGATCCTGGACTAACTGAACAACAAGGGCGAACCTTATTAGGAAACCTTCAAATTAGAAGAGATAAAGCACTTATGCCCATCTCCATCCTAAGTGGAGGTGAACGCTTAAAAGTGGCTTTGCTTGCCTTAAAGCAACAAGTAGTTGAACTGTTATTTTTAGATGAACCCGAAAATCATCTCGATATCGAATCTCGTGAATTACTGGCTCAAGCAATTAATTCTTTTAACGGTGCGGTGATACTGGTGTCGCATGACGAAACTTTTGCTGAAGCATGCGGGATCAAAACAAGTTATTTACTAAGTTAATCTTTAAATGATGTATTCAGCATGATCACAATGCGTATCATGCTGAATCCTTAACGCACTAAACCTTGCGGCTGCAAAATGATTAAGCCCGCTCCGCATAAAACCACAAGACCACCTAGAATATCCCAACGTGTCAGCATCACTTGATCAACATAACGCAGCCACAATAAGGCAGTAAAAATATAGATCCCACCATAAGCCGCATAAATACGACCTGATGCTGCAGGGTGCAAAGTCAGCAACCAAACAAAAACCGCTAAGCTTAAAGCAGTCGGAATCCACAACCAATGTGATTTTCCTTGATTCAAAATGAGATAAGGAAAATAACAACCAAGAATTTCAGCAATTGCTGTGACGAAAAATAACCCAAATACTTTAAGTACTTGGGTTATTGAAAAAGACAATTCAAACATTAAGCAGGTTCAGCACTCGGGTTAATATGATCTTCAAAGACTTCCAACTTCAAGCCAACGTCTTTGCCATTCTCTGTTTTCACAGAAACTGCAACATTACCACCATGCTCAGCAAGCTCACCAAACAGAATCATCTCAGCTAATGGCTTTTTCAAATGCTCTTGGATCAGGCGTTGCATAGGACGAGCACCCATGAGACGGTCATAACCATTGGCTGACAACCAGTCACGAGCACTTTGATCAACATCAAGTACCACTTGTTTCTCATCGAGTTGTGCTTGCAACTCGGTTAAGAATTTGTCTACCACTGAATCGATGATTGTCGTCGGAAGTGCTTTAAATTGAATCACACCATCCAAACGGTTACGGAATTCAGGAGAGAATGCACGTTTCATTGCATCTTGGTTATCTGCGCTGTGATCTTGTTCAGTGAAACCAATACTTGCACGGACAATACTTTCTGCACCAATATTGGTGGTGAGCACAATAATCACATTTCTGAAATCAGATTTACGACCATTATTGTCAGTCAAAGCACCATGATCCATGACTTGTAATAACAAGTTGAATACATCTGGATGCGCTTTTTCAATCTCATCCAGCAACAATACACAATGCGGATTTTTATGAATCGCATCGGTTAGCAAACCGCCTTGATCATAACCAACATAACCTGGAGGCGCACCAATCAGGCGAGAAACCGCATGACGCTCCATATATTCAGACATATCGAAACGAACCAGCTCTACGCCTAGCAATTTAGCCAGTTGCTTAGTGACTTCGGTTTTACCCACACCTGTTGGACCAGCGAAAACAAAACTACCCACTGGTTTATCTGGTGCTTTTAAGCCTGCACGAGATAATTTGATCGCGGATGCAAGTGCTGTAATCGCTTCATCTTGACCAAATACCACACGTTTCAAATCACGTTCCAGATTCTCAAGTACAGACTTGTCATCTTTAGAGACAGTTTTCGGCGGAATACGGGCAATCTTAGAAACGATATCTTCAATATTCTCAACTGAGATGGTTGTGCCATCGACTTCAGCTTTTAGACGACGCTGTGCACCTGCCTCATCAATCACGTCAATTGCTTTATCTGGCAAGAAACGATCATTGATAAATTTAGCTGACAATTCAACTGCAGCAACTAATGCTTTGTCATCGTATTCAACATGATGGAAATCTTCGAACTTGTTTTTCAAGCCACGTAAAATTTCAATCGTTTCATTGATACTTGGCTCGTTCACGTCAATTTTCTGGAAGCGACGCGATAAAGCATGGTCTTTCTCGAATACCTGGCGATACTCTTGGAAAGTTGTTGAACCAATGCAACGTAGACTGCCATTGGCCAAAGCAGGTTTAATCAAATTCGATGCATCCATGGTACTGCCCATGCTTGAGCCTGCACCAATAATCATATGAATTTCATCAATGAATAAGATCGCATTTGGATTCTTTTTCAAAGCATTTAACAATTGTTTTAAACGCTTCTCAAAGTCACCACGATATTTAGTCCCTGCAACCAAAGCACCAATGTCTAAGCTATAGACTTCAGCATTGGCAAGTGGTTTAGGTGCTTTACCATTGACGATTAACCATGCCAAACCTTCAGCAATCGACGTTTTACCCACACCTGGGTCACCCACTAAAAGTGGATTGTTTTTACGACGACGACATAAAATCTGAGCCGCACGCTCAATTTCTTTTTCACGGCCAATTAAAGGATCTGTTTTACCCTTTTGTGCTTCGATATTTAAGTTCAGTGTATATTGCTCAAGTGGTCCAGCATTTGCTGAAGCAGCACTTTCACCTTCAATATCTTCAACCTCTTCCTCAACTTGAATCTCATCTTTACGTGTGCCATGAGACAGGTATTGAGTCAAAGTTAAACGATTAATTTGATGACGTTTAAGCAAATAAACCGCGAATGAATCTCGCTCTGAATACATCGCGACTAGAACATCTGCACCCTCAACCGTGCGGTCACCACCGCTCGATTGAACATGGAAAATTGCACGTTGCAAAATTCGATCAAAGCTCTCAGTTGGATGAGGGGCCTGTTCACTATTATCACCAAGTTTTGGGGTATGTTGCTCTACATATTCCTCTAATTCTTTACGCAAAGTAACGATGTCTGCACCACATGCTTTTAATGCATTTACGGCAGAATCATTATCAAGTAAGGCAAGCAACAAATGTTCAACTGTCAGAAACTCATGTCTCTTTTGACGAGCCATGCTAACAGCCAAACGTAACGATACTTCTAATTGACGACTGAGCATGTAACCCCCTTATATCTTGGGCTCTATCAAAAAAAGAAAATCTTTTAATGAAAAAGCGAATTATTGACTTGATCTGCTGAGCTTCTGTAATCGTGATTGGATATACGTCTACAAGTCTCTTTGCTTCATAATCTACTGTTAGCATTAGTTGACTATCTTGGTCAAGATTCAAAACAAAGTATTGTTGTAAAAATTCAATTACAAAGGGAATTAGACTGATCCAATCGTTCAAAAAGCCAGCGAACTTGTTATTCATTTATGAAACAATATTAAATCTATGAAAAATTGTAATACTGCATGATCTTGCTTAAAGCCTAACAAATCATCCATAAGTTTAATATATTGATACTCAGTATATTGTTTCATGTTTTTAGCACAAAACAAGATATACATTGATATATACATCGAATCGAAAGGCCAGACTTTATACTTTTATGAACAACGTATGTACTATTTCACCCATAGCATATGAGCCACCTCATGGCGCAAGGTCTTGCGCATGAGAAATAACATTCCGCAAGTGCGTTGCTTTTCTTAACGCTTTTACTCGCAACATAGTTGCTCGCCTTGCGCAGCTAAAAAGCGTTGCTTTTCTTAACGCTGCTCAGGTTCGATCTGGCACAACAAAGGATGGCCTTGCGAACGGGCATAATTATTCACTTGATTTGCTTTCGTTTCAGCAATATCACGTGGGTAAATACCAGCAGTACCTTTACCTTCATAATGAACTGTTAACATGACCTGACTGGCCTGATCAAAATCCATAGAAAAGAAACTTTGTAGGACTTCAATCACAAAGTCCATTGGTGTGTAATCATCATTCATAAGCACGACCGCATATAAAGGCGGCCGTTTTAACTCTGGTGGGGCAGTTTGTACAACCACCTCACCTTCATGATCCTCTTGCGAATCACTTAAACGTGGATTTAAGTGCCAATCGACATAACCTGATTGATGAAAAGAGTTTTTCACTTCACTTAAATTCATCTGACGTTTGTATCTTCGCATATTGGGTTCTTAATCTAAAAAATTATTGGGCGTTTGCTTCGGCTTGAGGAATTTCTGACACAAAAGCAGAGCCTACATCTACGGGCTTACCACGTTGCCAGCTAAAACGTTTGATTACAGGCGTACCAGATCCTGTTAAACGAACTTCAATGAATTGAGGTGTAAACCCTTTAGGCATTGTCCAACGCCCGGTTAGACGCTCAAAATCATCAAAATTGAAGTTTTTATCTTCTAAAGGCACAACTAAAATTTCAGTATCTTTGATTAAGCGCAATTCAACCGAACCAGAAGCTCGGCGCTTATTTGGACTGACTTGAACAAGATCAATCTGATATTCAAAGGCATTTTCAGGTAAAGATTTAATTGCCATATTTTGAATGGTTAAGCTTACACCACCACGTTGTCTCAAAATATCACGATAAATCGCATTCATCCCCTCAAATTGGGTCTTATCCGCATTGGCTTGATTCACTGCCTTGAATAAGTCATCTGCATTACCCACAGCCATATCACGCTCTTGAACCGCAGCATTCAAACTTTTGCTGACTGAATCCAATGCCGTCTTTTGTTTCTGAACCACATCAACCAATTGTTCAGCATCTGCATCATAACCAACCACTGTTAAACCTTGACGGTGGCCGACAGTATAACCAAGCAAAAAACTGCTACCGATAAGAACAGTAGCACCAATAATCAAAGGTAAATTCGTTTTTAAGAATTTATTTTTTTCAACGGAACTGTCTGGTGAAGTAGTCGGTTCAGCGTTTTCCATCATCATCTCTATCGTTATGATCTGCATCAAAGCACACATTAAAATCGAAATTTAAATGTGTGTGAAGTAAAAAAGCGTTTTTTATGGTAATAAACCAATACCTTCCAAGCCTGCGGCCTCATCAAAACCAAACATTAAGTTCATATTTTGAATCGCCTGACCTGCAGCACCTTTGACTAGATTGTCTTGAGCAACCAAGATAATCAGTTTATTCGGTTGTGGGCGGTAGAGCGCAATTCTGAGCTCATTCGCACCACGAACACTACGTGTTTCTGGTGAACTATTTGCAGGCATGACATCAACAAAGCGCTCTTCTTTATAAAAATCTTCGTAAAGTGCTTGTAAGTCAAGCTGCTGACCTTGTTCAGTTAAGTCAACATAAATCGTACTCAGCATGCCACGAATCATTGGCACGAGATGCGGCACAAAAATAAGCTGATCGAACTGTCCTTTTTGCCCCGAAATATTTTCAAGTGCTTCAACAATCTCTGGATGATGACGATGCCCAGCGACGCCATAAGCCTTAAAATTATCAGCATTTTCACTGTATATCATACCGAGACTTGCTTTACGCCCCGCTCCAGACACCCCAGACTTCGCATCTACAATAATACTTTGTGTTTGAATCAGTTGGTCTGCATTTTTAAGTAATGGAGCTAAACCTAATTGCACAGTCGTTGGGTAACAACCTGGATTACCAATCACTTGTGCTTGCTTGATCCTCTCACGATTTAACTCAGTTAAACCATAAACAGAATCTTTTAAGATGGCTGGACAACTATGTTGCATCCCATACCATTTTTCAAACTGAACCAAGTCTTGCAAACGAAAATCAGCTGCAAGATCAATTACTTTTGTACCTGTAGCAATCAATTTTTCAGCATGTTGCATTGCAACACCATGTGGCGTTGCAAAAAACACCACATCACATTGTGCTAATTGATCTAAATCCAAATCAGAAAATTCGAGTGTTGTATGTCCACGTAGACTTGGGAACATATCTGCAACACGCTTTCCTGCTTCTGTACGAGAAGTGAGAATACGAACCTGAACTTGTGAATGTCTTAATAAAAGACGTAATAGCTCAACCCCAGTGTATCCAGTTCCACCAACAATACCAACAGAAATCACGTGTGACACCTCAAGCGTTCAATTAGATAAATAGTATGGCAGTTTGCCCCATTTTACACAATCTTCAAGTGCCTAACATTTAAGAAAATAACAGGACAATCCATCATCCTTATGCAGTGAAAAAACTATAATTGGATACAAATAAACGGATTATATTTGAATTGATTCTACCATTGGTCAAGAAATACTATTGAATCATTTCACTATTCGAATAGAATAAAAAAAATTGCGGTAATAATAAATTTCATGGATGCAAAATTTTTTGGAGAGCTGGAATGCCTTCTTTGATGTCAAAACAAAGATTACATCATCATATCTGCTTAGGGCTAAGTACACTTCTACTCAGCTCTGCATTAATTGGCTGTGGAAGCGGTGAAAGTAAAGCAGACATAGAGACCACCCCAACAGTGCAAGAACCGAAGCCAAAGAGTTTCAATATCAAAGCTGCTATTGAGATGCGAGATGTTGTACTAAAAGTATTCGACAATTTTGATAATACACTGGTTCTCGAACAAAACTTAAGTACCACATCAGAGATCAATATCACATTACCCCGGACGCTAGATAAAGAACGTTTATATCGCATAGAAATTTCGACCACCCCTAACTCATCAATTTATGACTTTCAGAACTATCAATATCAAAATGTTTCTATGACTTTGCATAGTTTGATTGAAGTCAATACCAGTAATCTTACGCAAACGATTTATATCAATCCTAACTCAGAAGCTATTTATCAACGCGCGTTAGTTCGTTCTGGGGTACTCCCGACAGATATCAATGTTAACCCAACACAAATTAGTGCATTACAATTAAATCTAGCAACCGCCGATGTAAATACAGCACTGACCAGTGCTTTTTATCAGTTGGATATCCCTAATCTAAATCCATCGTATCTTCTCAATGTTCTTTCACCAGTAAATGCAACTTTAAAGTCAAATTTATACATCAATAGTTATCTCAGTTTTGGTTTTATGCAGCAATGGGCCAACTTATACCCTAACAATAACTTCGCTGAATTCACCAAGAACTTAGCCGTTGACTTAAAAGATGGTTATCTTGATGCTAAAAAATTACGTGGGGATCAAAACACTCTTACCTCTTTGGTGATTCCAACACCAGATAATATTGACCCATCTAAAAATAACTTGGTATTTATTGCAGCAAATCAAAAGAACGCAAGAGACACGTTTGCAACCTCGTTAAAACAAGCTGTACTACAGTTAGCAGATACTTTTAACCAAGCTGCATTAAACCCTCAAGCCTATGCCCTGTTACAACAAAAGTCCTATGCTGGAAATGGCCCTACAGGTAACGCAGCAAATGCCTTCCGAGTCATTGGTGCTGGTGATTATCGCCGTGCCGTAGGTTTTTCTGACACGACTGCAACCTGTCACGGCTCTATTTACCCCTGCAAACAAGGCATCACAGGAATTAATATTGTCAACGCAAACTTACCCTCGATTGAATACTTAATTGGAAATTACAAAGACCCCAACAGTAACTGTCAACTCAATATTCGCGGGGATGGAAACTTAGAGCTCATCAAAGATGGAAGAACTTATAGCTCAAAACTAGATGCTGACAGTACTGATAACTTATTGCAGGTAAACAAAAATAATTTCGAATATTTACTTAACAGTAGTTCTGCCGAGCCAAACAATAGCACACTGCAATATACTTTTATCCAAGTGAAAGTAAAAGCAAATCAGGTATTAAGTGCAAGCGCTGGTTTAGATAGTCGCAAAGCACCAGATCAATTGCAAACAACCCAGTTACAGTGCAATTTCTAAGACTTAGGCCGTGCAAGCAATGGAACAGTGATGCCATTGCTTGCAAAATCACGCTATTGCAGTATGAAAAATAATCTGAGTATTTGTATTCAATACAACAGACTTTTTTGTTTCATGAAATATGTATTTGCCATCCTGATATTCAATGACCACTGCTATACTCCTATCAAATCTTTTTATTAATCCTGTTTAATGTCTTTAAAGTATCAAATTCCAACTTTACTTGTTTATTCCAGACTCCTCTTGGGTTTTCTCATCGTCATTGTGACCCTGCTACAGCCTCAATTCTTCCCTATTTATACTGTGCTATTTTTAACACTGGGACTTATCAGTGATATCTTTGATGGCATCATTGCAAGACACTTGGGCGTATCCGATGAAAAATTGCGTCGCTTAGACTCCAATATTGATCAAATTTTCTTTATTTGTGCAATTGCATCAATTTACTTACAACAACCTGATTTTTTTAAACAATACATTTGGCCGATTCTGATTCTGATTTTATTTGAAGTGGCGATTTATATGGTTAGCTTGATTAAGTTCCGTAAAGAAGTGGCCACACATAGTATTGGCGCAAAAATTTGGACCTTATTTCTCTTTGCCTTGTTGGTCCAAGTGACACTCACAGGCCACAGTCAAATTTTATTCTGGATTATGTTTTGGTTGGGTATTCTGACACGGGTCGAGATCATCGCTATTATTTTGGCACTCAAACAGTGGCAAAATGATGTACCCAGTCTGAAACAAGCATTACGTATCCGTAAAGGCTTAGCCGTCCAAAAAAATCGTCTCTTTAATGGCTAAGCAATACTATTTTTTATAATACCAATTGGGCAATTGCGTCTGTTTCAATTGTTTTCGATGCTCAAGATAGTGGGCATCGTGCTTTTCAACCTCATGCCAAAATGCTGCACTATGATCAAAATACTTGGTATGTACCAACTCATGGACACAAACAGATCGTACAATATGCTCAGGCATGAGTACCAATGCGGCATTTAACATGATGTCGTGTTTGGAACTACAACTTCCCCAACGAGTTTTGGGTTTTCGAATACTACATTGCTGATATGGCAAGCTAATTTGTTGACTCACTTGAGCCAAATATTCAGTCAAAAACTGCTTTGCATAGGCCAAAACGGCTGCTTGCAAAGCGTGTTCTGACTGTTCATCTCTTATCCAGATAATGTGTTGATCAAAATCAAATTTAAAAATATGACGTTGCTGTTGCGGAATAATTCGAAATACTTGTGTATGAAAAAATAAAGTCAGTTGTTCAGGAAATACCGCAACTTGATTAAATTGCTGTTGTTGTTTAGCCCATGTCTCGATCAACCATGGTTCTGATTGATGCAAAAATTGCTGAATCTGTCTTTTACTACAGAATAAAGGAACAGTGAGACGAATACCCGTTGGCTCAACACGCAAGCGCAAATTTCTCGCCCTTGCATGTCGAACAACTTTAATTTCAGGTAACAGCGTTTCTAATGAAACTAATTGCATTATTGTGCAGTACGCTCTTCAATACCATTATCCGTGGCAACAACCGCGATCGTTGCTGGATTCAAGGCAAAAATACCATTGGTCACAACACCAGGAATATTATTCAGTGTTCTCTCCAATTCAAGTGCATTTAAAATATTCAGATTAAAAACATCTAAAATGACATTACCGTTGTCCGTTACTACGCCTTCACGGTAAACAGGATCACCCCCTAAGGCAACAATCTTACGGGCAACTGCAGAACGCGCCATTGGAATGACCTCAACAGGAAGCGGAAAATCACGCCCTAATTGATCCACCCATTTTGAGTCATCCACGATACATACAAATTTCTTTGCGATTGATGCCACAATTTTTTCACGGGTTAATGCAGCACCACCACCTTTGATCATATGCATATGGCGGTCAATTTCATCAGCGCCATCCACGTAGGCATCTAACCCACCCACTGAGTTCATATCAACCACTTCAATCCCGAGCTTTTGTAAACGCTCTGCGGTTGCATTTGAACTTGCGACTGCTGCTTCTAATTGCAATTCAGGTAATAAATCAATTAAAAAATTAACGGTACTTCCTGTTCCTACGCCCAAAATGCCGCCTTTAGGCAAATGTTTCAAAGCTGCTTTGGCCGCAGCTTGTTTCTTTTCATCTTGGCTTGCATATAGACTCATGACTTCACTCAACTATTTTGACATTTGCTGCAAGAAAACAGCGCAAATGCACAGGGGTTTGCTACAATGATTGCCTATTTTAAACTGTTATAGGGAAGATGAACATGCTGTCTCGTGTGGTACGACAAATTTTACAAGCAACGGTTTACGATGTTGCGATTGAAACACCGCTTGAAGCAGCTCCACGAATTAGTCAAAAAATTAATAATAACATTCGATTTAAACGTGAAGATTTACAACCTGTTTTCTCTTTTAAGCTACGCGGTGCTTATAACCGTATTAGCCAACTTCCGAAAGACCAACTTGATCGTGGTGTAATTTGCGCATCTGCCGGCAACCATGCCCAAGGCGTTGCGCTATCTGGAAAAAAATTAGGCATTCATGCCATTATCGTTATGCCAAGCACCACGCCAGATATTAAAGTACAGGCCGTGAAAAGCTTGGGTGGTCAAGTTGTACTCCATGGCGATAGCTTCGACGTTGCCAACAAATACGCAAAACAACGTGCCGAAGATGAAGGCTTAGTGTTTATTCCCCCTTATGACGATGAACTGGTGATTGCGGGTCAAGGTACCATTGCCAATGAATTATTACGTCAGTGGCGTGATGTTGAATATGTCTTTGTAGCTGTCGGCGGCGGCGGGCTTATTGCAGGTGTTGCAGCTTATTTAGGTGAAGTTGCACCACACGTTAAAGTGATTGGTGTTGAATATGAAGAATCAGCTTGCTTAAAAGCTGCACTCGAAACCAATGAGCGCGTAGTGCTACCGCATGTCGGTTTGTTTGCTGATGGCACAGCGGTGGCACAAATTGGTGAATTACCATTCGAGATTATCCGTCTACGCAAATCAGACAACTCAGGTCCAATTGTTGACCCTGATATTGTCACTGTAAATACTGATGAAATCTGTGCAGCAATCAAAGATACCTTTGATGAAAACCGCAGCATTGTTGAACCATCAGGTGCAATGGCCTTAGCGGGTATCAAAAAGTATGTGGCAGAACACCAATTAACTGGCAAGAACATGGTCTCAATCGTGTGTGGTGCCAACATGAACTTTGACCGTTTACGCTATATTGCTGAACGTACCGAATTAGGTGAACGTCGTGAAGCTATTTATGCAGTGACGATTCCTGAGCAAAAAGGCGCGTTCCTGAACTTCTGTCGTGCGCTACAAGGTCGTAATATTACTGAATTTAACTACCGTGCCAGCGCAAGTAAACTGGCTCAGGTCTTTGTGGGTATCAGTTTAAAAGGTGGTGAAACTGAGCGCCATGAAATTCATGAGATGCTAAAACAACAGTATGAAGTCGATGACCTGTCTGACGATGAGGTGGCTAAACTGCATATTCGTTACCTGATCGGTGGTCATGCCAATATTGAAAATGAGCGCTTGTTCCGCGTTGAGTTTCCTGAGCGTCCAGGTGCATTACTCACTTTCTTGGAGCGTTTAGGACCAACCCACAATATCACCCTATTCCATTATCGTAACCATGGTGCAGCAGAAGGCCGTGTTCTTGTTGGTCTAGAAGCAACTGATGCAAAACAAAATCCAGATGGGTTGATCGAAACATTAGAGAAAATTACTTATCCTTATGCTGAGATCAGTGACAATACAGGTTACAAACGTTTCCTTAAATAAACCGTCTCATCACTTAAAGCCGACCTCATGTCGGCTTTATTTTTATCTGATGATTTTGATC
The DNA here is from genome assembly GCF_000413855.1 of Acinetobacter gyllenbergii CIP 110306 = MTCC 11365. Taxonomy (GTDB): domain Bacteria; phylum Pseudomonadota; class Gammaproteobacteria; order Pseudomonadales; family Moraxellaceae; genus Acinetobacter; species Acinetobacter gyllenbergii. The sequence goes on along the minus strand of NZ_ATGG01000013.1, from coordinate 186,343 downwards.
TTTTATCTGTGATCGCAAACAAAATCATTACACATCGAAAAGCATTCCATTTTAAAATGGATAAAAAGACATTTTTATCATTTAGTTAAGGACAGTTATGGCACAGTTTGCAGTCATCGGGTTAGGGAGTTTTGGGGCAACTGTTGCATTGGAGCTAACCAAACTTAATCATGATGTCATTGGTATTGATACCATCAAACGCAATGTCGAAAGTCTTGCAGATCGCATTACCCATGCGGTGATTGCGGATGCTACCGACGAACATGTTTTAGAAGAACTCAATATCCAGAATTGTGATGCAGTGGTCGTGGCTATTGGTGAAGATATTGAAGCCAGTATTCTCTGTGTTTTAAATCTAAAAAACCTTGGTGTGGAAAAAATCTTGGTTAAAGCCAAAACCAAAGCACATCACACTATTCTGTCCCATTTAAATGTTAGTAAAATTATTCATCCTGAAGAGGATATGGGGGTTCGCGTTGCCCAAGCCCTCAATTATCCGATGGTCAGTCGCTATATGGCATTGGATGATGATCACTACATTGTAAAAGTTCCAGTCAATGAAAATCTCAATAATGTGAATTTATCTGGGATCTTAAAACAAGAACCCAATATCAAATTACTTTTATTAAAACGAGATCAGCAAATTCTCTATGAAACAGATGCCAATTTCACGCTAAAAACGGATGATGTTCTGATTCTAGAAGGCTCTCTCAGTCATCTTAGAAAACTTTCAGGATGTTTCGCATAATATGGCACTCAAAATAAACTCCCAGAAGATTTTTAACCTCAGTCCCCCCTCTTTACTGGCAATTGGATTTCTCAGTTTTATTATTATTGGCACAATATTACTGAAACTGCCGATTGCCAATAAAGGCAATGTCAGCTGGATGGATGCCTTATTTACAGCCACCTCCGCTGTGACCATTACAGGCTTATCAGTGGTCAATCTGAATGACTCTTTTAATCATCTCGGACAGTTTATTATTCTTTTACTGATTCAATCTGGCGGCCTAGGTTTTATGACCTTTGCCATTTTGGCGGCATTGAGTCTTGCACCCAAGCTCGGTTTAAAACAACAGATGATGGCACAAGATAGTTTAGGCCAAACCAGCCTATCCAAAGTCACATTTGTTGCCAAGGGTGTTGTCATGTACACCTTGCTCTTTGAGCTGATTGGCGTGATTATCCTAACGGCCTCCTTCGCCCCTATGTATGGTTTTGCCCGTGGACTGTATTATGCGGTTTTCTATAGTGTTTCGGCCTTCAACAATGCTGGTTTTTCCCTATTTGATAACAGTCTGATTAACTTTCAAAGCCATTATTTGATTTGTCTCACTATCAGTATTTTATATACCTTGGGTGGCATCGGCTTTTTGGTGTTAATTGATGTGAAACAGAATAAACGCTGGAGCAAGTTAACAGCAAACAGTAAATTGATCCTCAGCACCATCGCCATATTAAACCTTGTTGCCTTCGTGCTGATCTGGCTTTTGGAATCCAACAATCCACTTACCCTTGGCTCAATGAGTTTGGGGGAACAAGCCATGAACGCATGGTTTCAAGCCACCGTCCCGCGTTCTTCAGGCTTTAATACCATTGACACCGGCTCGATGGAACATAGTACGGCTTTACTGACCATGTTACTTATGTTTATTGGGGGTGGTTCGCTCAGTACAGCTGGCGGCATAAAAGTCGGCACTTTTGTGATTTTATTGCTCTGCGTGATTTCATTTTTAAGACGTAATGAAGAAATCCGTATTTTTAACCATTCAGTGTCACAAGAAACCACCTATAAAGCACTTGCTGTAACCGCGATTACAGGCATGTTGGTCTTTGTCGGCTGCTTTATTATTTTCTTGCTTGAACCGAAATTAGATGTACTCGACTTAATGTTTGAAGTGGTCTCTGCCGCATGCACAGTAGGACTCTCGAGAGGTGTGACAGGAGAGTTACATGACGGCAGTTTATTCGTCCTAAGCCTGCTGATGTTTACAGGACGGCTTGGGCCTTTAACACTGGCCTATCTGATTGCAACACCGAAGAAGAGCCGCTTAAAACATGCCAATGCCAATATTCAGATTGGGTAATGCTCTAAAGGCTGCTCAATCACAATCACTTGCTGACAGATCCCGTCAGCTTGGCGTTGTTGCTCAAAGACAGCTTTAGACATCACATCAAAATGATCACAGAAACTAATTTCTTGCGGGTCGATGGAGTAAACCAAGGATTGGTTTCCCGTCCCTTGTAATGTGTCATAAAACACAATGACAAAGTTACCTTGTTCAAAGGCGCGTTGAATCTCTGAATATGTTAAAGCAGCTTGAATTGGAATCTGGAGATTTTGTGCCTCCAGATAACTTTGCTGCTCTTTTGCCTCAATATTTGGATCAGGCGCCGTATAGAACGACACTTCAAAACCTAATTTCTTCATCGCCACTGCCAAAGCGATGGTATATGTCCCATCTTCTTGGTCATGTCCAGACAAGCGAATTAGATCAGCAATATCAACATGGGTATGATATTGCTTCACAATTAACCAGAGTGCAAAGACGCCACAATTTGCTTCAAGCTGCAATAGAGATTCTGGAATACTTAAACTCATTTAGTACCAGTTCATTAAAGATACACCCAAGCCGACATAGGTTGCTCGGTGGTTATAATCAATCAAGCTCTCGCCATAGCCATCAAACACTTGAAAATGACCACGTAATTTATCTTTAATTGGGAAAGCCCAGTCAAACTGAACCGCACCATGCGAACGATCACCACCTTTCAATGAATGACGTAACATTAAGGAAAAATCATTATTCCCTTTGCGGTAAAACGCAGTTAAATCACCACGCCCAATATAATCCTTAATGTCTGGGTTATTGTCATCTTTGGCATCTTCTTCTACTCGATACCAAGGACGTAACATGAGTGCGAAGTTATCTTTTTCAAAACCAAGATTAAAGATCACACGGTTCCAGCTACGAGATAACGGATCTGAACGACCATTGGATTGGTGGTTCAAAGTCACCCCAAGCAGACGTGCATTTAGACCTAAAATTTCATAATTGGTTCTAAACATCAAACTCGCTTCTGGTTCATAATTGGTCTCACGGAATGGTCGTGATTCTTCAGAGTTATAAACCTGCCAACGTGAGGACTGGGTATAGCCCAACCAGAGATCGCCATTATTACCAAAAATGTTTTCCCAAGCTTTGGTCTTAAATGAAAGCTGGAACTTTGCTTCGCTCGACGTTAACTCTTGCTTATCTTTAACCGTATTTTCAGGATTTGGACTGCTTGGAAACTCATTTTTATCACTAGTCCAAAATACGGGAAGTAAATAAACGGGTTGATAAGCACGGATATTCCATACCCCCAACTTACTCTCTTCTGAAAGCTCCCAGCGACGATCAAGTAACGAGACATTTGGATCAAATTTTGGTGCAGCCCCCAAAATATGCAAATCACTGACCTTTTGCACCACTTTGTCTTTCAAAGATTCAGGTTCAGCTTTTTCATTGGATTCAACCACAGGCGTAGCTACTGCAAGTATCGGTGCTGCATCTGTCTGAGCTTGTGTTGGAATAATGGTCGGCGCTTTAAACAGGCGATCATAACATGCTAAACGTTCAGCATTTGCAGCCAAAGCCACACAGGCATCAACGGTCGCGGGGCTTGTAGGTGCTGTTGATTCAGCATGTGACAACGAGGTCGCTAAAGAGCCAAGTATCGCAAGGACACTCAGCTCCAAATGACTACGTTCAAAAGATTTGAACGCCATAGATTTCTCCGATTTTTATTTTATTAATTGACCTGCTGGATATTAAATCCAAGTTTCTGCAATTCTTCACGTTTCGCAAATGGCGCAACCACTGCTTTCACAGGTTTTTGAGCCAATAAATATTGCTTCGCCACACGCTGTAAATCATCCAAGTTCACGTTCAGTAAACGCTCACGTAAGATTTTGCGGAATTTTGGCGTACGTGCATGCAATAAAGCATAACATGCCGTAATTGCTTCCCCAGCCGGTGAACCTGGCTTGTCCATACTTGCAACCAAACCAAGAATAGCTTCTTCAAGCTGATGTGGTTGTTGTTCTGTATTAAGCAACCATTGCACACTGGCTTCAAAATCATTAAACGTTTCTGCTAAACGCGGATCGCGGTAGCTATAGAAGCGGAATGAGCAGGCATTGCCATCATAACTTGCACCACCCCCATACGCACCACCTTTTTCACGAATGGCACTATGCAAGAAACCATTGCGTAAATAAGCAGCCAATACCATCAATGGTGCAGCATCAGGATGTGCGACATCCACAGCCTGATAAGCCGAGGCACAGAATTGAACATTGGCTTGAATCAACCATGCTTCATCATCTGAAGTATTGACCTGTTCTACTTGCGTCAAAATGACAGCTGCTTGATCAACGACGAGCTTATCCCAAACGTTTTGCACTTCTTCAACCAAACGATCCGATTGATGCTCTTCACAGACCAACAAGAATTGTTTTGGCGCCTGCATTAACTTGCGGTGAATCGCTTGTAATTCAGCAATGAGTGCTTGATAAGCACTGTCATCCTGATCAATTTTCGTAACGAGCTCACTAAGCCAATTTAATGCGCCTAAACCAGTATTATGATAATCACGGCGAGCTAGTGCACTCATTTGACGAGATGCAGCTTGCATCGCATAACTATGACCAGAGCCAGACAAACGTGACTGCCAACGGGTCTTACGTTGCTGTAATAACTCGATAATGCGATCTTTCTCATCAAAACGGAGCTGTTCAAAAGCAAGTTTAAGCAGCTGAATTGCATCCAACTTTTGGGTTAATGACTTGGTGGTTAAAGTTAACCACGCACTAATGCGGTCTTTATCATCCACTTTACTGCGTAAAGATGCCCCCATACCAAGACCGCCACTGACCGCAGTCTGGATTTGCTGTAATTCGAGATAATCATACTCGCCCGCACCCACTTCACCCATCAGAATTGAGAGTAAATTAAAGTAAGGTGATTGTACGATCTCATCAGGAATCTGAATCAGCACTTGTTGGTAGTAAATACCATTGGTGCCCGCATGATAAAGATTCAACGGCGTATCTAGCCCATTGCAAATAATCTCGCGTAATTGCCCTTGTACAATCTGTAATTCTGCTGGCACATCTTCCAAGCCCACTTTAGGCAACAATTCGAGATTATCTGGTGTATCTTGACGCTTTTTCAGTGCTTCTGTTTTTTCCTGAATTTCAACTTTCTGTTCGTCAGTTAAATTTGCAGTAATCTCAGCCAAACGCGCTTGTTCTGCTTGCTGTTCTTTCACAGATTTAGTTGCATCAGGAACTAAAGTCATTTGCACCCGATGTGGATTATCCAATAAATGGGTTTGAATCAGATTCGACAACCACATTGGATCTTTGAGTTCTTCTTTGACTTGCTCGATCGCTGAATCTACATCCCAAACATGAATAGGGTCATTGTGGTGAATCGCGCTACCTAAACCATTCAAGATCAAGCTCAAGCCATACGGTGTGCCATCACCATTGATTTCACGCTGATGCAATTCAATCTGATGCAGGATCGCATCCACCAAATCTGTATCAACAGGTTGAGAGGCAACCTCTTTTAGTACATCTAAAACACCTGTTTTAAATGTTTCTGCATGTTCAGCATTTGAACCTTGCACACCACAGTAGAAGGTCATTTCAAAGTTACTATCATCCACCCCCATGAGTGGGCCTGTTGATTGTGCATAGCCGCAGGTTTCTAAATACTGACGCAAAGGAGAAGCGGAATTTTCCAATAAAATCCCTTCAACCAAACGCATCCCCAAACGTAGTTTGATATCGCTGGTTTCAGGTAATAACCATGACATTACATGATAAGTTTTATCTTTTAGATCTTCACTATCGACTGCATAGCTTTCAGTCACTTCCACTGGTGCAATCAAACGTTTCTCTGGCGTTGAATACAGGGTGGTACCTTGTGAGAATTTATGCAGTGCTAGTTTCTCAAATTGCTCTTGTAGATCATAAGCATTCTGGTTACCGAATGTCATAAATACAGCATTACTCGGGTGATAATGCGTTTTATAGAAATCGACTAATTGCTCATAACTCAAATCAGGAATATCTTTTGGATCACCACCAGAATTATAGTGATAGGTTGTTTCTGGGAATAAATGATAGGCCAACTGATGGTAAAGCTGGTCTGAAGGCGAACTCATTGCACCCTTCATTTCATTGAAAACTACGCCTTTATATACCGCTTGATCATTTTCCAGTTCAATGCGAATCCCTTCTTGTGCAAAATCTAAAGGATTCAAATTGGCAGCAAAGGCAGCATCTAAATACACCGACAATAAGTTTTGAAAGTCTTTTTTATTCTGTGTTGCAAAAGGATAAGCTGTCCAATCCGCTGCTGTGAATGCATTCATAAATGTATTCAACGAACGGCGGATCATCAAAAAGAACGGATCACGTACTGGGAACTTTTCAGAACCACAGAGTGCTGTATGTTCTAAAATATGTGCCGTTCCTTTTGAGTCCATCGGTTGAGTTCGGAATGCCACCAAGAATACATTTTCGTCATGGCTAGTGGCTAAATGGTAGTGAACTGCACCAGTCACTTTGTGCTTATATTCTGAAACTTGAATATCGAGTGCTTCTACATGGTGTTGACGTAATAGCTGAAACGCGGGATGTGTGGTTTGAGTAATGCTTTCAGTAACATCTACAGTCATGTGATCTCCAATTTATCTCTATTAAATTCATTACAATTGATTATAGAGAGTCTACCGAAGAATACGTATCGATATCCATGTAAATTACTCTATTTTTGTAGAAAAATGCAGCGGCTAAGCCAAAATAGCGTTTCAGAAAATTTTATAGAAATTACTGTGCGCTGACACCATAGGCTGATACCCCATTGTTTGATAAAAATGAGCCGCCTGTATTGTGTCTGTGAATAGCTCAACCCGATCAAAGTAGATTTGTGCATATTGTTCAATACAATCCAGCAAATAAGTCCCGACCCTATTACGACGGTACGTTGGATGGATATAGAAACGACGTAAGCGCCCAACTCTCTTCGATTCGGCAAAAGGATCTTGATTCAAACCACCCACAGCAATCAAACCATTATGTTGAGCATATACAGCAAAAAGTGCTTCCCCAATCTGATCAAAACAATTCTCACCTGCTTGAAAATCTTGTTTTAATCGATTTAAGAAGCGAAACCCCTCACATTCTGAATATTGAATTAGCTCATCAATTTGCGCAGGCAATTCCAAGCTTCTTTCGATTCTAAATGAATCTTGCCCCACCTTAATTATCCTCATTTCTTTACAACCCAACACTTTGCTGAATTTTTTTCAACAAACTACTGTAATCCGTAGCATTCGTGTAAACTTTGCTTTTTGATTTTTACTGTGATGACAAACATGGCAACTGTTGATCTTTTTGCAATTGGTAATGCACTCATTGACCAAGAATTTAAGGTTTCAAATGAGTTTTTAACGCAACATGCGTTGCAAAAAGGCACAATGCAGTTGGCCGATGGTGAAACACAAGCAGATTTATATCAAAAATTACAAGCAACTCAAACTTATAAAGGTCAAGCCAGTGGCGGTTCAGCAGCCAATACCACTGTTGCTTTTAGTGCTCTTGGCGGAACTGCATTTTATGGTTGTCGCGTGGGCAATGATGAACTCGGTACAATTTACTTAGATGGCTTAAACGAAGCTGGCATCAAAACCACAACGCAATCGATTAGTGAAGGTGTAACAGGCACCTGTATGGTTCTGATCAGCCCAGATTCAGAACGTACCATGCAAACCTACCTCGGTATTACCGCTGAATTATCCACTGAACAAATCGACCTTGCACCACTTAACACTGCAAAATGGCTGTATATCGAAGGTTATTTATCGACCAGCGATACTGCACGTGTTGCGGTGAAACAAGCACGTGAACTTGCAAAGGCACAGGGTGTTAAAATTGCCTTATCGCTGTCTGACCCTGCAATGGTGCAATACGCACGTCAAGGTCTAGAAGAACTATTAGATGATGGTGTGGACTTATTGTTTTGTAATGAACAAGAAGCACTGATGTTTACAGAAACTGATAACCTTGAAGCGGCGATTGAAAGCCTAAGCTTTAAAAACAAACAGGTGGTGATCACCCAAGGCGCCAAAGGTGCTGTGATTGTAGATGGTGCACACCACTTCCATGTGAATGGCCGTGCTGTTGAAGCTGTGGATACCAATGGTGCCGGTGATGCATTCTCAGGTGCGTTTTTATATGCAATTAATGCAGGTTTGAGCTTGGAAGCTGCAGCGCAACTTGCTATTTTGATCTCAAGTGAAGTCGTTGCGCAATTCGGCCCCCGTTTAAGTGTCGAAAACTACGCTAAACTCTTCGAACAGTTTCAAAAAGCTCAACAGGAATGTGCATAACATGGAAAAGATTTGCATGACTGAGGAAGTTCCTGAGCGTGAGTCTCGTGCATACGACACCATGAAAGGAACCACGATTTTTATTACTCAAAAAGATGGCAGCTTCTATGCCTATCAAAATGTTTGCCCACATTTACAAACTGAACTTGAGTATTTAGAGAATCAATTCTTAGATCAAGATAAAGAATACATTCAGTGCTCTACGCACGGTGCACTTTTTTCAGTCGAAACAGGCGAATGTATTTCTGGGCCGTGTTTGGGTGATTTCCTTGAAAAAGTAAATTTGGAAGTCCACTCAGATGGTGGTATCTATATTGATTAAGCCCTAAATCATGAATGCTGCGATGACTGAGTTTTTCCTCAATTACTACCTAATGCCATTTCATATGAGCGTTGTGGCTTTAATTGTGCTCAGCATTGCAGAAACCATCGGGATTGTAATCGGGCTACGTCCAAGTCATCTAGTAAAAAAATTGACCCCGGAATGGTTACTCAACTCTCCATTGCTGGATGTTAAGTTTTCTAAATATCTAATTTTTGTATTCTTACTGATCAATTTTAGTTTTGCAGGTTATTTCCTAGAACTCTCCTTCTTTGCTTTACAACACTATTTCATTTCACCTTATTATTTATTTGTTCCTGCTTTAGTCATTGATATTTTCTTTACTGTATTTATGATTCATTGCTTGGACCAAGTCATCAAACCGAAGGTGATCCATACCCATACCAATTTAGTCGGACGTTTAGCCACAATTTCAACGGGCAATGCACGTCCTGGCTTTTCTGCCCAAGCACGTGTCCGTGATGAATTTGGTCAGTTGTATTATGTACAGGTCGAACCTGAATACGGTGAACTCGAATTACAATCACAAGTGTTGTTGATTAGTCAAAAATCGAACTCACATTATCTCGCCAAAAAAATCTCACTTTCCAATAATCTGTTTACACCAGACTGAGTTTTCCCCCCCTAAAAAAACGCCTTTATGTATAAAATCCCAACAATTTACACTTTGTTACAAATATATAGCGCAAAAGTTTTAAATTTAGCTCTTCCCTTCTTGTTGTTTTCATGATCTCACTGGCACAAAAAATACAACAGTGATCGCTATCACATTTTTTAGAATAATCCCCACCTATACACTCGGTTTTATAAAGACTTGATTACGAGAAGTATTTAATGTTGTATTTAAAACGATAAGTCACTGTATATATTATTAATTTTATAAACATACTATTTTAGTTGGTTTAATTTTTATTTAATTCAATATAAACCAGATCTTTTTAATCGGATTTAAAAATATAAATACAACTGTTTTAATCAGATTTTTAAATTAATTCATATTATTTTAGTTGGTTAAAACAAATATTTTAAATTTTTTAACAAAAATTAATTAATACACTGATTTAAAACAATTATTTTATTTTAAATTATTTAAAAAACCTAAAGGTTTATTTTCAATGAATTTTATTTAATAATGTTTTACATCTTCTTTAAATATGAGGCTAGGTTCTATGAACACGAGTTCTCAAGATCCAAATCGGCGACTCATCAGAGAAATCACGATTATTCTTATTATTAAAGTTGCACTTCTCTTGGTGATTAAACACATCTGGTTTGATGCGCCAACGATCCCAAAAGATTTTAACAATGAAGTTGCCGAGCGTATTGCTGGTGACATGTCCAAAACTCAGGAGACACGTTGATGATTTCTGAAAGCGTGGTCGATCTTTCGCGGTTCCAATTTGCAATGACCGCAATGTATCACTTTCTTTTCGTCCCTCTAACTTTAGGTCTGGCTTTTATTCTTGCCATTATGGAAACCACGTATGTGATTTCAGGTAAAGAAATTTATAAAGACATGACCAAGTTCTGGGGCAAACTCTTCGGGATTAACTTTGCCTTAGGGGTAACTACTGGTCTGACTATGGAATTCCAGTTTGGTACCAACTGGGCGTATTATTCTCACTATGTAGGCGATATTTTCGGGGCACCGCTTGCAATTGAAGGCTTAATGGCTTTCTTCCTTGAATCAACCTTTATTGGTTTGTTCTTCTTTGGTTGGGATCGCCTCTCTAAAGTCCAACACTTAGGTGTAACTTGGTTAGTGGCGATTGGCTCGAATATGTCGGCCTTGTGGATTTTGATTGCCAATGGTTGGATGCAAAACCCCGTCGGTGCTGCATTTAACTACGAAACCATGCGTATGGAGTTGGTAGACTTTGGTGCGCTGATCTTTAACCCTGTGGCTCAAGTTAAATTTGTACATACGGTTTCTGCGGGTTATGTCACAGGTGCGATCTTTGTCCTTGCTATCTCAAGTTACTATTTATTAAAAAAACGTGACTTACCTTTTGCGCGTCGCTCTTTCGCCATCGCTGCAATCTTCGGTTTAGCATCCACGTTATCTGTCATTCTACTTGGTGATGAATCAGGCTACGAGTTAGGCGATGTTCAAAAAACTAAACTTGCTGCAATCGAAGCAGAATGGCATACCGAACCTGCACCTGCTGCATTTACTCTATTTGGTCTGCCAAATCAGCAGGAAATGCGTACCGACTATGCGGTTAAAATTCCTTATGTGATGGGGATTATTGCAACACGTTCTACAGATAAAGAAGTCACTGGTTTACGTGACTTGATGAAAGAACATGAAGTCCGTATCCGTAACGGTATGGTGGCCTACAGCGAGTTAGAGAAACTTCGTGCTGGTGACCGCTCTCCAGAATTGTTGGCATCATTTGAGAAAAATCAAAAAGACTTGGGTTATGGTCTGTTATTGAAAAAATATTCTCCAAATGTAGTTGATGCCACTGAAGCGCATATCCAAGCTGCAACTAAAGATACGATTCCAAACGTTGCTGCACTGTTCTTCTCTTTCCGTGCAATGGTTGCTTCTGGCTTCCTCATGCTGTTGTTATTCCTATTCGCGACTTGGGCTGTAGCAAAACGTAATGCCGAAGATAAACCTTGGTTACTCAAATTTGCTTTGTTTGCTCTCCCGCTCCCATGGATTGCAGCTCAAACAGGTTGGTATGTGGCTGAAGGTGGTCGTCAACCGTGGTCAATCGGTGAAATTCTACCAACACATCTGTCTGCTTCAAGTGTAAGTACTGGCGATGTGTGGGGCTCGATTATTGCGCTTGCAGCGTTCTATACAGTACTACTCATTATTGAAATGTACTTAATGATCAAATTTGCTCGTTTAGGTCCAAGTTCTTTGCACACTGGTAAATACCATTTTGAAAAACTAGATGCAAAAACTGGGGAGGCTCAATCATGATCGAATATGAACTGCTAAAAATCATCTGGTGGGTATTGGTCGGTGTACTACTGATTGGCTTTGCACTTACCGATGGTTTCGATATGGGCTCAATGGCACTGATGCCATTTGTAGGTAAAACTGACTCTGAACGCCGTGCTGCAATCAACACGATTGCACCACATTGGGACGGTAACCAAGTCTGGTTTATTACAGCCGGTGGTGCACTTTTTGCTGCTTGGCCAATGGTCTATGCCGTTGCCTTCTCTGGCATGTACTGGGCCTTACTGCTGGTTCTATTTGCCCTATTCCTGCGACCTGTCGGTTTCGACTATCGCTCTAAGTTAGAGAATACCCAATGGCGTACCTCTTGGGATTGGGGCTTATGTATCGGTGGCGCTGTTCCTGCGCTGGTGTTTGGCGTAGCCTTTGGGAACTTGTTCCTCGGTGTACCCTTCAGCTTAGATGACACCTTACGTTCACAATATACAGGTAGCTTCTTTGCACTCTTAAACCCATTTGCATTAATTTGCGGTATTGTCAGCTTATCTATGCTATGTGCGCATGGTGGTGCTTGGTTGATGCTACGTACCAATGGCAATTTGCATAACCGTTCTGCCAAAGCAACACAAATCATGGCAATCGTATTCCTTGTGTGCTTCTTGGCTGCGGGTGCATGGTTATTATTTGGCAATATCTCTGGTTATAGCTATGCAACTGCGGTCAATACCAATGCTGCTCTGAATCCGCTTGCGAAAGATGTGGTGACCAATGCCAATCATGGTTGGTTAAACAACTATGCAACCTATCCAATCACTATGGCTGCACCAATCGCTGCAATCTTAGGTGCGTTATTGGTGATTGTCAGCGCAGCAAAGCATAAAGCAGCGGTGAGTTTTACCGGTACAAGTTTAATGATTGTCGGCGCAATTCTTACTGCTGGTTTTGCCTTGTTCCCATTCTTATTACCATCAAGCATTGATCCAACTTCAAGCTTGACCATGTGGGATGCGGTTTCTAGTCATAAAACCCTTGGTGTAATGACCGTTGCTGCATGTATCTTCGTTCCGCTCATTTTGATCTATACCTCTTGGTCGTATTACAAAATGTGGGGGGTCATCACCAACAAACATATCGAAGAAAATTCACATAGTTTGTATTAATTAGGAGATATGACATGTGGTATTTTGCATGGATTCTAGGTGTTTTGATGGCATGTTTCGCAGGTGTACTCAGTGCACTTTATATCGAACATCATCAAGATTTAGATGAGGAATAATAGAATGGCTGAAGCAATGACAACACCGAAGAATAGTAAAGCGCAAGTACTTGCAATGACCATTTCGTTTTTGTTGGCATTGCCGCTTGCTACTATTTTACTGGTACATCCATCACTAATGTTGGATGCCAACGGACATTATAATCATAGCTTGCTAATGCTGGTGATGATTGGAATTTCTGGTGGTTTCGTGCATGGGGTCGGATTTATACCAAGATTTTGGTTATGGAAATGGTTGTTTAGTCCTTATATCGCTTGGCCTTTAATGGTGTTGGGCTATTTTATTTGGATTGGAAATTAATTTCTGATGTAACTAAAAAAAAGAGGAAGCAATATTGCTTCCTCTTTTTTATATAACCATTAAAACTTAAACGATACAGATCCCGTTACGCTACGCGGTGCGCCATATGTTTGATTCGATGTATTTAAGCGATAGGTTTTATCCGTAATATTATTGAGATTTAATCCCACTGTTAACGCTGGACTAAGTTCGTACTTCGCCATTGCATCAACCAATGTAAAAGCTTTTTGACCATTGTTATTACGAGCAAAACCATCCATGTCATAGCTACTATAAATTTTACTCTGCCATGTCACCCCAGCCCCCACACTCAACTTTTCTAAATCGCCAGAAAACTTATAAGTAGCAAAGAGCTTAAACTGATCTTTTGGAATATCGGTATTGATACGATCGCCTTTTTCTTTGGTCTCTGAATAAGTATATCCACCATTCAGATTCAGATTAGGCAGCACTTCTCCTGAAATCGCAGCCTCAAAGCCTTTAGTCTTCGCACCTTTTGCAGAACGGTAATAAGATGTTCCAGCAACCGCTCCTGGTACTTCTTCACTGGTCGCATATTTACCAGCTTCCACAGCGACATTATCCATATTCGATTGGAATAAAGCCAAACTGGTGTTCACACGACCTGCCAAAAGCTCGCCTTTAACCCCTAGCTCATAGCTATCACCTTCTTTAGGATCCAGCAATTTCATTTGATAATCTTTATTCGCTTGTGGCGAGAAAATACTGGTATAGCTAGCATAAACTGCCCATTCAGGCGTGACATCAAAAACGATCCCTGCATAAGGTGTAAACTGATCATCAATTGTAATTTTTGTTCCATTATTTTTATTACCAGACTCGGCATAATAATCAATGCTCGAAGCACGCCCACCTAAGATGACTTTCAAATGGTCAAGAAGATTTAAGCGAGTTGCCAAATAGCCGCCATATTGTCTAAATTGCAGTACAGAATTTCCTGCAGTTGCCGCAGTATATAGACCAGCGGGCTGTGTGGTATAACCATTCCAGCTTTTGATATTAATTGCCCCAGTTTCACCCATTACTCGGTTGTAATAAGGATCATTTTGGTCTACATCCTGAAAGTTTGCACCGAGCATCAATTCATGTTCACGGCCAAAAAGTTGATATGGCCCAGTCACACCTAAATCAACAGAATGTTCAACAGGCTTAGTATGTTGATAACCCGCTGTCACAGTTGATGTATTTTTTTCATAATCAGTATAATAAACAGGTTTGCCATCAGCACCGATGACTTGTACACGCTTCCCATCTTGCATCTTATAAACGCCTGATGTGTTTGACCCAATTACCCCATAAATGCTTTCTGTATCAGTTGTTGCAAAATTATAATTCGCATTCAACTTCCAACGGTTTTCAAACTCATGTTGCAACTGAGCAAATGCATTGAGACTATCAGTATGGGTATAAGCCCATCGTGGAGCTGAATTGTCTTTACGCCCCATTGGAGAAAGAATATTTTTCGCATCGAAATTTGCGTACGCATGGATACTTTGCCCATCACTTTCATTACGACTTAACGATGTACCAATACTTAAAACTGTTTTATCACTTAAATCGGCATCGACTACACCGTATAAGATGGTTGAGGCAGCATCTCCCCATTTCTGCCAGCTATCACCTTGTTGATGTGCTGCAACGACACGACCACGAATACTTCCTGATTCATTCAATGCTTGAGAGGCATCAATTTCACTACGCCACGTATTCCATGAGCCATAGCTCATCTTAGCCGTTGATTGTGCATTGGGTGTGGCATGTTTGCGGTTAAAATTGACACTGGCACTTGGCAAACCGCTGCCATTTAATAAGCCTGTTGCACCTTTTACAACGGTAATATTCTCAAAAATAGCGGTATCTATATTACTCAATGCCGTGTTGCTACGACCTTCTATCGCAGGACTCGACAACAATCCATCAATCTGAAAGTTAATAATTTTAGAACCACGCGAATAATACGAAGTATATTCACCACCCGTTCCCCAAGCAGATGTCGCTCCATAACTTTGACGATAAATACCAGGGATCTGATCAAGCACCCCAGATACACTTGTTAAATTCTGATCTTTCATTTGTTGTTCAGTGATCACACTCACTGACTGTGGCGTTTCTTTTAAAGACAAATCTAATTTTGTAGCTGCCTTAGATTTTTTTACAGTATACGTTGGCGTATCTTGATCAGCTTTAAGATGAATAATCGGTAAAACATCCGATTTTTTTGAGTTTTCTGACTGATCTTCTGCCCAAGCCATCGTTGTTGATGTGCCAATCAGACTTAACATCATCGCTGTATATAAATTATGGTGCTTCATTACTCCCCCGAGATGAAATATTTTTTTACATAATACACAAATGATAACAATTATCAATAGCATTTAAATCATCATGTTCTACCCAAATCAATTAAGTTTTTGAATATATGCTTTAATTTTTATTGAATTTAAATAATAATTATTATCATTAATGTTAAAAGACTCTCAACATGACTTTAAAATTCTTAGGGATCATGGTTTCACTACTCGCTTGTATGAGTGTTTATCTCAGCCATCCCAATCAAATTTTCCTCAACAAGCAACTGCCTCGACCATTTTTTTATATGGCGTTGGTAAGCTTCATATTCGGGTTAAGCATCTTGATTTATTGTTTACCGCTTTTGGTTGCTATTTTGATCTGGCTTGCAATTGCCACCCTCGTTTGGTCATTTGCACCCTTCATTATGCTCATGAAAAGGTCTGCTTAAATGAACATGCTTAAGCAAAAACTCCAACCAGACTGGTGGACCAAAACATTTGTTGGCGCTGTTCTCGGCCTTAGCTTCTCGATGGCGATGGGAGCAATTATTCTGCTACTCAGTAAATCCAATGCAGACACTTCAATCGCTCCACAATTAGGTATGTGGTCCATCCCATGGATTTGGCTCTGCGTGTTCTTTATTGCTTATTTCATACCTAAAGGTTGGCAAAGTTTTTTAATTTATAGCATTGCCAATATTCTTGCTTATGCCTTGTTATTTTGGATCAGGGGCTAAAATGAAAATTCGCGCAGACATCATTAAAACTGGCAAAAACCTACATACATGGGTGGGCATCAGTGCAGGTATTTTATTATTTATCTGTTTTTTTGCTGGTGGTTTAACCATGTTCCAGCATCACCTCAGCCAATGGGCTACGCCTCCCCAACAAAAATTAGCTGCAATTCAGCCTAATCAATATAATCAACTGGTTGAGCAAGTACAGGCCAAATTCCCTGAAACACAAAAGGCATTCACTTTAAGCTTTAGCTCGCCAGAAGGACATAATGCACCGATCCAATGGGAAGCTGCTCATGCGGAGGCTGAAGATCATCATGGCATTGATATTACCCAAACAAGCATGCTGGCAACTCTGGATCAAAATGGACAACTGATTGCCAAACAAGAAAATGTGTCAAAACTCGGTTGGCTAATTGAACAACTGCATGAAACAGCAGGTATCCCGGGTATGATGGGGCACCATACCGCAGGTGTAATGGTGATGGGCGTTGTAGCAGTTCTATACTTCCTCGCCATTATGTCGGGTTTAATTGTGTTATTACCCACCCTAATCAGCGATTATTTTGCCGTACGCAAAGGTAAAAACAAAAAACGCTTTTGGTTAGATACACATAATGTCATTGGCATTACCAGCTTACCCTTTCATATCATCATTAGTGTAAGTGTAGTGGTTTTTGCTTTTCATGATATTTTTTATGGCGCACTCACACAGCTGGTTTCGAAAGATAAGCCACTATTTGAACGTCCACCAGCGGTTAAAATTATTGAGCCAAACCCGCAACTCGATGTAGAAAAAGTTTTTCTCAACATTCAAAAAGCAGCACCTGATTATCGTATTGATGGTATTCGTTTTAACCAACTGGATAATCCTGAACGTGCATCTGCCTTTGTTGCTTTATATCATCCTGATCGTATGCTTCGTGGTGATACCTTTGACTATATGTCATTCAATCCGTATCAAAGCACACCTTACCCAACCAAAACCCTATCCACTGAAGAAAGTTCAGCCGCGTCTCTGATCCGTTCAATGTTTGCTTTACACTTTGGTAATTATGGGGGTGAGCCAATTCGTTGGATTTATTTGATCTTCGGCTTAGGTGGCGCATATCTATTCTATTCAGGCAATATTCTATGGATTGAAACGCGCTTGCGTAAACAAAAGAATCCGAACTTACCAGTACCGCAACAACGCAAGGACGTGATGTTTATTGCTAACCTGACCATCGGCGCTTGTCTAGGTTGTATGCTGGCGATATTTACCAGTATGTTGATTGGTCGATGGGCTTATGTCATTCCATTGCAATTACAAAGTCATAACCATGTATTTATGTATAGCTACTATTTTGTATTTATTGCGTGTATTACATACAGCTTCATTATTGGCGCAGCAAAAGCTTTAACTCAGTTGTTCTTCGCAATTGCTGTGGTTTTATTGCTCATTCCTGCGACGTCTGTACTTGCCTATTTATTCCCAATTCAAGGGCTTTGGTATTCAACAGGCCGTTTGATTTGGATTGATATCACTGCTTTGGTATTTGCTTTGGTATTTATACGTTTTTATCAACAAGCCAGAGACCGTGCTCAAGCTGCACCAGTTGGTTCAATTTGGTCTACGCAAAAAGTTGGCCACGCGCCATCTCTTACTGAAAACCAAGTATAACCTCCTTTTTTTGAGCCATGATTGTTTCCACCCATCATGGCTCTTTTTATGCCTTAAAGAGATTTTTTCATTTCAATCAGCTGAATAGACACAAGCGGTTGTCCTACATTTGCCTCAAGTGGATATTCACTTTTCCGCCCCGTTATTTGGTAACCACGACGCTGATAATAGGCCAACAGTTCAGTACGGACATCTAAAACATGCATGACTAAATCACGAAGCTTTGGATAGGTTTTACGAATATATAATTCAGCATAATTTAGCATTTCACGACCATAACCTTGATTCTGTATGCTCGGATCAACAGCAAAAGTACCAATCTCTATACAATTATCATTCACGCTTAACCCTATGCAAGCAATGATCTCATCCTTGTCTAACTCACCCACCAATAATTCGAAATTTGGTTGCTGCAATTCTTGTTCTAATTGAAATTTCCGAATGCGCTCACCACGCACAAATCCCTTTTCAGTTGTCCAACTGCGCTCAGATTGCGCTCTATAAGCGATATTGATGAGCTTAACCAATTGCTCCAAATCACCCTGCTTCACTTTTCTAATATTCAAACTCATTCTTATTTATTCCGAATAAAAAAGCCGATGATAACATCGGCTTTTTACTATGATTTAGATTAGTTTGTTTGACCCGCTAACCAAGCCATAAATTTTTGGCGTTCAGCTTTAGATGCTTTCTGCCACAATTCTGCCAATTGTTGATCTGTGGTTTTTGCTGTACCGACTGTTGCTGCCGTTGTTACTGCTACAGGTGCGGTTGCAGCTACTTGTGATGTTGTTCCTGCATAAACAGGTGCAGGTTGATTCACAGCATTATTTTTATTCTTTTGCGTTAAATCCAAAGTACGGCTTAATAAATTACTGCCAGTAAACCATGGCTGTGCTTCATTATTTGCACCTGTTTGCTGTACCACCAATTTTTTATTTTGATCGTATAACGCAACCGTTGGTTGATCCGCATATTTTTTTGCTGCTTCAAAATCTTTAGGGGCATTTACGAGACCTAAAGTATAAGATTGGTTGTCTTGCAGATCAGGCGCTTGAATCGTGACAACGCCTGATTTAATGATGTCATGCTCACCATTCAAATGTTCAAAATATTCTCGATAACGAACATTGACGGTTAAATTACCCGGATCAACTTGATAGTTATTCTTTTTTGATGGAATTAATCCAGTATTTACTTCTTGACCATTTACAGCAAGAATCACAATTTCTTCAGGGGCAGTAATCGTGACTGCAGAAAAAACTGAACTACTTAATAACAAACCGAAAGCAGCAACACCAACTCTTAAAGACATTAGACTCTTCTCGATATAAACAATTTATGAAATCGTAAGCACTATGCTCTGCGATTATGACCATTTTATGACAAAAATTAAAACTGTCTATTGCAACAATTTAGTTTATTTAAGATATATACATCATTTTTGATTATAAGCACCATACTTCTTTTGGCGAATATTCCAATTCACATAAAAAAAGAGCACTCAAAAGTGCTCTTTTATTGATGCTGCTTTTAACTTAATTAAAAGTTTTGAAGCGTGCAGCATCATCCATATATGTTTTCTCACCTGCCGCTGCTTCAATTGAACCGAATACAAGCTGAGCGCGTAATTTCCAGTTTGCAGGAATATCAAAAGTTTCTGCAACTTCTGCATCAATAATTGGGTTGTAGTGCTGTAATGATGCACCTACACCAATTTCTGACAAAGCTGTCCAAGTTGCGAACTGAGCGATTGCACTTGAATGTTCTGACCATACAGGGAAGTTATCAGCATATAATGCAAATTGCTCTTGTAAGCCTTTTACAACATCTTGATCTTCATAAAATAACGCTGTACCAAAACCAGCTGAAAAGCTATCAATTTTTGCACTTGTATTTGCAAACGCTTCTGCTGGTACCATTTTACGTAAAGTCTCACGTACGATTTCCCAAAATTTAACATGAGAATCACCATATAAAGTCACAACACGTGAAGTTTGTGAGTTGAATGATGATGGGCTTTGTTTTACCGCTTCACGGATGGTTTCTTCAACTTTGGTTTGGTCAACACTAAGGTTTTTACCAATCGCATAAATGGTACGGCGTGATTTAATGCTATTTAAGAAGTTGCTCATGTTGTTATTCCTACCTATGTGGCCTTTGGGCCGTTATCTTGGATTGAATGTAGTGTATAACGACGCATTTTTTAGGAATAGTCTAAAAAACATGACAGATCGTTTTATTTTTGAAACAGTTGAAGCGACCTCAAACTAATATGCCTCAGAATCTACTTCACTCGCTTCCTCAGCATCAACAACAGGAATCACCCAGTCTTTTGAAATCATTTTATATTTTTTCTGCGCAGATTGATCGAGTTGTTTTAGTAAATAAGACATTCTTAAATGATGCTGTGCATCCAAATCCCCTTGCTCAGCTGCCTTAAAATACCAGTAATAAGCTTGCTTTACATCCTTTTCGATGCCTTTCCCGTTGTCATACATCACTCCCAGATTGTATTGAGCATTGCCGTTTCCTTCCTTGGCTGCGACCTGATACCACTTAAAAGCTTTTTGATCATCCTTTGGTACGCCTTTGCCATTTTGATACATCCAGGCTAAATTGTTCTGAGCTTTTACATTTCCTTTATTCGCAGCTACGCTATACCATTCAACTGCTTTTGCTTCATCTTGTGCGATACCACGTCCGTTTGCATACATATTCGCTAGATTATATTGAGCATAAGCAACACCTTGGTCAGCCGCTTTCCTATACCATTTAACGGCTTCCAGCTCATTTTTTTCAATCCCACGGCCATTGTCATACATCACTGCCAAGTTATATTGAGCGGATGCTTCTCCTTGATTGGCAGCTTTCTGAAACCATTCAAAAGCTTTCGCATCGTTTTGCTCAACCCCATCGCCGTCTGCATACATCGTACCTAAATTATATTGTGCTTCAACATCACCTTGCTCGGCATCCTCTGTGAGTGCTTTTATTCCTACAGCCTCTGTAAATGCACTGACCGTTGTTATTGCGAATGAGTAGATTAAAATGAGGCGTGCGATAGGTTTTAATAAAAATTTCATCTTAAATGCTCTTTTAAATTATTAATTTTTTAGAAAATAACTTTGTAAAAAAATAAAAGCCGAAAAATCGGCTTTTATGCATCTTAAAAACTACTTATCGGTTTCAAATAATGCAGCAACAAATGATTTTGCTGAGAAAGGACGTAAATCATCAATTTTCTCACCGACACCGATATAACGAATCGGGACATGAGTACGACTTGCAATATTAAATAACACGCCGCCTTTTGCCGTACCATCCAGCTTGGTAATGGTAATCCCTGTTAAGCCAACCGCTTCGTCAAACAGTTGAACTTGGTTAATTGCATTTTGACCAGTACCTGCATCTACAATCAACATAATCTCATGTGGCGCAGTTGCATCAATCTTTTGCATTACACGCTTTACTTTTTTCAACTCTTCCATCAAGTTGGCTTTATTCTGCAAACGTCCCGCAGTATCGGCGATCAAGACATCAATGCCTTTAGCACGCGCACTTTCAAAAGCATCAAAAATAACCGAAGCACTGTCTGCACCATGACCTTGCGCAACCACAGGGATATCATTACGCTCACCCCAAATTTGCAGCTGCTCTGTTGCTGCTGCACGGAAGGTATCACCTGCCGCCAACATCACTTTTTTGCCTTCGCCTTGTAAACGCTTTGCCAATTTACCAATGGTTGTGGTTTTACCAACACCATTTACACCGACCATCAAAATCACATACGGTGATTTATTTGGATCAATATGTAAGGGTTTAACACGCGGTGCAAGCAAAGCCACCAATTCTTCTTGCAATGCTTTATACAATGCGTGTGAATAGATCAAATCACCACGTGCTGTTCGTTCAGTCAAGTTCGCAATAATGGTTTTAGTTGCATCCACACCAATGTCTGCAATCAATAATTGCTCTTCAACCTCTTCCAGCAATTCATCATCAATCTCTTTACCACCAATTAAGATATTAACCATACCATCAGTAAAACTACGACGGGTTTTAGTCAAACCATCTTTCATACGACCAAAGAATCCCGTTGATTTGGTTTCTTCTTCAACGACCGATGCAGGCTGCTCGACAACTGGTGCTGCTACAGGCGTTTCAACTGTTTGCTGTACAGCTGGCTCAATAATGGGAACATCGACAGCAGGTAAACTCGGTAATGTGACATCGTCATCGCCGATATCAGCATTTATCAAGAATTTATTTTGCATATTCGATTGCTGTTGCATGTCGATTCCTTGAGATTAAAGCAGCTTTAAAAAAGATGGTCAGTCTAGCATAAATTGATTTGGTTTTCCCGACCATGGCAAGTCATTCATTTATCAATAGAAATGAGTCGATTAAAACTCATTCATCTTCTTTTGCCATTGCCGGATATTGCTTAATCCGATTTGACTCAAATTGATACGCATTTAACAACTTGAGGTAGTCCACACGGCGAATTGAACTGTGTGTTAACACCTCTTCTGCCAGATGCTGTGTTCTCGGATGACTGGCTTGCTGCGCGTATTGAACTATTTTTTGATATTGCAATGTATTGATTGGACGTTGTAATGCGTTATACGCGAGTATAAAAATAGACAAAATAATAATACCGACCAAAACATTATAAAATTGGTCTAACTTGAATCCTAATTTGGATTGCATCACTTTATGCTTAGAAATTATAGACAACATAACCTACCTCGAATTAGAGGTAGTGTATGTCTCTGATTCGCTTAGGACAAGTGCAACGTTCAATAAGTCACAATTCCACAACTTATTGAACGTAAATCACTTTAACAATGACTAACTAATCAATGTACGGACAAAAGAGAAATACAGAATAAATGCAATGATGACTAAGGTAATAAAAATGGCAAACATCCCTACACCACTTTCAGCATCGGCAGGATGCAAGTCATCGTCATCTGCAATATTTTTTAACTCTCCATCATAGATCCGATAGAACTGATCTTTTTGCTCTGGGCTTAAATGGCTGGCAAAGTCATACACGCGTTTACGCTGTGCCAAGCAGTAATCACCTAAGTGAATTTCTTGATGGAAAATGGCTTCATCAAGCAATTGACGATGATGATGAGCTAAAGCAATAATTTGACTTTCTAATGGTGGAACATCCACAGTTACGCCATCAATGACATTTGACATGTTATTCTCCTTTTCTATTATTCTCACTTTGATTTTACTTAAAATTATTTGTGGTTAATGTTTAATCGTGTAAGCTTTTATTTAAGCAAAGATACTTAATATATTTGACATTTCCATCAATTTGTCATATTACTTTAATAATTCAGAGTTAAAGTAGCTTAAATTCAAAGTAGAGTATCTTTGAATAGAATTTGCGGTAATCATAATTAAAATAAGGAGTTATTATATGATTCAACAATTTACACACCATGAACTAGAGCATGTATATGCAAATGCGGTCAATACAATTCAATCGCAAAAAAACTTCCAAGATGCAGTAAAAGAGCTAGAGGAAGTAGCAAAAGCAGGTCACGGTAAAGCGGCATTATTTTTAGCAGAATTGTATTATCAAGGCTTCCGAGTCGAACGTGATTCCTTGAAAGCCCAGTATTGGCAGAAAATGGCAACCTTACAAGCATAAAGAAACGTCACTTAGGTGGCGTTTTTTAATACCTGTGTAAAACGTATTAACATTATCCTTTCATATTTCTGACTTGCGCTACGTCAAAGCTTCATCGCTTTGTCTTGCTCAGGTGGCGTTTTTTAATACCTGTGTAAAACGTATTAACATTATCCTTTCACATTTCTGACTTGCGCTACGTCAAAGCTTCACCGCTTTGTCTTGCTCAGGTGGCGTTCCAAGTCGCAACAATATTTGCTTACGATTTAGATCAATTGTTTAAACATAACTGCCATCTATATTTCTTATAATAAAACATAAGTTTAAGAATATTAGTTTAATAACATGTACCGTTTCAACCATTTCCAACCAGTCTCGCGTGAGTTGATGTTTAAAATTTCAATTCTTAAAACAATGATGTATTGTGGTGTTCTTTGGGGTCTGTACCATCAAGGTTGGGCCATCAAATCAGATCAAGACGGTCACGTATTCCCTTTCTGGCTCAACGGCGTTCAAGCACATCGCTATGCAAAAGCACACTGGAAAAACTACACGCCACGTAAAATTACGCCGAAAGATTTTCATGAGTCATTGCTTCCGACCTTAACCCGTTTACAGGTTGAACCGGCGTTATTCAACTCTTCTCACCGAAAATTTAAACTTTCAACTCAGCAAATGCAGCACTTTTTCTTTATGCCACACCCGACGGCAGTGGCCGTTTAATCATTCTCATCATCCCAATGATGACTTTTTAGACATTCATGAGAAAAAGTTATCGTTGGAGAGAAATTAGGGCTTTGCAATTAAAAAAAATACCGTTAAGTTAAATGAAAATGACAATACAACACAGGTGGATAAACAATGACAATCGTTGCTCAAGTCATCAAGAATAAAGCAGTACAATCAATTTTCACCATTTCACCGAATGCGACTGTACTTGAAGCAATTAAAATTATGGCAGACAAAGGTGTAGGTGCTTTAGTCGTTGCTGAAGATGAGAAAGTCGTCGGGATTTTCTCTGAACGTGACTATACCCGTAAGATTGCCTTGATGGAGCGCTCTTCAAATAATACCCCTGTTGCGGATATTATGACTTCAAAAGTAATCTCAGTTGGTTTAAACCATACAGTAGAAGAATGCCTTAACCTTATGACTGATCGTCATTTACGTCATTTACCTGTACTTGATCAAGAGAAGCTAGTCGGTTTTATCTCCATTGGTGATTTGGTTAAAGCTGCAATGGATGATCAACGTATTCTGATTGAACAGCTTCAACAATATATCTCTGGCTAAAGGTTTAATCAGACATAAAAAAGGGCAAATTCATTGCCCTTTTTTATTAGGTATTACTTAATTAAGCTTTGAGGAAGTTTTGAATGGCAGGCACAAGACGTTTTAACAATTCATCTGCTTGTGCTTGTGTCATATTTAGCGGCGGCAATAAACGCACCACTGAACCTGCAGTAACATTGATAATCAATTGATATTCATCACGTGCAATCGCCACCAATTCAGCGCAGTCTTTTGGTAATTGAATACCGATCATCATCCCGAAACCACGTACTTTTACACTGTAATCAGCCAATTGTACGCTTAACTGATCAACAATATAAGCGCCCACAGTAGCAGCGTTTTCAACTGCATTTTCCTTTTCTAGTGTATCAAGCACTGTATATACCACACGTGAACCCAACACTGTTCCACCATAAGTAGAACCATGACTACCTGCACCAAGTAAGCCTACTGCTTTACCTTGGGTCATGACTGCACCGATTGGAAAGCCATTCCCCAAACCTTTGGCCGTGGTCATCACATCAGGAACAATATTGGTATGCTGATAGGCAAAGTATTTACCTGTACGGCCATTTCCTGTTTGAATCTCATCCAGCATCATCAGCCAGTTATGCTGATTACATAGCGCACGAACATCTTCCAGATAGCTAAAACCCTGTGGTGCAGTATTGACTCCACCTTCACCTTGAATCGGCTCAATCAAAATCGCAACAATATCTGGGTGGTTGATAGCGGCTTCTTGAATCGCTTCAACATCACCAAAAGGGACGCGAATAAAGCCTTCAACTAAAGGTGCAAAACCTTCCTGAACTTTTTTATTACCTGTTGCAGACAAGGTTGCCAAAGTACGCCCATGAAATGATTGTTCAGCAACTAAAATTTTAGGATTGGCGATGCCTTGTTGAGCACCAAATTTGCGTGCGATTTTGATCGCACCTTCGTTTGATTCTGCACCACTATTGGAAAAGAAAATTTCTTCCATACCTGAAACTTCAGCTAGTTTTTGTGCTGCTGCCGTTTGCCAAGGAATTTCAAATAAATTACTGGTATGCACCAATGTCGCAGCTTGTTCAGCAATTGCCGCTGCAATCACAGGATGTGCATGGCCTAAGCCACATACGGCAATGCCTGTGAGTGCATCTAAATATTCTGTACCATCTGCCGTATATACATACGCCCCTCGTCCTCGTACAAAGCTGATCGCTTGACGGCCATAAGTCGCCATAAGATGTGATGGTTGATCAGGTTGCACAGGAGCAAGAGTGATATTAGTCATAACAAACTCAATCTATCATTAGTTGTGGTGAAAAAAGTTATATAAGCAAAAACTTGCATAGATTGAAAGCCTAAAGTCACATTTATATAAGAAAAATCTTCTGCAATCCTCCGTCACGCTTTTTTTTAGGTATAATGCAGGGAGATTAGTAGAGGATCTATCTATGACGGAACAAGCGCGTGATACAGTAGCGTTAATTCGTGATCAAATTGCGAAACACCCTGTTTTACTTTACATGAAAGGCACTCCACAATTCCCGCAATGTGGTTTTTCTGCTCGAGCAGTAGAAGCACTTAGCCAAATTGGTCGTCCATTTGCCTATGTAAATATTTTGGAAAATCAAGATATTCGTGCAACTTTACCACAAATTGCG
Source organism: Acinetobacter gyllenbergii CIP 110306 = MTCC 11365 (assembly GCF_000413855.1). Taxonomy (GTDB): domain Bacteria; phylum Pseudomonadota; class Gammaproteobacteria; order Pseudomonadales; family Moraxellaceae; genus Acinetobacter; species Acinetobacter gyllenbergii. The sequence goes on along the minus strand of NZ_ATGG01000013.1, from coordinate 159,748 downwards.
AACTGGCCTACTTTCCCACAGTTATGGATCAATGGCGAGTTAATCGGTGGTAGCGATATCATGCTTGAAATGTTCCAAAATGGCGAATTAAAGCCATTAGTTGAACAGTACAGCCCAGCGCCTGAAGCATAAGCTGTAAAGCAAAAAGCCAATCAGATGATTGGCTTTTTTATTGGAAGAATTTTAGTTTGGACTAAAACCAACATAGCGGAACATCCCTTCTACACCCAAATCAGCTTTATAAATCTGTAAATCAGGATAATTTGCTTGGGTCACACTAGCAAAAATATTCATATTGGGGTCTTCATGAATTTCATCGACAGATTGTGGTAAAACATCTTCAAAGCGATCTGCGATAAACTCAAAGCCCAAATCCATTGCCATGAATACCGTATGCTCACACGGTTGAATATATTGCTCCTGATCCCAGTCTAAAACGGCATGTTGGCAAAAAGGACATACAATGTTTTGGGTCGCATCGACAATGTTGATAAGTTGATATGACATATATAATAAAGCGTTAAAAATTTCAGTTAGTTTAAAAGAATATGACGCGCTAATCTATCTTGCATAGGAGGATTTAGCTGATGGCAACACTTGAACAAGCCATTGCATTTGCAGCAAAACAACATGAGGGCCAAGTTGATAAAGCCAATGCACCCTATATTTTACACCCGCTCAGAGTGATGCTGAATGTACCCAGTATCGAACACAAAATCATTGCTGTTTTACATGATGTTTTGGAAGATACCAGTACCCGTATCGAAGACTTACAAATGCTGGGATTTCAAGCGCACATTATCGAGGCCATCCTCGCACTCACCAAACAACACGGTGAATCTCGAATACAGGCCGCGCAACGAACCGTACAAAACCCTTTGGCACGTGTTGTGAAATTGGCAGATATCACTGACAATATGGACTTATCTCGAATTTCATCGCCAACCGCCAAAGATTTTGAGCGATTGAACGAATATAAACAGGTTAGAGATATTTTATTGGCCCAAAATGTTTAATAATTACGTGTGTATGAATTTTACTTGATGACAAGAAGCTGGAGTTTATAGCGTAATGCTAACGGATTTAGATGATTTTTACTGCTTTGCGCTCGTTGTAGAGCACGGTGGCTTTAGTGCCGCAGAACGTGCAACTGACATTCCTAAATCTAAACTCAGCCGCAGAGTTTATAATCTTGAAGAACAACTGGGTGTACGTCTGATTCAACGCAGCTCGCGTCACTTTGCTGTTACAGACATCGGCATGGATGTCTACCGCCATGCGCAAGTGATGATGAATGCCGCGCAAGCTGCACACGATGTGGTCAATCATTTAAGCAGCCAGCCTCGTGGCGTGATTAAAGTAAGTGTGCCTGTTGATATCGCACAAAACCAGATGGCAAAAATCCTACCGGCCTTTTTAAAAAAATATCCTGAAGTTCGGGTTCAGATGATGATCAGCAACCGTCGTGTTGATGTCATTAACGAAGGAATTGATCTTGCTTTACGAGTGCGTTCTAAATTGGATGATGATCCGAACCTTGTATTACGCCAATTTGAAGCGATTGAACAACGTCTTTTTGCCAGTCAAGCTTATTTAAATGAGTTTGGTCATCTTAACAGTCCAGAACAACTGGCCGAACACCGCATTATTAGTATGTCGGAAGAACATCTGGATCAACAGTTCTTACTGACAGGTCCAGATCAACAACAGAAAAAAATTAAAGTGAATCCTGTGATTATGGGATCAAATCTTTTGATGTTGGCTGAGTTAGCAACACAAAACTGTGGCATTGCGTTACTACCAGACAGTATTGCCCAAGATTTTGTGAAATCTGGGCAATTAGTTACGGTACTACCAGAATGGACTGCGCCACATGGTATATTCCATGCTGTTTATCCATCTCGTCGTGGTTTACTTCCTGCAGTACGTGTCTTCATTGATTATTTGGTCGAGCAACTAACCCAATGTTCAACCAGAAAAAAGCGCGATTAACAAATCGCGCTTTTCTTTTTGAGTAGCCTAAACAGCAGGATAATGCCCTGTGCCATTTGGCCATGGCGTTAATAATTCAAAACCGTCATCTGTTACAGCAACCATATGTTCCCATTGAGCGGATAGAGACTTATCTTGTGTCACTACAGTCCAGCCATCATTGAGTTCTTTCACATAACGTTTACCCGCATTCACCATCGGTTCAATGGTAAACACCATGCCTTTTTTCAAGACCATACCTTGACCTTTTTGGCCATAATGCAGGATATTTGGCTGCTCATGGTAAATACGGCCAATCCCATGTCCACAGTATTCACGCACAATGCTATAACCGTCACGATGCGCAACGGACTGAATCGCATGCCCAATATCACCTAATGTCGCACCAGGTTTGACTGCATGAATCCCCGCAAGCATGGCTTCATAGGTTGTTTCCACCAGTTTCTTGGCTTCGGGACTCGGCTCACCCACGAAGTACATACGACTAGTATCGCCAAAATAACCATCTTTAATCACAGCAACATCAATATTTAAAATATCACCGTCCTGCAAAATCTTTTTTGCAGAAGGAATTGCATGACAAACTTCTTCATTGACTGAAATACAGGTGGTCTTGGTAAAACCGTGATAGCCCACATTGGCAGGAATCACCTGCAATGTATTCACAATATAATCGTTGCAGATATCATCTAAATATTCAGTTGAAACACCTGGCTTGATATAGGCGCCAATCATTTCCAGCACTTGTGCCGCTAAACGACCCGAGATTCTTAATTTCTCGATATCTTGTTCAGTTTTAATGGTCACAGTAGAAGCTCTCATTCGAGATTTTCCTTATTCATCAATCAGATTAAAATCACATGCAGAAAAATTAATATGGGGACTGCATAAAGTATTTCAATATTTGTACGCCTTCCCATTGAAATCTTCAATCTATTTAAGACTAAAAGACCATTTTTATTTTTATATTTAAACTCGATTGACCGCATCTGGGGATATTCACGTCCTTCTGTATTTTTCGAGTTTTAGAAAGCTTTTCAACATATTAGCTTTACCATTACTAATTATATGATTTTAATCATTTCTTTTTAGTCAAAAATCAACCAAATTTCACATAAATTAGTTTCAAAAGAACGCATTTTTGTTCTAAAATTCGCACTTTTATTTTATGCCTCCCTCTTTATGAATCAACTTCGTACAGGAGATATCATTGCTTTAGGTTTTATGACCTTCGCGTTATTTATTGGCGCAGGCAATATTATCTTTCCTCCAATCGTTGCTCAGCAGGCTGGTGAACATGTTTGGCTTGCCGCTTTCGGTTTCTTAATTACCGCAGTTGGTTTGCCTGTCATTACGATTATGGCCTTATCTCGTATGAAAGGCTCAATCGAGATCATCAGTTCTCCACTTGGACGTTTCTTTAGCCTGCTGTTAACGATTGTCTGCTATTTATCTGTAGGCCCACTATTTGCGACACCTCGTACCGCAACCGTTTCGTATGAAATTGGTTTTGCTCCCTACTTCGGTACATCAGGCAGCAGCCTGTTTATCTATAGTGTTGTTTATTTTGCTTTTGTGACTGCAGTTTCACTGTATCCAAACAAATTACTCGATACCGTGGGTCATGTACTGGCACCTTTAAAAATTGTTGCACTGGCTATTTTAGGTATTGCAGCATTTGCTATTCCAACTGGCTTAATCTCTGCGCCAGTGAATAACTATATTGCAAGTCCGGTTTCTGAAGGCTTTGTAAGTGGTTATTTGACCATGGACACCTTAGGCGCTTTGGTATTCGGTATTGTGATTATTCAAGCAATTCAATCACGCGGTGTAACGGATGCTAAGTTAATTACCAAATATGCCATTATCGCAAGCTTAATCGCTGGTGTTGGACTCACACTTGTTTATATCAGTTTATTTAAACTTGGCTTAGGTAGTCATGAAGTTGCGCCGAATGCAGCCAATGGTGCAATTATTCTGCATGCTTATGTACAACACGCCTTTGGTGATTACGGATCTTATTTCTTAACGATCTTGATTTTCCTTGCCTGTATGGTGACCGCAATTGGCCTTACCTGTGCATGTGCTGAATATTTTACCGAATTGACAGGTTGGTCTTATAAATTACTTGTTTTTATCCTGACTGGTTTTTCATTATTGATTTCCAATTTAGGTTTAACCAAGCTGATTGCAGTATCAGTTCCGGTACTCAGTGCAATTTATCCCCCTGCGATTGTTGTGATTATGCTGAGCTTTTTCTGGAAGCGTTGGAACAACCCTTCTATCGTGGTTGGCTCTGTGACTGCGGTTGCATTCCTATTCGGCATTATTGAAGCAATTAAAGCAGCTGGCTTTACTGAACAATTACCAACATTCATTCAACATTTACCATTGAACGAACAGAATCTTGCATGGTTACTTCCGTCGCTCATCGTTCTGGTTTTTGCAATTGTAGTTGATCGCGTAACAGCATCTAAAGATTAAAATGATTTGTCGTTAAAATGATGTTTTACCCAAACATGATTTTAGCTATACAGAAAATGTTCTTTTATCCAACGTTCATTTTTTGTTTACGACAAATCTTTCTTTTCTTGGGGCAGTCTATGCCACCCTTTACTTCTTATTGATATCCCATTTAAAAGATACTATTTCCGCAGGATATCTTGATGGCCAATTTTTTCAAAATGTAAAAATAATGAGTAATATTTAACTAAAAAATAGTATAAATTAATATAAAAAATACTTAAAAGTTATATAAATCAATACATTCATAAATTTATTTTCAAAATACCCCCTTTTGCTATTGAAATGCTCAGAAAATAGCAGTACAACTTAAAAAACAATTCAGACAAAAACGCATGGTTTTGTCGTCACAACAAGGAGGGATGGAGATGTTATCAATACATTTCAACAAGCAAGTCTTCATTAACGCTCTGAAGGCGAATGATTCGATCTTATATGCAACAACAACGCTTGCCTTGATGGTCACGTTGTTATTTCAAGGCACGATTAAAGGTAATTTAAAACCCGAATATTTTGCTTATGCATTGGTTGTATCTCTGGCCTTTTGTATGTGGGCGATCGTCGATCGAAAGTTTCGACAGTTAAGTGCAGCGCGCCAAAAAAATTCTTCAGGAAAAATGGATGAGTGATCATCCATTTTTTTAATGCATAAACCGAACAATGGTTCCGACGACTAAAATACCTGTAGCCCCCAACTCAACAATAATTAAACTTAGCATCATCAATGTCATGCACCAAGCTGGTAAAGTCCACTTTCCCACCTGATGCGGCTGTTTAAATTGATTGGTTGTATCTTTTAATAATCCATGCAAGATATATATTAAGATCGACATCGCAAAAAAGAATAAATTTGCTACTACACAAAACAATGCCCAAGCATCAGACAGAACCGTAAAGAAACTCAAAGCGGCTAAAATGAGGCTGGCAGCGGCATAAAGCAAACTACTCCGATGCGCAATATCCACATAATAATGTGCTCTTGCTTGCGCTGTTTGTCTAATTTGATAATATTTCCAAACTCCAGTCAGCATCCCCACCCATAGAAAAATTCCACTAAATACAATCGCAAGTTGTGTTGCAGTATTTAAAACGTACATAGCATCCCCGAAATTAAAATATTCCTTTTGTGTGCGTATATTACATAAAATTTGACTTTTAAGTCATTTTTTAAACGAGTTTCTTTTTAGAACTTGTGTAAAGTAGAACCATGCATATATAAGAGTATCTTTCAAATGAATCGCTATGAATCTTTTTGGATCACATGCAAAGATGATTATCAACTTGCTGCTCAGTTTTATCCTGCGCAAGAACAGAGCAAGTCATATCCGATTCTGATTTGCCCAGCAACAGGGATAACCAAAAATTTCTATCATGCTTTCGCAGATTGGCTTAGCCAGCAAGGATATGATGTTTTAAGCTTTGATTTTAGAGGGATTGGCGAGTCATTACATGGCCCACTGAAAGACTCGACTGCCAGCATTAATGACTGGGGAATCTATGATATCCCAGCAGCTATCGAGACTTTATTAAATCGTACTCAAGCTGAAAAAGTCGTTATTGTTGGACATAGCGCGGGCGGACAGTTACTCGGGATTACATCGAATTATCAGAAAGTTGCTAAAGTGTTAGCCATTGCAGGTTCAACTGGACATGTTAAAGGCTTGAAAGGGAAAACCAAAATCCTTGCGCCTGTGATGTTCAATGTTATTTTTCCTGTTTCTAGCTTCTTTAAAGGCTATGGTGCAACTCAATTCATTGGCATGGGTGAAAATCTACCCAAAAATGTTGCCAAACAATGGGCTGAGTTTTGTAGCAAACCCGGTTATGTCATGAATGCAATTGGCAAAACCATCTTTGAAGATTATCACCAAGAAATTCAATGCCCAATCACATCGTTCTGGGCCAGTGATGATGAAATTGCTACGCAGACAAATGTCAAAGATCTACTACGTTTATACCCAAATGCGCCAACCAAATTGATTGAGCTCAACCCTCAACAACACGGCTATAAGCAAATTGGGCACATGCTGATGTTTAAAAAATCGCATCAAAAACTATGGCCACTGATGGAAAGTGAACTCCACATTTAAATCAAGTGATGACTGCCTTGCTTTGCACTTTACGCATCTAAACCTGTAATCCTGTTTAGATGCGTCTTTTTTTGCCTCAAATCTAGCATCTTCTTCGCATTTTGTTTTCCCTTACACCGCTTCATTGCAGTTATCGCAATACTTCTTAAGCAATTTAAAAATTAATTCTGGTGTCCTACAAACGAGCAATGATTAAATTTCATCGGAAAAATGTGATAAAGAATGTATTTATTCAACTTTTTTTAAAATTTTTATGTGTTATATTTTAACCAAATGATCAATACAAATATTTGTATTCGCTATTTTTTTAAGCTTTATTTATTTTATAAATATATTGATTTCGTATATTTATGACATTTTAGACAGAAATTATTATAAAAATGTCACGTCAAAAATCGTATTTTTTTTCTACAATAGAGTTATTCTACAAATCAGCAGTGATGCAAAGCTGTAGAACAACCTTAAGGGAAAGACGACTGGATAGTACATCATTAATAGCTGATTTATGTGAATTTTATGATGACTTATTCATTCAGAATAAAGATAATTTCACCGTTATCTTTGGACAGATTTGTTAAAAAATGGAATGCTAAAAAAATCAGGAAAGAGATTTTTTTAACAGGAAAGTTAGAGACATTTCATGGAATCTAGGAACTACGAGGCGTAGTTTCTTGTGCAAGTATAGGAAATAAGTGATGCCAAAAAAATATGCGCGTTTTTTACCTACAGCCGATTCATTTAACCTGGAAGACTTCCCTTTTTACTGGATTTCTCAAGTAAATGCTCAATACGTTCAAAATATTGATAACGTACTCAAAAAATATGGTCTAGACAATTCTCGCCGCCGCATTTTAATCGCATTGCATGTCAAACCTCATGCAAGCGTGTCTGAGTTATCAGACATGGTCATCTCTAAAATGTCGACCACAACCAAAATCGTTTATCGTCTTAAAGATGAAGGTTATATCGATACTTATTCATGTAAAGAAGATGGTCGTATCACACGCGTCTACCTGACCGAAAAAGGTCAAGAAATGATCACAAAAATAAATGACCTAACTTCTGTTATCCTAGAACAATCATTTGATGGCTTAACACCATTGCAAATTGAAAAAACCATGGAAATTTTACGCCATATGTTTAAAAATCTTGCGCGCTAAGTAACTGGTTTAAAATAGCAAGGCTTCCTATAGGAAGCCTTTTTTGATCTCATCAACACAAATATTCATTTCAATCAAACATATTCAGTTGTGGTGTTATTTTCTCAATCTTCGGTTTCGGAACATGTGAACACTCAAATTCCTCAACAGGAAAAGCTTGCATGAACTCATAAAGCTCATGTGGCTGCTTCAAGCTTAACCACTCATCTAAACGCTGATGTGGGATAACAACAACTGAACGCTTCACATCACCAGGTTCATGGAAATCTTTCATCATCGGATGGTCTATGGCGTCCATCGTAAGCATCGTTGCCGAACGAATGATCTGATCATTTAACTTACGGATTTCATATAATGCAGCGATATAAAAAGCTTGCCTATCTTTGCGACGTACACCCCAACGTTGAGGTTTATTGTCGATATACTTACTTTCATAAAACTCAGTTACTGGAATCACGCCAAACTTACACTTGCTTGCTGCTTCTACAAAACTAGGTTTCTGAAAAATGGTTTCATGCCGTGCATTATAAGTATGCTTGGAAATATTAGTATCTTCCGACCACTTTGGTACCAAACCAAACAACACTTCCCGCCACTCCAGTCCTTGCTCCGATTTAAATAGCAACGGCGTTTTATAACTTGGGTAAACTTCTCCCCCATATTCAAATGGAATCAAAGGTAAACCAAGCTGTTGAACTTGCTCGACTGTCAATGGTTTATAGTTGGCACACATAGTTCGCTGAGTATTTATCCTTAAAAGCAAAGTTAAAAAAAGGAGGTATCAACCCTCCTCTTTTTAATTGCAAAAATTAGCCAAATAATTTTTTCATTTTTGCGCTTAAACCGTGGATAAAACGATGCTTGGCATTGGCTTTATCACTGGTTAAAAAGTTAATCTGAATCGACTGGCGTTGCCCCTCATAGGGTACATAACCATGCCAACCATTATCAGTCACTTTAAATGCAATTAGAGTACCGGGACCCGCATCAATCTCTTCAACATAGTCATCCATATTCTTTTCATCATTCAAGATGCGTAGACGACCTGTCGGTGCATCCCAAGATTCATTCAAATAAATCAGGATGGTCAGCAGTTTGGTTTTTGAGTCAGAATGAATACGACCATCTTTTTGACGTGAATAACCACGCAAGGTGATCATCATCGGATGCTCCATCACATCCACATCAAATTTTTCAGTTAAAATCTGACGAAATTCTTTGGTGTCTAAAGACTTTAAAAAGCGATCAAAATTAGGCTTAATTTCAACATCTTCAATGTTATAGCTACCACCCTGTTCAATCTTTGGAAAATCCTGAATAACAGCGTTCACTTCGCTATCGACAATCGAATTTTTAACAACGAAGTAAGGATATGGCGAAGTCGAAACTTGCGCTTGTTTTAAAGCATCTAATTTTAAAATTTGTGACATCGTTATGATTCGGCTAAATGATCAAACTATGATAATTATAACAAAAAATTCATCAATAGGATGTTTTATCCTGTTTCTAAGACCTCATTGTCTATACGGCTAATGGCTCTAAGTGCGACACAAAAACGCCAATACATCATTACCTGCATTATAACTGAAATAGAAAACCCAACCCATTTTTGATAAGGTTCAATTAAAGCAGGAATTTGAGTGGCATCAATAAATCGTGCAGTAACAATAAAGGCAAGAATAAAGACGGTAAATAACAGTAAATATACCAAGATAAATCTCACACCAATCGGTAAAAAGAGACAAATTAAACGGTTAAGAAATTGCTTTCCTTGATTGCCACCATTTGCCTTAAAACAGAAATTGACACCAACAATAAGAATTATAATACTCAGCGCCGCATCAATAAGATTTGGAAGCACATCATCAATAGGGGCAAAACGCATAGCAAACATCATGATGAGCATAAATGCACTACTAATCAAATAGTAATTTTTGTAGTTTTGCTCTGTTAAACGGTCATTTTTTAAATCATCAATTAATTTTTTGGTGTTCCAGAAATACATTTTATCCCTCTAATTATAAAAAAAGAGGTATCTAATAAATAGATACCTCTCATTTGCCTAACAGGCGATCTTAATCACCTGTATAACCTTTTAATTTTAAACGCGCAGCATGTAACAATGGCTCTGTATAACCAGATGGCTGCTCTGCACCTTTAAAGATCAAGTCAGAAGCGGCTTGGAATGCAATACCATCAAAGTTTGGTGCCATTGGTGTATACAATGGATCATTGGCATTTTGCTGATCAACGATCACAGCCATACGCTTAAGTACTTCTTCAACTTGCGCACGCGTTACGATACCGTGACGTAACCAGTTTGCAACGTGTTGAGATGAAATACGTAAAGTAGCACGGTCTTCCATTAAGCCAACGTTATTAATGTCTGGTACTTTAGAACAACCAACACCAAGATCTACCCAACGAACCACATAACCCAAGATCCCTTGACAGTTATTTTCAAGTTCGTTGTTTAACTCTTCTGCAGACCAGTTTGTTTCTGGTGCAAATGGCGGCGTTAACAAGTCATCTAAAGTCAGCATGTCTTCAGCAGCCAATACATCTTGACGTGCTTTTACATTGATTTGATGGTAGTGCAATGCATGTAGTACTGCACCTGTTGGTGATGGAACCCACGCACAAGTTGCACCTGCATTTGGATGTGCAGTCTTTGTCGCCAACATATCTTTCATGCTGTCTGGTTTCGGCCACATGCCTTTACCAATTTGCGCTTTACCTTGTAAACCACATGCTAAACCAATGGCAACGTTACGGTTTTCGTAAGCAGCAATCCATTTTTGTGTTTTAACCGCTTCTTTACGCACAACTGGTGCAGCTTCCATAGAGGTATGGATTTCATCACCCGTACGGTCCATAAAGCCTGTGTTAATGAAAATGGTACGGTCTTTCGCAGCAGCGATACAGTTTTTCAAGTTCACAGAAGTACGGCGTTCTTCGTCCATGATCCCGATTTTGAGTGATTTTGCCGGTAAGCCAATCGCTTGTTCAGCACGCTCAAACAATTCAACTGCAAATGCAACTTCTTCTGGACCATGCATTTTCGGCTTAACGATATACATTGAACCTTTACGAGAGTTTTTGTTCTCGTTTTGACCACGAATATCAGCAACTGTGAGTAAAGGTGTCACTAAAGCATCCATAATGCCTTCGAACACTTCTTCACCGTCAACCAAGATTGCTGGGTTAGTCATTAAGTGGCCTACATTACGAAGCAACATTAATGAACGACCGTGTAATGTCGTTGTACCACCAATCAGATTCTGTACAGTACGATCTTTGTTCAAGGTACGAGTAACAGTTTTACCATTTTTCTCGATTGACTCTTGCAAGTCACCTTTCATTAGACCTAACCAGTTACGGTAGCCTTCCACTTTCTCTTCAGCATCAACCGCTGCAACCGAGTCTTCCAAATCTTGAATTGTGGTTACTGCAGCTTCAAGAGTTAAATCTTTAACGCCCGCCGCATCTGTTTTACCAATTGGACTGTTTGCATCGATTTCGATAATCACATGCAAACCATTATTTAATAAAACAATCTCAGTTGGACTTGCAGCTTCACCGTTAAAACCAACAAATTGTGATTCATGTGCCAAAGAAGTTGTTGAACCATCTTTTAACGTTACAGCTAAACCGTTATTCACCACAGCATATTGAGTTGCATCCGCATGCGAACCTTGAGCCAATGGGAACGTTTGGTTTAAGAAATCTTTTGCGAAAGCAATAACTTTATCACCACGAACTGGGTTATAACCTTTGCCTTTCTCTGCACCACCTTCTTCAGAAATAACGTCTGTACCATACAGCGCGTCATATAAAGAACCCCAACGTGCATTGGCTGCGTTTAAGCTATAACGCGCATTACGCACAGGTACAACCAGCTGTGGACCAGCCAATAATGCGATTTCTTCATCCACATTTTCAGTTGTTACTTGGAAGTCAGCAACTTCTGGTACGAGATAACCAATTTCAGTTAAGAATGCCTTGTAAGCATTTAATTCAAATTTATTGTTGCGATGCCATTCATCAATCTTTGCCTGAAGTTCATCACGCTTAGCCAATAATGCTTTGTTCTTTGGGCTAAGGTCGACAACGACTTGCTCGAAGTTCTTCCAGTAAGTTTCACTCTCTAAACCAGTACCTGGTAAAGCTTCATTTTCGATGAAATCGTAAAGTTCTTTAGCAATCGCTAGCTTGCCTTTTTGAATACGTACAGTCATTGTCTTTCCTGATGGTGCTAACTTTTTATAACAAGAATTCTAGTATACTGATTTATACTAGCCTGAATAGTAATATCACATTCCTAAATAGTAAGCATTTTCCCCATTAGAAGTATTGACAAACATATTTTTTTATACCTATCAAAATATCAAATGATGTGTGCTTCTTGTCTAGTTATGCAACATACTCCCTTTTTCAAACTCATCTAGTTATAACAAAATTCGACCAAGAATAAAGCCTTATCCCTATAAGTTTATAAAAAAAGGCATTCCGAAGAATGCCTTTTCATTTATGAAGTCTGTGCGACCTGAATTTGTCGATGCTCCGAATGTAGATAATCATCCGATTGCATTTCTAATAAACGTGAACGCGTCCGTTCAATTTCAAATGCTAATTTCTCGCCTTCATATAGATCAATAATTGAATCTTCTGAAGTGAGAATCAATTTTACCCCGCGGTCATAGAACTCATCGACCAAATAAATAAAACGGCGTGTTCCTTCAGACAAGAAATCGGTCAAATGCGGAACATTACTGACCAAAACGGTATTGTAAATGTTGGCGATTTCAATAAAGTCTGCTGGGCTCCGAGGCTTAAAGCATAGTTCTGAAAACTCACACCACAATACGTCTTCAGTATGACCTAAGGTTTCCACCACACGATTATTGATCATAATCGGTGAATTAGATTGAGTCTGTGTTTGGGTTAATGCTTTAAAACGACCAGATAACCACGCTTGTGCATCATCGGTTAATGGATATTTAAATAATTGCGCTTGCTTCAATACACGCAAACGGTAATCCACGCCTGCATCTACATTCAAAATGGTACAGTTCTTTTTGACCAATTCAATTGTTGGGATAAAGCGATCACGGTGAATTCCGTTTTTGTATAGACCATCTGGTGCAATGTTCGATGTCGCAATCAAAGTAATGCCGCGCTCGAATAGCTTTTGGAATAGATCACTCAAAATCATCGCATCAGTCACGTTCGATACGAAAAATTCGTCAAAGCAAATCACAACGGCATCTTTATAAATTTGATCTGCAACCAAATCCAAAGGGTTACGTTGACCAGAAAGTTTATTCAACTCTTTATGGACGTGTTGCATAAAGTGATGGAAATGCATGCGTGTTTTACGGCGGAATGGTACCGATTCATAGAATTGATCCATTAACCACGTTTTACCACGGCCGACACCCCCCCACATATAAACGCCCTTTGGATAGGTTTGACGACGGAAACGTCGAAACGCTTTCTTAGATGCTTTATAGCGAGTGAGTAACTCTTTCCATACTCGATCCAACTCTTGCACAGCTTGTGCTTGAGCCTCATCTGGCATGAATTGTCCTGACTCAAGTGCTTGAGCATAACGCTCAGCAGGTGATGTTGGGATATATGCAGTGCTATGTGAGTCTGGTTTAGAATTTGACATAAGGTGTTATTGCAATTTTAATTGATGAAAATTATATCGAACATTCTGTTCAATGGCATTAGATTTTAGGCTTAATTATCATAGAGTTTAAACATCAAAATGTACCATTTTTAATCATTTAATGATTTCGATGATATTGCCTTGGACTCAATCCAAACCACCTTTTAAAGGCATGATTAAACGCAGCGGGCTCAGAATACCCCAACATTTCGGCCACCTGTTCAATCGAATAAGAACTGTTTTCAATAAACTTTATTGCCTTCTGTTTGATCAGTTTTTCACGAATTTCTTTATAGCTGGTCTGCATTTGCTGCAATTGATGTCTTAACGTTCGTTCAGGAATACTCAATGCACAGGCGGTTTCCGCCATGGTTGGCATGACCCCATTTTGCATTTCAAGATAATCCTGCACATACTCAACAATAGTTAATTTAGCTGCCGCACTTTTCTCTAAATGTTGAATATCCTGTAGGCATTTTTCTTCATAAATGCGATACGTCAAAATATCAGCAGAGGGTATTTTTGTATTCAAAATTTGGGTATTTTCTAAAATGAAGGCCGCTTGCGCACATCCAAATTTGACATCCAGCCCATAATAGTCTTGATAAGCAGCAAGTAAACCCAGATCTTTAGGTCGCTGAAATGGCAATTCAATCTGAATTTTAGGTACCTCTAAGCCCATCATTTTAAAAATATCTTGTAAGAACTTATAGGTACCTGAAATCTCACACTGCGCCCTGAGTTGGCCGAGATGCATGCTTAAATCAATGGGTTGATAGAACAAATAGATCAGATTAGTTTCAATCTTTAACTGCAGCGACCCAAAGAGATGAGTTAACTGCTGAAATTGAACACCATTGAGTAAAGCACGATGCAACGTATCACTGGTCACCAATAACATCAGAAATGGACCATAACCAGCCAATGCATAATGTTGTCCGATGAATAAGCCTTGTTCAGGTGAGATATCCTGACTAATATGCTGCAAAATATCCCATTCAATTTCATCAGGGATAATCGAGCTTGGATCTAATGCATCGGCCTGTATTCCCATATTCGCTAAACGCGCGTCCACATCAATGCCGACATGTCGCATGCCTTGAATTAAATACATCAATCCGAGGATAGATCTTTTCATAAGTCCGAATGCGATGCTCAAAACTTTAATGTTTTACTATAAAAGCATGCACAAATGAATTGCCGAAATGATCAAGTTTTGCGTCTATACAATCATATTTAATCTCGCTAAAACCGTTAAACTTGCACAAAATTTAGCTGTGTAGGACATAGACTATGCGTGATGAAACCAAAAATGCGATTCAAAAAACAAAAGTTGCAATTATTGGTGCAGGCTTTGGTGGTTTAGCAATGGCGATTCGACTATTGCAAAGTCAAATCAATGATTTTGTAATTTTAGAAAAAACCAACGATGTTGGTGGTACATGGCGCGAAAACCAATATCCTGGCGCAGCCTGTGATGTTCAATCACATATGTATTCGCTTTCATTTGCACCAAAGACCGACTGGTCAAAGCGTTATGCCGAGGCAGATGAGATCTTCACCTATATTCAAGATATTACTGAACAATATAAATTAAAAGACTACTGTCAGTTCAATCATGAAGTTACTCATGCTGAATTTGATGAAAGCCGTAATCTATGGACTTTGACTTTCAAAGATCAGCCAACACTAGAAGCACAATTTGTTATTTTTGCATCTGGCCCACTGCATGTACCACAAGTTCCATATGTTAAAGGTATTGAAAAGTTCCAAGGCAAAGTGTTCCATTCATCACAGTGGGACCATGACTACGACTTAACAGGTAAATCTGTTGCATCGATTGGAACTGGCGGCAGTGCGATTCAGTATATTCCTGAAATTGCACCCGAGGTAAAGCAGTTATATGTATTACAACGGACTGCAGCTTGGGTGATTCCTCGTGATGAACGCAAATATTCTCAACTGAGCAAATCATTATTCAAAGCCTCAAATATCTACCGTCAGATTCACCGTACCCGTTTGTACTGGACCAATGAATCTCGTGTTGTTCCGATTGTTCAACCTCAGATCATGAAATACGGTCAAAAACTGGCTGAAGCCTTTATTCGCTTCCAAGTCAAAGATAAAGAACTCGCAAAAAAACTGACACCAGATTTTGTCATGGGTTGTAAACGTATTTTGATTTCAAATAAATACTTTCCGACTTTCAATCGTAAAAACGTTGAATTGGTGACAGATGCTATTCAAGAAATCACAGCCAATAGCATCATCACAAAAGATGGCAAAGAACGTCAAATCGATTGTTTGATTTACGGGACTGGCTTCATTACCGACCCTCGTATTTATCTAAAACATTTCGATTGTGTTGGTCGTCATGGCATAGAACTGAAACAAGCCTGGAAAGATGGTGCTGAAAGTTACTATGGTATTAGCACCAAGAACTTCCCGAATTTATTCCAGTTATTAGGCCCTAACACCATTCTTGGTCATAACTCAGTGATCTTCATGATTGAGTCTCAGGTGAACTACATTCTACAGTTGATCCAAACCGTTGATAAAACAGGCACTCAAGCGGTTGAGATCAAGCATGAAGTTCAAGATCAATTCAATGAGCGTGTTCAAGATCAGTTGAAAGGAACCGTATGGCAAGCAGGTGGCTGTAGCAGTTGGTATCAAGCAGCAGATGGTAAGAACTTTTCTTTATGGCCAACCTACACATGGCGATATTGGTTAGAAACCCGTAAAGTAAATGTTGCTGATCATAATTTTATCAACACAGCAACGCATGCAAAAAATAATGCCGCTTAAGCTGAAATAGCTGAACTCCTCCTAATATCAAGAACACCTTTGAACGCTCAAAGGTGTTTTTTATTGCAACGCGTTATGGACCTGATTTAAATCTCCCTGTTCTTCCCTATGCAAAACCTAAGTAATCATGCTAATATTTTAACTACCTACCGTTAGGTAGTTAAAATAAATATTGTTTCCCTCGAAAGAGTACACAAAACATGAACGCTGCTACCCACATCACAAAGATCAGTTGGTCTTTACTGCTGTTACTCTCCCTTTTTACCGCCTTAGATGCACTGGCAATTGATATTTATTTGCCTGCGTTTCCACTGCTTGCAGAGAGTTTTGCAACTTCACCAGGTCATATACAACTCACACTCTCGGTGTTTCTCATTGGACTCGCAATCGGTCAAGGATTATACGGCCCATTGCTTGAGCGTTTTGGCCGACGTAAACCCCTACTGATTGGTATCGCAATATTTATTCTGGGTTCATTATTGGCTGCAATTGCACCAAGTATTGAATGGCTGCTGGCAGCACGCTTCATGCAAGCCATTGGTGCATCTGCGGGCTTAGTCGTGCCAAGAGCAATTATTTCTGATGTCTGTGATGCCAAAACCAGTGCCAAAAACTTTTCTATTTTGATGCAGGTCATGATGATTGTACCCATCATTGCCCCCTTGTTTGGAAGCCTGATCTTACGGATCGGCTCTTGGCATTTGATTTTCTATACTCTGGCTGCACTAGGAGCCATTCTCTTGTTATGGGGTAATCACGCCATCCCAGAAACCCTAAAGCCTCAATATCGTCAACCACTCCAATTTGCAGCGATTCGAACAAGCTATCAAACACTTGCCCTAAATAAAGGCTTTATGGCTTATACCTTGGCAGGCGGTTTTATCTTGGGTGGTTTTTTTGTTTATCTGAGCCAATCACCATTTATTTTTATCCAGCATTATCATATTCATAATGAAAGTTTTAGCAGCCTATTTGCAGCCAACGCCGTAGGCTTGATTATCCTTGGACAAGTTTCAATCCTGTTATTAAAACGATGGACAGCGCAGCAATTATTGGTACTGGGCATGTGTATATTTAGTGGCGCCAGTTTCATTCTAATGCTCGGTGTCAGTTTCTATCATTTAAGTTTATGGCAATACATTGTGCTGCTGGGACTGAGTATCTGGTCCACAGGTTTTATTTTTGGTAATTTGACTGCACTGACCATGCAACAAAGCCCTCAACATTTAACCGGCGCAGCCTCATCCTTGATGGGTCTACTACAATATGCCTTTGCTTCGCTAATTGGCTTTATCGTAAGCCTGTTTGAAATTAACATCAGCCTGCTTCCAGCCAGTCTATTCCTTTGCGGAATGATTGCACTGGGCTTATGTATTTATGCAGCACTTAGACAAGCTGACACATTTTCGACAATGGAAACAGAATAACAAATCTCATGCACTGGTCAGCAATTGATTACCATTAAGGGCTGATCAGAACATCTAAGGTTTTGAGAATGGCATCCAGTCGAAGCCTGAACTTATCTCGACCTCCGTAGATCAATTCACTTTGTAAGGCATCGACAAAGCTCATACAGACCCGCGCCAAAACTATACTCTCCAGTTGGTGCTTGTTTTCCTTCAAAACCGACTGTTGTATTGCCTGTAAAAATACCTGTTCCAATTCAGCCATAAAGATATGCATTGGCTCAATCACCTGATCATATAAATGTACAGGTGGACTAATTAATGCATTCATCCAGAACTGAACCCCATAAGAGGCATCAAAGCGTTGTTCAATACTCATAAAGTAAGCATGTAATTGCTGCTGAATTCCAGTACCACCTTGCAGAACGGTTTGAGCATGCCCCAACTCCTCATCAATCATAATCGGGATCAAGCTCAGATACAGTTCATCTTTATTTTTAAAATGTGCATAAATTGAAGGCTTTTTAATGCCAACATCGGTCGCTATTTCATTTAAGGAGGTTGCGGCAAAGCCTTGTTTTGCAAAACGCTCCAAGGCAAATTTTTGAATCTTAGCTGCTGTCACAAATCATTTACCTCTATGTCTTACAAAAGTATATTTCAGCCCACATGATATTCATAGCTGCATAATAACAATGAAGTGAATCAACCACGTTAGCTGCTTCTCATATATTTAAATGCATTTTTATTGCAAAACATTCTATATCAAGTGATATATAAATCTATCCAAGTATCAGATTTCCCTGCATAATAAATCAGCACTATAAACACTCTGATTGTATGACCTCTTTTGTTTTGATCTTCCAAATTTTTGTCTGCATTAGCTTAGGCTATTTTGTTGGACCACATTTGTCACAGTCAATAAAACAATTTGTATTTAAAATACTACCCTATTTTTCTTATATTTTACTGATTAGTGTCGCATTTGAGCTGACTCAAGCCTTAAATCACGTTCAAAATCCTGCTGCTATTCTACCGCCAGCGTTACTGATTGCATTTACCACCTCAATTGGTTCATTTTTTATTTGCTTGATCACTTACAAACTGATTGATCGCCAAAGTGTACAAGGAAAGATTTCCCTGCACCTATTTCTCAATGCACTCAAGAATATTGCCAAAGCATTTTTGGCTTTGGGCGTTGGTATTCTATTGGGCATCGTGGTCAATAGTGCTGGTTTAGCGATTAGCTTTAATAGTTGGTATTTATTGTTGATCTTTATCTTTTTGATTGGGATCGAACTGGCCTTCACTCAATTTGATCGTAGCTGGTTGAGTTGGAGAATTCTACTCGTGCCTATCGCGGCTTTTGTCGGCTCCTGCTTAGCTGCAATCTTTAATTATTTTATTCTATCCAATCATTACAGCTTAAATGAAGTCATGGCCTTAGCCCAAGGGTATGGCTGGTACTCCATGTCAGGGATTCTATTTACTGAATTACACTCCGCCAAGCTCGGCGGTATAGCACTGTTAACAGACTTATTTAGAGAGATTTTTGCAATTTTATTAATGTATTGTTTGGGTTGGCGCTTTCCGCGCTCTGCAATTTCAAGTGCTGGTGCAACCTCGATGGATGTCACACTTGCCATGGTCAAACAATCATGTGGTACGCATTACGTACCACATGCAATGATGAGTGGATTGATTCTATCTCTCCTCGCACCATTGCTCATCAGCTTATTTTTGAGTCTAAAGTTCTAGACCAAGCCAAACCCAATTAGATCGAAGCCAAAATTGACTTTAACATCTCAGTTGGGTTTTCAGCTTTGGTGATTGGACGACCGATAACCAAATGCGTTGAACCATCCAGCATGGCTTGTTTAGGGGTCACAATACGCTTTTGGTCATCGGCATTTGAACCTTCTGGGCGAATCCCTGGTGTAACCAAAGCAAAATCTTGTCCTAATAGTTCACGAAGAATTTTCGCTTCTTGTGCTGAACAAACGACACCATCCAAACCACTTTCCTGAGTGAGTTTCGCTAAACGCTTTACCTGCTCAACTGGTTCGATATCTAAGCCAAGATCACGTAAATCTTCACAGCCCATTGAGGTCAAAACCGTCACCGCAATCAGCTGGGTTTGATAATTTCCAGCTTTCAGACGCTCAACACAGGTTTCCATCATTTTACGACCACCAGATGCATGCACGTTGACCATCCACACCCCAAGGTCTGCTGCAGCACATACCGCCTGAGCCGTCGTATTTGGAATATCATGGAATTTTAAATCTAGAAAAACCTCAAAACCCTTGTCTTGCAAGTTTTTCACAATGGATGGACCTTCATGCGTAAACAGCTCTTTACCCACTTTAACACGACAAAGTGACGGATCTAGCTGATCAACAATTGTTAAGGCGTCATATTGGCTTTTTGCGTCTAGGGCAACAATAATACTCACGAATCTAGTTCCATCACATAAAAATCGAGTAATTATAAAGTGATTCAGCGTATGAACAAAGCAAGAAAACCAGCATATTGAAAAAAAGCTTTACCAACCAACTCAAACATCCTTATCTTTGCTCTGAGATCAAAATCGCTCGCGTATTCGGTTCCAGTGCTTCAAAAATATGCGCTTGATCAGCTGGATAACAAATATAATCACCCTCACTCAGCAGCACAGGTTCCGAAATCAAGCCAACCTTAGCCTTGCCTTGCATAATAATAATATGCTCAATGCTGCCAATTGAATGGGGCTGACTACAGCGCGGCTCACCGGGCTGGGTGACCAAGATATACACATCCCGTCTAGCACCTGTAGGACAATTGGCCAATAAAATCGCTTGATAATGAGCAATCTCGGATGAAACCGAAGGCCCTTCGCCAAAGCGAATCACTTGCGTTTGTGTGATATTACTTTCCATCAACTTTGCGAAAGGAATATCCAAAGCCACACACAAGGCCCATAAGGTTTCCAGACTCGGGTTGCCTTGTGCCGCTTCTAATTGTGACAAAGTCGATTTCGCAATTCCTGCGCGGCGAGCCACTTCTGCCAAGGACAGCCCTGCCTTTTGTCTTTCTCTTTGTAAGCCTTTAGCAACAATTTCAATTGGCAATGCCATATTTCACCATAAAAAACGAATGTTCGTTTTGACGAACGATATAAATTTAATCTATTATATCGTACGTTCGTTTGATATAGAAAAGAAAGATGCAAGATATAGAGCGATTTAACCTCATCAAAGCCATTAGTCTCATTTCTATTGCGACAGGAATAGTCGGAATTTCACTCGGTTCAGTTGCAGCAAGCTTTGATGTACCCATGTGGATTCCCATATTGCTTTCCTTGACCGTATTGGCTGGAGCGGCTGAATTTACGTTCATTGGTATGATTGCGACAGGTGCGAATCCTATTTTTGCCGCATTGACTGGCATATTGATTAATCTACGTCATCTTCCATTTGGTTTATCCGTCGCGACATTTATTGAGAAAAATGCATCTCGTTTTATCGCTTGTCACATCATGAATGATGAAAGTGTGATGTTTGGACTAAGCCAACACAATGATCAAGCCAAGAAATGGGCGTATTGGATGTGTGGATTAGGGATTTGCATTCTTTGGCCAATTGGTGTGTTTATTGGTTATCTGCTTAGTAAAAATATCCCTGATATTTATGTCTTCGGTATTGATGCCGCATTTCCCGCCATTCTTTTTGCTTTAATCTTGCCGATGCTCAAAAATAAAACCACACGAAATCGAGTATTTCTTGGCACGACATTGTCTTTAGCATCTATCCCCCTACTACCAACAGGTTTACCTGTTCTCGTATCAATGCTTGGTCTGTTGCTAAAAGGTAAATCAAAATGAAATATAGTGAGAGTTATATCTTCATAGGGATTGTCATACTTGCACTGGGCACGTATCTCATTCGCTATTCAGGATTCTATTTAGCTGATCGTATAACGTTTAGAGAGCATCACAAACAACTTCTCGCTGATTCTGCTTGTGTTCTTCTATTTACCTTAGCCATATTCAATACACTTTTTTCTGAAACTCATTTTAGTGGAATGAGTAAAATCGTGGGCGTTGCTGTAGCCCTTATCTTTGCTTGGAAGAAATATTCACTGATCGTGGTTATTCTTGTGGCGATGCTGATCACTGCAAGCCTGAGATACCTCGGCATTCCTTAAGGCAAAAAAATAGCCCTTTATTAAAAGGGCTATTTTTATTCGCTATAAAACGTTAACAGTTAATCGCGCAGAAAATATTCTTAATTACAGTGGTGTACGTGTTTGACTCTCTGGATGAATATCCAGCACTGTTTTTTCATGTCTGACACTTGCAGCAGCTTCTGCGGCAGCCTGTTGTGCAAGCTGGATCTGCTCTTTACGCAGATGGTCAATATCTTTACGAAGACGCTTAATTTCCCAACTGGTTTGGAACACTCGGAAAACTTGCACACCGAGAAGCAAACCAACCACCACACCTAAGACTAAGGTCAGTAAAAGCAATAAGCCCAAACGCATTGCTGGAACTTGAGTAAATAGTAAATCTACTTGCAACTCAGCTGGGTTTTGAAGCACTAAAGCAAGCGAATAACCAAATATGGCAACGAGTAATGCAATTAATACATAACGCATAAACACCTCAATTCTTATTCGGCAGATTCGTTTACTGCGTCACGAAGTGCCTTACCAGGTTTAAAATGTGGGACTGCCTTTGCAGCGACATCTACAGACTTACCAGTTTTAGGATTGCGCCCTAAACGTGGCTCACGGTGATGTAATGCAAAACTACCAAAACCACGGATCTCAATACGATCGCCGCTTGAAAGGGCTTCAATCATTTGATCAATCATAATCTTAACTGCATCTTCAACCAAAGGCTCAGCTAAGTGTGGGTTTTTAAGTGCAATCCGTTCAATTAAATCAGATTTATTAAGTGCTTCAGTAGTCATTGATGACCTCTTTAATTATTGCTACTTTCCAATGTTTTTAATAATAACCTGTTTAAATACAAAACGGTAGCGCAGTACATGATTACTACGCTACCGTTTACAGTATTTTTGTATAAAAAAGTACGTCTCAGTTACAAGAAACGTACTTTTTAACAAATTACTTCATTTGAGCTTTAATTAAGTCACCAATAGTCTTAGGACCATTGCTTTCTGCAACTTGAGTTGCAGCAGCTTGGCGAGCATTGTTCACAGCTTCTTTCTCTTCAGCTTCGTCTTTCGCTTTGATAGACAAGTTGATAGAGCGAGATTTGCGATCAACGTTGATGATCTTCGCTTCAACTTCTTGACCAACTTCTAAGAATTTAGTCGCATCTTCAACGCGGTCACGGTTGATTTCTGAAGCTTTAAGTGTTGCTTCGATGTCATCAGCTAATTTAACTGTAGCACCTTTAGCATCAACAGCAGTTACAGTACCTTTAACTAAAGCACCGCGCTCATTCGCAGCTAAGAAGTCATTGAATGGATCGCTGTTTAATTGCTTGATACCAAGGCTGATACGGTTGCCTTCAGCGTCAACAGATAAGATAACCGCTTCAACTGTGTCACCTTTCTTGTAACGACGAATCGCTTCTTCGCCTTGTTCGTTCCAAGAAATATCAGACAAGTGTACTAAACCGTCGATACCACCAGATAAACCGATGAAGATACCGAAGTCAGTGATTGACTTGATTGTACCAGAAACTTTTTCGCCTTTTTCATTTGCTTTAGCAAACTCTTCCCATGGGTTAGCACGAGTTTGTTTGATACCCAATGAAATACGACGACGTTCTTCATCAACTTCAAGAACCATAACATCAACTTCATCACCGATCTGAACAACTTTAGATGGGTGGATGTTTTTGTTTGTGTGGTCCATTTCTGAAACGTGTACTAAACCTTCAACGCCTTCAGCGATTTCAGCGAAGCAACCGTAGTCAGTTAAGTTAGTAACACGTGCTTTAACGATAGAACCTTTAGGGTAACGGCTCATGATCGCTAACCATGGATCTTCGCCTAATTGCTTAAGGCCTAAAGATACGCGGTTACGCTCGCGGTCAAATTTAAGTACTTTAACTGTAACTTCTTGACCAACTTCAACAACTTCTGAAGGGTGCTTGATACGCTTCCAAGCCATATCTGTGATATGTAGAAGACCATCAATACCGCCAAGATCAACGAACGCGCCGTAATCAGTAAGGTTCTTGATTGTACCTGTAACTGTTTGACCTTCTTCAAGTTGAGCAAGTAATGCTTCACGGTCAGCTGAAGATTCAGCTTCCATAACTGCACGACGAGATACAACAACGTTGTTACGTTTAGCATCAAGTTTGATTACTTTGAACTCTAACTCTTTACCTTCAAGGTGAGTTGTGTCACGGATAGGACGAGTGTCAACTAAAGAACCTGGTAAGAATGCACGTACAGGACCGATGTCAACAGTGAAACCGCCTTTAACCTTACCAGAGATAACACCAGTAACGATTTCGCCGTCTTCAAAGATTTTCTCAAGTTTAGTCCAAGTTTCAGCACGTTTCGCTTTTTCACGTGATAAAACTGTTTGACCCATACCGTTGTCAAGCGCTTCAACAACTACGTCAACAGTATCGCCAACTTGAACTTCAAGTTCACGTTGTTCATTTAAAAATTCAGCACGGTCAACAACGCCTTCAGATTTAAGGCCAGTGTCAACAGTAACCCAGTCAGAATCGATACTAACAACAGTACCTTGGATGACTGCACCCTTTTCAACGTTGAGGTTTAATTCACTTTCTTCAAAGAGGGCTGCAAAAGATTCGGTCATGATATACCTGATAAAGTCCGCGGTCTTGGATCAGACAAGGCCGGTTTAGTTAAGTTGTTACATTGTCCAAAAAATCTGATCAAGCAATGCTTCAACTGATAAAAAATTGTGTATCTACTGAATACGACTATCGATATAATTCACCATCAACTGAAACACTTCATTGATACCTATTGTAGAACTATCAATGATATACGCATCTTCAGCGGGCTTGAGTGGAGCAACCGAACGCTCCATATCTCTTTTATCTCTAGCCTGTATGTTAGATAAAATGTCGCTTATTTTAGCATCAAGACCCATGCCCTGCAACTGTTTTACACGTCGCTCTGCGCGAGATTCAGCCGATGCAGTTAAGTAAATCTTGGCTTGGGCTTCTGGAAAAATCGATGTTGCCATATCTCGCCCATCAGCTACTAAACCTGGCGCCTGAATAAAAGCACGTTGACGTTCAAATAATGCTTTTCTTAATTCGGGTACAGTGGCAACTCTAGAAGCATACTCTCCAACTTGTTCTGTTCGAATGGTATGGGTGACATCGACACCCTCAAGCAAAATCAATGTCGCTGCTTCAGTGGTTTTAAATTCGATATCTAAATGTGTTGCATACTCAACGCATTGATCTAAGTTCGAGTCAATTTGGTCAAGCAAGCCACGTTGAAAGAGTGACAATCCAAGTAAACGATATAACGCTCCAGAATCTAATAAATTATATTGATAATGTGCGGCTATTTTGGCGGCTAATGTACCCTTACCTGAACCACTAGGGCCATCGATCGTAATAATATGAATTGTCATTTCCATCTCTTATGAAGCAACTGATTTGGCTAATTTTGAAAAGCCTAGTGTAATCGCTGCTTTGAGTTGTGCAAGAACTAATTTACTAACTAAAGGGGCTTTTGCCGTAAATTCAATCTTATAGGTCACCAACGTAATATAAGGAGTAATTTCTTTAAAATCGATTTGTCCTAAATGATGCTTCACCAATGGATTATTAATCAGTTTATATTCAATCCGCTTATTTTCTTCCAACAGGGTAATTTCTTCTTGTAATGGTTTGATTGGACCAAACCCCATACGGCGAATCGAACCAATGCCATCAGGACGTTTTGGGTCAGCCGAGTCCTTTACACGAACAACTTGTAAAGGTGCAAACGCCTTATTGTAAGTAGCATGTTTTGACAACAAGTCAAAAACTTCTGAGATCGGTGCATTAAATTCTTTTTTTACAGTAATTGCATTACGCATAACATTGCCTTTTTATGTGATCCAAAATCATTGGAGGCTTAGTTTGCCATAATCTTAAAGACACTTTTAATCATTTAAGGACGTTTTTGATGACCGAATTTTCTTCTTTTCATCCCGCCTCTGTTTAAAGAAATCACTCAATTGTTGTGAACATTGTGCTTGTAAGCAACCTTGCTCAAAGACAAATTTATGATTGTAATAACCACTATCAAGTAGTTGTCTGGCACTGATTAAAGAACCCGCTTTCGGTTCAGTTGTGGCAAAAACTACGCGCTGAACACGTGCATGTACTAAAGCGCCTACACACATGGTACAAGGCTCAAGGGTGACATAGAGGGTGGTATCTTCAGGCAAACGATAGTTATTTAATGACTGGCACGCAACACGTAAAGCTTGTATCTCGGCATGCGCAGTCGGGTCGGAAAGCTTAATCGGCGCATTATATCCAGCACCAATCACCTGCCCATTACTCACTAAAATTGCCCCCACAGGGATTTCACCTTGGGCTGCGGCCAATGCAGCCTGCTCATAGGCAAGCTGCATCCAATATTCATCATTACGATTTTCAGAATTCATACGGCTCAGGCAATAACACCATATTGCTTTAACAATGCATTCCAGCTTTCGATATTAGTAACTGGAGGACAATCTCCCAAGATACCTTTCAAGCTAAGCTGCTCAGTTGCCTGCCATTCTGGAGATAAGTCTTTATCCACTAAACGAGCACGCACACCCTCGACAAAATCTGGATGACGAATCTTCCAATCAGAGATTTGGGCTTCTAGTGCAAAAACCTCATCCCAAGCATGACCTTGTTTGCCCCACTGCCATAATAACCAAGTAATTGCAGCTGTACTTGGAGAACCTTTCTGCAAGTTTTCACTTGCTTGGCGCAACCAGTCACTACTTGCATCGCTCAATCCAATAATTGACTGGTAGTCATATTCAAAGCTTTGTCCACGACATACACTATGAATTACATCAATTGAGTTTTGCAACGGACCCGAAGCGACTGGGCGATGTAAACTATTTAAAGTGTCATCAATCGCTCTGAATGCACCTGCTGGGTAATGATTCCAGTCTACATTCAAAACTTTCTGCAAGACATTATCACGCTGCGCTTCACAAATATGTGTCGCCCAACCAATACTGAATGCACCTGCGGCGGTCATGATTGAACCCGTTAATCCTGTAAACAGGCCAATTTGACCACGATCTGCCAAGAAACGGCTCGCACCAACATCTGGATACAAACCAATATTGATTTCTGGCATCGCCAAACGTGAATAAGGGGTGACTAGACGGAATGGCGCAGCCATAAACAGACCGAGCCCACCACCCATCACATAACCTTCGCCCCACACTACAATCGGTTTAGCATAATTATGTAACAATAGATCAAGCGCATATTCTTGCTGGAAGAATTGATTGGCCGCATCAACTTCCTGATTTATCACCAACTGGCGTAATTTACGCACATCTCCACCCGCACAAAATGCTTTCGGTGTGGTTGAATCAAACCAGATTGCTTTCACTGTCTCATCGACATGAAAATCTTCAAAAACCTGAAGCAATGCACTGACGATGGATTCATCCAAAGCGTGCAAAGATTTAGGGCGATTAAGACGAATGATTCGCCAACCATTTTTTGCGTGTTCAATAACTAAATCTGGATGATAGCTATTTAAATCAGGAGAAGTCATTATGCGTCCAATTGCCAGTCTATAGGCTCAATGCCATGTTGTTTCAAATATTGATTGGTTTTAGAAAATACTTTACAGCCAAAAAAGCCACCACGATTCGCAGCAAGTGGTGATGGATGCGCTGCCGTTAGCACAAGATGTCGATTACGATCAATACGTTGACCTTTACGTTGTGCATACGCACCCCATAAAATAAACACCACATGTTCACGCTGTTCATTTAATACGTCAATAACAGTATCGGTAAAGTCTTCCCATCCTTGTTTTTGATGTGAAGTCGGTTGTCCTGCTTCTACCGTGAGTACACTGTTGAGTAACAGCACCCCTTGTGCTGCCCATTGGCTCAAATCACCATGACGTGAAATCGGTACAGCCAGATCGGTATGTAATTCGTGAAAAATATTACGTAAAGATGGCGGTAATGCAACCCCTCTTTGTACCGAAAAACTTAGACCATTGGCCTGATTTGGACCATGATATGGATCTTGGCCTAAAATAACGACTTTAACTTCACCAAGCGGTGTGGTATTCAGCGCATTAAAAATCTGTTTACTGGGTGGATAAATCGTCTTTTCAGCAACTTTTTCTTGCTGTAAAAACTCACGTAAATTATCCATTTTTTGACTAAGCAAAAACTCTGATAATGAGATTTTCCAAGACTCGTCCAACTGAACTTTACTTAATTTGTCCTGCTGCTGTTCAGTAAATTGCATCCACATTCCTTGAAATAAATTCACTCAAATACGTGCAAAAGCACTCAAATATTAACTTGTAATTCTACGTTTGGGTTTTGGAACTTCATTCCTTTTTTCAGATTTTCATACATCTGAACATCACTCCATTCAGCCTGTACTTGCTCTGAAAACACAATTTGATCCAAACTTAATGCACCCATTTGTGCATTATCAATATCTTCCTGAAAACTCTGCGCATAACCCGTATCTGTTTCATGCACAATCACAGAATACACTTCAACATCACCCTCGCCGTTTTGAGTTGTGGTTGAGTTCAATACCTGCTGAGCAAGATAAAAGAAAATACGAGAAAACTGTTCAGCCGATGGCGAAACAGGTAAAGCAATCCAACGCGCACTAAATGTTTTACATGCCTCAATATAAGCAGGATCATCTTTCTGCCAAAAACAGATCGCATGATCAAAACTATCATACAACTCTTTAATAACGCCTTTTAACAGACCGAAGTCATAGACCATTTGCCCATGATCTAACTTTGACGCTTTTAATAATAATTCAACTTTATAGCTATGCCCATGGATCGAACGCTTACAACGGTCCGATGTACAGTTACGTACAATATGAGCATTTTCAAACTTAAATAATTTACGAATTAACATGCACCAAGCTAATCTTTTATCTGCAAACGAATTTTATTATAAAGCAAAAAAACGTGCATTGGGATTGATTTTAAATCTTGTCACCATTTGATAAATCAATCTTCAAAGTCACTCAAATGGTGCAAGACTTCTTGAATAAACAGATACTTGCTTATCTTTACGCACCAAAGCACTGCTAAATTGACGCTTCCGTTCGCTTAAAACAACCTCAATTTGTGCGGTAAAATAATTGGACTTAATATCCAGTAAAGCGGCGGCATCAGTTTTATTTTGTTGTTCTATTCCAGAAAAAACACTTAACTTCCATAAATCTTCCACATTATTGAAATAAGTGAGCTCTGCTTGTTTACGTTTTAGCTCCTGCTCGACTGTTTTAACATCCACTGTTGGATCAATACTAGCAAGCAATAATGCTGGTGCCGTATTGATATTTACTTTGGTTTGTTCAGGTAAAGCCGTGACATAAGGTTTAATCAAATCGTAGTTTTTACCTTCAAAGCCCCTCACCAGCTTAAGCTCCTCAACACTATGAAACTTTGTATTGGGTACTAAATATGCAGGATCTAAACCTTGATAATAGCTACTCTCAGCCCCCATTGCGCCAGTTACTTCTTCATTGCTATCTTGCCAGTCAATGACTGCCTGACTCAACTCAGCAGGCAAACCTACCCGCTGTAACAATTTTTCAAACCAGCGCCGTGCCAAATCATCAACTTGATTGCCATCTGCTTTGACCAAATTATTGAGGTTAAATTTTCCAGACTCATCAATCAAGCGACCAGATACTAAGCCATCCTCAACTGGAAATGGCGGCATCGGCTTGGCCCAGTTTTCCTGCAAATGGTCAATCGTACCGCCATTATCGCTGTCTTGGATCAATAGTTCGGAGAAAAAGGCTTCTGCACTTTTCGCATAGAGCAGCGATTGATTTTGACGCATCAAATAGCCTGTATTTTCAGAGGTATTGGTTTGTCTTTTGGCTATCGTCGCCGCTAAAATCGTTGCCAAGGCCACCATAACCAATATCGTGAGTAATGCGATACCACGCTGAGAGGAGGAAATTTTCATTGTTCTCATGGATTTCCTGCCCCCTGATTCGGAGTTAACAGGCTATATACCCATTCATAATCTGTCCCTGCAACAGTCAATTGTATTTTTAACCCTATAGGTAGTTTTTTCAGCTCAGCGATATTGTTTGGATCACTGATATTTTCAGGCCATTGCGTCAGTTCCTGCGGATTCAGAACCATCACCTTAAATTGATCCACATTATCCAGCAACGTACTTGAAATCGGCTGTACGCGATTTGGAATATTCAAATTCGAATACTTTAATCGATATACTTTCTTTTGTGCTGAATCATAGCGATATTCAATGCGCTCATAGGGTGAAAGTCCCTGTTTCAATGGGTCTGAAACCCCAGCCTTACTAAATGCAAAGTGTTGATCATTCAATACAATGGCCGCTTGCAATTGTCGCCCGTCATTTGCCGTCACAGGGATAATCTGCAAGCTATCTCTTAAAACCTGTTGATAGGCATCTTGCAAAGCAAATAGATACGTTTCATGCTCTGCATTTCGATCTTTTACTTTTAGTAGATAATCAAAGACCTTCCATCCCAACATTGAAAGCACAGCAAAAATTGCAATTGCAACCAACAATTCAACCAAAGTAAAGCCTGATTGACGCAAAGAGCGATGCTCAGCATGATATGTCATTGTGTTCTCGCCTTTGCAGGATAGTTAAAGAACACAAGATTCGTAACACCCGCTTCGACCTTACCTTGTTCATTATTAAATAAGCTGACTTGCAACTCGATACGTTGAATTTTCGGGCTTATCGTCGATTGTGCTTTTTTATCAATTTGCCAAGTTTCACCTTGTGAAGTGATTTGCTTGGATTGTGTTCCATCCAGCCATTCCTGATTGATTTCCATCATCGCCACTTCATTCATTGCGACAAATTGTGCTTTAGTTCTTAAAATCGCATTTGAGGTTGACTGCGTGTACTGCATCGCTACTTTAGTTAAGGCAATTGCTGCTACAGCAAAGATCGCCAAAGCGACCATCACTTCGAGTAAGGTAAATCCTGAGACACGGTTAAATCGAGCAACGCTCGATCGTGTCGCAAGGCGAGAAGCGATGCTTCGATTATTAGAATTGTTCACCCAAGCACAAGATGGAACGCTTTCATCTGAATATTTAATTTTCATTTATTTTACCCAAATGATCTAGCTCTAACTCATGACCAATCGGTTGTTGCTCATAATAGAACTGTATCCGAACAGGCTTCACTTCACCATTGCCAAACCAAATCAATTGCGGCGCTTTACCACCTAATAAGTCTTCATTTTTTGCTTTGTTATAGTTCGCTGTGTCAAGACTTTGAATACTAAAAGACACATGATCAGGTAATTGGCGAGTTTTAAATTCTTTATACTGTTGCCAAGTACGGTCTGCCTGCTGAATCTGCTCACGGCTTTGATCGTGGTATTCAAACAAGTTATAACTAAACGGTGCTACATCTGTGGCATTCTGGGTATTTAGAGCAAAAACTTTGGCCTGATCTGTTGCTTCTTTATTGATTTTTTTCAGATCAAGAACAAACATTTCTCTAGCCTGCATTGCTCGGCGTTGATCGACTCCCCCAATATTTAATACCACCAGAGATGCCATGATGGTCATAATAACAATCACCACCATGACCTCAATCAGGGTAAAGGCTTTTTGCGAATGTGGTGGTGATCTCATTATCATTTCAACTATGGGAGTACAGGTTCGAGTAACTTAGGTAATGCTAAAGCTTGCTCGATATAGGCAACACGTAAGGTATCTCGAGAACCTAAATAACGTTGATAGAAACTCGAGTTCAAAATTACCGCTGCACCATAGGTCAACGACCAAATTGAGGCGAGATAATCACGAGTAGTCATGGTGCTATTGATACTCAATAAATAACTTTCGGTCATTCGAATGATGATACGTAAACGCTGTCGACGTACTTTATATAACTCACTAAAAAGCAATTGAATACCCTGACCCGTTGTCGAAAGGCGCTCTTCAATCTGGTGAAATAATGCTGTACGTTCAGGGTGATGTAAATGATGCAACATAAAGAATGCTAAATGCTCGGGAAAAGCCTTTTCAGTATCCTGAATCATCTCCAACAACATACGCTCATTACGGATAATGAGCAGCATGTATAGTTCATCTTTACTTTGAAAATGCTTATATAGCGTACCTTTAGCAAGATCCAGTTCTGCTGCCAAAGCATCTAGCGTCATGCCAGCTTCACCATTTTCTAATAGGAGTTGCTCCGCGATTTGAAAAATTAATACTTCTCGTGCTCTGAACTGAGCCTGACGATCCATTTTCACGTAATAACTCTCTTTCCTAGTACATCAAAAACCGTTTACTTCAAATTTAAGAGATTCTCAAAATTTTGTGTTGTAATCATGCCAATCTCTTCAACCGATTTATCATATACATCACTTAATGCTTTTGCTACAAAAGGAACGTATTTCGGTTCATTGGTTTTACCTCGATACGGCATAGGTGCTAAATAAGGGCTATCCGTTTCAATCAACAAACGATCAAGTGGTACCTGCTTCGCAACATCACGTAAGTCTTGTGCATTTTTAAAAGAGACAATACCAGAAAAGGAAATGTAATAACCACAATCCAGAACCGCTTTTGCCGTTTCCCAATCTTCAGTAAAACAATGCAGAATGCCATGTGTAGATTGTTCTGCCCGAATAATATCGACAGTATCGTGTTTCGCTGCTCGAGTGTGCACCACCACAGGCTTTTTAACAATCTTAGATGCTTCAATATGACGTGCAAAACAACGTTTTTGCTCAGCAACAAAATCGGTACTATGATAATAATCTAAACCCGTTTCGCCTAAGGCCCAGACTTTGTCTGACTGAGCAAGTTGAACCAGATAATCCGTTGTTGCACGCGCCATGATATGCTCGTCTTCACAAGGATGCACACCCACTGAATAGCCCACATCTTCATGTCGAGCAGCAATTTCAGCCAATTTAACATGATCATCAAGATCAACTGAAATACCCATGAACTTGGACACACCTGCAAGTCGCGCTTGTTCAAGTGCTTGATCTAAATCCCCTTGATAAGGATTTAGATCTAACATGGTTAAATGGCAATGCGTATCAACAAACACTCTTTCTTCCTATTCTCTTTACGACTACATGGTATAACTTGGACGATCCAAGCCTTTCATACCCGCTAATAATTTTTCAGCTTCATTTTTATAATACACACCTTTTTCACCAACAAGCTGGATTGCAAAACCTTGTGGTTTAAAATGCGTCTGTTTATGTGAAATCCAGATCACCTTTCCGGTCAAAGGAATCTTTTGTGATTGCTCAGGTAAGGTTGCCAGCACAAACACCTCTTGCCCCATTTTAACGGCTTGTTTCGTTGGTACAAATAGACCACCGCCCACAACAAAAGGCATATAGCTGGATTGCAATGTGGTTTTATCTGGAATATTGACCTGTATAATTCCGCCCATCATTTGTGGTTGCATAACATTCCCCTGTCAAATACTAATTCATTAACACATTAATAATTTTATACCATTGATAAATCTTAAAAATATTACTAGCCCGCATCATTTTAGAGAATTTTCATTGGTGACTGTCTAATAAAAAATCTATACTCGATTTATGGCTTGATTATAGAAAACAATCGAACAAACAACAAATAATGTTTAAATAAAACCAGAACAAAGCCACCAACCTGAGTCTTATTTAAACAAGCCAAGCATTCTAGATAAGATTGTTTAAACCAAGATGACAATTTATCAAAATTGACTGAACCCACTCGATTAAAGCATAAAGAGGCAGATCAACAGGAGTTTTGAATGAAAAGAATGAACCTTGTCATCTTGTGTAGTGCTTACCTATTCAGTCCATCCATGCTCTATGCGAAGACTTTGAACACTCAACCCAAATTCACTGACTACCCCGTGCAGATTTATAAAGGGCCCACTGCACAATTAGACAAGAGTGATGCTGATGCTCGTTTGTTTAGAACACGATTATCAGAAGGATTAAAAGAAAAACCTGACTATGCAGGAGAATATGTCGCAGTTGGTTGGGGTTGTGGTGCGATGTGTTTTAGCCTGACCTTAATTAGTAAAAGAACAGGAAAAATTCTCAACGTATTCGGTGGTGAAACTGGAGAAAAGTTAATTGATATCCGCCCCAATAGCTTATTATTGGTGAGCCATGGTTCCGTTCAAATCAATGAAAAAGATATCTATGCTAAAAAATTTTACCTCCTCAAAAACAACCAATTGAAACTGGTTTATTACACTCCACTTCCTACAGGAAGTGAAGATGATGATAACACCTTAAATCCATAAATAATTTAGGTTGATCGAGATAGTAAGGCCGGCTTAAGATCTCGACCGAATAGATTATTTTGTTGCTTTTACAATCTCAGCTTTATCAAATGAGAACCAGCATTCACCTTGCGTTGCCCATTTTGATTCAGTTGTACCCAGCACACCTGTCACGGTAATCCGATCACCAACTTTTAGATTGCTAATTTTATCTGTATTTACTTTTAAATCGTCACGTGTCAAGCCTTGTCCTTTACATTTACTATTACTTGGATCTTTAAAAATAATCGCAATCTGGTTTTGAGAAATCACCTCACCAGTTTTAGTAATACGAGTAATGATTCCTGGTACTTCAAGACGCTGAGCATCCCATTTCCGTTTTGCTGTAATTTCATTTTGTTGCCAATCCCTCCAGATTTCAGAAAGCGTTGCTTTCTTCGCAGGCCCCAAACCACGAAAGTCCCCACTGAGGATATCTCCAGTTTTATTTAAAATTCCATCCGTTGCAGACATTGCTGAATCCAATGTCTGACAAGCACTTAATGACAAAAAGCTGAAAGCGACCAAAAGTGTTTTTACGTGCATATTTCAATTCCCTAGCATATCAAGCAAAACTACATGTGAAAAAATAACATATTTATTAAAATATGTGAATTTTTAACATTCACCATAAGGGAAATTTTTTCCATAAAAAAAACCGCTCTTGTAAGCGGCTTCTTTACTCAACATTCACGTCATGAATGGCTATTTTTCAATGCATTTATAATCAAAATTCAACGCACTGATCATTTGATCTGTATGTCTTGAAATCACAGAAATATTACTCACCCCAGCTTCGATATAAAGCGTACCACTGAACTGATTCATGACCACACCTTGAGCATGATTAAATGAATAGCTATATACACATTCATATGCTTGAGAGCCTACATTTGAAGCATTAATCGCAAATGAGGAGCCATTAATATTGGATACAAATTTCGGTTCAGCCATTGCGATATTTGGCATTACTGCAAATGATAAAGCAATCGCTATAAATGTTATTTTCATCTCTATATTCCTTATTTTTTAATATTATTGTGAAGTAACTCACATTTTATATAGTTTTAATCAGGTTTGAAGAGTGCCGAACAATTTATATACAAACTTTACATAAACATGATAAAACTTAGCCCTCATCTTTGATTTAGAAGGCTAAGTCTATAAATTTAATTAAAATATTTTTAAAATCTACTTAAGCAACATTCATCAACTGAATAAATAACTCATCCAGCACCAGTTGGGTTTGAACATTTTGCTCAATCATTAACTTTTTCTGCTGTAAGTCAGAGTAAATCGTAAACAGCGCTTCCAAACTGTAGAACTCGGCAAGTGCTTTAAAGTCCAAATCATCATTCTTTAAGGATTGATTCAACTTTAAACTGATTAAATCCCCTAAAAGATATTCAAACATGGTGATCAATTCAGAGAAATTTAATTCTTTAGACCACTTATTTGAATAGTTTAAAGGCATATTCTTTTCAGCCACCAACTTAAACCAATCATTCAAGAATAATGCACGTTTCTGTAACCATTCACTCTTTTCAATCTCAATCGCTGTCAACGGCATATCATTGGCAAGATTTAACAATAATGAAACTTGCTCGGCATTAATCTCAGGAATTTGCTGTTGTACAAATGTTTGTGCCTCCTGAATCGTTAATCGGTCTAAAGCAAAATGCTGTAGGCGACTTCGGATCGTTGCAGGAAGTTTTAGGTAATGGTCGGCCAATAAGATCAGTACAACCTTCTCGCCAGGCTCCTCCAAGGTCTTGAGCAATGCATTGGCAGAGGCCGTATTTAAGGCTTCAGCAGGCTCAATAACCACCACACGCCAACCCTCTCCTGTTTGCTGAACAAACGGAAGTAAGTCTCGGATTTTTTCAATTTTAATTTTTGCATTTTGCTTTTTATTGTCTTCATCCGTGGTGATATGCACATAGTTTGGATGTGTATCGGACTTCAACCATTGACAACTGGTACACTCACCACAGGCCCGTTGTGCCTGTTTATTTAGACACAGCACCCAAGCCACAAATCGCTCTGCAAACTCTTGCTTGGCGCAACCTTTCTTTCCGTAAAACAAAAGACCATGGCCAAGTTCAGGGAACCGCGTTGTTAACAATTCCCATGTCTGAGCATGCCAAGGATAAATCACTGTAGATTGAGTATCGACCATAGTTATTCAAATGCACTCACAGGCAGAGTGTTTAAACGATCTAAGTCTGCCTGAGTATCAACGCCTGGCGGTAAATTAGCTTCTGCCACAGCAATCGCGATACGGTGACCGTTTTCGAGCACACGGAGTTGCTCCAAACTTTCCAACTTTTCGAGATGACCTTGTTCCCAAGTGACATAGTCTTGCAGCAATTTCACACGATAGGCATATAGACCTAAATGACGAAAAGCTTGATCATGCAATGTTGCTTCGCTCTGTTTCGCAGCATCACGATCATACGGAATGGTTGCACGGCTAAAATATAACGCCTCATTACGCTTACTCATTACCACTTTAACAATACTATCTCGCTGAAACTCATCTAACTGATGGATCGGCTCACACAGCGTAGACATTGAGCATTGCGGATTGTCGACTAAAAGCTGGCTCACCTGCTGAACCAATTGTGCTGGTAACAATGGCTCATCACCTTGCACATTGACGATAATATCATCTTGAGCCCAGCCTTTCAGGCGTGCGACTTCGCTTAAACGGTCAGTGCCTGAAGGATGTTCTGCACGGGTCATTACCACATCAACCCCTTCCGCACGACACACCTCTGCGATACGCTCATCATCCGTAGCGACACACAGATCATCAAAACCTGCAACTTTTTTGGCTTGGTCGACCACACGCAAAATCATTGGACGGCCATGAATCAGGAGTAACGGTTTTGCTGGCAAACGAGAACTCGCAAAACGAGCAGGAATGACAATATGTTTCATGGACGCTCTCTAAGAAAATTGAATACCGACATGCTGTAATTGTTGTTTCAGCAAGTCATAACAATCGGATGATAATACAGCCTCAACAGGAACCACCCAAATCGGTGTATTAAATTCAGGATGTTGTTTTAATAAAGTTTTAAATTTTACTGCATCTTTTTCAGTGGTGATAATCGCATCATGATTGTCGAATGTTAAATCGCCGATTTCATAATCATGATGATCTGGAAATTCATGTGCCTGATACTGCTGTACATTCAAACTATTGAGTGTTTGATAAAAACGTTGCGGAAAACCAATGCCAACCACTGCATTAAAATACTGATCCACATCAAACCAGCTTTCTTCAAGATTGGTATTTAAAAGATAAGGTTGCCCCACCGCCAAATGCATACTTCTTTGCGCTTGTGCAGTTTTGCTATGTTCAATCACAGTACTATCTTTTAGGCGTGATTTAGGCTCACGTAAATAGCCTTCTGGTAATAGCTTTTCATTACCCAAACCCCGATTTTGATCTAATACGATCCATTCAATTTGACGTGCCAGAGCCCAATGTTGCAAGCCATCATCACTAATGATGAGATCAAGTTTTTCGTGTTCGAGTAACAACTCGATCGAAGCTTGTCGATTCGGTCCAACCGCCATCGGGACATGGGTCGATTGAACAATAAGGCAGGGTTCATCACCTGCAGTATCGGGTTCAGATCGTTGCGTCACCAAAAGTGGGAATGGACCTTCGCCGCCATACCCCCGACTAATGACACCCACACGAATCTGATGCTGCTGTAAATATTTGACCAATTGAATCAGCAATGGCGTTTTACCGCTGCCGCCAACGGTAATATTACCAATGACCATGACAGGTACTGGTGCCGTATAAACAGGTTTAATTCCGTGTTTATACAAAGCCTGATTGGCACAAAAACCTAAGCGATACAACCAAGACAGGGGGCGCAACACCACTAACCACGAAGCTTGTTCATTCCAAGCATCCTGTATTCGTTGCGCCATCGACATACTTAGTTTTCCTCGAAGTTACGTTGGTGTAGCTGATAGTACATGCCATGTTTTTCGAGTAACTCAGCATGGGTACCTTGTTCAATAATCTGACCTTTATCCATCACGACAATGACGTCTGCATTTTCAACGGTAGATAAACGGTGGGCAATCACAATGGTGGTACGGCCCTGCATAGCTTCATCAAATGCTTGCTGAATAAAGTATTCAGATTCATTATCCAAGGCACTGGTCGCTTCGTCTAAAATTAAAATTGGAGAGTCTTTTAAAATTGCTCTTGCAATCGCAATACGCTGACGCTGACCACCAGATAGATTTAAGCCTTGAGCACCTAAAATCGTGTCATAACCTTGTGGTAGGTTCATAATAAAGTCATGCGCATAAGCAGCTTTAGCCGCAGCAATCACTTGCTCATCACTCGAGTCTTGTAACTGACCATAAGCAATATTATCGCGTACTGAACGGTTAAATAACACGACTTGCTGATTCACTGTCGCAATTTGTGATCGCAAATAAGCCAATTCAATATCCTGAACAGGGATATCGTCAAAGTAAATTTGCCCTTCACTTAACTCTTGAAAGCGTGGCAACATATTCACTAAAGAAGTTTTCCCTGCACCAGAGCGCCCAACCAATGCAATGGTTTGACCTGCCTTAATATCTAAAGAAAAGTCTTTTATTGCATGTGTACCATCTTCATAACGCAAGTTTGCATGGTCAAATTTAATATTGCCATGTAACACAGGTTTAAGCTGCCCGTTGTTCACTTCTTCAGGCATATCTAGCAATTCAAAAACTGAATGGGCTGCTGCTAAACCACGTTGAAGTTTTTCATTGATATCGGTTAAGTTCTTTACTGGCTTTGATATCAAACCTGCAGCGGTAATAAATGATATAAACTCACCTGCAGACGTATCACCAAAAACTTGAGGACGCAAAGCCAACCAAAGAATAATCGCCATTGCCATCGACAATAACAGCTGAATGATCGGACTATTAATATTCTGCACGACGACCATTTTCAAACCACGACGAAGGTTTTCTTCAGAAGATTTATAAAAACGCTTCTGTTCAAAAGCTTCACCCGTAAAACTCTTTACAACAGAGTTTCCAGTAATCGTCTCTTGTACCACATGGTTCACATCCCCCATGGTATTTTGCACTTGAATCGACAGTTTACGCATCTTTTTTGATGCGACTCTGACCAGCAAACCAATAAATGGCATGAAAACCACGATACACAGTGTTAAACGCCAATTGGTATAGAGTAAATAGCTCAACAAACCAATAACAATCAAACCATCTTTGATCAGCGTCTGTAAAGACTCAGAAGAAGCTGCTGTTAACTGCTCTACGTTGTACATCAATTTGGCACTAATATGCCCTGCGCTATTATCAAGATAGTATTGCGCAGGCAGTCTTAGTAGCTTTGCATAGACTTCCTGACGGATGCTAAACACTAAACTACGCGAAATAACAGCAGAGAAATAACCACCAAGGAATAGACCGACGCCACGGAAGAACATCAATAAGACAATGAGGGCTGGAAACCAGTCCAAGTTTGTACGACTACCTTCTTGAATGGCATCAATAATGTATTTCAGCAACTTTGCGACAGAAACTTCCGTCGCAGCGTTGATTCCAAAACCAAGTAAGACGAGTAAGGCTACGCCCCAATAAGATTTTAAATACGATATTAAACGGACATAAACCTTAAAATCCTGATTCACTCAGTAAAACCTCTCGTTGGAACTTTGGTGCTGATATTGACGTTAACAAATCCGAGTTGACCTGCCACATCCATCACACGAATGACATCCTGATGTGCAGCTTTGGCGTCCGCAGCAATAATAAACATAAAATCACGACGATCTTGTGCAACCTGCTTAATTGCTGTGCTTAAGTCAGCAATATCTTTACTTGATAAAGCCTGACCATTGACAGAATAATGCCCTGTGGAGTCTACCATGATTTCAATTTTGTGATCGAATTGTTTAGGCGGTACACCCTGCGCATCTGGCAATGTTAGGTTTATACGACTTTGCTGACTAAATGTCGTAGAAAGTAATAAAAACACCAAGATAAATAACATACAGTCAATCATTGGTGTCAAATTGATATGAATATCTTCAACCTGAGAACGCTTAAACTTCATGCGAACACCTCGGCTTAACTGGCACGACGATGTTCTTGTACACGTCCTGCTTTCTTGTAAAAAAGCGCGGCATGAAACAAGGTCGACTGCTGCTCTAATTCAGCAATATATTCATGTACCACGCGTTGAAAATAACGATATGCAATCATGGCAGGAATCGCAATTAACATCCCAACAGCAGTGGTAATTAAAGCCTTAGAAATACCTGGCATCATCATACTGGCATTACCAGCCGA
Source organism: Acinetobacter gyllenbergii CIP 110306 = MTCC 11365 (assembly GCF_000413855.1). GTDB lineage: Bacteria > Pseudomonadota > Gammaproteobacteria > Pseudomonadales > Moraxellaceae > Acinetobacter > Acinetobacter gyllenbergii. The sequence goes on along the minus strand of NZ_ATGG01000013.1, from coordinate 119,238 downwards.
CCCCACATCTATCACTAAAAATGATTCGATAATCCCGAGTACTGTTCCAAGCAAACCCAATAAAGGTGCAATTGCACTCAAGGTCCCTAAGAAATTTATGTTTTTTTCGAGATAACTAATTTCTTGAGAAGCTGTTGCTTCCATCTGAGCACGTGCAAATTGTTCGCCTTGGTCTTGATGCTCATAACCCGCTTTAAGAATACGCCCCAAAGGACTTTTTGATGCTTCATCTTGTTGTAACTGCGTAATAACCGACTCTACATCCGAACCATTGACAAGCAACGCTTGCGGTAAAACTTGTGACCGTTTTAAACGAATATATCGTTCAAGTGTAATCGCAACCGTAAAAATTGATGAGAGAATGAGGGGCAGCATTAACCAGCCACCCGCTTTCACAAGTTCCCACATATTATTCCCCAATAATATTTAAACTATAAAAGGATGGACTTGGATTCATTGATCATTCTAGCAATTTTGCGAAACATTCAACGAATCCATCCTTGATATTAGTTCGGCAAACAAATATTGAGGATTCCATCCAACTCATCCAATGAGTGGTAATGAATGACCATTTTCCCTTTACCTTTCTGATTATGGTCAATTTTCACATTTGCCCCGAAACGCTCCGAAAGTTTCTGAGTCAATTGTTCAATATCTGGAGAAATCTGAGCCTTTTCCTTTTCAGGTTTTGGTTCACTCCACTCACGAACTAACTGTTCAGTTTGGCGTACCGACAAACCTTTTTCAATCACGATTTGTGCAACCGCAATCTGATCTTTTGCTTTCAATGTCAAAATCGCACGGGCATGCCCCATATCAATCTGACCCTGTTGCATTAAGTCCTTAATCGGATCAGCCAAGCTCAACAAGCGTAACAAATTACTCACTGTAGTACGTGCCTTGCCGACCGTATCTGCAATTTCTTGATGACTTAAACCAAACTCATCATGGAACCGTTGTAAAGCAACCGCCTGATCAATCGGGTTTAAATCTTGACGTTGAATGTTTTCAATTAAAGCCAAGGCAATTGCGACTTGATCATTTAAATCACGTACAATCGCGGGAATTTCAGCCAAACCAGCCAATTGTGCTGCACGCCAACGACGTTCACCCGCGATAATTTCATATGGATGCTGTTCATCATCTACAGGACGAATCACAATCGGTTGCATCACACCATGTTTTTCAATTGATGCTGCAAGCTCTTGTAAATCCTGCTCCTGGATGAAACGACGTGGCTGATATTCACCACGCTTCAACAAGTTAACATCAATTTGCTTGAGTTGACCATGATCCAAGGCTTGTGCTTCAAGTTGCAATTTCTCTTTTTGAATTGAACCCAATAGCGCATCTAAACCACGACCTTTAGCCAATCCGCGTTTCTTGATGCTCATACAGCACTTCCTTTTTTCACTTTACTTTTCTTCAACATTTCTGCAGCGAGATTCAAATATGAAACAGCGCCTTTCGAACTTTTCTCAAAATAAATCACAGGCAAACCATGTGCAGGTGCTTCAGCCAAACGAATATTTCGCGGAATGACCGTTTCATAGAGTTTTTTACCAAAATATTGCTCTAATTCAGCTGACACATCACGTGTCAATGCATTACGAGCGTCATACATGGTACGTAATACCCCAACAATTTCCAAGTTTGGATTAAGGGCTTTTTGTATACGGTCAATGGTTTGTGTAAGGTCAGCCAAGCCTTCCAGAGCATAGTATTCACATTGCATTGGAATAATCACACCATTGACAGCCGCCAAGGCATTCACAGTGATCAAGCTTAAACTTGGCGCACAGTCCACAATAATATAATCAAATGCGGAATCGACTTCTTGCAATGCATTTTTAAGAATGAACTCTCGTCCCTCCTGTTCTGCAATGGCAAGTTCCACACCTGCAAGCTCACGGTTTGCACCTAAAACCTTATAACCTACTTCAGCTTTTTGAATGGCTGTTTCAATTGGCACTTCACCCAACAACACATCTGTAACTGAATAAAGTAAATCATTCTTTTGAATGCCAGACCCCATGGTGGCATTCCCTTGTGAGTCCATATCGACCAATAAGACACGTTTCTTCAAGATCGCCAAAGAAGCAGCAAGATTGACTGCTGTCGTGGTTTTTCCCACACCACCTTTTTGGTTTGCAATCGCAATAATTTGAGCCATGACTACCCTTAATATTTTTATTGAATACGTTGAAGTAAAAGTAAATGACGCTGTTCATCCAATCTTGGCACACGCAGTTCAATGATCTTACATGAATACTGATCTTTCATCTGCTCAACTTCATCCTCTGGGATTAAGCCTTTCATTGCGGCAATGATACTTTGTTGGTGCATATAAGGTTGCGCTGCGTCCACAAAGTCTGTCAAAGAAGCAAATGCCCGACTGGTAATGACATCGAACTGACCAAGCTCACCGATACTATCTTCATTCTCTACACGTGTTTGCACAGCAATAACATTATTCAGTTTTAAATCCGCAATAAATTGCTTCAAGAAACGAATCTTTTTCCCATTTGAATCTAATAGTACACAAGAACGTTCTGGTTGGCATAATGCAATGATCATGCCTGGCATACCACCGCCCGTACCCACATCCAATAGGCGACCTTGTGGTAAATCATTTAAGATACTTAAACTATCTAATAAATGTTTAACCAACATTTCTTTCGGCTCACGAATTGCCGTCAAGTTGTAGGCCTTATTCCATAGCACGAGAGCATCTTGATATTTCAATAAGAGTATTAGGGCGTCCTCACTCAGGTTCAGACCTAGCGCTTGACTACCTTGCTTTAATTCTTGAAAAAAAGGATGCATAACAGTGCAACATCTCGATAAATTTGCTGTGCAGTATACCGATTTCTGATACAAGGCACAGTAGGACTTGTTGAACGATTATGCAGTTAAACATTTACAAGCATGATAAACTGCACAATCCGCTAAGTTTTTGTCTGTTCTTATGCAAATCACAGATAGACAAAGCATTTTTTATTATGCAAACGTGCCCTGCTTGATTTGCTGATCCAACTGTTGCAACCGCTCAGGCGTACCAACATCCACCCAAATTGCCTGCATTTTTTCAGCAGAAACCTGCTGTTGTTGCATCGCTTGTTTCAACAATGGCGCTAAAGGTCGCTTGCCATTTTCCAAACCAGCGAACATCTGCGGTGCCAATACCGCAACGCCACTATAAGTTAATGCTTCGCCAAGTTGCTCTTGTTCAAAGGTGTAAGCCAAATCATTCGCAAGGATAAAGTCACCTTTCAAATGCTGTGGTGGATTCTCTACCAAGACCAAATGGGCTTGTTTATCCTCCAACTGAACACTTAAAAGTGATGAAAAGTCCATTGTGGTCCAAACATCACCATTTACCAAGATAAAAGGTTGATCACCCAACAATGGTAAAGCATTAATGATACCACCCGCCGTTTCCAAACCCTCACCTTCATGTGACCACAAGATGGCCACACCAAATTGTGAACCATCACCCAAAGCAGCAACAAGCTTATCGCCCAACCAAGCCGTATTAATCACGATCTCAGTCACACCCACCGCTTTCAGCTTTTCAATATGCCAAACAATCAGAGCTTTGCCACCCACCTCAAGTAAAGGTTTAGGCGTATGTAAGGTTAAAGGTCGCATGCGATTGCCTAGACCTGCAGCAAGAATCATGGCTTTCATTATGCTGCAACCTCGTAATCACCATATTTCGCAATAAATTTAGGCATGACCACATCACGGATAAACTGCATGAAATCATTCAGTTCATCATAGCCTTGGCTTTCTTCAAGCAAATACCACATCACACGTGGTAAATCTTTTAAATAGCCAGATTTACCATCACGTTCAAACAGGCGTACAAAGATACCTAAAATTTTCAAATGGCGCTGAATTGCCATCAAGTCCGCATCTCGCTTGAATTGCTCAAAACTACGGTTTTCTTTTGCTGATGCAGGTAATAAGTTATAGAACACCTCAAACCATTCATATACACGCTCAGCATTCCACTGTACATAGGCATCACGTGTAATTGAAATTAAGTCATAAGTATCCGCACCAATTACTGCGTCCTGAAAATCAATCACACCTAATTCTTGCTCATTCTCGATTTTCATCAAATTACGACTGTGAAAATCACGATGTACAATCACTTGTGGCTGCTGAGTTGCTTCAATCGCAAGAAAATCGAATGCTTGTTCGATTGTTTCCAACTGCTGCTCTGTCGGTTGAATGTTCAATGAAGGCAACATCCAATCTGTAAGCAAACGCATTTCAGTCATTAACTTTTCATAAGAATAAGCTGGCAATTGTGCATCACCATCGACCTGCTGCAATTCAATCAACTGCTTAAAACTTTGAGCATAATATTGATCTACTGTTTGATCATTGAGTAGTGTTGATAACACCACATCCCCAAAATCTTCCAATAACAGCAGTCCCAAAGTTAAGTCTTTCGCAACAATATGCGGAACACGCACACCATTTTTGTCAAAAAACTCATCAATACTGACAAATGGTGCACAATCTTCTTTTTCAGGAGGTGCATCCATTAGCATGTATGTTTTGTTTTGTAACTTAATTCGCGCATAGCGACGAAAGCTTGCATCTCCAGCCAGAAAGCTGATCTCAAATTGATCAGATTGTAGAGTGGCTTGAAGCCAAGTTTGTATCAATTGTTCACGTTGTGTATTCATTTGCAATAAAATCTAAAACTAGCTGAGATTTTGAAAGCTTAAGTGTAGCCACTTATCAACTTTTTCTCTATGATGCGACAATAATTAATTGTGAATTAGCGTACTGGTTAATGAGACAATGAAACATCAGTTTAAATTTAATCCTTTAGCAACAGCTATTTTGACACTCTTATGTGGCGGCTCGATCCAATCAAGTTTCGCGGCACCAGCTGATGCTGTCTCTACGCTTGACAATAAACAGCTCAAAGCTGCCATTCGACAGAATCAAGAACAGCAAAATCAAGAAAGTTATCCTGGGGAAAGTTTCTTCCAGCAATATTATGTGGATAAATCCGCACCTGAAGCACAGTTACGTGATAATCGCTATTTAAGCTCCTCCTTTTGCCAAGGGACTTGGGTGACTCCAATCAACCCAGAAACAAAAGCTGGCACTGCGGATACGACCACCTCTGTACTCACAGCAGATTATGGGCATTACAACCCAGCGGGTGATTCAGTCCTACAAGGCAATGTCGTCATTGACCAAGAAGGCCGCACCATTCGTGCCGATCAAGTTACCATTGATTCAACACAGACCTACGCCAACGCCGAAGGTCGTGTTCAAGTTGCTCAATCAGGTTTACTCACCCAAAGCGATACAATTAACTATAATTTAAAGACACAAACGGGTGATCTAAATAATAGTTTCTATATCTCAGAACAGCAGCATGCACATGGTCATGCCAGCCAGATCAAACGGGCCAATCAGAACTTAGTCGTGTTGAAGGATGCGAGTTATACTGCTTGTCCTCCTGAGCAAAAGCCTGCATGGAAAATTCAGGCCAAAGAAATTGAGCTCAACCAAGATACAGGTCGTGGCGTAACACGCGGTACCAAGCTCTATGTCAAAAATGTACCTGTACTTGCAGTTCCTTATTTCAACTTTCCAATTGATGACCGACGTACGACGGGTTTATTGAGCCCAAATTTTGGTTATAGCAATGATGGTGGTGCACAATTAATCACCCCCATCTATCTCAATCTTGCGCCAAACTATGACCTCACACTCACGCCGAGCTACATGAGCAAACGTGGCCCGAAATTAGATGCTGACTTCCGCTATATGACTGAAAACTTTGGTTCAGGTCGTATTTGGGGTGGTTATATTGCCAAAGACAATCAATATGGTGATGAAGCACGTGATGATCTTCACTTTGTTCACAATTGGAAGATCGATAATCAATGGTCGACCAATTTAGAATACAACTACGCATCAGATAAAGATTACTTCGCGGATTTCAACAATAATCCAAACACACGAACAGATCTAAATTTACGCCGTGCTTGGGAACTGAATTACCAAAATGGAATTCCGGGCCTGAGAGCTCAGTTGAAAGTTGAAGACTTCCAAACTTTGGATAAGACAATCAAAGATGTCGATAAGCCCTACGCTCGTCTTCCGCAATTCTTATTAAACTACATTACGGGTGATCCACAAGGCCTACAATACGAGTTTAATAACGATACTGCTTATTTCAAAAAATCTGTAAATGATGGATCTGCATTAGAATCAAGCGGTACCCGTATCTACAATCAGTTTGCAGTTCGTTATAACTACTTAACTCCTTCTTGGTTCTATGTTGTTCCAGAAGTCTCTGTCCGCAGCATTAATACCTTCTACGATCAAGACTCAAAAGAAGGCCGTGGACTATCTGCTTCTGATGATTTAGAGAAATCAGTTGTCGTTCCACAATTCACATTATCGACTGGTTTAACATTTGAGAAAGATGGTAAATACTTACAAAGTATTTCCCCTCGTGCCTTTTATGCTTACTCACCTTATAAAAACCAAGATGATCATCCAAACTTCGACTCAACCACAGCATCGATCAACTATGATCAACTGTTCAACCCGTATCGCTTCTATGGGCATGACCGTCTAGATGACAATAACTTCTTGTCGCTCGGTGTGACTTATAGCTTGCTGGATACTGAAGGCCTAGAGCGCATTAAAGCTAGCATTGGTCAAAGCTATTATTTCAGTGATCGTCGTGTCAGCCTAAATGAAAAACTCGATGAGTTTGACACACAGCGTCGTACAGGACCGATTGTAAGCTTATCGAGCCAGCTTAATCAGAACTTTACTATCACCTCCAACTCTGCTTGGATGTCGAATGGTGAAAACGCACAGCGGGACTTTCAAGCTTACTATACAGGCGACAAAGGTAATCTTTACAACTTAGGCTATTTTTATCGTAAGCACATCCCTGATCGACAGGATTCTTATGACCAAGTTGTTGCATCCTTTATACAACCTGTAAAAGACAATTGGCGTATTATGGGTCATGCTCAATACGACATTGACAACAATGTGATGCGTGAATACTTACTTGGTGTAAATTACGAATCATGCTGTTGGGCTGTTTCAGTCTATGGCCGTTCTTACTATAACGATTTGGATGATCCAAACTCTCCAGATGTACGTAAAAAGAATGCGGTGATGGCTGAATTCACCCTGAAAGGTCTTGGTGCTTTAAACAACAAGCTTGCTTCTCTCCTTGAAAACAGAGTTTTAGGTTTCAACAAAATTAATCAATCTTGGACACAACGTTAATGAAGATAAAATCTTTTCAACATATCTTTAAAGCGACTGTTCTCGCTACCCTAATTTCTTCATCAATGCAAAGCTTTGCACAACCTACGGATGAGGTTGTTGCCATTGTAGATAGTAGTGTCATTCTTAAAAGTGATTTAGAACAAGGGATTGCTGAAACAGAACACCAGTTAAAAGCACAGAATAAAACTGTTCCACCGCAACAGTATTTGCAAATGCAAGTGCTTGATCAATTGATCATTCGCCAAGCTCAATTAGAGCAAGTGAAGCGTTACGGCATCAAGCCTGATGAAAAAAGCTTAAATGCTGCGGTATTAAAAGTCGCAAACCAATCAGGGGCCAATACACTTGAAGCATTTCAACAAAAGTTAGATGCAATTGCGCCTGGTACATACGAAAACTTGCGTAACCGTGTTGCTGAAGATTTAGCGATTGGTCGTTTACGCCAACAACAAGTTATGTCACGTATTAAGATCAGTGATCATGATGTTGACAACTTCCTTAAGTCACCAGAAGGTCAAGCTGCGCTCGGGACTCAGGTGCACGTCCTTCACATGCGTATTTCAGGTGACAATGCCAATGATGTACAGCAAGTCGCTCAACAAGTAAAACAATCCCTCACTACAAGTGATGACACCAAATCAATTAGCTCTAAACTATCCACCGCTTCCGTGAAAGTTGATGGCGCTGATATGGGATTCCGCTCACTCTCAGAAATTCCAACTGAGCTTTCAGCACGTATTGCCCCACTTCAAGTTGGACAAACCACTGAGCTGATCAATGTTCGTGATGGTGTGCATGTCTTAAAATTACTTGAACGCAAGCAAAACGAACAAAAAGCATTAGTTCCTCAATATCAGACCCGCCATATCTTAATCCAACCATCTGAAGTGGTAAGCATAGATCGTGCAAAACAAATGATCGATAGCTTATACAACCGCGCTAAAGCAGGTGATGCTTTTGCAACACTCGCCGCAACCTACTCCAACGATACAGGTTCTGCCCGTGATGGCGGTAGCTTAGGCTGGGTGAGTCCTGGCATGATGGTTCCTGAGTTTGAAAAAGTCATGAAAGAAACACCGGTTGGACAAATCAGCCAACCCTTCCAAAGCCAGTTCGGCTGGCATATCTTGCAAGTCACAGATACTCGTGAACAAGACATGACCAAAGAAGTGCAAGAACGTATGGCACGTCAAATCTTGGGTGAACGCCAATTCGATACCGAAGTTGATAGCTGGATGCGTGAGCTTCGTGCCAATGCTTACGTGGAAATTAAAGATGCGAGCCTTGACTCAAAAGCACAACAGAAATAAATCCGCTTAAGAAAAATGCCAGCAATCCGCTGGCATTTTTTTATTCCTAAAATTAAAGGTAAAAAAATAGCGGCAATTGCCGCTATTTTTTTACCCATTACAAATTGATTATTTGTAACGATCAACCATTTTCTCTAAAGAAATTGGACGAATTTTATCTGCATTACCTGATGTACCAAATGAATTATAACGATCTACACAGATTTGCTTCATTGCTTCAACTGTTTCACCAAAGAATTTACGCGGGTCAAATTCACTTGGTTTTTCAGCCATCATACGACGCATTGCGCCAGTAGAAGCCAAACGTAAATCAGTGTCAATGTTAATCTTACGCACACCATGTTTGATCGCTTCTACTAGCTGATCTACAGGCACACCATAAGTTTCTTTAATATCACCACCGTATTGGTTAATCACAGCCAACCACTCTTGTGGTACAGAGCTTGAACCATGCATCACAAGATGCGTATTTGGTAAAGCAGCATGGATTTCTTTAATACGGTCAATCGCCAAGATATCGCCTGTAGGTGGACGAGTAAACTTGTACGCACCATGTGAAGTACCGACAGCAATCGCCAAGGCATCGACATTGGTATCTGCCACAAACTGAGTTGCTTCTTCAACAGAAGTTAACAGTTGAGAGTGGTCAAGTACACCTTCTGCACCAACACCATCTTCTTCACCTGCCATACCAGTTTCAAGGCTACCCAAGCAACCGATTTCACCTTCAACTGAAACGCCACACGCATGTGCCATCGCTACAACACGACGAGTTACGTCAACATTGTAATCATAAGTTGTAGGTGTTTTACCGTCCGCACCCAATGAACCATCCATCATCACTGAGCTAAAACCCAATTGGATTGAACGTTGGCAAACATCAGGGCTTGTACCATGATCTTGATGCATTACCACTGGAATATGTGGCCACTCTTCAATCGCAGCTAAAATAAGATGACGTAAGAAAGGTGCACCCGCATATTTACGCGCACCAGCCGAAGCTTGCACGATAACAGGTGAATTCGTTGCATCCGCAGCGAGCATGATTGCACGCATTTGTTCTAAGTTGTTTACGTTAAACGCTGGTACGCCGTAGTTATGTTCTGCAGCGTGATCCAAGAGCTGGCGCATTGAAATTAGAGCCATAATATCCTCCCAGGTAATGCGCCATATTCTACATGCTGATCTATTTCAATTCAGCAACTAATCACAGTAATTATAAAAAAATCTTCAATCTTTTGTGTAATTTGAGTAGTTATTCTGACTTAATAATCAAAAAGGTCAAATCACAGCATGATTTGACCTTTTCTCAAAAGACATTGCGCTTAATTAGATCCAATAAAATGGATCAAAATTTAGCAATAACCTTCTAAACGTGTTAACGGTAATTTTTTACCAATCGCTTTTTCAATTTCTGGTAAATAGAATGCATCATCTTCTGACAGGAAACTAATACTAACGCCCTGCGCGCCAGCACGCCCTGTACGCCCAATACGATGCACATAGTCATCCGACTGCTCAGGCAAGGTAAAATTAATCACATGCGAAACACCATCGACATGAATACCACGACCCGCAACATCTGTTGCAATCATAATATTGTTCTTACCTTGTTTGAATTGGTCTAACATCTTTAAACGCTTATCTTGTGCAATTTCACCAGATAGCATGCCTACTTTATATCCATCACGCTTTAAGTGATCGTACAAGCGACGCACCTGATCTCGGCGATTGGCAAAGATCATGACCTTATCAATTGGCTCTTCACGCAAAATATCTTGCAGTAATTTGTATTTATCCTGTTTAGCAACCACATAGACACGCTGTTCAACGTCATTATTGGTTTTTTGCTCAGGCTCAATTTCGACTGTAACTGGCTCGAACAACCATTGACGCGCTAAATTAAGTACATCATAACTAAATGTTGCAGAGAACATTAAAGTTTGGCGCTGTTCTTTAAACGGGGAGTAACGAACAATTCTTTTGACAGAAGGAATGAAGCCCATATCAAGCAAACGGTCAGCCTCATCAATTACTAAGAATTCGATTTTATCCAACCACACTTCTTTTTGCTCAACAAAATCAATTAAGCGCCCAGGCGTAGCAACAATAATATCGACAAAGTTACGATCCAACATTTTCTTTTGTTTTTCAAAATCCACACCACCGAGTAAGGTCACAAGGTGCAAATTTGAAAACTTGGTCAATGCTTGCGCATCACTCTCAATCTGCAATGCCAACTCACGGGTCGGCGCTAAAATCAATGCACGTGGTTCACCGCGAAAACGCTGCTCTTGCACTGGATTATTGAGTAGATCATTGATCACACTAATCAAAAAGGCAGCAGTTTTCCCCGTACCTGTTTGCGCTCGACCAATGGCATCATGCCCTGCTAATGTATATTTTAAAACCTTTTGCTGAATTGGGGTCATTTTTGTAAAACCCAAAGCATCAATCGCTTTCTTCAGCTGCGGATGTAAATTTAAGGTTTCAAAACCAGATGTCATATATGCTCTCAAACCATCAACGACCAAAAGAAAGTCGCTATTATAAACCATAAAAAACAAAAACGCCCCAAATTACATTGGAGCGTTTTTATATTGCGTTAAGGCAACAAATTAGTCTAAAGGCTGAACGTTTTCAGCTTGGAAACCTTTTTGTCCTTGAACAACACTGAATTCTACGCGTTGGCCGTCACGTAAAGAACGGTGGCCATCACCCATAATTGCGCGGAAATGAACAAATACGTCATCACCACCATTACGCTGAATAAAACCAAAGCCTTTAGTGTCGTTAAACCACTTTACTACGCCTTGTTCACGAGCTGTCATAAGTCAATCCTCAGATATTGAAAGATAAGGACCTTCCGGTGTTGCAAACAGCAGAGCCAACAAGGTTTTAAAATATTTATAATTTTAAAGCTTGTAATCATTCTGTAAAACTATCAACAATTTCCGGTTACATCCATTTGTTATAGAGTTTAAAACAATTAAATTGCATTAAACAACTTTCTAAAACGCATCGAGCTTATCATGGGTTTATCACAATTAATAGAAGTTTTTTTAGTTATTAAGGATATTTCTATCTGTTTTTTTCAATAATTTAGCTAATTTTTTAATGAAATTTTCCTCTCAAAAATTACGCAAAAATTTGTTAAGATAATTCTGAATAAAGTGATTTAAATGAATATGACCGACACACCCGATACTCTCATCATTATTGATGCCTTAGGGCAACCTTGCCCCATGCCTTTGCTCATGCTAAAGCGCGCACTAAAGAAAGCCAACGGCATACAACAATATCTATTGAAATCTTCTGACCCGCACAGTGAAATTGATGTAACACGATATTGCCAAATTCAGCAACTTCAATGCCAGACACAAAAAATTTCAGACAATGAATTTCACTATTTAATTGAATCTATGTGATTCTTTGCTAAACTCTTGGTAAAGATAAAATAGTTAACTTTACATTTCTATACTCAAATTTCCTTAGTGATGAATAACATTCGCATTAAGATGAAATTGTTGACTTAAATACCATCCTATAAGGAGACTCCATGACTACTGACAGCAGCAATCAATTGATGCCCCTGTCATTGTCTGCGCCAGGCGTAAACCTTGGTGCATATATCAGTACTGTCAATCAAATTCCAATTCTAACGGCCGAGCAGGAAAAAGAACTTGCTGAGCGTTATTATTATGACCAAGATCTTGATGCTGCCAAACTATTGGTAATGTCACACCTACGCTTTGTGGTACATATTGCACGTAGCTATGCAGGTTACGGATTGCCACAAGGCGATCTCATTCAAGAAGGTAACCTTGGATTAATGAAAGCGGTCAAACGCTTCGATCCAAATATGGGTGTTCGCTTAGTTTCTTTTGCAGTGCACTGGATTAAAGCCGAAATACATGAATATGTGATTCGTAACTGGCGTATTGTCAAAATCGCAACGACCAAGGCACAACGTAAATTATTCTTTAACTTACGTAGCCTTAAAAAATCAAGCAAACGACTCACTTTGGAAGAAGCGAAATCAATTGCCAATGATTTGAATGTCACACCAGAGCAAGTACTCGAAATGGAAGGTCGCTTAACCGCTTATGATGCTGCTTTTGAAGCTCAAGGCGATGACGATGACGATACACCCCATACAGCACCTGCACTGTATCTCGAGGACAATCGTTACGATCCTGCTCGATTAGTTGAAGAAGAAGACTACGAAGAACAAAGCACCACTGCCTTGCATGAGGCAATGGATCAGCTAGATGATCGTTCACGGAATATTTTACAACGTCGCTGGTTAGATGATGACAAATCAACCTTGCATGAACTGGCTGCAGAATATAATGTTTCCGCAGAACGTATTCGCCAGCTTGAAAAAAATGCAATGGAAAAGATCAAAACTGCGATGTCTGCAAGTTAAAATCAAACCAAACACAAGGGCTTTAATGCCCTTTTGTTTTATCTGGCTTTGTTTAAGCCCTCGAATATGTTAACTTTGTTCATCAAATTTCCAGTTCCATTGCCATTATGTGGATAGCTATCTCGGCGCTTAACCTTGCGCTTGCAGTTATGTTGGGTGCTTTCGGTGCTCATGGACTCAAATCATTTGCAACCCCAGAGCAACTCGCTTGGTGGGGAACAGCAACTCAATACTTTTTCTATCATGGGCTCGGCTTACTGATTTTAGGTGTTTTGCATAAAACCACAGCAACATTCCCAATAAAAATTCCTTTTATTTTGATGCAAATTGGTATCATCTTTTTCTGCGGTTCGTTATACATTATGGCGCTCGGCCTACCTCGAATCTTAGGTGCGATTACACCGATTGGCGGTGCGTTTATGATAGCGGGCTGGCTGTTACTCGCATGGCAAGCAATCAAGCATGCGAAATAAGGATTGATCATGCACATCTATTTAAATGGCGAGTCAACAGACACGTCTTGTGAAAATCTACAGCAATTGATTCAAAGCTTAGCCTTAGAAGGCAAACGCTTTGCTGTAGAGAAGAACCAACAGATTATTCCGAAAAGTAGACTTGAGCAAACAACAATTGCTCCTGAAGATCGTATTGAAATTATTCAAGCTGTTGGTGGCGGCTAATCGGCTAAAAATGGAGTAAGCCCATGCAAGATTCCCCTTTAATTGTTGGTTCACGTACTTTCCAATCACGTTTATTGGTCGGAACTGGTAAATATAAAGATCTCAATGAAACTGATTTAGCCATTCAAGCCAGTGGTGCTGAAATTGTCACCGTTGCAATTCGTCGTGTAAACATTGGTCAGCATGCCGATCAACCAAATCTGCTTTCTGTGATTCCACCTGAGAAATACACAATCCTGCCAAATACCGCAGGTTGCTTTGATGCAGATAGCGCGATTCGGACTTGTATGCTAGCCCGTGAACTGCTTGATGGTCACAATTTGGTGAAGTTAGAAGTGCTCGGTGATGAAAAAACTTTATATCCAAATGTCACTGCAACGCTTAAAGCAGCACAAACCTTGATTGACGATGGCTTTGAAATCATGGTTTATACCTCAGATGACCCTATTGTTGCTCAAGAACTTGAAAGTATGGGTTGTGTTGCGATCATGCCTTTGGGTAGCTTAATTGGTTCTGGTCTCGGTATTCTCAATCCACACACCATTTCAATCATCAAAGAAAATGCCAAAGTTCCCGTGTTAGTTGATGCTGGTGTTGGTACTGCCAGTGATGCGGCGATTGCAATGGAATTGGGTTGCGACGGCGTATTAATGAATACAGCGATTGCAGCTGCGCAAAATCCAATTTTAATGGCTTCAGCCATGAAGAAAGCGGTTGAAGCAGGTCGTGAAGCATTTTTAGCAGGTCGTATGCCACGTAAGCGTATGGCGAATGCGAGCTCACCTGAAACAGGTTATTTCTTTAAGTAAGAAAAGAAAGATTAAAAGGAGCTTTTGAGCTCCTTTTTTAATGCGATGATGATTTTATCTTGACTCGAGATTAATGAGATGAACAACATGCTCACTTGATCGTAAAGCAAGGTCACTTAAAACATCTGGCTTTAGCAGTTTGATCTCACTCTTTGGCATCCATGAAATCACTTGAGCAGCATTAGAGTCATCAACATAACTAGCTTTTGTGTGGATATGACCTTTATAAATATAAAGAAACTCATGGAAATGTCGACCGATGACGGAATCATAGAAAAAGTTTTCAACGACCGCGAAAAGCACAGGTGAATTAAAATCTTCTCCGGTTTCCTCCAATACTTCTCGCTGGACCCCTTCTAAAGTAGTTTCTGAAAACTTTAATCGCCCTCCGACCAAAGAGATGCTTCCATCTGGAAATGTAGAAACCAAAATTTGGTCTTCGTGTTCTATCCAAGCAGCCACACGGATATTAAGCTTCCCCTCAGCTATCTCTAATGTTAAATCTTTCACTTATTACTCAAAGGCTTCGTTTTAATTATTTATTCTATTATATTCTTTAAATTCCCTTTCGCCCTTTGCTCAAAATTCTGTTGGAAATATTCAGTTTGATACAGCGGTTCTGTCTGATAAAAATGCGCTAGGACTTCTTTTCTTTTAATCAAATAGACATCTGGATCAACCCAAGCGTATTCCTGCTGAATCTGCTGTTCATACTCCGTAAAACGCTCTGGCGAAGCCGCTAGAATCGCCAAATCAATATCCAGTAAAAACTGTAAATCCAACTCATCTGTCGATGCATGCTTTTGCGTGGCAACAATCCACCGCTTTATCTTTTGAACAATATCGTTTGGTAAATCTTGAGCCAAATACTGCTCGAACAGCTCAGCACTTTTCAACTCGTTATCTTTCGCTTGCGGATCATAAACTGCATCATGGAACCAGAGCGCCAATGCAACTGCATGCCCATCATTTAAATCAGCTCGAATCGTGTCAAATAAAGCCAAACATTCATACAAATGCTGCAGCGTATGATAAGCCCGCTGCTTTTCACTGTAGGCAGCAATCAACTTATTAAAAACTTTCTGCGGTTCAGAAAAATAATAATGCTGCTGCAGCTCAAACCATGATTTTTCTAATGAAGTTAAATATTGTGGCATTGCTCATCCTCATTGGATTTCTTTATTCAGCCACTTTGCCAATGATTCAGCATCTTTACGCTCTAAAAAAAGCTGATACAAGGTACAGGAACCAAACTCATGTTTCAGTTCCTGTTGGCGCATAGGATGATTACCAAATCGGAATCGTCGAGTACCATCTCGATCAAGCGGCAATGCATACACCCCATAACTTCGAGGTTCTGTCAAATGCCCTTTGACTTTAACTCGATCAGACGATATCGCATGTTTTAATAAATGTTCTTTGGTTAACATCCCACCCTGCCTAGGGCAAAACTAAGCTGCGTGTTGTTCATCTCGCTTAAAGACCAATTCTTTATTCGATGAACTTTCAGCATCAAAGTAATACCCTTCACTATCAAATGCTTTTAATTGTTCTACTTGGCTTAATTTATTTTCAATCAAGTATCTTGCCATCAGACCACGCGCTTTTTTCGCATAGAAACTAATGACTTTATATTTTCCGTTCTTCTGATCCAAGAATACAGGCTTGATAATTTCTGCCTGAATTTTCTTTTCATTCACAGATTTATAATATTCGTCAGAAGCTAAATTTACCAATACTTTTGCATCAATTTCAGCTAAATCGTGGTTAATTTGATCGGTGATAATACTGCCCCAAAATTCATATAGATTATGGCCACGGGTATTTTTCAATTTAGTCCCCATTTCCAAACGGTACGGCATCATCAAATCCAACGGACGCAATAAACCATACAGACCAGACAGCATACGTAAATGCTGTTGGGCAAAATCAATATCTTGGTCTTTTAGATAATAAGCATCTAAACCAGTATACACATCCCCTTTAAATGCAAACAAGGCTTGACGTGCATTGGAAAAATCAAAATCAGCATTCCAGTCACGAAAACGCTCTACATTTAAATTGGCGATTTTCTCGCTTACTGTCATCAAGGATGCGATTTCAGTTGCCGAAAGTTTACGACATACATCAATCAACTGTTGAGATTGTGCCAATAAACGTGGCTGAGTGTGCGTATCTGTAGGTAAGGCTGTGGTGTAATCAAGTGTTTTAGCAGGAGAAATTAAAGCAAGCATAATCAATCAAAAATAAATTTATCTTAGTGAAACTATAACAGTTGATAATTTTTAATGCCAATTCGTGTTCTCGTTCAGTTTTATCGGTAAAATAGTGGATTCTTCCATTATCCATTGCGTATCTTATGTCTGAGCAATTATTCATCCAAGGTCCTGTTGGTCAAATCGAAATGTTTGTTGATCAACCCCAAGGTGAAATCACAGGTTTTGCTGTCGTCTGCCACCCACATCCTTTACAAGGTGGTACACCTCATCACAAGGTCCCTGTTTTATTGGCTCAGATTTTCAATGAAATGGGCTGTATTGTGTATCGTCCAAGTTTTCGTGGTTTAGCTGGGAGTGAAGGCACACATGACCAAGGACACGGCGAGACTGATGACATCATGGCTGTGATTAAATATGCCCGTGAAAAGCATGCAGGTTTAACCTTCTACGCAGGTGGCTTTAGCTTTGGTTCACATGTACTGGCAAAATGCCAAGCACAACTCAGCGATGAATTACGTCCTAAACAGTTGGTATTATGTGGCTTACCTACAGGCTCTGTGGTTGATTTGCGTCATTATAAAACCCCTGCAATTGACGGCGACATTCTCTTTGTTCATGGTGAGCAGGATGATATTACCCTGCTCTCAGATATGATCGCGTGGGCAAAACCACAAAAACATCCGATCACAATTTTGCCAGGCGCCAATCATTTCTTTACAGGTTATCTAAAACAGTTGCGCCAAGTCATTGCTCGTTTTTTAAAACTGTAGACTTAACAACAAATTACTAAGAAAAATATACGTGTTTTGAATCCAATGTCTGTTATATCAGTATAGATATACAGACATTCGGGTTCTTTCATAATGAAATTAAATAAAAAACAGGGACTTTTTTTAAAGCAAACCATTGAGCAATGGCAACAACAAGGCACGATTACGCCCGATGTTGCCAATGATTTAAATCAAAGTTTTTCGATTCGGCCTTTTGACTGGGAACGTTTAGCAAAATACTCATTCTGGATTTCAATGATTTGTGCCGTAATTGCCATTGCTGCAATTACCGCCGATAAATTTTTAATGGAATTGATTGAAAAAATCTTTATTGATTCCAAAATCATTCCTTGTTTGATTTTTGCTGTGGTTGCAGCAACCTTTTATGGCTTTGCCTATCATCGACGCAAAACCAAACCGCTGCATCAATTTAGCAATGAAGCGATTATTTTTGCAGGCGTGCTCTCTACCGCAGCGTCTGTCGCCTATTTTGGCCAAGCCATCGATACTGGTAGTGGACATTTCTCTTTATTATTTCTGCTCTCCACCATCATTTATGCGGCACTTGCCTTCTGGTTCCCTTCTAAACTGATCTGGGTGTTTTCGCTGCTATCACTCGGCTCATGGTTTGGGACGGAAACAGGCTATATGTCAGGTTGGGGTGCTTATTATCTTGGGATGAACTTTCCTTTACGCTTTGTCTTGTTTGGTGGCGCACTGATTGGTCTAAGCTTGCTGTTTAAACGTTATGCGCATTTTAAAGACTTTGCACATTCAACTTATGTCATGGGCCTACTCTACCTGTTTATTGCCTTATGGATCCTCTCGATCTTTGGCAATTATGGGGATTTGAGTAGTTGGTATAGCGTTAAACAATATGAGCTGTTGCATTGGGGTGTTTTATTCGCGTTTATTGCCATCATCGCGATTGTCTATGGTTTAAAACATGATGATGCCACCTCACGTGGTTTTGGTATCACCTTCTTATTTATTAACCTCTACACCAAGTATTTTGAGTTCTTCTGGAATGGCATGCACAAAGCCATTTTCTTTATCTTGCTCGCTGTTTCGTTCTGGTGGATTGGCCGGCATGCCGAAAAGCTCTGGAACTTAGAATTTCTACCTAACCAACCCCAAATAAAGAAAAACCATCCAGTTGAATGATTACTGAAAATCCCCCCAACTTAAGCCAAACCGAGCCAAATACTTTTTGACTCGGTCACTGTCATTGGTGGTATTACGTTGTTGGCGTGAAGCTGCAAACAATTGACGTCCAGCATCCGCCATCGACTTGGCATTTTCACAGACTTGCAGCACCCCACGCAGTTGAATCTGATCAAACTCATCGATCTCGCTCAACTGCGCTTGATCTAAATACTTGAGTAGAACATCCTTTTTCTTAAATTCACTTTGTGTGGTTTGAATCGACCACAACTGCTTTAAACGCTGAATCTCTTTTTCGACTGTTTCTGAACGGATCAGCTCACCACTGGATAATGTCGCTAATCGCGTCACGCTGGCAGTTAAATCACGGAAATTGCCTTGCCATAATGCTTCTTTAGACTTGGCAAATTTCAAATACACATCGAGTGCATCACGTTGAAAGCGTAATTGGCGTTGCTGATTTGCCGCGAAGCGTTGCAACTCAAATTCAATATTCGGAGCAATATCTTCAATTCGATCTTTAAGATTGGGTAAAAAGAAAGTCCATGTATTCAATCGCGCCCATAAATCCTCTCGGAAACGACCTGCCTGCACTTCAGTTCTTAGATCTCGATTTGTTCCTGCAATCAGCTGGAAATCTGCCTGAACCTCTTTGTCACTTCCGACAGGAAAAAAGGATTTATCCTCCAACGCCTTGAGCAGCATCGCTTGCTCATCTAGCCCAAGCTCCCCAATTTCATCCAAAAACAAAATCCCCTGATCGGCACTTTTTAATAGACCTGTCCGCGAAGCCGCTGCACCTGTAAATGCTCCTTTGACATGACCAAACAAACTCGACATGGCACTGTCACCACGTAAGGTCGCACAGTTGACATCAATAAAGCGGCCATTCAAATGAAACTTATCTTTCTTTAATTGAAAGATTTGTTTGGCTAAATGCGATTTTCCAACCCCTGTTGCACCCATAATCAAAATCGGTGCGCTGGAACGTGTTGCCACCAATTCAACTTCAGTGATCAGTTGATTAAATTCAGGGTTATAAGTTGAAATATTGGCTTTTAGTTGCTGCCAGTTTTGTTGTTGTTCATCTTCAAAACGCTGCTTGAGAACATCATAGCGAGACAAATCCAGATCAATGATACGATATTCACCTTCTGGTGTTTTTTGTTGATTGGGTGCACTTTGAATCAGCTTGGCAGGCAAATAATTGGCATCGACTAATAGATACCAACAGATTTGACCAACGTGTGTGCCTGTCGTGATATGCAAAAGATAGTTATTTTTTTCAATATCAAATGGATAGGTTTTTACAAAGTCATACAGCGCACCATAGACCTCGGCAAAATCCCAAGGA
The DNA here is from genome assembly GCF_000413855.1 of Acinetobacter gyllenbergii CIP 110306 = MTCC 11365. Lineage (GTDB taxonomy): Bacteria > Pseudomonadota > Gammaproteobacteria > Pseudomonadales > Moraxellaceae > Acinetobacter > Acinetobacter gyllenbergii. The sequence continues at coordinate 99,204 of NZ_ATGG01000013.1, read as the reverse complement.
TCACGGATACTCACTCGCTGACCTGACACGGTAGTCGATGGCGACACATCCTGCACATCTTCAGCAATAAATTTAACTAAATTATGATGTTGTCGATCATGCAAGAGTACCAATTCATCCACAATCAAATCTTCATGCATCAGAAGGCTCAAAGTCGGACGCCAGCGTTGCCATCGATCAGGACGCTTTCCTTGATCTAAAGTAGAACCTACAAAGCCAATCACAACGGTTTTTTTATTCATTTAAATCTATCATGTTGAATATTTAAAATAGCTTGATATTTCCCTGATTCAGGAAGAAAAGCCTTAAACTGATTATTTCCAATACCTATCCATAATCGCCCACATTGCGTACATTCATACATATCTGCAGAATATCGTATAAACCTATCTATAAACTGCTCAGAAAATGTCTGTTTATGATTTAAAGGCGTATTCATCGTGTCGTCAACTGCATCATAAAAATCAAATAAATCAACATCAGTAATAAAAGAAGCTTTGTATGGAATTTGATCTGTCTGATCAACAATCACATGACCACATACACATCCTAGTTTACTCATTTGAGGCTATGCCCTTAAATCTTTTTATTGATCTTATGATCTTTGCACATCATTTTCTATAAAATTTTATAGTTTCATATACAATAACCTTTTCATTAAAAAATACCAACAAGATGCTTCATTTTACTTTTTTAGGCACATCATCTGGTGTACCCACACTGACACGCAACGTTTCTGGTTTGGCCATCCGCAACAGCAAGAATAAAGACTGGATATTGGTCGATGCTGGCGAAGGCACACAGCATCGCATTCAACAGGCCAAACTTTCATTACAAAACTTAATCGCGATCTGCATTAGCCATGTTCACGGCGATCACTGTTATGGCCTAGTTGGCTTACTTGCAAGTGCAGGTATGAATGCCCGTACTGCACCTTTAACCATTATTGCTCCCAAAGAAATTCAACAATGGATTGCAGTCACAGCACAACTGACCGATTTACATTTACCTTACCCACTCCACTTTATTGAAGTAAATGAAGCGACCCAGATACAGCAACTGACGGATAATCTTTCAATTCAAGCTCACCCACTCAGTCATCGTGTACCCAGTTTCGCATTTAGTATGATTGTGCAATACACTCAAAAAAAATTAGATACGCAGGCTTTAATTCAACTCGGCGTACCAAAAGGAAAAGCTTGGGGCGATTTACAACAAGGTCTGGACATTCAATTTAATGGACAAACTTTAAAAGCAGCCGATTTTACCCAGTTACAGATACAACGCGCACATGCCATCGTCGGCGGCGATAATGACTGTCCTGAATTATTGGCACAGGCTTGCGAAGATGCTCAACTTTTGATTCACGAAAGCACCTACACGCAAGCCGCTTTAGATAAAGTCGGTTCAGGCCCAATGCATAGTTCAGCAAAGATGGTTGCAGAATTCGCTCAGCAACAAGGCCTAAGCAATCTAATCCTGACGCACTTTAGTCCAAGACATCAAGATAATGCTGGACAGCAAGCCATTGCAGAGGAAGTGCAAGCTTTCTATCAAGGAAACTTCTATTTAGCCCATGATTTCGATCAATTTAGCTTAGATGAGACAGGTCAACTTTCAAAAATCGACAAATCCTAATAGATCCCCTGATATATGATCTATCAATAAAATCTCAGCACAGATTATATATCTTTTAAAATATTAATATATCCCAAAAGATATATTAATATCAATAATATCAACAATACATATACTCCAGAAAAATATTTAAAATTTAATTTTATTTAATTATCAATACTTTAAAAAATTTATAGTTGGTTTTTAAAAAGTTGGCACAGTCACTGCAATAACACATCCAAGAGACAACAACTTAAAATTCATAGAGGATGGGTCATGGTAAACCAGACAATTTTTGCCTCTCAGGCAACTAAAAAACAATTGATCAACAATGAAGCTGGCGGTCGTGCATTTCAACTAAATCACCGTCAAGCCTTAGCTCAACTTGCAGCAACAGGTACGTTGAATCACACCTTTTATCAAACGGCACAAATGCAGTTGGATCAGGTATTGGTACTAACACAAGATATTGATGCAGAATTTATTGCTAAAACGGCAGTTTATACCCGCCAAAATAACTACATGAAAGACATGCCTGTTTTATTATTGGCCATTTTATCACAACGTGATCAAACCTTATTTAAAGCAGTCTTTCCATTGGTGATTGATAATGGCAAACAGTTGCGTAATTTTGTACAAATCATGCGTTCAGGTGTGGTACAACGCAAATCTTTGGGTAGCTTGCCAAAGAAAATGATCAATCAATGGTTGATCAATGCCAATGAAAATCAATTGTTGGCAGCTAATATTGGCAATCAACCTTCTTTAGCAGATGTATTAAAAATGACTCACCCAAAGCCTAAAGATGTCGCTCAGGAGGCATTCTTTGCTTATGTGTTAGGTAAAAAATACGAGCTTGAGCAGTTGCCTACCAAAGTTCAAGCCTTAGAAAAATTCCGTCAAGGTTTAAGCCAAGATGTTCCTGACTTGCCAATGCAACTTCTCACCAATTTACAGCTTTCAGCACAACAATGGGCTGAGATTGCTAAAAATGGAGGTTGGCAGATGTTAAGAATGAACTTGAATACTTTTGCTCGTCATGGTGTATTTCAAATCGAAGGCATGGATGAAATCATTGCAAATAAATTACAAGATCAGGATATGATTCGCAAAAGCCGAGTTTTGCCCTATCAATTAATGACAACTTGGTCGGCATTGGATGATGCTGTCCCTCAAGTTGTACAGCAGTCTTTGGAACAGGTGATGCAAGCCGCTTTACAAAATGTGCCTCGCCTCACTGGTCGTGTGATGGTTGCGGTTGATGTTTCAGGCTCAATGGCAAGCCCTGTGACAGGCTATCGCAAAGGTGCAACATCAGTATTACGTTGTGTCGATGTGGCATCGTTATTTGCCTGTGCGTTAAAGCAAGTAAATCCTGACATTGAAATTATGCCGTTTGATACACAACTTCATTCATTGAATATTGTGGAAAATGAATCTGATCAAGCAAGCTTATTTGGTCGATTAAAACAGGTTTTCACAGGTGGTAAAACACGCTCTATTTTTGAAGTCGCCAAACAATTTGCTGCGCTTGGTGGCGGTGGAACGGATTGCAGCATTCCATTAAATCGACTCAATCGAGATCAGGCAGCTGTCGATTTGATGATTTATTTTTCAGACAATGAGTCTTGGGCTGACCAGTTACGAACACGCCATAAAACAGGCATGTTGTATGAATGGGATATTTTAAAACAACGCTGCCCAGAAGCAAAATTGGTCTGCGTAGATTTACAGCCTTATACACACACTCAAGTACCTGAACGTACTGATGTGATGAATATTGGTGGTTTTAGTGACCATGTATTTACGCTGATTGATTTATTTTCGCAGGGTAAAATGCACGCTGATCACTGGATCAATGAAATTGAACAAAGCAAATTACCGACTTGATTGGTCAGGTCTGTAAATAGGGTAAATGCTTTAGGAACTACATCTTTCCAATGTTTTTGTTTCTATACTCAACTTGCTACCCTATAATCAAAATTGCACAAATGCAGATGGAACTACATCACTATCCTTCCAAGATAGCTCAGTGAAAGCTGGCTCGATGTTTCATCATTATTGTTGTGCGAGGAATGGTTGTAATAAATGCCGATGGAACTACATCCTGTAGATAAAACGTTTCATTACACCTTGTTATTACAACCAACCAGTAAAATGCAGATAGGACTACATTTGTTGAGGGTTCAAGTCCCTTCAAATTGATGCAAATCAGTTTGTAGCTCAATTGGGTAGAGCCATGTATAAAAGGTCTTATCATTTTGTTTACTGGTCTATGCAAAATGCAGTCAGGACTACAATAAGGGGTTCACCGTTAGCAATAACTTGATGGTTCGAGTCCATCTTGATCGACCTCGATCAATGGCGGAAAGGGAAACGCAGTGGAAGAGTTGTCTTGGCGATTAATTGTTTGCATATTTTTTATGGTACGGCATAAAATGCGTTTAGGACTACATCCCACCCCATAAATGTGAGTAACCACTCTCATCTGCATCTACAGTGTATGCAGTCGTCTAAATTAAGACATAATGGTTTAAGTCTTAGATAATTTTGTTTATGTCGCATCATCACAAATGCCAATGGGACTACATGGTGAATGCGAAAGCATAGAGTTCAAATCTCTAATCCTTTTTTAAGGAAAGTCTCATTATTTTTGTTGTGATGATCCTCTTTAATCTCAATCAAATGCGATAAGCACTACATAGCAAAATCGTGCGTAGTTGTATATCTATTTTTATAGATAAGGCAGCTAAGGAAAAGAAGTGTTTATCCTCCTTGTTGATTGAGATCCCCCCTCCTTATGGAATATCAGGCGAAAAGAAATCAAATATTTTTCGTATTAGGCGAACTGGTAAGGTGATGATCCGATAAATAAGTTCAATAGAAATATCGATCAAATCGAACCAATCCCAAGCATCACTTCTACCACCTCGGTTTTCTCGCTTTGGTTTCACCCAATAAGCAAATAGGAAACAAACAGTACTTAGCGCAAGAAATACGAGATTAAAATCCTCCAACAGGAATTGCACAACACAAAATACCCCTGCAACAAATAAAATAATCGAGACTAAATAACGAAAAGATCCATAAGATTTAGCAATTTATTGATGTTTTGTTATGTTTATAGCATGACCTTAAACAAAGACATACTCACATCTAAACCAGACAACAGATTTTCATCTGAAATATATCAAACAGCACCCCATCTATTTACTAAAGCAGCAATATAGAATTCAAATGAGAAATGACGACGCTGGATATCAAATAGAAACCAGCATTTCTCTCCTAAATCATGCACTCATCAATACCTTATGACAACAAATTGCAAACGAGCTAAAATTCGCTCGAAAAATTAAGAATTTTTATAAATTTAAAATATCTTTTAAGATATAAAAATATCTAAAATAATAGCAAATTTATTAAACTATATACCAAAAACAATCCAAAGAATCTAAGAAAAATAAAATATTTTATTTATTATCAATAAAATAAGATATTTTAATAGATGCATTTAAAAAGTTGGCACAGTCGCTGCAATAGTATAAGCACACAATATCATTGGGATCTTGTGAATATCACCTGCCTGCAAACGCTTGGCAGGCAGGCTTTGAAAGGAAAATGAAAATGTCTGTCGTTGAACAAATCAACCAACAAGCTCAATTTGAACAAGAACAGCAACAACGCGCCTATCAGGTTCTACAAAATGGCAAAAGTATGCCTGTGAAAATGTGGACCAATGGCGTACTAGTCGATGAAAACTCAAAACAACAATTGCTGCAAACCGCACAAATGCCCTTTATTTATAAATGGATGGCGGTGATGCCAGACGTTCACTTTGGCCTAGGTGCAACTATCGGAAGTGTGATTCCCACCAAAGGTGCGATTATCCCTGCTGCCGTAGGTGTCGATATCGGCTGTGGAATGATGGCGACACGTACCAACTTAACCGCGTCGGATTTACCCGATAACCTATATGCTTTACGTACTGAGCTTGAGCGCTTGATTCCACATGGAATGACCAAAGGCCGTGGACGAGATAAAGGTTCTTGGGAAACGCCACCTGAAATGGTCGATCAAGCTTGGGCTGATTTAGTTGCAGATTTTGAGTTCATCTGTGCGAAGCATCCTCGCCTAAAAAATACCAATAACCGTAAGCAGTTGGGAACTTTAGGAACAGGAAATCACTTTGTAGAAATCTGTTTAGATGAACACGATCATGTTTGGATTATGTTGCACTCAGGTTCACGTGGTGTGGGTAATGCCATCGGTAATCATTTTATCGAGCTGGCACGTAAAGATATGCAAAAGCACTTTATTAACTTACCCAATAAAGATCTGGCCTATTTAGTTGAAGGTACTGAGCATTTTGATGATTACTGGTTTGCTGTGGGTTGGGCACAACGCTTTGCCATGAAAAACCGTGAAATCATGATGCAGTCTGCGATTAAAGCTTTAGCAACAATTATTCCAAAGCCATTCCAAGCACGATTAGAAGCCGTGAATTGCCACCATAATTATGTGGAAAAGGAAGAACATTATGGCGAAGAAGTGATGGTGACCCGTAAAGGTGCTGTACGTGCACGTTTAGGAGAATATGGAATTATCCCAGGTTCCATGGGTGCCAAATCCTTTATTGTTCGTGGACTTGGAAATCAGGAGTCGTTCTGTTCATGTTCGCATGGTGCAGGTCGTGTAATGAGCCGTGCTGAAGCAAAACGACGTTTTACCGTGGAAGATCAGATTGCGCAGACTGAAGGTGTGGAATGTCGTAAAGATGCTGCTGTAATTGATGAAATTCCATCGGCCTATAAACCGATTGAAGATGTGATGAAAGCTCAACAGGATTTGGTTGAAGTGGTGTATACATTAAGACAAGTGGTTTGTGTTAAGGGTTAAATACCTAAGCATAAGCAGAAGGTGAACATATGTTTGTCCAATTAAATCATTTGAAGAGCAAAGAATTACAATCTGATCTTGATGCCATACACGTCGTATTTGAAGTTTCTTTGTTTGATATCGTAGATCAAACAGAATCTTCGAATACACTCGCTATTCATCAACAGATGCTATTGAATTGTGAACATTTAGCAATAGAAAAAGAATTGGACTTAAACACTTTAATCATTGAGAAATTAGATAGCACTCTTGTAGATATTGATAGTTTAGACAAACCTAATTTATTCTCTGGACATAATTGGTTTTTGAACTTGTTAGAGTCAGTCATTGATCCACCATATGGAACAACCCTTGCCCATTCTAATCGAGTCGCATTCTTCAAAAAATTCACGCAATTATGTCTTTTAACTGAAAAAGACTGTGAAATATATGATTGGGTTGGCTACCCAGGTAGTGGTCGAGATAATGATTCTGAATGGAATGATTATTTTGAACCCAGCCGAGAATGGTCGGGTAATTGGTGCTTAACCATCTATTCACCACAGCAAAATAAAGGCTGTTTACTACTTGCAAGCTCGACAGATTAAAGAATAAATTTTTTAGGAAAATAAAAGATGAAACTTGCAGAAGCACTTTTACTGCGAAGCGATCAACAAAAAAAGCTCGCTTCATTAAAACAACGGATCAACGCCAATGTATTGGTACAAGACGGCGATGAACCGAGTGAAGATCCAAATGAACTGATCAAACAGGTGTTTGCTTTAACCCAAGAAAGCAATCAATTGATTTGTCGTATTCATTTGACCAATGCACAAGCAAAATTAGAGGATGGCAAAATCCTGCTGTCCCTATTAAGCTTACGTGATAGTTATGCTGAGCAGCATAAGATTCTCATTGATGCGATTGCCAATACCCATCGTGAACCTGATCGTTATAGTTCACGCGAGATCAAATGGCAGAAGGTTATCCCTGTCTCTAGCTTGCAAAAACAAGCCGATGATATCAGCGCGAAATTACGTGATTTAAATATCAAAATTCAGGCTGCCAATTGGCAAATTGATTTAGTCGAATAAACAACAGATTTTGTGAATTGAGTTCACAATCACAGTTTGGGCATACTGGGCGAGTACAAGATCCCGCTTTACTCCGATCTGAGGGATTGAAAATAATTCAGGCGGCTATGGCAGCATGTGAGCCGTGCATCAATCTTCACAGATTAGGCTCAGCACCATGTACCGAGTAAACCTTTGCCGAAAGCAAAGTCACGCGTTACTTCGCATTACCATGTACTGACAGTATGTTCATTAAATTACAAAATAAGGAAAATAGACGTGAATAAAGCTTTGGCAAATATGCCAGCAACCATCCAGATTGATGGTTCACAAGGTGAAGGTGGTGGGCAAATTTTAAGAACCGCCCTTGCCCTTTCGATGATTACAGGTCAGGCATTTGAATTAATCAACATTCGTGCTGGGCGTAAAAAACCAGGCTTAATGCGTCAACACTTAGTCTGTGTACAGGCATCTCAACAGATTAGCCAAGCCTATATAGAAGGTGCTGAACTGCATAGCCAGCGCTTGTACTTTGCACCACAGCATGTGCAAAGTGGAAAATACCAATTTCAGATTGGTTCGGCAGGAAGTACAACACTGGTTTTGCAAACCCTGTTGCCTGCTTTGTTATTGCAAAATGACGCCAGTGAACTCACCATCACAGGTGGTACTCACAATCCGCTTGCACCAACAGCTGATTTTATTGAGCATTGCTTTTTGCCTACGCTCACAAAGCTGGGGATCGAAAGCGAATTTAAGTTAAATAAAGCAGGCTTCTTCCCAATTGGTGCAGGTGAAATTCAAATCAAGATTCAGCCATGGCTACATCGAAACAAGTTAAATCTATTAGATCGTGGCGCTTTACAAAGTACTGAGGCTTTTGCAGCGGTATTGAATCTTTCAGAAGAAGCACAAATCGCACAACGGGAATTGGCAACGTTAGATAAAAGACTAAAGCTGGATACACAGCAGCAGTTCCATTTAAATGGAATTAGCCAAGGCAATACGGCGTATGTCAAAGTTGAGCATCAACACCACTCTCAGCTATTTACTGCTTTAGGTGAAATGCGTAAAAGTGCAGAACAAATTGCCAATCATTTGGCTGAACAGGTGAAGCAATATATTGATTCCCAAGCCGTAGTAGATGAGTATTTAGCAGATCAATTGTTATTGCCTATGGCATTGGGTCAAGGCGGTGAATTTACTGCACAATGTATTAGTAAACATACCCGTACTCAGGCCACGATGATTGAAAAATTTATTGATTGTGAAATTGAATTTATTGAGGTGGATAAAACGCTATTTCAGGTCAAAGTAAACGTAGAATAGTGAATATTAAATATGAAAGAACATACTCAAATAAGCAAATTTTTAAGCCTCATATTAAGACATAAGCCTGAACAAATTGGACTTCAGCTTGATCAAGAAGGTTGGGCAAAAATTGCTGAGCTCATTGAAGCTGCGCAACAACACGACGTTCGTCTAGATGAAGCATTACTCCATGTAATCGTCGAACAAAATGATAAAAAACGCTTCCAAATCTCAGACGATGATTTGATGATCAGAGCTGTTCAAGGCCACTCAACACATACCGTACAACGGCAAATGATTGCGCTTGAGCCACCACAATATTTATTTCATGGCACAGCGAGTCGATTTATAGATTCAATTCAGACGCAAGGCCTAATCGCAGGACAGCGCCATTATGTGCATCTAAGTGAAAATAAAGAAACGGCCTTGAATGTAGGCCAACGCTACGGTAAGCCTGTACTCTTCTTAATTAACACACCGCAAATGTATAAAGATGGCTTTGAGTTTTATCAAGCAGAAAATGGTGTTTGGCTAACAATACATGTACCAACACAATATTTATCGTTGATTGATCAGACCAAGACAGGATCATTGGTCTGATCTGATTCTAAGATTCAGTTAACGCACACTTTCCAAAGCTGTCACCAATAACTCCCAACATTTCTCGACCGTATCTACTTTAACCCTCTCACCTGGCGCATGCGCCCCTTGAATATCAGGGCCAAACGATACCATCTGTAAATTCGGATAATGTTCAGCGATAATGCCACACTCCAAACCAGCATGAATCACTTTCAAGTTTGGCTCAATCTTAAATGCAGACTGATAAGCTTGTTGTAAACATTTCAATGCAGCCGAATCTGGATTTGGTGTCCAGCCCGACACTAACGGCGTTAATTCAGATTGAATCTGGAAATTGGCGAAGTGTTGTTGAATGTTTTGTGCAAATGTCACTGCTTCTTGGTTCACCATCGAACGAACCATAATCAAAGTTTTCGCTTCATCTTTTGTGAGTTTGACCACACCGATATTATTCGAGGTCTCAACCACATCGGGTAAAGCAGTACTCCACTGTGCAATACCATAAGGACACGTTGCCAAGGCCTGTAACCAAGCTTGTTGCTGCTGTAAAGTAATAACTTCGTTTATCTGATTGGCATTTTGCTGCACGGTGATCTGCAACTGCTCATCAATGCCCTGTAGCTTTTGCAGCCATTCCTCTTGTGTTGCTGCAACTGCTTTTTCTAGATCAGCCAATTGATCTATTTTAATTGCAATCGTTGTCACAGCTTCGCGTGGGATGGCATTTCGTGCTGATCCACCGACAAATTCAACCAGTCGACCATTGGATTGCGCTAAATAGTCATTGAGGAAATTGGCTAAAATCACATTGGCATTACCACGACCTAAATGAATATCAACCCCTGAATGACCACCTTTTAAACCTGATACCAACAGATCAACATAAATCAAATTTGCAGGTGCTGTTTCATATTCAAGTGGCTGTCCTACTTCTAGGTCAATACTGCCTGCACAGCCAAGATACAGCTCACCCCATTCTTCGGTATCAATATTGAAAAGCCATTGCCCAGTTAAAATGCCTGACTCAAGCAAACGAGCACCGCTCATTCCCGCTTCTTCATCAATGGTGAGCAAAACTTCAATCGGTCCGTGCGCGATATCGCTGGATTCTAATACAGCCAGCGCCAGTGCAACACCAATACCATTGTCTGCACCCAATGTGGTATTTTCAGCAACCAGCCAGCCGTCTTTTAATACAGGTTGAATGGGATCTTTAAAAAAGTCATGTTGGGTACCACGATTTGCCTGAGTCACCATATCTAAGTGTCCCTGCAAAATCACACCTGCAACGTGCTCTTTACCTGCTGTAGCGGCTTTTCGAATAATTAAATTACCAATGTCATCGACATAGGTTTCCAAGTTGCGCTGCTCTGCCCAATCTTTTAAATGTTGTCTGAGTTGTTGTTCATGTTTGGATGGTCGAGGAATCGTACATAAGGTCTCAAAATGTTGCCAAACCATTTGGGGTGATAATTTAGAAAAATCGATCTGTATCATGCACCTATACTCTCAAATAAAGCGTTTAAACCAATATACACCATACACCCAAACGGCGATGCTGTTAAATCACTTCATTTAAAATTGTATTCGCAAAATGAACTTAGCTTTTCCACACAAACTGAGAAAAACTATGTTCTGCTTTTAAGCTATTTTCGACAGCCTGAGCCAATTGGCGAATTATGCTTTGTGTTTCAATACGCTCAAACCAAGCTTGTTCTTGCTGTGGATTGGCTGAAATTTCACAGAGAATATGTCCTTCGGTATCTTGCTGTGAGCATAAGATTGAAAGCGGTAATTGATGATTATCGATACGCACTTCAATTTTTTCATGTTCATGACGAATATGTTGTGCATCAAAGCCATATTGTTCTAATTGTTTATACAGCAATGCAGCCACGTACTCTTGCGTGATATAGCATTCATTCGGTGGATGATCAACCACCCCATGTTTTGGGCAATCTGCTATAAATTGCAACGTTTTCATGCTATTCCCTCTATTTTTATGTTTTAACTCTGGATCACAGAGTAAATCCGACGCGAACGGTAAGAATTATTATATATACAATTGTCTTTAATAGATTAGCTGATTGTCTTAGTTCTATAGCTAAATTGATAAATTTAGACCCGATTAGATATGTACATCCACAAACTCAGCCTTTTTATTATTTAAGCGTTTTCGCCTTATGTTTAGCCAATTGTTTTTATGAATATGCTTATAAAAAAAGCAGCATTTAACTTAATTAATCAAGCTAAACACTGCCTTTCCAGATCAGCTTATGGATTCACAACCTGTAAATCCAAACCTGCTGTATTTGCAAGTTCGGTGAAGGTTGGGAAACTGGTTGCCACAGTTTCTGTACCATGAATGGTGATATTACCTGAAGTACGTAAACCTGCCATACTGAAACTCATGGCAATACGATGGTCATGATGTGATTCAATTTCACCGCCAGTGAAAATGGCTGACCAGTCACCAGACTTACCCTTACCTTCAATAATGATGCCATCGTCGGTTGGGGTACAGTCAATGCCCATGGTTTTTAAACCATCTGCCATCACTTGGATACGGTCAGATTCTTTAACACGTAGCTCAGCCGCACCAGTCAGAACCGTTTGGCCTTCTGCACAAGCAGCCGCTATGAATAATGCAGGGAATTCATCAATTGCTAACGGCACTTGATCTTCAGGCATATGAATGCCTTTTAGTGTACAAGAACCTTTGATATGAATATCTGCAATAGGTTCACCACCTGCAATACGTTCATTTTCTACAGTTAGATCAGCACCCATTTGCTTAAGAATTTCAATCACACCTGTACGCGTTGGATTTATCCCAACCGCTTCAAGAATGACATCTGCACCTTCAGTAATTGCAGCACCGACCATAAAAAATGCAGCAGATGAAATATCAGAAGGCACTTGAATATCAGTACCGACTAATTTGCCGCCCCCCACAAGCGAGATTTTATTGCCCTCGGTTTTCACATCATAACCAAAAGCACGCAACATACGCTCAGTATGGTCACGGGTTGGTTCTGGCTCAGTCACTGAAGTTTCACCCGCAGCCCATAAACCCGCCAATAAAATGCCTGATTTCACTTGAGCTGATGCCATTGGTAAATCGTATTGAATCCCTTTAAGGGCTTGACTACCAGCAATACTGACGGGTGGTGTACCTTTCTCACCAGTGGTTTGGATGAGTGCACCCATTTCACGAAGTGGTTTAGCAATACGTTCCATTGGACGTTTAGACAATGATGCATCACCGGTCATCACTGAATCAAACTTCTGCGCAGACAACATGCCAGATAGCAAACGCATACTGGTGCCTGAGTTACCCATATACAAAGCGCTTGCTGGCGCTTTTAAACCTTGCATGCCCACGCCATGAATAGTGACTTCACCATTCTTCGGCCCTTCGATGCTGACACCCATATCACGGAAAGCCTGCAAAGTTGCAAGTGCATCTTCCCCTTCCAAGAAGCCTGTCACATGCGTTGTGCCTTCTGCAATCGCACCAAACATAATGGAGCGATGTGACACAGATTTGTCACCCGGTACGGTGAATTTACCTGTAAACGTTTTCTTTCCCGGTAAAATGGTAAATTGCTGTGTCACCTTGTTTTTCTCCATCAAAGGTTTTTTGGCCAACATATGGTTAAAGTGCTGACGTGCTGCTTGAGCATGCCCGAGCAGCCCCATCAACGCGTGCGAATCTTCCTGTTCAATCAGTTTCTTTAAAACGGACAATTGCTGTTCAAAGCCCTCAACAGCATTCAAAATTGCAGTTTTATTGGCAAAGAAAATGTCATGCCACATCTGTGGATCACTGGCTGCAATACGCGAGAAGTCACGAAAACCTCCAGCAGCATAGCGGAAAATATCTAAATTATCTTCACGATTTGCCAGTTGTTCGACCAAATTGAATGCCATCAAATGTGGTAAATGACTGGTATGTGCCAACACTTCATCGTGTTTGGTGACATCCATACAAATCACTTCTGCTTTCGCCGCAGACCAAAGTTGAATCAGTTTTTCAACCGCCCAATCAGCACTGGTCGGAAGTGGTGTCAAAATCACTTTATGATTGACAAATAAGTCAACTTTTCCTGCATGTACACCAGTATGTTCAGCACCCGCAATCGGATGACCTGGTACAAAACCGACTGGTAGACTTTCACCAAATACTGCTTTTGCCGCTTCAACGACATTACCTTTGGTACTGCCCACATCGGTAATAATGACATTGTCTGCAAGATAAGGCTTGATCTGTTCCAGCACTTTTTGTGTCGCACGAACAGGCAATGCTAAAACAATTAAATCTGCATCCCGAACTGCTTCTTCAGGTGTTGCATAACCGTGTTGAATAAGACCGAGTGCCTTAGCATCTTCTAATGTTTTTTTTGAGCGTGTTGAAGCCACAATTTGAGCTGCAAGTTGTTCTGCCACAATCACACGAGCAAGACTCGATCCAATCAGCCCAAGCCCAATAAATGCAACTTTCTTAAATAATGGTTGAGACATAAAACATATTTGCCTAATGAGACGACTTTGATATGGATAGATACCGAAGTCATCTATCCATACGATAAAACGGGATTATAAAACAGCGATTGGATACGAACCAAGGACACGTAACTCTTTCACCATTGGACGAATTTCTTCCAATGCCGCTGCAACATTTTCCTGACCAATATGTCCTTCTAAATCAATAAAGAACACATAAGCCCATTTCTCAGGTAAGGCAGGACGCGTTTCAATGCTGGTCAAGCTGATTTGATGCTTGGCAAATGGCGCAAGAATTTCCAGTAAAGCACCGGCACGATCATGCGCAGAGATGAGTAGCGAAGTTTTATCATTCCCGCTTTGAGGAATCTTCTCACGACCAATCACAAGGAAACGTGTGGTATTTTCAGGGTTATCTTCAATATTGCTATGTAAAATCTCAAGGTTGTACATGCTTGCTGCAATATCAGATGCAATCGCTGCTGAGTGCCATTCATTACGAATACGGCGCGCCGCTTCTGCATTTGAGTTCAGTGCAACACGCTCAACCCCTGGATAGTGTGCATCTAACCATTTACGGCATTGTGCCAAGGTTTGCTGGTGTGCATAAATCTGCTTAATGCTGTCTTTACGGGTATTTTCAGATACCAGGAACTGGTGATGGATACGCAGTTCAACTTCACCAATCACATTCACTGTCGATGATTTAAAGCAATCTAGGGTATGGTTGACAATCCCTTCTGATGAGTTCTCTACTGGAACTACACCATAATGTGCACTGCCCGCTTCAACTTCACGGAATACTTCATCAATGGTTGGCAATGGACGCACAACCGCATCTTTACCGAAATGCTTTAATACAGCGGAATGGGTATAAGTGCCTTCAGGCCCAAGGAATGCGATACTTTGTGGTGCTTCAAGTGCCAAACATGCTGACATGATTTCACGGAACAAACGCGCCATAGTTGCATCAGACAAAGGCCCTTGATTACGCTCCATCACTTTACGTAGCACTTGCGCTTCACGTTCAGGGCGATAAAACAGCGGATTTTCTTCGGATGCAAATTTCGCTTTGGCTACCGCTTCTGCAAGCGTGGCACGGCGGTTGAGTAACTCTTGGATTTGTTGATCAACACTATCAATATCGTTACGAATTTGGTCTAAATTAAGTGAATTCGATGTGTTTTGTCCATCGTTTACCATTGAATGCAGCCTCAGCAAAATCATCTATAAGAATGGATTACAATTCATCTGTGAATTGATTATCCGAGCTAGTATAGCAACACTTTAAGCTATTAAACACGCTGAGTTTTAACTCTTTTTATTACCAAACTTTATTGATAATGATTTTCATTATATATTGCTAGCAAAATTTCACTGCTTGCGAATAAATTATGTTTAAACGACTTGGTATTTTGACTTTTGCTCTGCTCATGGCTACACCCTTGGCTTTTGCTCAACCCAACACCACGAGTTCAAATAAAGTACCTCTCAAATCACAAACCAATATTCAACAAAGCTTTGTAATCGCATCTAAATATACAAAACATGATTATCTGATTCAGATCTCTGTTCCTGCTGGTGAAGCTCCAAAGCAAGGTTTTCCAATTCTGTATGTATTGGATGGTAATGCTGCTTTTGAGAGTGCTGCCAATATTGCTAAATCAGTAGGTGGTGGTGCCAATCGATTGGGTTTGAGTCCTGTCGCCATTGTTGCGATTGGCTACCCGCAGCAAAACAGTTTTGATGTAGAAAAACGGGCTTTAGACTACACACCTAAAGCATCGGCTGAATTTCAAAAACAAGCCAAGTACAGCTATGGTGGTGCAGACCAATTCATTCAATTTATAGAAAAAGAACTGAAACCTGCCGTTCATGCAAAAATCAAAGTCAATCCACAGCAACAAAGCTTGTTTGGACATTCCTTTGGCGGACTGTTTGTTTTACATACATTCTTTAGCCAACCACAAATGTTCCAACGTTATATCGCTGCCAGCCCTTCACTCTGGTTTGACAACTATGCCCTATTAAACCGTCAGACAGATTGGTTAAAGAACCAAAATAAAACTCAAGATCTTATGCTGATGACCACAGTGGGTACACATGAGCATGGTCGTAGCCCAACACCAGATGCTGAATCTTTGCAGAAGCAGAATGACTTTTACCAAATTTTTAATCAGCAACGTTCACCGCATTTCTTGTTCTGGAATTATCGACATCCTGCTGAGCAGCATCTTACCAATATGTATGCTAGCTTACCGAAAGCGATTATGTTGGCAGGTTGTCAGCCGCAAAGTTGTTCAAATCTCTTTGATGAACCAACACCATAAAATCCTGAATAAACACCGCTACATTTAAGCGGACGATTCGATTCGCTTAAATTTGGACCTTTCAGTAGCATAGATTGGTTATACTGTCTGAAGATGTCATAACAACAGTAAATACAATGAATAAGATTTTCGGCTTAGCTTTATTAAGCTTGATCAGTATCGGTTTAAGCGCATGTAGCGGTTGCCCCATGATTGCGGGTTGCAATGGTACTGATCGCTCACCTTACTTTATCAGCCCAGTGAGCAGTCAAGCTCGGGGAATTCCGATCCCCCCTCAAACCAAGCTCACCTATCAATCACAACACTTTAGACAGACCCATCAGCAAACTCATGCTTTAAAAGAACAAAACCTAACAGGCATCGCCCTTCCTGAAAATACCGCCATCCTTTGGGGCGGTATGCCCGTTGAACAATTTATTCAATATATCGATCCCGCAATGAAGGGTTTTTTTGTCTATCCCGCAAGAGGCTTTAAATCAGAACAATCGAATGCATTTCTAAATTTATGGAAAAGTTGTGAAAGCGATTTAAGCATTTACCTAAAAAACACCAATGACTGGTCATTTAATCCATCTAATATGCAAATACGCGGCTGTGGCCGCTTTCAACAACGCAGTGCATATACGGAAGACAGTTTTCGGCAAGATGAAGCCGATGAGTTTCTACGCAAGATCAATCAAGCCTTGCAACAATTACCTAAACAACAAAGCTACCCTGTTATCCAACGATCAAGCAAATAGTGAAAACAAAACAGCCTGCTCGAAAGCAGGCTGTTTGACTCGATAAATGCGGATTAAGCCTTACCGATAATGCCACGCGCCACGATTTCTTTCATGATTTCATTGGTACCGCCATAGATACGTTGAATACGCGCATCAACAAAGAAACGTGAAATTGGATATTCAGTCATATAACCGTAGCCACCAAATAATTGCAGCAAGTTATCGGCTACTTTCATTTGCATATCGGTACTAAAGCTCTTCAATGCGGCAGCCGTTTCCACATCCAACTTGCCTTCATTATATAAAGCTACGTTTTGATTATAAAAAGCGGCTGTTGCCAACTCATCAATCTTCGCTTGCGCCAAGACAAAACGTGTATTTTGGAATTGTGAAATTGCCTGACCAAAGGCCTGACGTTCTTTTACATATGCTGTTGCTAAATCAATTGCTCCACGGATTGCGCCCAATGCAGTAGACGCAATCGCGGTACGCTCACGCGGAAGCTCTTGCATCAAGTAAGCAAAACCTTGCCCTGCTTGACCCAATAATTGATCTTTCGGTACTTTGACATTATCAAAGAACAGCTCTGAAGTATCTTGTGAATGCAAACCAATTTTGTCGAGGTTAGTACCCTTTTTAAAGCCCTCTAAATGTGTGTCAACCAACATGAGTGACACACCTTTGGCACGCGCTTGTGGATCAGTTTTTACTGCCAGAACCACAAGATCTGCATGCTGACCATTGGAAATAAAAGTTTTTGAACCATTTAACAGATAGTGATCATCTTGCAGGATGGCGCTGGTCCGCATTGCTTGTAAGTCCGAGCCAGCACCTGGTTCAGTCATACCAATGGCACCAACCACTTCACCCGATACCATTTTGGGTAACCAGTACTGTTTTTGTTCTTCTGTCGCAATGTGCTGGATGTACGGCGCAGCAATTTCAGAATGACATGAAATCGCGGTGGATAATGCACAGTAGCCTGCACGTGCAGACTCTTCAACCAACATGAGTGAATAATGCGTTGGTACACCGTAACCACCATATTCTTCTGGAACATCGACACATAAGAATCCATTTTCGCCCAATGCGTTCCAGACTGAACGCGGCATAATCCCTTCACGTTCCCATTGCTCATAATGCGGTGCAATCTGCTCGCTCATAAAGCGTTTAAAGTTATCGCGGAAGAGTTCCAAATCTGAATCATAAGCTAACATCATTATTTCCTTTCGCTTTCATTGTTCTTAAAAATTTGTTCGCAGTCATGCTAATAACTTTTAGATGGGATGTCATGTCCCGTTTACATCAAATCACTAGACTGATTCGGTCAATAATTTTGTTTGCATCGCCAATCTCTAAACCACAATTGCTTATTGATTAAACAGCGTGTTGGTTTTTTTATGCTACGCCGCCCAATTTTATGTCATATTCATTTTATTCTTTGTGACAATCTTCAATACGACCATGAACACAAAACGTAATATCTATAAAACCGCAGAACATCCCTTTGCTCAGTATGTTCGTATTTTAGGTAAGGGCAAAACAGGTTCTCGTTCGCTTAGTTATGAAGAAGCCTATCAAGCTTTTAGCATGATTTTAAAAGACGAAGTACTTGATGTGCAGTTGGGTGCATTCTTGATGCTGTTACGTGTTAAAGAAGAGTCTGTCGATGAATTAGCGGGTTTTGTCCAAGCCACCCGTGATCAACTCAATTTTCAGCCATTTGATGTCGATCTTGATTGGTCCTCGTATGCAGGCAAGCGTAAACACTACCCATGGTTCTTATTGGCAGCGCTGACTTTAGCCCATCATGGTTACAAAATTGTGATGCATGGTGCATCGGGGCATACCATTAACCGTGTCTATACCGAACAAGTTTTACAATATTTGGGCTATTCAATTTGTCAAAATCAACAGGATGTCCGTGAACAACTTGAACAGCACAACTTTGCTTACCTCCCTCTTGAAGCAATCTCACCGATTCTAAGTGAATTAATCTCGCTACGAAATGTAATGGGGTTGCGTTCCCCAATCCACACCTTGGCACGCCTGATTAATCCATTTAATGCCAAAGCGACCTTACAAGCAATCTTCCATCCAGCTTATCGCACTTCACATCAACAGACCGCATTCCGTTTAGGTTATCAGAACAGTGCCGTGATTAAAGGTGAAGGTGGAGAGTTTGAACGTAATCCTGATGCCAAAACTTTGATTTGTGGTATTAAAAATGGTGCGTTGTATGAACATGAACTACCAAAATTAACACCTGATCGTAGCCCGATTGAAGAAGAGCTTAATCTTGCTGTGTTTAAAGCGGTGTGGCTAGGTGAACAGACGCATGAATATGGTGAATTGGCAGTCGTTGAAACCATGGGAATCGCGTTGTATACCATGGGTGTAGTCAATAGCTATGATGAAGCAATGGATAAAGCCAAAGCGCTATGGGAAAAGCGTCTAAACTAAGCCAAATGGCGATTTCAAGTAAAAGAAATCGCCATGATCTTTACAATATATTGCTCTATCGAACTTTAGATTCAAGCATCGCAGCTTTAGTGATAACGATAGTATCTGCAACAACTTTACTTTTTCTGAACAGCCCCCCCATAACAAGCCGGCAAGAAAGATTATCTGTTAATAACGCCTCAATCTGCTTCTTTCTGAGGCAGATATTCATTGCCTCATCTTCACAGACTTTAAAAGAACCCGCTGAAATATACATCCCATGTTCAACACGCCCCTCATCAATCGAAACGGAGCCTATGACGACATAATCTTGTATTGGCTTGCATTTAAAATGTGAATATTTATAGTTTTCCTTAAGATACAAATCGCTTAAGTTATTCTTCGTCATCATCTCAAAACTGAACAAGTCCCCACTGATCCCATCAAGTCGAGAATAGGTTATTTTTCCTAACTGGACATCTTGAACTATTTTACTCTTTTCATTGCTAGGAGAACTACATCCTACAAGAACAAAACTGAATAGTACGATCAGCTTAAGCATCAATTGACCAATCTCACGTTTCACGTTTGCCCAACCCAAGAAACCCACATATTCTAAATACAGTACAAAAAGTCATTTTCCCCCTAGTCTTCAACATAATAAAAATCTGGCCAGAATGGATATTCTTGACCTGAAGAATGAATATTTCTTAGGCTCAATTGATCACCTATTTTAATTGTAATTTTATTGGCGTCATAAGGACCAGACAGATAAGCATCTCGCTGTTGACCTATCAACTTATTACAATATGCATCATGCGCTTTAATCTTTTGGGAGTTCTGCATAGTTTGCGCCTCTATCACCTGAATCCCAATCAATAACATAGGATAACCATCATTCTTGATAGTTGTATATTTCGTTCGTGGCGAACTATATTTTTGACTAGCTACAACATTTACTTTAAGGCGGCATTCAATGGGCTGTTTGGCAAAAATTATGCTTGTATTAAATATAACAAGTGCAGTTAAAGCGATTTTAAGATAAGTCCTATTCATTATTTTTCTCATCCAAATATCGTCATGACTATTTTCCATTGCTAGCCTGTTGGTGCAACTGCTTCACCATTATACGTCTTTCTAACAAAATTTATTGAATGAGCTGTTATTATTGAACTGAATAGTAAACACTACCCAAATTAATTTTATAGTTCGCAATACGATATATCTGTTAAACAGATAAAGTGAGAATAAATGTTGGATCAAGACTCTCAAACAAGCAATATAAAAAAAACAATCTCTAAATATAGAAAAATTCGTTTTAAGCAACCATTTTATATCAGTATGGTCTTAGCCATGACACTATTCAGCTACCCTTCAGCATACGCACAAAATGACCTCACACAAACCGTATCCAATCAATTAGAACGTGCCAATCAGGGCAACACCGCAGCCCAAGTTTATATTGCAAATTCATATTACATGGGGAGAAATGGTTTCCCAATGGATGATAAATTAGCATTCAAATATTATCTTTTGGCTGCAGAGAAAAACCATGCAGAAGCTCAATATGTACTTGCGATGATGTACCTTGAAGGTGAAGGAACCACTGTGAATCAGCAGCTTGCTTTTAAATATCTAGAAAAATCAGCATATAACAATTTATCTCAAGCACAATTTACATTAGGCTTGTGGTATCAAGATGGAGACGATTTTTTGAAAGTGAATCCCCAAAAAGCGAAATATTGGCTGGACAAGGCGGCTATAAATAATTCTACTCAAGCCCAAATCGAGTTAGAGGAGTTAATACGATAAAATTAACCCTTTTCCAATCTCAACGGCATAGAGAAAAAAATATTAACGAGGAAAAAGATGGGAATCGAATATTTTATTATTGCAATGGATGAGTCAGCGAGCAAAGATGATCTCTTAAATATCTTTAGTCCCTATTGGGTAGAAATAGAACACAATTATTATCTTTTAAATTATGGCAACACACAATTTCAAAATCTAATCCTGAATAATGAATGTCATTTTTCGATAAACTTTCATGAAAATAATAGTACTGTGGAAAGTATCACAATTTATAAACCATGCGGTGACATCAAACTGGAACAAGCAATTTATCGGCTTATTCAGAATTATCCAATGTTCCTCACCTATCCTCGTGACCCTTTAATTGTCGTTACTGCAAATCCTAAATGCCTTGAACTTATAAGAAAGCAATACCCTGATCTTCTTGAGAATTTAAAACTAGTCTCTTGCTTTGAGGAGTACCATAATCTTGAATAACCAGTTTATTCATTTTATAACTAAAATCTTGCTAAATTTTCATACGCAATAAAAATGCTCCATAGGAGCATTTTTATTCATTCCAGTCGTATTAAACAAAACGAATTGGCTTAAATTCAGGCTCGTGTTTGTGATGATCATCATCACACTCTTCGCCTTCCTCTTTAGTACCACGGTCGATATAACCACTACGCTGTTCTTTTGGCAAATGTTCCATTTCCCATGCATACACCGCTTGCATACAAATTTCACGCTGCTCTTTGGTCAATGCAATACCATTTGGCCATTTACCAATTTCAACAGCAGTACGAAGACGCTCAACAATTTCAGGATTTAAAATAGCGAGCATTTGTTCAATATTCATGAGTCATCCTGTTGAAAAGATTCAAAATCTTGATTCCACCCCAATTTGGTACGACATGCCATATAGAAGTCATAACCAGGTGGATGTAATAAGCTTAGTTTAAACGGATGTTTGCGAATATGCACAGTATCACCGACATTTAATGCAACACTATGTTGACCATCGGCGCTGACCATCGGCAAAACACGGTTTTCCCGAATGGTAATCTTCACCTCACTTTGCCCACCGACTACGATTGGTCGTGATGACAACGTATGCGGATGCATTGGAACTAGTGCAATCGCATCCATACTCGGATGCAAAATTGGCCCACCACCTGACAGTGAATATGCGGTTGAACCCGTTGGCGTTGAAACAATCAAACCATCACTATGCTGACGATAGACATATTGTCCATCAATATTCAGTTCAAAATCGATCATATGGACCGATTTGCCCGAATGTAGCACCACATCATTCAATGCAATCGCATCATAAATCGTTTCACCATTGGTTCTGACTTCCATTTCCAATAAGAAACGGCGATCCAATTGAAACTGACCTTGCAAGACCTGATCAAGCTTAAAAATAGCCTCTGCTGGCTTAATATCGGTCAAGAAGCCCAGTCGACCACGGTTGATGCCGATGACTGGGGTATTGTGTCGAACCAATGCACGAGCAGCATGCAATAATGAACCATCCCCACCAACGACCACAACTAAATCGACCACTTCTCCAAGCAAATTTCGGCTAACGGTCTGCCCATGACTATAAGGCACCAATTTGGCTGTTTCCTGATCAAAAACGGGGTTTAAGCCTAAAGTGATCAGATGATCATGAATTAAACATAACGTTTCTACTACAGAATATTTGTCTGGTCGTCCAATTAGACCAATATTTCGAAAGGATTTATGTGAAATTTGCACGAATAATTCAGCTCCGTCGCGATTACTGACTATCATATCATTAACAACCAATGTTGCGTTGATGATTGATTAAAAAGTATAAAAATGTCTATCCGTTGTTTTTTTATACGATTAATGTCAACACATTCTTAAACTTTTTATTGCATGTTGCTATTTATTCACAGTTTTATGATTGCAAAATGACAATAAGCTATCGCATCATTACCGACATTGTTTTGGTTTTAACGCAAATCTATGAAGTTTGAACGTGGTATTGGTTTTCTAGCACTCATTTTCTCAATGTTAGTGATAGGTGTCTTTGTTGCTTTTAGTATCTATCTGATCCGCTTGGATAATATTATTCGTGACAAGTTTGAAGGTCAGCGTTGGGACATTCCTGCCAAGGTGTTCGCTCGCCCATTAGAAATCTATTCTAATGCACCGATTACCCAAGAGAATTTTACCCAAGAGTTAAAATTACTGGGTTATAAAAACACGGCGAATTACGATAAGTCAGGTAGTTATGTGGTACAGGGTAATAAACTGTATGTGCATACTCGTGGTTTTGACTATGGTGACAGCACCGAGCCTGAACAAGTACTCGAACTTGCCTTTATGAATGGTCAAGTTAGCGAAATTCGCTCGACTAAACCTTCGAATACAGGAATTGCACGTTTAGAACCTTTATTGATTGGCGGTATTTACCCACAGCATAATGAAGACCGTGTCCTCATTAAACTGAATAAAGTACCAAAAACCCTGATTGAAGCATTAATTTCAACCGAAGACCGTAACTTCTATCACCATCATGGTATTTCAATCCGTGGTACGGCACGTGCTTTGGTCAGTAACGCCACCGGTGGTCGCCGTCAAGGTGGTTCAACCTTAACGCAACAGCTGGTTAAAAACTTCTATCTCTCTCCAGAGAAAACGTTAAAACGTAAAGTCAATGAAGCCCTAATGGCTCTACTGATTGAATTGCATTACAGCAAAGATGAAATTCTGGAAGCGTATCTCAATGAAGTAAACTTGGGACAAAACGGCAGCTATTCAATCAATGGCTACGGTTTGGCATCACAATTTTACTTTGGCTTACCGTTACGTGAACTGAATATCTCACAACAGGCATATTTAGTTGGCCTGGTTCAAGGTCCTTCTTTATATAACCCTTGGCGTAATCCAGAATCAGCCAAAAAACGCCGTGATGTTGTATTAAACAACATGAAAGTCATGGGTTACTTAACCGAAGCTGAATACCAAGACGAAATTGCCCGCCCTTTAAATGTGGTGAGTAAACCAACCTTAGGCCCTGCAAAATTCCCAGATTTCCTTGATATCGTGCGTCGTCAACTTCGCACTGAATATCAAGAAAGTGATATCACCAATCAAGGTCTAAGAATCTTTACCACACTGGATCCGATTGCACAAACCCAAGTCCAAAATGCCTTTAAGAGCACTGTGGACCGTTTAGCCAAAGCCAACCCTGCCCGTTTGAAAAACTTGCAAGGCGCTGTTCTGGTTGCACATCCTGAAAATGGTGAATTAGTCGCTGCCGTCGGTTCAACTCAAGACTTTACTGGTTTTAACCGTGCACTGGATGCCAAGCGTCAAGTCGGCTCTCTGTTAAAACCGATCATCTACTTAAATGCGATTGAATCTGGCCGCTATACTTGGGCAAGCCCGATTGAAGATAGTGCAGTGAATATTCCAATTGATGGGGATAAGAGCTGGACACCGAAAAACTATAGTGGTGGTGAACATGGTGTTGTTCCGATGCAACAAGCATTGGCCAACTCGTATAACCTTTCGACCGTACGTTTAGCCAATGAGTTTGGTTTATCCGCGTTCAGCAATAAATTAAGGCAGTTTGGCGTAAGTTCAGACATTCCTGCCTACCCTTCGATTTACCTTGGTGCCGTAAATATGTCGCCGATGGAAGTTTTAAGCATTTACGGCAATTTTGCGACTGGTGGCTTCAAGTATCCACCACGCTCGATTCGTACTGTGGTCGATGCCAAAGGACATTTATTAGATCGTTATGGCTTAAATGTTCAACAGACTATTGATCCTGCTGCGGCCTACATTCTTAACTATGGTTTACAGCAAGTGATGCGTTCTGGTACAGGTCGCTCTGCTTATAACAGCTTACCTGAATCATTGAATTTAGCAGGTAAGTCAGGCACAACCAATGATACGCGTGACTCATGGTTTGCTGGCTATTCAGGCAATCACGTTGCAGTGGTGTGGTTAGGTCTGGATGACAATAAAGTGACGGGCTTAACAGGTTCTTCAGGTGCATTACCCGTTTGGACCAATGTGATGCGTCAATTACGCCAAGAACCTGTGAACCTACGTCAAACCGACAATGTTCAATGGCAATGGATTGATAGTGCAACGGGTGACTTATCAGCGCAAGGCTGTGATGGAGCGTTGTATATTCCATTATTACGTCAAACTGTACCCCGTCGTGCAACCCTTTGTGGACAATCTCATTACGAAGTAGAACCTACCTATATTCCACAGTCCGAAGAAACCCCTGCCGATGATCATAATGACGGGATCAGCAACTATATTCGTGAAAGTGAAAACCAAATGGATACAGATTTATCCAATCGCCAACCCAGCCGCGTTATTTCGAGCGGCAGCTATAGCGGTGACAACTAAGTCAAAAGGATAATTGGATATGATGAAGAAAACTGCAGTCTTGGTTGGTATGTTGCTACTTGCAGGCTGTACCACAGCGCCTGAAAAAACGCCGACCAAAACAACACCGGCTCACCCGCCTAAGAAAGTGACTGAACCTTCTTCTGGGGTGAAAATTACGCCTTATGAACAAAAAGAGATTAAGCGCCAAAGTGTGCCAGTGGTGGTGCCGCAGCAAAAAGTTCAGCAAAAGTTTAATGATGGCAGTCAACTGCCCGCATTTAAAACCTTAATGCAAAAAACACAAGTCGCTTATAAACAGCAGCAATTGGCGGAAGCTGAACGTTATGCCCTACAAGCACAACGCATTGCACCACAAGCGACTGAAACTTATTTGTATTTGGCCATGATTGCCGATCAGCGCAAAGAATATGCCAATGCCGAAGCATTGGCACGTCGTGGCTTAAGTTATGCACAAAGCAATGCCATGAAGAAACAGCTCTGGTTGATTATCCTGAAAGCCAGTGAAGCCCGTGGCCATACCATTAAGGCTCAAGAAGCGCGTAAAGCCATTCAGGCACTTTGACTTTAGTCAGCTGAAATAAATTGACGAATTCCAGCAAGCCCATAAGCATGATGTTTTTGGGCTTGTTCTAAATCTGCTGGTGCAACACCACCTAAGGCAAATACAGGAATATCACTGTTTTGTGCCAGTTCTGCAAAACTGTGCCAACCCAAGCCCTGTGCTTCAGGATGTGTGGCGGTTGCATGTACAGGACTCAAAAAGACCGCATCACAGCCAATCTGGTGTGCATGCTGTAATGACACTGCATCATGACAGGCCGCAATAAAACGTTTCCCTACGATCAATTCAGCTTTGTTTAAATGCATCAATTGTGATTGCTTCAGGTGGATGGTTTGAATTTTTGCTTGTAGGTCGTTACTCAATTGCTGCCAAAGCGCATAATTGACAACCAGCCGCGAATATTCTGCATCGCTTAAGCGCTGCAATTGTGATTCAATCTGTGCTTGATCTTCTAAAGATGTACGCCAATAAAACAAAGCATGCTGTTGTGATATTTGAGCAAGTTGGTCACTAATTTGAATCAAATGCGACCAACTTAAGCGCTCTAAAATTGCAGCATTGGCTTTAGGGAAATTTAAATTTGCCAATTGATCTCGGCTATACCAAGCCCACGGTTGATGAATAAGCCCTAATAATTCATCAGGTACATAAGCATGGAATAAATGCAAATTGACAATGAGATCATCATATTCATAATGAATCAGATCAAAAGCATGCCACTCTTTTAAACCAATACCAACTTCTTCAAAAATTTCACGGCGACAAGCCTGCTCAGGACTTTCCCCTAGTTCGACTTTTCCACCTGGAAATTCATGTTTATTGCCTTGGTGTTGACTGGCTTGTCTCCAACCTACCAATACTTTGCTTTTATGTAATAAAATTGCGATCGCAACATCAACCGTAGCTTTGGTCATAACAGACTAAAATCTCTCATCTTTTCAGTTTTATTTTAAGGAATTTATAATCGCTTTCCCATGTCAAAAAATAAAATTAATAGAGGATTTTGTAAATTCTTCAAATTTCCGTTGACAGGTCTATTCGATAATGATTATCATTTAAAACATTAAAAAACACACCACGGAGCATAACAAATGAACGCACCATTTAGCCTATTTACCCGCAGTACTGATGCAGCTCAATCATTGCCAATGTTGCATTCAAATAACCTTTTTGCCTTAGGTCGCGAAATCCGCATCATGCATGCTGGTGAGGAGTATCGTTTACGTTTAACCCGTAATAATCGTCTGATTTTAACGAAGTAATATAATAATAATCGCACAACAATAAAAAACGTGGGAATAGCAGTATGTCAGCGCATACTGCTTTTTTAATGTGTTTAAATTACAAACATTTAAAACGTATGCTGACTTTTAGACCACCATGTTGAGACAGTGCGAACTCAATTTCCCCATGATGAAGTTCAATAATTTTTTTACAAATAGATAAACCCAAACCAGAGCCTTGTGTTTTGCTTCCCAAAGCCCGATAAAAACGCTCACCCAAACGTGCCAAACTTTCTGCACCGATCCCTTGCCCTTCATTTTCTACAATCAAAGCCAAATATTGCTGCTGTTGCTGTAAAGTGATATAGACTTGTCCATGTTCTGGCGTATACCGAATGGCATTATCCACAAGGTTTCGAACACAGGTAAAGATGAGCTGCTGATTGGCAAGAATCTGACCTTGCAGATCTGCCACATCCTGCCAATGCAATTGGATATGCTTTTCCTTGGCAAATAAGTGAAGTGCCTGTATTGCCTCTTCAACAATCTCCTGCATCGAAAAATAAGTTTTGGGTAAGTTTTCCGCATGCTCAGGATCTAATCGCGCCAATAACAATAGATTTTCTAAAGTTTGAATTCCCCGACTCACGTCTTGCTGCATTTGTGAAAAATCGGCAGTACGTTCTGGATATTTACGTTGTAACAACTGTAAACGCATCTGAATTGCGGACAATGGCGAGCGTAACTCATGCGATGCATCTGCAGTAAAACGTTGTTCAGCCTGCAAAGAATGATCTAGACGCTGCAGTAGCCGATTGAGCTGAGCCAACATCGGTTGCAGTTCTTTTAACTCAACTTCACCAGAGGAGATGGGCCTAAGATCATCCGCATTCTTGGCCGAAATTTGTTTTGATAATTGATGAATCACACTAAATTGGCGCTTGATCAGGAAATGCAGCATGATCCACTGCATTAACCACAGCAAAATTAAGACCAGTGCATATCCCATAAAGCTATGCAGCAAATCTTGAAAACGCTCTTCTAAAGGTTGCAATATCAACACGTGCATATGCGAATTTTCATCTTCACCCGCATAACTTCGCCATAGCTGACCTTTCTGCCAAATCAAGCCGTAGTCGCCATGTGCGGCCTCAATCAAACTGTAATACTGTTGATCGAGTTGAAAGTCTTCTGACTGGGTGAGCACTTGCTGCTGATTGCTTAAACGATATTGAATATCAAACTGATCACTGAGCTCATCAATTTGCTGCCCAGAGGGGCTGGTTAAATCTGCGATAAGCAGCATATCTGAAATCTCATCCATGATTTCGTCTTGTACTTGCATAGTTTGGTAAACAGAAATGACCGCGAATAAAAGCAATGCCACACATCCAGCAACGATGGAGCTGATTAACGAAGTTTTGACCAGTTTGCTTTGTAAAGACAGCACTTTCATTCTGTTATTCCTGATGCATACGATAGCCTAAACCACGGATGGTTTTGATATATTGCCCACCAATTTTCTTTCGAATTTGATAAATAAAAACTTCAATGGCATTGCTTTCAATTTCATCGCCCCATGCATATAAAGATTCTTCCAGTTGTTCCCGTGTCAAAATGTGATCGGGCTTTTGCATGAGTTTATGCAAAATCTGAAATTCTTTCGCGGTCAGATTAATGGCCTGCCCTGCTTTGGTCAGTGTTTTGGCTTGTGGGTCTAGCTGTAAATCGGCAAAATTCAGGTACTGTCCCGCTTGAGCTTGATGTTGGCGTAATTGTGAACGAACCCGTGCCGAGAGTTCCTCTAAATTAAATGGTTTCACCAAATAATCATTGGCGCCCAAATCCAAACCTTCGACCCGATCATGAATATGGTCTTTGGCTGTAATAAAAATAACTGGAGTTTTACTATCCTGACGGCGAATGCATTTTAGAATGTCGTCACCTGTAGCCTGTGGTAAGCCCCGATCCAATAAGATGCAATCATATTGATGCTGTTCGACCGCCAAGATCGCATGATCACCACGTTCCACCCAATCGACACTATAGCCATCCATCTCTAACCAGTCTTTAATACTCTCTGCCTGAGAGGCATCATCTTCAGCCAATAAAATTCGCATAAAAAATAATCCTCTCTTTTGATCTATAACATTTTTCTGGGAATAAAGCATAAGCAAAAAACCACATGATTGTCATGTGGTCTTTTGAGATCATCAGCTTGCTTAGAATTGAACTTGATCTACATCAACCTCAACACGTTTGGCTGGTTTATAATCAATATCAATTTCACCAATCAAGGTTACAGGTGTTTTTGCCGATACAGCTTTACCTTGCCATAAATCATCATCAATATCGACGGTGATTGAACCAGTTTGATCGCTAAACTGATATTTCTCATCGCCAGTCGCCTTCACCACATAACCTTTTAATTGCACTGGCGTATCATCTTTCATCGTCAATGCTTGTTTAACGGTCGTCGTTTGAGTGGGCGCTATCGCCTGTTGATTCACAGCATTTGTATTTGCAACTGCAAAAGTTGTCACACCAACCAAACCAGCAATTACTGCAACTTTAGAAATAACGTTCATCTTGATACCCTCATTTTGGCTTCTTCATTTCGATGTAGGCATTAAAACAAATGAAGATGAGGTGAATCTGAAGATTAAAATTTTCTGTTTAACTTAGAGGGACGACACGTAAAACCTCTTCCAAAGTGGTTACCCCTTCAATAACTTTACGTGCCCCTGCGATACGCAAAGGTTCAATGCCTTCTTTCTTGGCCTGTGCTCTTAATTGATTCAGTGTAGCGTTTGCACTGATTTGTGATTTAAGCTCCAAACTCACTGGCATAAACTCATAGATCCCGACACGGCCTTTATAACCCGTCTGACGACACGCTTCACACCCAACCGCTTTATACATCGTCGTAGGCATATCCATCATATAGTCAAAGGTGAGATGTTCCCATTCTTGTTCATTGATGGCGGTTTGCTGTTTACAATGCGGACAAAGGCGACGTACCAAACGTTGTGCCAATACCCCTAAAATTGTTGCTGCAGTAAGAAAGGGCTGGATTCCAAGATCGTGCAAACGAGTCAAACTTGATGGCGCATCATTAGTATGTAACGTAGAAAGGACTAAATGACCTGTTAATGCCGCTTGAATCGCCATATTTGCGGTATCGTGATCACGAATCTCACCGACCATGATAATGTCAGGGTCTTGACGCATTAAGGCGCGAACCCCATCCGCAAAGCCTAATTCAATGTTTGGATTCACCTGCATTTGGTTAAAGCTTGGTTCCAGCATTTCGATCGGATCTTCAATGGTACAAACATTAACCTGTTCGGTTGCCAGTTGTTTTAACGATGAATACAGCGTTGTGGTTTTACCTGAACCTGTCGGGCCTGTCACCAAGATAATGCCATGACTGTGCTGTGTGAGTTGTTGCCAACTCTGCAATAAATGCCCTTCAAAGCCTAACTGCTGGAAACTACGGACCAACACTTCTGGGTCAAAGATACGCATTACTAATTTTTCGCCAAAAGCGGTAGGTAAGGTAGAAAGACGTAATTCTGTTTCTTGCCCTTTTGGTGTACGCGTTTTTAAGCGTCCATCTTGCGGTTTTCGCTTTTCCGCCACATTCATACGGCCCAAGATTTTAATGCGTGAAATTACCGCGGTGAGTGTATTGGCAGGCATGTTATAGATGGTATGCAAAACACCATCTATACGGAAACGTACCTTACCTTTATCTTTCCTTGGCTCCAAATGAATATCACTGGCACTTTGCTCGAATGCAAATTGCAGCACCCAATCCACCAATTTCACAATATGCTGATCATTGGCATCTGGGTTTTGGGTATCGCCTAACTGTAATAAAGCCTCAACCCCTTTATTTTCTCGATCATAAATACTGGCATTTTGCGATGAACTCACGGCCCGACTGACTTGATAATATTCAACCAGATAACGTTGCAGTTGTTCGGGATTGAGCAGCACTTTTTCAATTTTCTTTGGTGCTAAACTCCGCTCCAAGTTGTTGAGCCATTCGGTGGTAAAGGGCTGATCCGTCCCAATCAAAATCCGATCCGCATGCACTTCAACCGCTAAAATATGGTTTCTAACCGCAAACTCTTGTGACATCACACTGGTTAGAGCAGCGACATCGGCTTTGAGTGGATCAATCACAAATAAAGGAATATCTGCTTTTTCAGCCAACCACTGACACAAGCGATTCATCGCTAGTGTAGAACCCTGATTGAGTTGATCTTTTAAATTAAAATTGGCAATCCATTGCAAAGGATGCCATTTCAACTGATCTTTCTGACGATGTGTGGTTTGGATAAGTAACTTATCCCGTTCAGTAATCCGACCATCTTTCAGTAGTTGCTCTAAGCACCACGTCACATCAATCGTAAACGAAAAGTTTGCAAATTTTGCCTGCGCTTGTATCACCGTCAGTTCCCCAAATGTATGACTCAATTATTTTTTTAAAGTTTTTAGCTTTGCTCTACAGCCACTACGGTGACAGTCCGGTCATCCACTGTAAAACGAATATTCAATTCTGAAAAACACATCCCATAGACCCGCTCAGCATCATCTTGATACGCAGGTCGTGGATCTAAAGATAACACTTGTTCCAGTTCATCGAATATCTTTTTATTTAAAATCCCATCATTTAATAACTGTTGCTGCTGTGACTGTGCAGTTTCCGTCCACACGACTATTTTCCGTACTGGCTCTTGTTGGGCATAACCACTGACCGAATCTTCAATCGAATCGGAATATTGGATATACGGTTTGATGTCTAAAATCGGTGTGCCATGTAATAAATCACTGCCCATAATATACAGGCGAACGGCTTTAGCCTGCTTTTCAACACGTAGAAAACGTACCACCGACAAGCCGATGGGTGATGGCCGATACATGCTACGTGTGGCAAAAACACCTATTTTCTGATTACCGCCCAGTCGTGGTGGACGCACCTGTGGACGAAATTTAGACATTTGATTCAAAGAGTTATCTTGATTTTTGTTTTCATGAAACTGCCATAGCAGCCACAAATGACTAAAATCTTCAATCCCTTCAAAAGCCAGAATATCGTTATAAGGCTCCGCCATCTCTATATAGGACTCGACTTGTACGAGGTTTGGCTGGCGTGGGATACCAAATTTCTCCCGATAAGGAGAATGCATATGGCCAATGATCGGCATGACTACTGAGTTGCTCATCACTTTTTCTTATAAACACAATTAAATATATTCAGTTTATCGAGAATGATTTTAGATTAGAATAGCGATCTGTTTCTTTTAACTGTGATCGAGACCTTTAATGGCTGCTTTTAACGTTGAACGCATTACTCATGTTCACCACTGGAATGACACGCTTTTCAGTTTTAAAACTACACGCGACACCAGCTTACGTTTTAAAAATGGTCAGTTTGTGATGATCGGCCTTGAAGTGAATGGTAAGCCTTTAATGCGTGCTTATTCGATCGCGAGTGCGAATTATGAAGAAGAACTCGAATTCTTCTCTATTAAAGTACAAGACGGTCCATTAACTTCTATCTTACAAAAAGTACAAGTGGGCGACGAAATCCTGATTTCTAAAAAGCCTACAGGCACTTTAGTACATGACGATTTATTACCAGGTAAAAATTTATACCTTTTATCTTCTGGTACTGGCCTTGCTCCATTCCTTTCTCTACTTCGTGACCCTGAAACTTACGAAAAGTTTGAAAAAGTAATTATGGTTCACGGTACACGTTATGTTTCAGAACTTGCTTACCAAGATTTGATCTTAAATGAACTTCCGAACCACGAGTTCTTTGAAGAACTCGGCATCAAAGACAAATTAGTTTACTACCCAACGGTGACACGTGAACCGTTCCACACTCAAGGCCGTGTGACCACAGCCATTGAAACTGGCGAACTATTTGAAAAAATAGGTTTACCACGTTTCAACCGTGAAACTGACCGTGCCATGCTGTGTGGTAGCCCTGCCTTCCTTAAAGATGTTGCAGCACTGCTTGATGAACATGGTCTGGTTGAATCACCTCGTATGGGCGTGATGGGTGACTATGTGATTGAACGTGCATTTGTTGAAAAATAAATTTTTTCATTGAAAAGGTGCTTTAAGCACCTTTTTTTATAATTAAAAAAAGGAAAATCCATTGATGACAACTCAAGATTCAACGATAAATATTGAAGACTATAAAAATATCATGCAGTT
Organism: Acinetobacter gyllenbergii CIP 110306 = MTCC 11365; assembly: GCF_000413855.1. Lineage (GTDB taxonomy): Bacteria > Pseudomonadota > Gammaproteobacteria > Pseudomonadales > Moraxellaceae > Acinetobacter > Acinetobacter gyllenbergii. The sequence continues at coordinate 65,523 of NZ_ATGG01000013.1, read as the reverse complement.
TTTTTATGACTTTAATGATGAGAACACTGAAAAACGTAGTCAGGCACTGGTTTGGTTTTATGAAAACTTTGAATTGGTCTTATCATTTCCCCTCTATTTATCCATACAAGCAATAGAAGGTATCAACGAAAGTCAGATTAGCCCTCACATTCATATTTTAGAGCTAAAAGATGATCAGGGTATCTCCCATCCAACCTATGTGATTGCAACTTATGCATTTCAACCCACTGTTGAAATGCAAGAACCGCTCTCAAACGCTGAGTTTAAATGTATCAATCTTGAACTTGGCAAAATTATTTTCAATATTTTTCCAGCGATACAACAAAAATATGAAAATACCATCATCTCTATTTCATTTCCTAATGATATTCATCAACAGTTCTTTTTAGACCGACAAGAGAGTGCATTTATTAGTTTATTTAAGGATGATATTGAGATTTTAAGAAAAATAGCATTTACCGCATTATCAAGCCAAGATTCCAATTTAAGTGAAGAACTCTGGTCACGCCACTTAAATCACCGCCAATTTAGACAGTTCATTTATAGTTTTGGCTTAGAGCACCCCGAAATTGAAAAAATTTGGTGTTGGGGTCTTGGGAATATACTTTACATCACACTTGATTGCCCATCTTCGTGTTTCAAACAATATAAACAGCTATTAACACTGGAGTTATCAGCAGTTATAAAAGATTCTGAACTTTCATTACAAATTTTAGATTTAGATCAATTAGAAAAAAATGAAATACAAGAAAATATATTAGCCGAAGAATTTAGTTTATTCTTCCAAAGAACATGGAATCATTTTTTCTTATTTCGCTGGTGGCGTAATTTTCGAAAAATACCTCTCATTACTGTTAAGGACCAATGATAAAACAGTGTCATCTTTTTATAACTTATAAGGATGACACTGTTATTTAAGCTAAGCTGCTTCTAAATGAATCAAACGTTCAATATAATACCAACACTCTTCGATTTTAGCATGATCCTTATTCACTTTTGCATAAGCGGTCATACCATCTAAAATATTTATATACATTGCAGTCAGCACGTGAGGTTGAAATACTTGAGCCTTTTCAAACAAATCTTCCACCAAAGCCATTAACCACTCTCGATATTCGACAATTGGCCCAATAATAGAAGGATATTGTTGTAGAATTTCTAAAGAAGCTTTTTGGAACATACAACCATGAAAATCATCTGAATTAAACCAAGACAAATGCCAAAAATACACTGCCTTAATTTTCCCTAAATAATCCTCTTCTGCGATTAAGCTAATTTCATGCTCAATAGCCGCCTGAATACTTTTATTCCTTCGAGACAAGCATTCTTCGATCAAGTTCTCTTTGGATGGAAAGTATTTGTAGAAAGTCATTTTGGCAACACCCGACTCACTAATAATTCGATCCACACCCACAGAGCTGTAGTTATGACGGTTAAAAAGGTCTAGAGCCGTTGCAATAATATCTTCTTTTTTTGACATTTTATTATCCTTGTAGAATTCTATCAAAAAACTTAATGCATTATTTAGACATAGTTTACATGCTGGAAAGTTCTGGCCACTATGTATGTTATGTTATTTTAAGAGCATTATAGAAAAGTCGCATTTTCTTTATTGTTCCTCTTATAGGGTATGTAAAAATCAGTCTACATACAAGATCATTTGTAAAAAAATCTTTCTATTTTTAAAATATTTCTTTTTAACGTGAAGCAATTCACTGTTTGCTTACAGTTAAGTTAATTCATAAACTTTCTTGCTATTTTTTAGATGACTTAATAAATTGATTTCACAAAAAATTCATTTTATATTTAAATCATCCAATAAAAAGATGTTTGGTTGAACTAATAGTTATATTCATAAGCAACCAAAGAAAATCTAAGTAAATAATTGGAAAAGCAATAATATTATTAATTCATCGAGTACAAAACTATGCCTAAAAAATTTGAAAACTTTAACGACCCAAGACAGAAAGCTATTGAAGGAATGAAGAATAGTATTTCTACTGAACAATGGAACAAGAACTTGAACTTTCTGAAACAATTACGTGCAGAAATTTCAAATCACCCTGTTTCACGTCATCCAGCTATTCAACTTCTAAATGACGGTGTTATTGATAAAGAAACCTTAAAACACATTCATTTAGAATATCGCCATGCCATCGTACAAGTATTTACGGATGCATTATTGATGGCACAATTTCAAACCAAACAACTAGAGCCGCGTTTATTATCAGGTTCTAAAATGTTCCCTCGTTTTTTACTTAATCTTAATATTCTGGATGAATTCGGTTTCCGCCCAGGTTTAGACGAAGAAGGATACTATTCAGGCAACCCTGAATATGCCCATTATCCACTATTTGAAGACGTGCTAAATGACTTTGAACTGAGTCAAGCAGAACGTAATGACTATCAACCATCGCTCATTTCGCAACGTGTTCGTAGTTATCTGGAAAATGCATTCCATAGCTATCAAGCCGTTTCAGCATTATTGGCTGTGGCCGAAGAAGAAGTAATTTTATTTAGCCCAGCCTTACGTCAGGCAACCAAAGCTGTTGGGTTTGATGTCGACAGCGGTTATTACTATGTACATGGTGTTTCACATGATGCCTCAGCAGAAGCTGCAGATGATGATCATGAGGACGATTTATGGTTCGTGTTGGCGCAAGCTTGTGTTGAATCTGAATATGCGTCGATCCGCCAAATCTGTCTTGAATACTGTGATTTATGGGAACAGTTCTGGGATGAACAAATTGCCTATTATGGAACATTCAAAAAACTGGCTTAATTTCTTTCGCACAACGAGCCATCTTCAACTTTTTAGTTGAAAGATGGCTTTTTTAATGCCTTGGAGAATCTGCAAAGGCATCAATGTTAAAATCTTCTCCTCTGCTATTAAGATGAATTTAACCGAAGTTAGCGGCTATTTACGATATAATTCAACTTTCTTTCCCCGCAAACGTTTCGCACATGTTTTCACAATTTGATGTCAACTTATTGGTTCTGCTTGTTTTATTGGGCTGCGGTATCTTTAGTCAAAACACGGCAGTAACGATCGCAGCTGCTTGTCTGATCTTGGTTAAATTGACTCCTCTGAATCAGTTTTTCCCCTATATTCAAAATCATGGTTTGAATATTGGCATTATCATCCTGACCATCGGTGTCCTTGCACCCATCGCAAGCGGCAAAATCAGTGGTGAAAGCATCCTCAAATCATTTATTAGTATTAAGTCATTAGCTGCAATTGCAGTTGGATTATTGGTGGCTTGGCTGGGTGGTCGTGGTGTTAAACTGATGAGTAATCAACCCGATGTGGTTGCAGGGCTTTTGATTGGAACCGTGGCAGGCGTTGCGCTATTGAGAGGTGTTCCTGTTGGTCCACTGATTGCCGCAGGGATATTGTCCTTGCTGATTGGTAAATCATGAACGGATAAATTAAAAAAGAGAGGCTTCTCGCGAGTTAGTCGATAGGTAGTGGTGCTGCCACTACCTGATAACCAACAATCGCTGCTTACTGTTCATAATATACGGTGCGTAACTTGGAAAACTTTTCTAGCTGCTTAATAAAACCTTCAAAGTAATTCTTTTCCTTATCTTCACTACGATAACCCGCGTAGAGCTTTCGTCTTAAACCTTGTGGCGAAACACAATCTAAACGGCGACTCACCACCCAGCCTTTTTGCTCATACTCATTCACCACCCAATCAGGCAATGCGGCAATACCACGCCCACTGGCAACCAATTGAATTAGCATCTGGGTCAGATCAGTGGTACGAATATGTTTGGGTTGAATATTGGCAGGAATAAACAAGTGCGCCATGATATCCAAGCGATGTTTATCAACAGGATAAGTGATCAGCGTTTCTTCAGCTAAATCTTCGACTGAAACCTGCTCAGCACGCACCAATGGATGGGTATTGGAAAGTACTAAACGAGATTCATATTCAAAGATCGGGAAGTATTCAATCCCTTTTAGCGCAATTGGGTCAGCCGTAATCAATAAATCAAATTCCGCATTTTGCAATAACTCGTGCGGATTGGATTCAAAACCTGCTGCAAAGTCTAGGTCCACATCAGGATATTGCAGGCGATATTGATTGAGTAATGGCATGAGCCAATCAAAGCAGCTATGGCATTCCGATGAGAAAATAATTCGTCCCGTTTGCCCATGTACGATACGGGTAATATCGGTTTGCGCAATTTGTACCTGTGGCAATACATCATCTGCCAGTTTAAGTAAGCGTTCACCTACATTGGAGAAGCTCACCGGACGACTACGACGATTAACCACTTCTACCCCATACCAGTGATCCAATTCTTTTAATTGATGTGAAATTGCAGATGGCGTAAGACATAAATCTGTTGCAGCAGATACCAAGGAACCGTGCTCTCTTAAAGCAATTAAAGTTTTTAAATGACGAAGTTCTAACACGACCACAACCATTATTGAATTTAATTCATCTTAACATGATATTAATTAGTTTGTCTCAACATAGGCTTTATTTCATGATTTACCCATTCACACTCGTTTAAAAACTCAACACACCAATTGCTATTAATACACGGATGCTTTTGGTATTTAAAAATTTTCAGCTTGAGCTGAGAACATTTCATGGAATTGAACTGCCATAAACATTTAAAACTTTTACAATAGACGATTCACTTTTGCAGACCACGCTAACGATGACACGACAAAGTCAAAAGACGCTTGAACGTCAAATGCTCAGCCTACCCGAAGGGCACGACAAACTGTTGCTGCATTCATGCTGTGCGCCGTGTTCAGGTGAAGTGATGGAAACCTTGATTGAGTCTGGCATCGACTTTTCGATCTTTTTCTATAATCCAAATATTCACCCTGTGAAAGAATATTTGATTCGTAAAGAGGAAAATATCCGCTTTGCCGAAAAGCATAATATTCCTTTTATCGATTGTGACTACGACACTGACAATTGGTTTGCCCGTGCCAAAGGCATGGAAAATGAGCCTGAAAAAGGCATTCGCTGCACCATGTGCTTTGATATGCGTTTTGAAAGAACAGCGCTATATGCCTATGAACATGGCTTTAGTCTGATCAGTAGTTCACTGGGCATTTCTCGCTGGAAGAATATGCAGCAAATTAATGACTGTGGTCTGCGTGCCGCTGCACATTATCAAAATATTCAATATTGGGATTATAACTGGCGTAAACATGGCGGCGCAGTACGGATGCTAGAGATCAGCAAACGTGAAGAGTTTTATCAACAGGAATACTGTGGTTGTGTTTATTCGCTTAGAGATAGTAATCGCTGGCGTATGAGCAATGGTCGAGATCGTATTCAATTGGGTGTGAAATTTTATAGTAATGCAATGGATGATGAGTCAAATCAATAAAATTGACCTCGAAATAAAAGGCTAATTCAGATGAATTAGCCGTTCCACTTCTTAATTTACAGCAACACTGATGATGCTATAGAACTGATTGCTTGGCTTTTGCTTCGCATCGACTGCTTCGCTAACTTCAATCAGATATTCACCTGCTTGAGCAAAGACTAAATCAGCACTGCCATCTGCAGCGGTCTTCAAGCTAATGCCTTGCTTATCGGTTGCACCTTTAGCACGAATGACCACATTAGCATTGATCAATGCTTGATTGGCTTTCGATGCTTTAATTTTAACGGTTTGATTGGCCTTTAGCTCACTTGGATGGGTTAAAAACTCAACTTGAATCGGTGCTGTGCTTGCCTGCACTGGCGTATTCTTCTCTTTAGACACATAAGTCAATAATGTCCATTCCCGGGTAATTTCAACAGGCGTAAATTTTTTCGCTTTTAAATCCGAAGGAATGACAAAATCACGTTCAGCTTTAGCTGGTGCTTTGTCTGCTGGCATATCAAAGAACATTTTCCATTCTTTTTGATCTTGTACATATTTCAATGGATAACTAGCACTGGTTTTAACACTATAAGTTCCCGCTTCGGGCAACTTTAAATCAAATACGGTTGCCGAACCCAATTTAGACTCTGCTGCAACTGTGGTTTTACTGTTATTCGGGCTGGTGACTTCAAACTTCGCATCTTTTAATGCATATTCACTTTGCAACGCTTCTTCTGCATAGCCCGAGATAATTGCGACTTGGGTTTGTTCAGTGGTATACGCAAGTGGCGCAACATAGGGTTCATGAGCAAAGCTATAACCTGAAGCAAGCAACAATGAACTGATCAATAATTTTTTCATTCTCTTTCCACCCTTTATAAAAATTCAGCTAAAAAACGTCTGCGTTGCATTATACATAAATGAAAATAATTATCATTCAATTAATCAAATTTTATCCTACCTCTCCAAATCAGTTGAGATAAAAATTGTGTTCTATTTCACTTTTCTGAATGCGAGTCGAATATAATACGGCGCTACTTTTTGACTTGAAATATTATGTCCTCGCCAAGCTCTCCCTTAGATTCCACACCCTCACACAATTATTCCTTATTTCTGGTTATTTTCTCCCTCGCTGTTGGTAGTTTCTGTATTGGAACGACTGAATTTGTAGCAATGGGGCTGATTCAGGAAATCGCCACCGATTTAAATGTCAGTGTGCCGCATGCAGGCTATTTCATCAGCGCCTATGCCCTCGGCGTCATGGTGGGTGCACCGATTATTGCGATTTTAGGCGCAAAAGTACCGCGTAAGACGCTATTGCTTAGCCTGATGCTTTTTTATGGTTTGGCCAATGCTGCGACGGCTTTTGCCAGCACACCAGAAGCCATGCTGCTGTCTCGCTTTATCGCAGGCTTTCCACATGGTGCCTACTTCGGTGTAGCGGCATTGGTTGCGGCTGAACTGGCAGGTAAGCAACGCCGTGCCACAGCGATTGCACAAGTGATGATGGGACTCACCATTGCCAATGTCATTGGCGTGCCGATTGCCACATGGCTGGGTCAACAATTTGGCTGGAAATCAGGTTTTGAGTTTTCTGCGGTGATTGCGTTTATTACCCTCATTGGTGTCAGTTTATTTGTACCCAATATCCCATTGCAGAAAACTGCGAGTATCAAAGCGGAGTTGGCGGGTTTAAAAAATATCAATATGTGGCTGACCCTTGCCGTTGGTGCAATTGGCTTTGGCGGCATGTTTTCGGTGTATAGCTATGTCTCACCAATCCTAACCGAATATACCCATGCTGATATTCGTGTAGTACCTGTAGCGCTCGCAATTTGGGGCATTGGTATGGTGATTGGTGGCTTGGTTGCCGGCTGGTTGGCAGATAAAAATCTATTTAAAACCATTATTGGCATTCTGATCAGTTCGGCACTCGCCTTTGTCGCTGCCAGCTTTATGATGTCTCATCTCTATACCGCAATTGCGGCCTTATTCTTGATTGGCTTTACCGTGATCGGTCTTGGTGGTGCTTTACAGACCCATTTGATGGATATCGCAGGTGATGCACAAACTTTGGCAGCCTCACTGAATCATTCAGCTTTCAACTTGGCCAATGCACTTGGTGCTTTCTTGGGGGGCTGGGTCCTCAGCCACAATATGGGTTGGTTAGCACCGATCTGGGTGGGTTTTGTATTAAGTTTGGGCGGTCTGGCGATTCTGTTGATTGCACTGGCTTATGCCAAATACTCAGAAAAAAATGAATCTGCCGTATCTTAACGGCAGATTCATGCACTGATTTTAATGCACTAATTTTGCAATCTGTCGATCATGCCATTTTGATAAGAATAATAAGGCGCTGATCGACCCAATCAAAGCAAAAAACATATCTGACTGTGTATCCCACTCATCCCCTTGCGTACCCAAAAACTCTTCGGCTCCTTGGCCCAAAGACAATGCAGCGGCCCATTCAATCAATTCATAGCCCGCACTAATCGCCATTACAATACAGATCACAATAAAACTGAGCATTTTGCCTTTGCTTAAAATACGATTTCGAATCAGAATTTCACGCGCAGCTATGGCAGGGACAAAGCCCTGCATAAAATGTCCGATCTTGTCGTATGGATTCCGTTCTAAACCCAACCATTGTGCAATTTCAAAACCCAAAGGCACGCGTGCGTAGCTATACGCGCCACCGACAATCAACACAACGGCATGCAAAAAAATCAGTACATATAACAAATGACTGAGCGGGAAAGCTTTATAGGTCGTAAATAATAACGGGACCACGATCAATACGGGGATGATTTCAAGCCACCACGTGGTTCGATCGAAAGGCTGAATTCCAGAAATCAGCAGCAAAATGGCTAAAATCGCCGTGCCCAAATACAATAAAGAAATACGCATGAGGTTATAAAAGTAGTGATTTATTAAATCCCATCATATAAAAAACCCAAAGGAAGTCCTTCGGGTTTTTGTTATAAAATCAGCAGATTGAATTTTTATTTCACCGCATCTGCCACTTCTTTTAACATGGCCTTCATGCCATCCAAGCCATTATTCATCAAGTACCAGTTACTTGAATCCAAATAGACGATATTGCCATTTTTCGCTGCTTTGGTCTGGTTAATAATCTTGTTATTCAAGACCTGCTTGGCACCTTGCTGATTTTCAGTAATCGCAGCACCACGGTCAATCACAAACAGATAATCAGGATTTTTCTGGGCAATAAACTCATGCGACACCGCCATACCATGCAAGCCGACTTTGATTGAAGGATCTGCTGGAGTAAAACCATAGAGGTCATGGATATTACCGAAGCGTGAACCTGGTCCATAAGCCGCAATTTTGCTGTTATTGACCAGAACCACCAAAGCAGTTTTAGCTTTAGTTTTGGCTTTTAATGCGGCTATATCTTTTTCCAAAGTTTGTAATTGTTGCTCCGCTTCTGGCTTTTTGCCCACCATCTCGGCAATATTCAGGGTTTGCTGCTTAAATGAGTTGAACTGATCGTTATAGTCCACATCAACAAAATAAGTCGGTGCAATCTGTTTAATCTGTGCCACCAGATTTTCCATTCGTCCGCTCATCAAAATCAATTCAGGTTGGCTGGCTGCAATTTTTTCCAGATTTGGTTCTTTGACTGTACCGACATCCAGATATTTACCCTCATTAAAGTCTTGCAGCACTTTTGGCAACGGGGTGCCTTTGGGTAAAGCCACCACTTTGTCATCCGCGCCTAAAGCATGGATGGTATTCAAAGCACTGGTATCCAATACCGCAATTCGAGATAAATTTGCAGGAATCGTGATTTGACCCGCCTTACTTTCGAAGCTATGCGTATCCTGTGCAGCAGCCGTATTTCCTTCCTGTGTTGCAGAAGGTGTGTTGGAATTACCACATGCAGCCAAGACCACACTCAGCATCATGACTGGCAATGTTTTTTTGAAAAGCATAACGAACTCCTAACTAATGAAATACAAACCTAATTTGTGTTGTTCAACCTGTTGAATCGGGATATGAAAATCGAAAATATCCTTGAGAATGCGTTCATCCATCATCTGCTGTGGATGACCTTGATAGACCAATTGCCCTTCTTTCATGGCAATGATGTGATCGGCATACACTGAGGCAAAATTGATGTCATGAATCACTACAATGATCGACTTACCGTGATTTTCAGCCAGATCTTTTAGCACCTTCATAATTTGTGAAGAGTGCTTCATATCCAGATTATTCAAAGGTTCATCGAGCAAAATATAATCGGTGTCTTGTGCCAGAATCATGGCGATATAAGCACGCTGACGTTGACCACCTGACAATTCACTGATTTGACGCTGCCGTAAGGCTTCTAAATCCATATAGGCAATCGAGCGATCAATTACCTTGCGATCTTCTACGCTCAAGCGTCCTTGGGAGTATGGGAAACGACCAAATGCCACCAGATCCTCAATACTGAGCCTTAACTCGGTATGGTTGGACTGTTTTAAGATGGCCAGCTTTTTCGCAATCTCGGCACTTTTCATCTGCTGTAAGTCCTGCCCATCCAGCAACACTTGCCCCTGATCAGCCTCGATTAAGCGACTCATCATCGAAAGTACCGTACTTTTGCCCGCACCATTCGGGCCAATGAACGCCGTAAACTGTCCTTTGGCAATATTTAGTGAAAGCTCATGTACCACCTGCTGTTGCTGATAGCTTTTGCTTAAATTCTTTAGCTCTATTGCCATTTTTTATTTTCCTTCAGTAATATCCAGAAGAAATAAATTCCACCGACAAAATTAATGATCACACTCAACGTGGTTTTGAAATTCAATAGATGCAATACGATGAACTGCCCGATCATCAAACATAGGATGCTGACCAGAATAATGCCGAGTAATAAGATGTGATGCTGATGGGTCTTGAACAACTCGAGGGTAATGTTGAGTACCAACAAGCCAAGGAACATCATCGGGCCTGCCAAAGCAGTTGCTGAAGCCAGCGCCAATACCACCAGAATCAATAACACGCGACTGGTCTTGTCATAATCCAGACCCAAATTTAGAGCATGATCGCGTCCCAGCGCCATCACATCCAGCTTGTGATAGTGCTTTAAGCTATAAAACAGAATCGGCACAATGGTCAGCAAAGACAATCCAACCGTTTCCATTTTCACCACATTAAAACTGGCAAAACCGGCATAGGCTGCAATCTGAAATTCATCAGGATCGAGCAAGACCTGAAAGAAGGTGGTCATATTGTCGAATAAAGTCGAACAGATCAGCCCCACCAACAACAGAAAATAAATATTTTGCTGTACAACTTTTTGGAAAATAAACCGATATAGCAACAAGGCAAACGTGACCATGAGCAGCAAACTGATCAAATAATCGGTAACAAAGTTGAGTGACAGTAAAGTGCTCGCACCAAAGAAATAGATCATCGCTGTCTTGGACAATTCATATAATTTATCCAACCCTAAAGCCTGCGGTGTCACCACTCGGTTATTCACAATGGTATGAAAGACCAAAGTTGAAACACCAACGGCGACGCCAGCGACGATGATGGCAGCAACGGTTTTTAAACGCAGACCGAGAGCATATTGCCATGCCACCCCTAAATTCCAGCCCAGATATAAGGCAATGCTCAGCAGCATCAAGAGGGCTAAAACAATCAGTTTGGTTTTATGAGGCATGGCGATATCTCCTGAGCAATAACCACAGGAAAATCACACTGCCGACAACACCCATAATTAAACTCACTGAGACCTCATAGGGATAAATCACCACCCTGCCAAAAACATCACAAAGCAATACCAGCAAAGCACCGAGGAGCGCCGTATGTGATAAGGTTCGACGAATATGATCACCTAAATACAGACTGACCAAATTCGGTACGATTAATCCAAGAAAAGGAATTGCACCCACGGTCACAATCACCACACCTGTAATCACTGAGACCAGTAGCAAACCCAGAAATAAGGTCTGTTTATAATTCAGTCCAAGATTGGTGGCAAAATCCTGTCCCAAGCCTGCCAAGACAAAACGATTGGCAAAGACATAGATCAGGATCAATACAGGCACACTGAGGTAGATCAGCTCATACTGACCATTTAAAATGGTGGAAAAATCACCTTGCAACCAACCTGCCAAGTTTTGTAATAGATCCATTTGCAAGGCAATAAAGGTGGTAAAGGCCGAGATAATACTGCCGAAAATCATACCCACCAGTGGAACAAACACGGTATCTCGATGCTTGAGGGTCGCCAGAATGCTCATAAAGGCCATTGCCCCCATCAGTGTCACGGCAATCGCAAAGCCTGTTTTGACAAAGATTGAAGCATTCGGCAGCAAGATAATCGAAACCAAGACGCCTAAACGGGCACAATCATACAAACCAGCAGTGGTTGGAGAAACAAAACGGTTGCGGCTAAGGGATTGCATAATCAAGCCACAGACACTCAGGCCCGCACCTGCCACAATAATTGCCATGAGACGCGGTAAACGACTGGTCCAGAACAATTGCCATTCATGAGGATTACCAGCCCACAAACCCGCAAGACTCATCTCACCGACACCAACAAATAAGGAAATAAATGCCAATGGAAGCAATAATAAAATCAGATAACGCCGCTTAATCATGTTGGGAGAACTTCATAGGATGCGCAAACTTAAAATAAGCTTAAAAAATACAAAATAGATAACAAGAAATTATCACAAATGATAAAGATTATTGTTAACTTTTTTAAATGAAATATCATCGATGTGAAGTACCACTGAATCAACAGAACTTTTAATTTTTAATAAAAAAGCCCTAAGGCTCAGTGTTACCGAGCTTTAGAGCCAAATTTAGTATTATTTAATCAGAATAAATAACTGAGTATTAGGCGCTTATGCTGAAGCCTTAAGCTACATTTTTATAATAAATTTCAAGTTATTCAGGAAGTTTTTCGCCACAATGTGGGCAGTAACGGCACAGCTTCTTTTCCTGCTCCTGATCTTCAAGCAACTTTTCTCTGACCAGTTGCATAATAATTTCATGGGTCTGCTCTTTGGGTAAACCGACCTTTTTGCGAATCCGTTCAATTTCCACTTGATCATGCAGCAGGTCTAAACCTTTGGCCTGTAGTACTTCCCGAAACTCTTGCTCCAATCGCTGATTACGCATATTCAATTCATTGGCAAGACCAGAAGCCAAAATACCCGCTGGTAAAGCGGCAATACCTACCCCGAGAATGGTAATAAATGCACCGAGTATCCGCCCCAAGTTAGTCACAGGGGTCACATCGCCATAACCAACTGTAGTTAAGGTAACCACTGCCCACCACATCGATTGCGGTATTGAGCTAAACGCCTCAGGCTGGGCTTTATTCTCAACCACATAAATCGCAGAAGCCGTCATCACGATCATAATCACCAAGATAAAAATAACCGCTTGGAATGAGCCTTTTTCGCGTTGAATCACGCGCAATAAAATTTGCAGCGAAACAAAATAACGGGTTAGCTTGAGTAAACGAACCAAACGTAAGACGCGTAAGAAACGCAAATCAATCGGAACAATGAAATTGAGATAAGCAGGCAAAATCGCCAATAGGTCGATAATTGCCCCACCACTTTTCATCCAACGAATCCGTTGTTTCCAAGCAGCCTCTTGCGGCTCTTCCTCAACAATACTCCAGAGCCTAAGCAGGTATTCACCACTAAAAATCATGATCGAGAGATTTTCAAAGATATCGAAATAAGGCTTGTATAGTTGATAAAATTCGTTGACGGACTCCAACAAAACCGCAGCCACGTTGCCAATAATCAAGGCAATCAATAGATAGTTTACACAGGTACTTACCGTACTTTTATAGTCATCATTGTGCAGATTGTCATAAACAAAACGTCTTAATTGCTGCCATGAAAATTGAGTCATACCATACTTATTGTTTAATCAAGCAAGCCAAAAATGTAGCACGTTGCTCTCATATTTAATAAGGGATTTTAAGCTGAAGCTCTATTTTCTCGTTTAAAACAAAAGCATTCACCAATTGATTGGCCTATATCACGCTGTTTCAACAAAACTTTCTTTGCAGTTTGACACTCGCTTCAACGATAATAAAAGCTTAGTGGTTATTTTCTTTAACGATTCATTCATAAAGAACTATAAATTTTATTAAACCCGTACAACAAGGGGAAATTACATGGGATTTAAAGCTCTCCCGACGCTGATCTCTTTATTTATTGCATTAATTATCTGGTTCGTCATTCCTGTGCCTACAGGCGTTGATCCTGATGCATGGCATTTACTGGCGATGTTTGTTGGTGTCATTGCCGCCATTATTGGTAAAGCCATGCCGATTGGTGCGATTGCGATTATTGCCATTACTTTAGTCGCCGTGACAGGTGTGACTAATGACAGTCCAAGTGGTGCCATTCAAGATGCCCTCAGCAGTTTTGCCAACCCACTGATCTGGTTGATTGGTATTTCAATTATGATCTCCAAAGGTTTGCAAAAAACTGGATTGGGTGCACGCTTAGGCTATTTATTTATCGCCGTTTGGGGCAAGAAAACCATTGGTATCGGTTATAGCATGGTGCTGTCTGAACTGATTCTTGCACCTGTTACCCCAAGTAATACCGCACGTGGTGGCGGGATTATTCACCCGATTGTCCGTGCAATTTCCACCAGTTATGACTCTGACCCTGCTAAAGGTACTGAAGGTCGTATGGGGAAGTATTTAGCTTTGGTCAACTACCAAGCCAACCCGATTACATCTGCCATGTTTATTACCGCAACCGCTCCTAACCCTTTGGTGGTTGATCTGGTGGCGAAAGCAACCAACAGTAAGATTTCCTTGAGTTGGAGTACATGGGCACTGGCGATGTTATTACCTGGTTTGATTGCCTTGATCATCATGCCATTGATCATGTATTGGATGTATCCACCTGAAGTGAAAGAAACCCCAAATGCAGCTCAGTTTGCCAAAACCAAGTTAAAAGAAATGGGCCCTGTCAGCAAAAATGAAATCATTATGCTGGGCGTATTTGGGATTTTACTACTGTTATGGGCCGGCATTCTTGCCATGATTTTCGGTTCGGCTTGGGCGGTTGATCCCACCACGACAGCCTTTATTGGTTTAGGCTTGCTGCTGATTACGGGTGTACTGACTTGGGAAGATATCCTGACGCAAAAAAGCGCATGGGATACCATCACTTGGTTTGCGGCCTTGGTGATGATGGCGACTTATTTAAATAAGCTCGGTTTAATCACGTGGTTCTCAGGTGTGTTAGAAACAGGGATTGGTCATTTAGGACTCAGCTGGATGCCTGCCTGTTTATTGTTAATGCTTGCCTATCTGTATGCACATTATATGTTTGCCAGTACCACCGCACATATCACCGCCATGTTTGCCGCCTTCTATACGGCTGGACTGGCATTAGGTGCGCCACCGATGTTATTTGCCTTAATGATGGCAGCAGCTTCGAGCATCATGATGACCTTAACCCATTATGCAACGGGCACATCGCCTGTGGTATTCGGTTCAGGTTACACCACACTGGGTGAATGGTGGAAAGCGGGCTTTGTCATGAGTGTCGTCAATATCATCATCTTTGTGGTGATTGGCGGACTTTGGTGGAAAGTGTTGGGTTATTGGTAGGATGATTTAGTTTAAAAAAAGCCCCTTACGAAGGGGCTTTTTCATGTAACTAATTTGAAGGGTACTAGAATTATAAACCTACACAGCGAATAAAATGATATCAGCGTCATTAATCAGGCTTGATATCATAAACCCAGTTTCGTGCTTGTTGATCCGTCGTCGTTTCGCAGACGTAGTAATCTTGATGCCACGAGTCTTGATGGAAGATTTCCTTTTTGTGGTAGCTGACTTGTTTGCCATTTTCGACACAGATAAAACTGTCACCTTGATCTTTCACAGCTGAACCGTTAAGGAATCCACCAATACATAAGAAGCGGGATTGTTTCGCCATTTAATTAAATCAACTTTTTAAATCACTCATTTTCGAATAATTAAACGATGGATGATTTAAACTGTAAAGACAAAATTACGAGACCATATCAATTAAAACTACGAGATCGGCATCGTGGCATAATCTATAAGCTTAAATTTCTCTAACCACACGGAAACCCCACATGGTTGAACGCGCCTGAGACGAATAATAGGCATTACGGTAAGCCGTTCGTACATTATGTACGTTATAGATCCATGCACCACCACGCAATACAGGGAAATTACATAGACCATTATTTTCTGCACCCCAACGTACTGCTGTTGCAGGCGCACCTTGATAATTGGCATGCCAACAATCATCTACCCATTCACGCGCATTGGCGAGTACATCATATAAACCAAAAGCATTCGGTAAAAATGAGCCCACAGGTGCGGTATATGCATAAGCATCGTTACAGTTAAATGCCCGCCATGTGGCTGTATTGGTTTCTGTGGTCGTCGTGCTGACATCTAAAACATTGGCATACTTGCAGGCTTGATCACGCTCAGGGTCATTGCCCCAATAGAATGCAGTTGATGTCCCCGCCCGTGCTGCATATTCCCATTCAGCCTCAGTAGGCAAACGATAGGTTTTTCCTGTTTTTTCAGATAACCATGCTGCAAAAGCCTGACCATCTTCACGACGTACACACACAACGGGATCTTGAGCCGTTTGTGCAAACCCTGGATTACTCGGAGTTAAGTCATTGCGATACCACATATTGAACTCATCGTCTCGTGTTTCCCAACTTCGACATCCTTGCACTTCCCAGCCTGTTTCTTTCTGGAATTGCTGAAATTGAGCGACCGTGGTTTCATGCGAGGCCATTGCAAATGGTTGTGTAACATTGACTTGATGTTGAGGTAGTTCATAGGGTCTTGCCTGAGCTGGCACGCCCTCTCGCTCCTGCTCTTCCAATGTGCCACCCATTAGATAGCTTCCAGCGGGAATTACCGTCAACTCAGGACAAAAGCCATCTGAACAATCTTTAAATTTGAATGCTGCAACGGTATCTGCATTAACGTCGACATTGGTTAAACGTGCGGGTTGAATTGATACATTCATTTGTGGCGGTTTACTGAGCTGTTTTGTTAATAAATCAATCGTTCCCTGCCATTCATTCAGCATTTCACGCAGCATTGCAGGACGTTCCATACTCACGCCCGTACCGTCATAATCTGGCGCATTACAACGTTCACGGATAAAAGTGGCCTCAGAACCCAACTGAGTGAGCTTAGGCAACATACGCTGATCAATAAAAGCGGCTAAATTGTTCTGCTGCGTGGTTAATGACGCTCTTAAATCTTGCAAGGCGGTTAATGCTTTATGATTTTGTTCTATCGCATCTCGATATACCGCATCACATTGGTCATTTTTCCAAACAAGGTGCTGACTTAAAGCTGTTAAGGCCATTGTTGTTGTTTGCAGCTTAATGTCAGAATTTAATTTCTTCTTATCATCATCATTACAGGCTGCCAATAGGCACCCTGCGAGCACAATTCCTGCTGCTTTAGCATAAGCTTTGGCTAAAGTTTCCATCATCAAACTCCTTTTTATATGATTGAATAAAACCCTGTATGTTTACGCTAAACACAGTAGACACTGAGCTTGAGCATAAACAGTAAAGTTTATTGTTCATGAATAATTAAAATGTATTGATGATTTAATTAGCATAGAAAAGAAGCAAATTTGAAAATGCTCAAGAAAAAATACAGATTAAAGTTATTCTGAAAAGTAAATCTTCATTTTTAATACATTCACTTTGCCTAAATTGTTAAGTCACATCTGGCATAACGATTAGGCACAATATCAAAAAAATAAGGGCTGATTACTCAGCCCTTATTTTTAGCTCACTAACGTATTAGGTCAATTGAGCAGCTTGGATTTTCTTGGTATCAACTTGATCAGCTTCTTTTGTATATTCGCTCATCTTGTCGAAGTTCAAGTATTTGTAGATGTCAGCAGAAGCGCTGTCGATTTGTGACGCGTACTGTTGATATTCTTCTGGGCTTGGTAATTTACCAAGAACCGCAGCTACAGATGCAAGCTCAGCAGAAGCTAAGTAAACGTTTGCACCTTGACCTAAACGGTTCGGGAAGTTACGAGTAGAAGTCGATACACATGTTGTGTTCGGTGCTACACGTGCTTGGTTACCCATACACAATGAACAGCCTGGCATCTCTGTACGCGCACCAGCACGACCATAGATGTTATACAAGCCTTCTTCCATCAATTGATGCTCGTCCATACGAGTTGGTGGAGCCAACCATAAACGAGTAGACAATGAACCACCAGGTACTTTGTCAAGTAACTGACCCGCTGCACGGAAGTGACCGATGTTAGTCATACAAGAACCGATGAATACTTCATCAATCTTGTCGCCTTGAACATCAGAAAGAAGTTTCGCGTCATCTGGATCGTTCGGGCAGCAAAGAATTGGTTCTTTGATGTCAGCAAGATCGATTTCGTAAACTTTTAAATATTCTGCATCAGCATCTGCTTTCAACAAGCTTGGGTTATCTAACCACTTCTGCATGTTTTCAGCACGACGCGCCATTGTACGCGCATCTCCATAACCTTCTGCGATCATCCACTTCAACATGGTGATGTTAGAACGTAAGTATTCAGCAACTTTCTCTTCAGAAAGTGTGATTGAACAACCAGCAGCAGAACGCTCAGCAGATGCATCAGAAAGTTCGAATGCTTGCTCAACCGTCAAGTCATTTTCCATTTCTGATAAATCGATCTCAAGGATACGACCAGAGAAGATGTTTTTCTTACCTTTCTTCTCTACAGTTAAGTCACCCGCTTGAATTGCGTAGTAAGGAATTGCATGTACAAGGTCACGTAAAGTGATACCAGGTTGCATTTTACCTTTGAACTTAACCAGTACAGACTCAGGCATATCAAGTGGCATAACGCCAGTTGCAGCTGCGAATGCAACAAGACCAGAACCCGCTGGGAAAGAAATACCGATTGGGAAACGTGTATGTGAGTCACCACCAGTACCAACAGTATCTGGAAGTAACATACGGTTTAACCAAGAGTGGATAATACCGTCACCTGGACGTAAAGATACACCACCACGGTTCATAATGAAGTCAGGTAATGTATGGTGAGTTGTTACGTCAACTGGTTTTGGATACGCAGCAGTGTGACAGAAAGACTGCATCACTAAGTCAGCTGAGAAGCCCAAGCACGCCAAGTCTTTTAACTCATCACGCGTCATCGGACCTGTTGTATCTTGAGAACCAACAGTGGTCATCTTCGGTTCACAGTAAGTACCCGGACGGATACCTTGGCCTTCAGCTAAACCACATGCACGACCAACCATTTTCTGCGCTTGTGTAAAGCCTTTGCCAGTGTCAGCAGGTTGTACTGGTGTACGGAACAATGCTGATGGTGCAAGACCTAATTCTTCACGCGCTTTTGCAGTCAAACCACGACCGATGATCAAGTTAATACGACCACCAGCACGTACTTCGTCTAAAAGTACAGGCGTTTTAAGCTCAGCTTCTGCAATTTGTGCACCGTCTTTGAATGCAGTTACTTTTGCAGCAGCGTGATCAATTTTCAATACAACTTCGTCGCCCATGTTCATGTTGGCAACGTCGATTTCTACAGGTAATGCACCTGCATCTTCCATTGTGTTGAAGAAAATTGGTGCAATCTTAGAACCTAAGCACACACCACCATCTTTTTTGTTTGGAATGTGTGGAAGTTCGTCACCGAAGAACCAAAGTACAGAGTTCGTTGCAGATTTACGAGAAGAACCAGTACCAACAACGTCACCCACGTAAGCAACTTGGTTGCCTTTCGCGATCAATTCTTTGATTTGGTTTAATGGACCAACTTCACCTGGTTTTTCAGGGTTGATACCGTCACGCTCGTTTTTCAACATTGCGTTTGCGTGTAATGGGATGTCTGGACGGCTCCAAGCGTCTTGCGCTGGAGACAAGTCATCGGTATTGGTCTCACCTGTTACTTTGAACACAGTGATTTTGATTTCTTCTGGAACGTCAGCACGGCTTGTGAACCATTCTGCATCAGCCCAAGATTGTAATACTGCTTTAGCGGCAGCATTGCCTGCTTTTGCTTTGTCAGCTACGTCATGGAACGCATCAAATACAAGCAGTGTTTTCTTTAATGCTTCAGCCGCTAATTCTGCAAGCTCAGCATTGTCTAGAAGTTCAACAAGTGGTGCTACGTTATAACCACCAAGCATTGTACCTAGTAAGTAAACGGCACGTTCTTTAGATACGAGTGGAGAGGTTGCTTCGCCTTTTGCAACAGCAGCTAAGAAAGCAGCTTTTACATATGCAGCTTGGTCAACACCTGCTGGAACACGATTTTCTAGTAAATCTACTAAATAAGCTTCTTCACCTGCTGGTGGATTTTTTAATAAGGCTACGAGTTCAGCAGTTTGAGCATCATCAAGTGGCTTCGGTGGGACTCCGAGTGCGGCACGTTCTTCAACGTGTTGGCGGTAAGCTTCTAGCACAGTGTTATTCCTCTTTTCTAAAAAATTACTTGTAAGTTCCAGCTTGCTACAAGCTTTACAAGTAATGTGGACAAGTAAAATTTTACTAGACTTCGCGTTAAATGTTAATGCAACTACCGTATTTCTACGTGATGCCCATTATTTTATAGCGAAATGTTCATCCCTTTGAAATACCGCTTTGGTCTTAGGTTAAAGTCTAATAAAACAATAAATTACATCCATAAAAAAAGACAAACGGTGTTGTCTTTTTTATATACACATTAAAAAAGTTTATAGTTTGGCAGCTTGTCATGTGGGGTAACCAAGCATTCTTCCATAAACTGTTTCTTTAAATTTTCACGTAATGCTTCTGGATCTTTTTTCAATTGATCAACAGGAAGTGCATAAACTGTATCCAAAATTTTAAAGATAAATTTACGTGTCATCTCATCTTCAATCTTTGCCGCATATTCCGTTGCTTGTTTTTGCTCTATTCCATTTTGACGATCTAGCGTAATCGAACGTGCTGCGTTGCCCACACTGACGCAATAGCCATGCCATTGTTCTTCAGGGGTTAACGGCTTTTTCTCAGCACAACCAGCCAAAACTAAACCTATTGCAATAAACAAAACTTTTTTCATCATCATACTGCGGCTAATTTGATGCACACATCATACTGAAACTTGTTGATTTTGCAAAAGGAAGCCTTTAAAACCATGCTTTCCGTAATAAAAACATACAAATCATTTGCTACAGCGCATGTTATTGCCTAACTTTTGACATTTTCCACCATTGGCAGAGAGGTATGTCGTTCCTGCGACGAGATTATAGGACTTACCTTTCATATCCCAACATCTAACCCCATTGCAGTTTTTGACAGGGATAAGCATGTCACTTGTCGCGCTAAGATTGCTTGTTGCTGCGGTGGTCGCAGTGACAGGCTTAGTCGATGTTGTTGCGGCAGTTGCGGTTACTGTTGTAATTTTTGGCTCTTTGAGCGTAGTCACCGTTTGTACATTTGCTTGTTGCGCGACCGTAGTATTGGCATTCTTTTTTACAGGATCAAGTTGAGGTTCTTGTCTTTGTACAGGTTGCGGTGTTGCGGAATAAGTGGTGACCCCTTTGGCATCAACCCACTTATAGTATTCCTTGGCATTGACTTGGAGTGTCGAACTGAAGAGCACTAAGCCAAGCACTGCCCAAAGCTGACCAAAAGTGACAGATTTCATTTATTTTCTCCAAAAAATGTCATAAAATCGTTTATTTTCAATAAGTTATATTAATTCTATCACATTTTTCATTTTCTAAAATCATTGGTTATAAAATCTGTTTAAAAAGTTTCCTCAAACCATTAGTCCGCATTAATTTTATGTGAATGCTTTTTGAAGGTTCGGGCTGTTTTACACTTATAAAAAAAGAGGAACTATTTCAGAGAAATAATTCCTCTTTGTGATGCTAAACCAAACTTAGAGTCAGCTTAGAATCTCCAGTTATAGAATACGTCAATCGCACGTTCTAAGGACTGACTCGCTTCCAGATATAAACGACGGTTCATCTGATAACGCAAGGTTAATTTATTTACTGGGGTAAACACACCAATACCATAGCGAATAAACAGATCTGGCGTGATATAGCCTGTCAGACTCACTTGCGTATCATCACCTGTACCCTGTGCGTCCAATGCCAAACCACTCAAACCAAAGGTTCGACCAATCTGGTTAGTCAAGGCTCGCGTACCGCCCAAGCCCATACTAATACCCGCAGCAGCAATGGTGTTATTGACGTCAGACTTAAAGCCTTCGGTATTACTTAAACCACTGTTACCTTCATTAATACGACCTGTCAGTAAGGCATTTAATGCTTCTTGTTCAGACAAGCCTGCATCGTTATAAATTTGAATATTCGGTACAGTGGCTGTTCCTGTGACACGCACACCAACCATGCTACCTTGAACTGGCTTATTGGCATCAATATCCAGTGTTGGGTTAGCCAACGGCCCATTGAAACGTGCAATTGCTCGGTTCAAATCAAGACTTTGTCCATAGGCTTCGATCTTCACCTTTTGACTGACGCCAATCGCACCATTGGCACGCATGGCTGTTTCTAAACCACGCTGCGATAAGTGCAAACGACCGACCAATGGAATGGTACTTTCGAAACCTTGGAAAATGACTTGGTTGCCTAAACTTACGGTCATATCGGCGCGAATATCCCACGGTTTAGCTGCTTTTAAAGTTGCCAGCAAGTCTTGACCTTGTTGAACCACACGCACATCAGGTGATAAGTTCACCACCGTCGCAGAACTTTCTGGCATCGAGATACGCGCACGCGGCACATCAATTTTCCCTTTCAAGCTTAAACGCTGCGCAAAAGGATAAACATCCAAGCTTAAATCAGGCTCTACAATCGCCGTGATCATTGGTGCTTGGCGTACCAATAAGTTTTCACCTTTCAGGGTCAGATTTAAATGTGGGTCATTTTTCCAATCAAAATTACCCTTCAAACGTCCAACACCTTGACCACTATTAAATGCGCCATCAATACTGGCAGATTGCTGACGTATAGAAGAATACAGCTGAATATTACTTAAATTCACTGGCAGAGAGATCATCGAAATTGCACCATTTTTCAAGCGCATCTCACCGACAAACTCAGGTTGAGTTAAAGTTCCATTCATTTTACCTGCCAAGGCCAGAGTCCCTGACATTGAGCGTACATCTTTGATAAATGGCTTAAACACTTTCAACTGCACATCATTAAATGCAACTTCACCACGCATTGGCATATTGGCTTGATATGGATTAACAATCACATTGGCATAACCTGTCCCAATGTCTGGTGTTTTCATATCGACACGTAACAACAAACCTTCGCTGATACTTTTCGCAATCAAACTCAATTCATCATAAGTGACCGTTGTAGCAGGATCTTGAGGATCATCTGCCGCCAATCCAATTTCACCTTTCTGGGTGACTAAACGCGCGTCCAGCTTCGGATGACTCCCCTGAGCCCAAGACGCTTTGGCATAGCCATTCAGTTGGCCTGTGACCGCTAAACCTTCAGGCATGAAGGCGGTAAAGTCTTTTAAATCTAGATTTTTGGTAATAAAGGAGAAGCTACCTTTAGCTTTGCTAAGGCGCGCAGGCTGATCTAGACATAATTGGCTACTCGAACTCTGCCAGCAATGCTGACCGACATACAATTCCTGTTGTGCCGTGGTATAGATAATCGGCGCACTTTGGTTTTGTACCAAACTGATATTACGCGAAGTAAAGTTACCTTTTTGCAATTGGCCTAACCAGTCGTTCTTCGGATTAAAACCACCTGCCAGTTGTAAATAGAAATTCGATTGACGGTTTTTACTCTCTACCTTTAACACATGTGCCTTGCGCGTTCCCGCTAGATTCACGGTTGCATGTTCGATTTCACGATTGCCATTACGCAAACGGTCTAAAGTTGCAGTCAACTGAGTAGGTGTGGTTTCAGAAGTTGGCAATTCACCTTGCACTTTTAATGAACGAATCGTCACCAGATCATTAAAGGCGAAATTATCAACCATCATATTTGCGGTTACTTTTAGGCGTGGCTGTGACTGTACATTTAAACTACCGTATGCACGACCACGCAAGCCCGGATAAAGCTCATATAAAGCAGGCGCATTCAACTTAATACGTAAATTTTGTGCATTGCCTGTGGCTTGCAACTGATTCTGTGCGTAGGCAAAGAATAAGTCATTGGCTTCGAATTGTTGTGGTAAGAAACCCGTTTGATTCGAATCAAGCAATAAACTCAGATTACCGCGACCACGAATTGGTTTGTTATTCAGGAAGCCTGCAACATTGAGCTGACGAATATCAATCCGTTTCAGTTTATCCGACCAAACACCAAGTGTTTTAACCCGTCCAGAAACTTCACCTTTGACACTTGAAACAAAATATTGAGGTTTAAAGCGTACCAATGAGGCATCAATATCCCACCCTAGTTTATCTTTGAGGTTGACCGCACCCGTTGCAAAGATCTTTCCAGCAATCCCATCGTGATTAAGTTCATTAATCTTGATGTAATCAGGCGTACCTGCAACCTTAATCTTTAAAATGCCATTAGCTTGATTCAAGGCATTCAAAGAACCATCATAATCCACGGCAAAACTTTTAAATCCACCACCAGCTTTTTCATCATGGAAAATCAGAGCTGTCGAACTTTTACCTTTTAAGGCAATTGTTTCAGCTTTATTTTCTTGTGGTAACTGACCAGTTAAATCAATTTGTTCAAAACGAATGATTTGTTGATTTGGTTTGGCATAACCAATGGCTTTGATTTCACCATTCAATAGATTGATTGGGGCAGCCGCAGCAATGCTTTGCGGATTAAAATTCTGTGCTTTGAGCTGAGCTTGCCACGAAAGTTGCTGCTTTTCGGTTGGTAACTTAACTTTGGCCTGACCCGACAAGCTGCCTTTTTCCGCTTCATAGCGAAAACTTTCCACATTTAATAGATCGCCTTTTACATCTAAACGCGCATCATATTTTCCTGTTGGCAATAAAGCCTGCTCATGAGGACGAATCGTTGTGGTGAGGTAAATATCTTGCTGACCTTCTTTTAAAGTCAGATTGGTATGACCTTCTTCACTACTGAGCCAGCCGATATAAGGCATGGCACGATCAATCCCTTTCCATGACACATCAAGCAACATCGGTTGTGCTTTATGGTCTTTTTCTTCCGCTTGGTCCAGCTGAACCGCCCAAGTCTCAAACTTATCAAATGCAAGCTGTGCATTCAGCGCCAAACCTTTTTCCATTGAACCTGTCGAGTTCAGGCTCGCATCCAAGTTCGGAGGTAAAAAATCTTGTGCAATTTGCGGTACGGTTTTGTCTTTCGGATCCAAGCCTTCTAAACGACCTTTGACATCCCAAGACACATGATCCTGCCAGTTTACAAAACCGAGCAAGCTGACCACCCCACCCATCAATTGGCCATTAAACTCACGGATATTCAATTGATGAGTTAAATCAGTATCCATCAGTGCTGTATATTGCCCCTCTGGCACTTGCTCGCCTTTAAGGTCTGTATTCAACGTTAAAATCAGTTTCTGGATGTCGCCATTAAATTTTGCAATACCATCTTTTGCAAACAGCTTTTGATCTTTGAGTAATGGCAAATGATAGTTTTTAAAGAACAGCTCACCATTCATCGGCACATGTTCACGTACAGGATGGACGACCGCCCAACCTGTGAGCAGGTCTGGAGTTCGAGTTGCCACGCCAACTTTTAAGGTATCTAGAGACCCTCTGGCTGCAACTTTAATGACATCAATATCCAAACTTTTAAGTGCAGGAATGATCAGATCAGCAGTCGCATTGAGCGGATATTTACCACTAAAATCCATCTCTCCTGAAGCATTGTTAACTGCTAAAAACTCCATTTTCATGCGTGAGTCTTCGAACTTTAATTTGGTTTCTGACCATAAAGCATCTTTTAGATAAATATCGCTAAAATCGACTTTCGAAGTAGTGGTTTGCAATTGCAAATAGTCGAGCTTGGCTTCATCAACCCGTAATACAAAAGGAAGTTTGATCGGATCAAATCCAAACGGTTTGCCTGATGGTGGTTTCTTATCAAGAATCTTTAGATTACGAACATCAGCATGGCTAAGATGCACTTCTTTTTTTAGAATCGCTCGCCACCCCAAAGACACATCGGCACGATCTAAAGAAACATCAATTCCCTCCAGTCGCACTAACACATTTTTTAAAATAATGCCTGAAAGCAGATTACCGCTTTCATATTCGTATTTAATGGTTTTCTGGCTTTGAAGTACACGGTCTAATAGAAAACGGCTACCCTTATCCGTTGACATCATCACAAGCAAAGAACTGACCAGTAATAAAAGAATGATCAGCACAATCAGCACAATATTTCGAGCAATGCGCCGTGGTGGTCTTGGTTTTGTTGGAGGGGTAAGTTGCTGTTCTACTTCCGTCATAATCAACCCGAGATTGTTTTGCCCTGATTAAATACAGGGCTAAAAAAGTTTTAAAGCTGTGGCCCAATAAAGAAATGTAATCGAATTGGATTATTATCATTAGAAATGCCCGATGCGATATCTAATCGAATTGGTCCAATTGGCGATCTCCAGCGGATACCAACACCCACACTATATTCTGTTGGGTTACTAAATTGTTTGTCATAAGCGTTACCAAAGTCCGAGAACACTGCAGCACGCCAGCCATCTTTAAATTGATAATTGTATTCTAAGGAGCCAACCCCTAAGGCTTGACCACCGATCTTATAGCCGTTTTCTTCAGGTGATAGGCTTTTATAGTCGAAACCACGTAAAGACTGATCACCACCCGTAAAGAAACGTAAGTTATAAGGAACTTTATTAAAGTCATCGGTAAAAATATAGCTTGCATCGCCACGACCGACAAATTGGTGATTGTCGTTTTCACCCAATGAATAGATAAAACGCCAACCCGCACTTACGATTGCCATATTGGCATCTGAGAGTAAAGACTCTGTACCCAGTTCAACTTTATAGGTTTGTTTAAAACCTTTGGTTGGATTCAAACGGGTATTGCTATTGGTTTTAGATGCTTCATAACCTAAGAGCAAAGATTCTTGCTCAGAATCAATTCCTGAAACTTTAAAAGCATCTGGCAACTCATCGACATTGACATCACCTTTTTTAGTGAGTCGGTCTAAACGATAACGCAAACCAAAAGTATGTTGCCAATCACCCAATGGATTTTTAATGACACGTTCACCACCCAGTACTGCAGATTCAACCAATAAGTTGACATCTGGACCAATGTCATCGCGGGTTTCACGCTCATAACCACCAACAAGGTTGAAATAGTCATTTAACGGATGTTTATAAGGAATACTATAACGACCATCAATCGACTGTCGGATTTCAGAGACCTCGACGTTCGCGTCAAAAGAGTGACCATATTTATTGACAATGGCACGACGGTATTGCGTACGAATACGTGCACCCGTATCGGTACCATAACCAATACCTGTCTCAAGGCTGTTTAAACGATCAGCATTTAGCGTCACGACCACAGGAATTTTGCGCTCTGCCCGTGCTTGTTCTTCGAGCTTCTGACGTTCTTCATCGTCGTCGTCATGTGCTGGTAACACTGGCATTGAACGCGCCAAAGCAGGTTGCGCTGGTTCTGCACCAGAGAACTGTGATTCATCCACCACGTCCTGTGTCACCTCTTGCGCAGAGGTGACTTTTGCACGAGCCAGATCTGCCTTCTGTTGACTGCTCATCAATTGCGATTCTTGCACACGTTGTTGATCAACCAAAGCCTGTAGGTCAGGTGGTAAATCTAGGGGGGGTTGAATGGCATCAGGCTTGATCGTATCAACCAAGGTATAGTTAAAATAACGACTATTGGTTAAATTATTTGCCAATGCATTGACACGCCAGAAAGCATAATCATCATCCTCTTTCCAAGGTGCTAAACTGTCGAGAACCTTTTGGGTGAGCGGCAATGGTTTACTCGGATCACTCATCCGATACTCAACTTTCTTTAACTTATAGCGCTCGCCCGTTTCATAATTTAAATTAATTTCAGCAGTTTTTTCTGGTTGAGTGATTTTGACATCATGCAATCGCCAAAATGCATCGAAATAACCGTTATCCGAAGCCACCGTAGTAATTTTAGTTTTGGTTGCTTCATAAGCGCCGTGATTAAAAATATCACCGACATCTTGCTCTGGAATTAATCGAATCACTTGGAATTGAGGTGTATTAGCGCCTGCACCCGTAAATTCAATATTTTGTTCTTTAATTTTGACGGGTTCATTTGGAACCACAATCACCTTCACTTTGCTATCACTTTCTTTCACAAAGGTATAAGTGGCATTGTAATAGCCTACCGCTTGCGCCGCCTGATTGGTCAAAGCACGCAATTGCGGTAAGGCAACATTAAAATCCTCAAAAGACTCTTGGGTGAAGCTAGACAATTTAGCTTTGATATTTAATGCCAAAATCGCAGGTGCGCCAGTCACATCTGCGGAAATACGCGGAATTTTATCGGTATTGAGTAAATTATCTGGACGAAAACGATTTACAATTCGTTTAAAGAATCCAACCTTTTCCTGCGGTTGATCAGACTTAGGCTGCAATTCAGCTAAAGTTTTACCTGTTTCATTGGCCTCCACCACGATTTTACTGTCTGCTTGAATCTCACCCATCAGTTGATCAATATTCAGTGGTGCTTGTTTAATTTCAGTCAGTTCAGTCTGTGATGCATCAGCGATGATAGGCTCAGGATTTCTTGCGGTGTTTTCTCGATACGCTTGTGCTTGATTTTTTGCATCTTCAGCAACACGGAAGATTTCATTTGCCATGTTTTGATCGACAGGGATTACAGGCAGATTTTCTAAATTGTCATCCAACTGAATCGGTTTTAATTCGCTAATTTGATTAGTGGATTGTTCTTGTTCTTTTAGCGCTGCCAAACTGTCTTGCCCAGGCAATACCCCTTGATCCGCAAGATTGATTGCTGGCGCTGTTGGTGCTAATGCAGGAGCTGCCAGTTCAATGGCTGGTTCGGTCTGTTCAAGCGCTTGATTTTCAGGCACAGCCGAATTTTGTTCTTGTGCATAAGCAACTGATATGCAAGAACTAATTAAAAAACCACTACAAATAAGTTTAGGAAAACCCTGCATTTTAAAAATTAAATGCATAGAATGAACCAGTGTCGACTGTTTAAACTTCGTTTTAGATGGCATGTAAAACTCTAAATTTGTTTTTTAATTTATCGTTTTTGATGGGTGAAATAACTTCAAATCTTTGATTTTTCATCCAATCAGACCTAGGTATCATACATGCATTTCATCACATTTTTACAGTTCGTCACATTTTTTTATAAATCACAATGAAGTGAACACATGATGAAACAAGATGAGCACTTAATGACATCACGTCGGTTTGCCCCGATGTTTTTCACACAGTTCTTTGGCGCACTGAATGATAATGTATATAAGCAAGCGCTACTGCTAGTGATTACCTATGGGTGGATTCAACAACAAAGTGCATCAATCAGCACATTAAACAATTTAGCAGCCCTATTGTTCATTTTGCCCTACTTCTTTTTTTCAGCGACTGCCGGCCAAATCGCAGATAAATACGAACGCTCACAACTGATTCGCTTTATTAAAATATTAGAAATCGTGATCATGTTGATTGGTACTGCTGGCTTCCTGCTTGGGAATTTATGGTTACTGTTATTTGCCTTGTTTTTAATGGGCACCCATTCCACTTGTTTTGGTCCAATCAAATATGCCATTTTGCCTGAAATTTTAAAGCCGCAAGAGTTGATGTCAGGCAATGCCTTGTTTCAGTCAGGTACATCGATTGCAATTTTGCTGGGGATGATTTTAGGTGGTGCAGTGATTGCCACTTCAGAAGGTAATCTACTTTGGATCAGTGTCACTGTTATCACTATTGCTTGCTTAGGCTATTTGTGTAGCCGTTTTATCTTGCCGCAGAAAGTCGCCGCACCTGATTTAAAAATTGACTGGAACTTTATTCGTACCAGTTTTCAGACTATCCAATATGCCAAAAGTATCCCCGTTGTATTTGTAATTTTGTTGGGTAACTCTTGGTACTGGTTCTACGGTGCAACCTATTTAACCCAGATTCCGCAACTGACGCAACAAAACCTACATGCCTCAGAAAATGTAGTGAGTCTATTACTCACCTTTTTCTCGGTTGGTATTGGCGTCGGTTCTTTACTTTGCAGAAAAATCGGGGGTTCGGATATTAATATCAAGATGGTGCCCTATGGCGCAATTGGTTTAACAGTTTTTGCGCTATATCTAGCAGCAAGCCTTGCCTTTGTCCCTGAGCGTACAGGTGAATTACTCAACTTAAAAGATATGTTTACGCTCGGTGCTGTCTATTACCATGTCATGCTGGCAGTGACTTTACTGGGCATTAGTGGTGGATTTTATATTGTGCCACTCTATGCCATGATGCAGGCCTATTCACCACGCTCACATCGTGCGCGTGTTGTCGCAGCAAATAACATTTTAAATGCTGTATTTATGGTCTCTTCTGCAGTTTTCTCTATTTTAATCTTAAGCTTTTTAAAAATTGATATTAAAATCTTATTTACCATTACCGCTGTTTTAAGTGCGATTTTTTCATTTTGGTTATTAAAACGCCTAAAACCTTTATTAGAAAATGCACCCAATACATTAGAGGATTAATATATGCGTCATTACACCGGTCTCGATAAACTTATTAATTCCTTTGATCAAGCCTTACGTAGTTTAGTTCCTGGTGCGACTAGTGCGCAGCGCAGCAACCCAGCCGATGAAGAAGCATCACAACTCTGTGTCAGTGATGCCCGTCATGTTGCTGGCTTGATGCGCGTCAATCATAGTGGTGAGGTGTGTGCTCAAGCGCTCTATCACGGTCAGGCACTCACCGCAAAACTACCGCATGTGCGTGAAGAAATGCAGCAAGCAGCAATTGAAGAACAAGACCATTTGGCATGGTGCGAAGACCGCTTAAAAGAATTGGATAGCCACACCAGTGTATTAAATCCAATTTGGTACGGCCTATCTTATGGGATGGGTGCAATTGCAGGTATTGCAGGCGACAAATACAGCTTGGGTTTTGTAGCTGAAACTGAACGCCAAGTGAGTCAGCATTTGCAAGAGCATATTCAGCAACTACCTGCTCATGATGAACGTTCACGGAAAATCCTCGTACAAATGAATGAAGACGAGTTACATCATCGTGATACTGCCTTAGAGGCTGGTGGTGTGAACCTACCCGCGCCTGTGCGGATTACTATGACCGCTATTTCGAAACTCATGACTAAAACCAGTTATTATCTTTAACTTATCCAAGGGAATTATCGAAAGCTAATTCCCTTTTGATTTAGCTTACATCATCAAAATTAACGAAACACAATTTTACCTTTATCGGTCGAATAACGGTCACTCCAAAAGCTTTGCGATTGCTTGTCCAAATCGGTAAAAATAGTGTAATCAATTTTACCTTGTCTAAAACTCAATTGGTCATTCTTCTTCACCGCAATAACGCGTGTGTCATTCACCCAAACTCGCTGTTGCTGATCAATTTTAATTACAGCCAAAGCTGTGCCATCTGATCTTTCTGCAATCCACTGCGGTTGCTGTGTTATTGATGCACTTGGACTTGCTACATCTACCGTTTGCTCGACAAAACCCGCCTTGCTATTTTCCTCTTTACTTTTGCTAATATCGCAACCTTGTGCTTCACTGACTTGAGTACAACCTGATTGTTCTAATTGTTGTCTATATTTGGCATCAATTGCATAGGCTGAGTTCATGCTGCCACAGAGGATAATCCCTAGAGCAATAAGTAACTTGGCTTGCATAAATAATTCCTTCATTATTCGCTTGTTATCTATTTAAACATCCCTGTATACAGGCGTATGTAACTCAAATGTGTTTCGTCACAAACAAAAATCCATGGGCTTAGCCATGGATTTTTTTTATCAGATGTTAAAACTGAACGGTTCAATATAAACCATGTTCGGCCTTAAAGCGTTCTAGATCTCTGACAGCCTGATGATAACGTGACTGCACCCAACTGCTATTGATGCGTAAATCGTATAAACTTTTTTTATACTCTTCCCGAACTTTGGTCGGCAGATCTTTACGCTCCAGCTCTTTTAAATAACGGTTCATATCATTTTGGGAGCGATTAAACTCCGTATCTGCCTGATAGTATTCATAGGCGACCTGATAGTAACTACGCAAGGATTCACGCTTTTCAATTGGGCAAACGCGTATATCACCACGACCTTCTAAAGCCTCATTAAAGATATTTTCTGGTCGACAATAATAGCCCAAGCCTTTTTGATAACCTTGTTCATACAGCTTTTGATTCGGTACAATATTGGCTTTTTGGCAGGAAGAATAATATTTATCTAAGCGTGAATCACGTCCTTCTGAACCATCTTTTTCACCTACATTGAACCAATTTGCTGTTTTACATTGCTCGACACTCATGGTCGCACAGCCCGAAAGTAAAACCGTTAAAGTTGATAAAAGTAAAACTATTTTCATCAAGAATTCTTCCTAATTATTATCGCATTAGCCACTCAAACAATTACATTGTAATGACAGGATAATGCATACTTTGAAGATAAGTTAAATCTGCATGCTGCCATAAATCATATAAAGGAATTTTGACATCCAAAGCCAATGGTAGCTTTTTTGGATTAAATTGCATACGGTCTAAAGTTTCACCCCATGCAATCACATCAATATCCAAACTGATCTGATGCGATGGGCGAACCCGACCAGATTGCGCTTCTAGTTTTTTCAGAATTTCAGTCACCTCATCAACACTGAGTCGGCTTTTTAATAAACAGGCTGAATTCCAATAATCAGCACCAATTCCATCCCGACATGGAATTTCATAAATTGGAGAAAATTCCACTGTGCCTAAACCTGCGATTTGTTGATAAGCAAAAGTGAAATTCTGTTGTTGCTTGAGATTACTCGCCAGTGCGAGCGCAAAAATTGTTTCTGTTGCGTTCAAGGCGAATTCCTACTGCATTGGCTTGTGCAATGATGGCGGGTTTGCGAATGGTGATACTGATCGATTCGATCGAGGGGAAAGTCGTAAATAGACATTCAAGTACCAATTGTGCTGCATGCTCAATTAGTTTGGGTTTGGCTTGTTGAATCACCTGTGCTGCAAGCTCACAGATTTGCGCATAGTTGAGCGTATCTTCTAGCTCATCTGATTGTGCAGCTTGCGTTAGATCATTATGAATAGTGAGATCTAGCATTAAAGGTTGAATAATTTGGCGTTCCCAACTGAAACAACCAATGACAGTATCAACCTTCAACCCTTCAATTATAATGGCATCCATAATGACCTAATGAACCGATAAATAAATTAATGCTTTAAAAACGAAGCAGGTTCAATATTGTGAACCATTTTTAAACGTTGGTCAGCATAAATATCGGTATATGGTGCGAGAACACGCATGAAACGATCAAAATATAGCATTTGCTTGAATAACAAAGCGAAGTCACGCGGGAATTTGATACCGTGACGCTCACCGACAGCCACCATATCCATCATGATGTCATTCAAATCTGCTGGATTAGAACTCAGAATTTCTTGTGGATCTGCCAATAACACACCACTAAATAAACGTTCTAAATCATCAGCCAAGACTTGAGTATCAATTTTCTGATGGGTCATACCCATTTTCAGCATGTTCTCAGCCATTGCATTGTAATTGGTATGCTGTAAAGCATCCATAAACGCCATACATGCGGTCCAAACTTCCGGGTTTAACTGACCAACAATACCAAAATCAATAAAACCGATACGACCATCTTCCAGCAGCATCAAATTGCCAGCGTGTAAATCAGCATGGAAACTCTTACACAGCATTAAACTACCAAACCAAGTATTCATGGCTGTAATCAAGACCTGTGTTGGGTCTTTGGCATATTGTTTGACCACATCAAAGTCAGTCAATGACACGCCATATAAACGCTGCATGGTCAGCACACGGCGCGTTGAAAACTGGTGATAAACTTTTGGCGCAGTTGCCGCTTGGTTACCTGACACATTCAAGTACTGAATAAAGTCATCCAGATTCTGAGCCTCTTCAATAAAATCAACTTCACGCACCATCCGTGTTTTGATCTCATCCACGATTTCAGAAAGCGATGCAAACTTGATTTTTGGAACAGCTCTTTCAAGCAACTTTGTTGCCCAATGCACCACATTCAAGTCAGTATAAAGAATGGTTTCAACACCTGGCTTTTGCACCTTTAAAACCACATCTTCGCCCGTGACCAATCGAGCGGCGTGGACTTGTGCAATTGAAGCCGAAGCCAAAGGCTTTTCATCAATAAAACTAAAAATTTCATTGAGATTACGCCCTTCAAACTCTTCTGCCAAAACTTTTTGGATATAGCTAAATGGTAAAGTTGGCGTTTGATCTAAACAGCCTTGGAATTCCTGAACGTATTCACGCGGGAATAAAGACGGCGTACTGGCAATAAATTGCCCCAGTTTGATATAAGTCGAACCAAGCGACTCAAAGGTCTCACGCATCAGTTTGGCGTTGCTTGGTCTTTCAGTTGCATACCTCACACCTGCTTGTGCTGCAACCACCACTGTTTCACCAATACGTGCAACAGAGCGTAATCCATCGAATAAAATATTTCTTTTCATAATCTTTCTTGCCTCACAGATGGCATTAGTTTAGCAAATTTTGCTCAATTTACCGATCAAGTTGCCTGACAAACAGGACAATTTATATCTTTTTCAAATTTAAGAATACGTTGCGTTAAATTTAAGCCATTCCAAAGCAATAGTTTTTGCTTGAGTGGGGTCAAACCTAAGCCTAAAAACAGTAAAGTGTGATGTGCTTGTAATGACGCTATCATTACAGGAGTGGTAGCTAATACACCCGACTCCGCACAACGTAGCCCTTCATTGGCATGATCTTCTTTCGGAAACAGGCATTCATAACAGGCTGAATCAGCATCCACCATAAACATCTGCCCTTCAAAACCTATTGCTGACGCACTAATCAGAGGTACTTGATGTTTTCTACATACTGCATTAACCAGATAACGGGTGGCAAAGTTATCACAGCCATCTAAGACTGCATCTTGATGCTGTACGAGTTCATCAGCATTCGTTTCATCGAATCGTATATTTTGATAACTGACCTGTATATGCGGATTAATGTCTTTTAGATGCTTTGCCAGTATTTCTGCTTTGTATCGACCTAAATCTTTTGTCGTAAAGGCAATTTGTCTTTGCAGATTACTCATTTCAATCGTATCGGCATCGACAATGGTAATTTTACCTACACCTGCACGTGCTAACAGCTCGGCACTGGTACAGCCGATACCGCCTGCGCCGATTATTAGCACATTGGCAAGTTTTAGTTTTTCTTGTGCTTCGATATCCCAACCATCTAATAAAATCTGACGACTATAGAGATGCATTTCCTCATTACTTAGCTCAAATTCGTTTTCTAAATGGTCTGACACGGGACTTACTTCTTTATCATCAAGAGTGTTCATGATTTTAAGTCGATGTAGGTTCTGAGGAAAGTAATAAATTAGAACCAACACTGTTTTCTTTTGACAAAAAGCTATTTTTACCCCAATATTTTTCTTACTCTTTAACAGTTTAATAAAATCAATAAGTTACCACATCAGTTAGAAATTTTGGGTATTAAAGCCTTTTTGAGTATAACTTCATGTTTTAGCTTATGTTATTTTCATTATTTTATAGTTCATGACGGCATACGTCATTTAGAAATTAAGCGGGCTTTATCAATTCTTGTTCGATTAGTTCATGACGGCATACGTCACATAAATTAATGTTCTAACTGGAGATAAGATTTAAACTGAAAACCCCGATGTACCAAAGAATTGAAAGAAATAGGAAATCGAATTCTTGCAGTTTGTAATACTTGAAGAACCCATGTTTTTTCAGCTAAAAATTCAAATAAGATCTTATCATCACATATCCTCGGGCCAGTAAAGATATCTGTCTGATAAACCAGCCCAATCCACAATGTCTCCAACAAGCTATTTTTATCCAGATCGACTAACGCCAAAGTTAAAGTTTCCTCAAAGATACAATCATGGGTAAGGAAAAGCAGATAGCAGTGAGAATATACACAAACCACACCTTCTAACACTTTACCCTCAACCACAACCCCTGTCTTTTTTCCCTTAATCACGACTTCCGACTGGGGCAAACTCTTATCTGTCATATCTTGGATCAATGCTAAACCAATATAATCAGCCACATACATATTCAAACTTACCTAATAAAATTATTACTGATTATATTTACATCTATTCCTTTTGCCCTACTTCCGATCATGCATCATTTCATATGACTGCGCTCTTAATAAATCTTCTTTAGTTCCAAAGGATTGATTACGCAACTGATCAATTGACTGCTGTTTACTGGCATCCGTGGCATCACTCTTTAAAATCTGGTCACGTGCTGCCAAGTAACCATTGACCTGTGTTTGCCATCCTGCTTCTTCTTGATCAACTTTCTCTAAACGATCCGCCGCTTCTGGCCCTAGTAAACTTTCACGCATATTCCGTAGCTCTTGAGCAGAACCACCCTTTTCCCGCACCTCTTGGGTTAATTGCTGCAATTCAGTAAATTGCATCGAAACCCGAACGCCATCCGCCAGTGTGCTCGGAAGTTGATCAATCAGTTTCGCCAATTCAGCTGCCTTTTGCTGAGCGTTCAGGGTTTTATTGGCATGGATACGCATTTGATCAATATTAAACTGATTCAGATTACGTTCATTGCCAAATAAGGCATTGATCTCAGCTGCATTAAAAAACTGCTGCTGTACTTTATACATCTGATCAATCACTTTCTGAAAGCCTTCAATATCACCCGTCTTAAAGTTGCCCGTTGGTTTTATATTTTTTAAGGCATGGGTATAGGCCACATATTGATCTAACAGATAACTTGCATAACTCGAAGCTGTGTCAGGTAAAGTCGCAGTGAGATACTGTCGAATATCGGCAATCAGTTCAGTTTCAGTTTTTTCACCTAAACTGGAAAAGAAATAGTCGAAACAGCTACGAATACCGACCGTCAAAATTAATTTACCGTTGGCATCGACCTGAATTGGACAATCAATTTCTGTACCGCGTAATGAAGCAGCCAATTCTGGCATTTTGCCTTTTTGATTATTTTGCTGGCCAGCTTCAAAACCATTGCCTATAAGCTGTGATTGAGCCTGTTGGCTTGGCTCATGTGGCGTATTTTGAGCATCTGGTTTAAATATCCAGTAGATTAAAGCCAACAAGAGCAATAAACATACAATCAAAACTAAGCTAATGGTTTTATTATTTAAAAATTTACCGTTCATCATCCCTTGCTCTATTTATCATTCTTTCTTTGTTTGAACCGTTAAACATGACAGGAGCAACGGATTGCTCCTGTCATCAATGAATTATAAGCCTAGATTTTTCAGACGATTTGCCTGAGTCCGATAAGGGGTGACTGGATTTTGTAAGAATCCAACTAAACCCAGAATTTGATTGACTTCATCCAAATGGTTAAATGCGTAATTGTCACGAATCACAGTACCCAAATGGCTCGAACAACGTGGCACTAAGCCATCATTTTCCCCTGAAATCAGTAACGATGTTGCAGTTAATGCATAGTCCATCGGATCTAATGCATTGGTAAATGGACTGGTTCCACTCCAAGAATAATAACGTACACCATTGACCAGTTCAGTACCCGAACCACATGCTGTGGTTGGTACACCTGCTGGAAAACGTTGGTTAAAGTTGGCTGAACCGCTAGTGGTTAATGAATTTAAGCCCGCCAGTGCATCTTGATCATAATAATGTCCTGAACCAATCCCCACTAGCGAGAAGAAGGCATTCACCCCTGCTGCGATCACAGGTGCCAAGACTGGCCCCGCAGGTGATTTAACCACTGAATCGACCACATCAGCCACATCAGATCCTTTGGTAGGCCCACCGACTGCTGTGACTGACGCAACTTTGTTTGGCAACAAACTCGCGACATAACGAACTGATTGAGAGCCATGACTATGGCCAATCAAATTAATTTTCTCTGCACCTGTAATCGCTAACACTTGTTTTGCCTGTAGCAATAATTGCTCACCACGTGCTTCCGAAGAATTAAACGAGGCTTGCTGTGCAACAAATACATTTGCACCATTACCGACCAAGTCTTCAGTAATTCCGTTCCAGTATTGCAAAGGACCTACGGCTGAGAAACCTGCCATCCCGTGCGCCAAGAGAATTGGATACTTGGTTTTCGCATAACTTGATGTAACACTGGTGCTACCGCCGACTGAACAAGAGTTCACATTACAGTTTTGCCATGATGCCTTGGGTGCAAAAAAATCAAACAAACCTGCGTGTACCACAGATCCGCTGCTCACCACCATGCCTGCCATCAGCGCCATGACATTTAAATATTTTTTCTTCACGTTTTGCTCCTAGCATTTTTCATTTTTATTACAACGATTTAGTCTTTTTCTTCGTATCTGGAATCATTCCGAGCATACAAACGACTGGCAAAATTATACTCCTTGGAAATTTTGTGTGATTTTTAGACTAAAACAAACTGTGCCAAAATCATAACAATTCGTGCCAAAATTACGCTAGATTGAATAAATTCCGATGAATGCACATTTTCAAATCATACTCACTGCTTTAAGTTCTGAATAAACTGGATCTGCTTTTAAAATGGAATTTGCTGCGCACTATGAGTATTCCCCGTCTTCAAAATCAGCACTTTATTAGTAGCTCGTATGCTCACCTACTGAGTGAGGTGGTATCACGATGGGATATTGCTGCTGAAACCTTATTTTGGGGTACTGGTGTTGAGATCGAAAAGTTGCATGAGCTAAGTTATAAAATTAGTTTAAATGCCTTTAAAAAAGTGATTGCACGAACGATTGAACTGACACAGGAACAAGGCATCGGTTTTTATGCAGGCACGCAGTTAAAAATCAGCTCACATGGCTTACTTGGTTTTACCGTTGCCATTTCCAAAAATGCCTTGGAGGCGATTGAAACCATCAATCAATTTGCCAGTTTGCAATGCTCATTTGTTGCATTCAACTTCAAAGTTGAAGATCAAACTGCCTATTACAGTATTACCTATGACAGTTCCCTGCTGAATTTTAATGATGAATTAGATACTCAAGCCTATGAATTCAGCTGTATTTTCTTTCTAACAGGTTTTGTCCATTTGGTTCGATTCTTCATTCCAGACTTTAAACCCAGCATTGATCTGCAATGTAAATGCCCTGACTATTTCGCTCGTTTTAGCGATATCCTAACTTCCAGCTTTGCTGAAATACGTTATCAACAACCCAACACCCGCTTAATCACACCCGCAACCTTTTTAAATGCACCTTTAAGTATGGCTGATCCGCTTAGCGCAGAAAAATTTAAAGCCTTGTGCCAAAAAGAGCTAGATGAACTGGTTGCCACTCAGGATATTTTACAGCGGATTAAATATCTGATTGACGATAAGACCGAAGGTTTACTCAGTATTGAACAAGTGGCACAAAAGTTGAACCTGACCAAACGGACTTTGCAACGCATGCTGCAAGAAAAAGCCGTCAGTTTTCAAACACTCTATGAGGACGTGCGCAAGGAAAAAGCCAAACAACTGATGCTAAATCCTTTTCTGACCAAAGATGAGTTGGCTAAAAAACTTGGTTACTCTTCCATTTCCAGTTTCAATCGTGCTTTTAAACGCTGGGAAATTGAATAAAATTTTACGAAAGTTTATGCAACAATAGGATGATGTTTCAACCTTTTGGATGTTATATGAATCACCCAGACATGAAGGCTGTTGAACTTTCCAAAGCCTATCGCCTACTCAATCATGGCCCGACGGTTTTAGTGTCTGCTCAATACGGACAAGAACGTAATGTCATGGCTGCGGCTTGGGC
Source organism: Acinetobacter gyllenbergii CIP 110306 = MTCC 11365 (assembly GCF_000413855.1). Lineage (GTDB taxonomy): Bacteria > Pseudomonadota > Gammaproteobacteria > Pseudomonadales > Moraxellaceae > Acinetobacter > Acinetobacter gyllenbergii. Next base: position 26,221 of record NZ_ATGG01000013.1, on the reverse strand, counting down.
CTGTGCTTTAGAATTAACGCCTGCAAAGGTCACTGTAGTCTTGGATAAAAGTACCAAAACTCGTCAACTGGTAGAGCAAAGTGGTTATTTTGCCTTGCAAGTACCCTGCTTTGCGCAGATTGATCTGGTGCATCAACTCGGAACCATCAGTCAGTTCGATCATCCAAGTAAGTTAGAAGAGTGCAAAACTGAATTGTTTTACCAAGATGACTTTCCAGTCCCACTGGTGGCAGGTAGCCTGGCTTGGTTGATCTGTAAAGTGATTCCAGAACCGCACAATCAACAAGCGCATGATTTATTTATCGGTTCGGTGGTCGGTGCTTGGGCAGATTCACGCGTATTCCGCGATGGACATTGGCACTTTCAAGAAGCCAGCAAAGATTTGCGTAGCCTGCATTATATTGCAGGTGGGACATTTTATCTGATTGGTGAAGAAGTTAAGGCCAAATAATCTTGGATATCAGGCAAGGCCAAACAGGCTTTGCCTCTTTTACTAATCATTGATTTTCATCAACTCACGATATAAAAGATCCAAGAACTGCTGCTGTTCTTGGTCATTTTTAAAATAACGTTGATAAAGACCACTACAGCTTTGTACATCGGCAATATTGGCTTTATTAAATGACCAATCCTTTCGATCTTTGATACTGATGCCTAGATCATCATCACAACTCTGCCATAGCTGAGAAAATCTGGTTCGTTTATCTGCATCTAACTTCTTAAAATCGGCATACACAGAATAGCCGCGCATAGATGAATTAAAAAACTGCGAAATCATGGTAACTGGTACACCACCCCAATCGATGCTTTGACCAATGGGCAAGCGAATATCGGTCAGTTTATTTTCTGACATAATCTGGTCTTGTTTGCCTTTTTTGAAGTACTGTTCCTTATAGACCAAGGTGGTTCCTGCTGGAACATGGATTTTTTTAACCAGCATCGGTTGTTGTGTAACGTAATACGGATAATTTGGTCTTGAGTTGCCACCTGTCGGGTTCATATTACCGACACAGCCTGTTAAGGTCAGTGCCAATGTCATGGATAAAAAAATCATGGGTTTCATCGGTCTGATCCTTCTTGTTAAATCATTTTTATTATTCTTCAACCTTAAATCGAAATTGCTCTAGAAACAATATTCAATAGCACAAACATCAAAGTATAAAAAACCGTTATGAAATGATCTCCATAACGGCGTTTGAATGAAAGCTCAACTTATTTTGGCGCCATACGGATTGCACCATCTAAACGAATCACTTCACCATTCAAATAGGAATTTTCAGCAATATGCGCGACTAAACGCGCAAACTCTTCTGGGCGACCTAAACGTGATGGATAAGGCACCATTTGTCCTAAGGCATCTTGCACATTCTGAGGCAAGCCTTTCAACATTGGCGTTTCCATAATCCCTGGGGCAATGGTCATAACACGGATTGCATGGCGGGCCAGTTCTCGAGCAATCGGTAAGGTCATCGCTACCACAGCCCCTTTTGATGCCGAATAAGCCGCTTGTCCAATCTGACCATCAAAGGCAGCCACTGAAGCAGTATTCACAATCACGCCACGATCTTCATCACCTTCTGCAACCGTGTTTTTACTCATGGCATCTGCCGCAAAACGCAGCATATTAAATGTCCCCGTGACATTAATGTGTAAGGTTTTAGAGAACATCGCCAAATCATGGACGCCATCTTTACCCACTACTTTTGCAGAGGGGCCAATGCCAGCACAATTGATCAGGCCATAAACGCTGCCATGTTTGGCCAATACCTCTTTAAAGAACTGCTCTGCTGCTACTTCATCAGTCACATCTAGCTTGACAAATTCTGCTGCTGCACCCAATGTTTGCGCTTGTTGTTCCCCCGCTTCAACATTCATATCGACCAACGTAACCGAGGCACCCTTTTCGACTAAATATTCCGCTGTTGCCGCGCCTAAACCTGAACCGCCACCTGTAATAACAAAATGTTTTCCCTGAATTTTCATTTACGTTTCCTATCAAATTAAAGATATAAATTCTTATCACTAAGCCTAAAGGCAACTTTTTTCCGATACAATTTCAAAAAGTAGCAGATTTAATGCAACTTTTGAGCATTCGATTTTATTATTCTCCTGTATTTTATTGATCTATGAACAAAAACCTCAACCTCGATCTTAATTCGGCTAAGGACACCATTTCAAATGCTTTAATTCGTGAAGCATTGAGTGTCGCCGCCAGTCGTGGCTTGAATATTGTCAATATCGCCAATCGTGCAGGTATTTCTGCAGAGTTATTAACCTCTTCCAAGGCGCGTGTGCCTGTAACGCAATGCGCGCAGTTATGGGTTGAAGTTGCGGAAAGTATGAATGATGAATTCTTGGGCATGGATCGCCATCCTATGCGCCGAGGCAGCTATAGCCTATTAGCAAAATTAGCGTTTAATGCCGAAACCCTTGAGCAAGCCATCCACGAAATTTTAAAATTCCTAAGTCTGCTACTGGATGATATTCGTGGTGAATTGGTACAACGTGGCACCAAGGCTTATCTGATCTTGCATGATCGTGAGCATCCAAAGCGCATGTTTACCTATTCAACTTATCTGATGCTGGTGCATAGTTTAATGTGCTGGTTGAGTGATCAACGGATTGGCTTCCATAAAATGAGTTTTAGATGCCACCCACCTGTGGAACTACAAGATTATCGAGTGCGTTTTTGCGAGAACATTCAATTTAATGCCGAGCAAAACCAAATCGAGTTTGACGCGCATTATCTCAAGCATAAAATCAAAAAAGATAAACAAGCGCTCAAAGATTTTCTCAAACACACGCCTTATAACCTGATCGTACGCTTTAAAAATGAGAACTCATTAAGCTTACAGATCCGCCGTCAACTGCTGCTACAACCACCATCACAATGGGATGAACTAAAAGAGATTGCACAGCAACTGAATATGTCGACTGCGACCATTCAACGTCGTTTAAAGCAAGAGGGCGTCAGTTATCAGCAGCTTAAAAATGATATTCGCTGTGATATCGCTATTGAACGACTCAGTAAAAGTAATGATTCAATTCAAACGATTAGTGATGATCTGCATTTTCATGATCCGAGTGCATTTCATCGCGCCTTTAAAAAATGGACGGGAGTCAGTCCAGGCAGTTATAGAAAATCATCACCCAATAACAAAAAACTTTTGGGCCACTCAGAATAACTGAAGGAGTAAAGGATGTATTTACCTGAAATATTTGAAGAAACAGATCTTGAAAAACTATATCAATTGATTCAAGACTATCCTTTTGCAACTTTAATTAGTCATAGTGCGGAAGGTTTGGAGGCCAATCATTTGCCCTTTCATTTATTACGTGATAAGCAAAATCAAACAGCAACACTGGTTGCACATATTGCTAAAAATAATCCGCTGCATACCCAAATTGAAAGCGGCACAGAAGTTTTGATGATCTTTCAGGGTGAGCAAGCTTATATCTCACCGAATTGGTATCCAAGCAAACAACAACACCATCGACATGTACCCACATGGAACTATCAAGTCGTCCATGTCAAAGGAAGCATCAATTTTCTGCATGACGAAAAATCTTTACGCGGTATCTTGGCCAGACTGACACGTACTCATGAAGCCAAACAAGCAACACCTTGGAAAATGTCAGATGCACCCAGGGAATATATTGCTCAAGAGCTGCAAGGCATTGTTGGGATCGAAATTCCGATTTCGCAGATCACAGCTAAGTTTAAACTCAGCCAAAATCGGGAAAAGCCAGATGCTTTGGCCGTGGTGAATGGACTACAACAACAAGGTGAAAGCCGCTTAGCCAATGCAGTACAGCAATATATCAAGGAATAAGCTGAGGATATCACTATATTTTCAATAGCAGCCCAACGCAATAATCAACATTGTTGGTGAATAAAAACAATGTTTTGAGACTGATTTGATTTTTATCTATTATCATGATTTCTAAATCAAAATAACTCAGTTGGGATGCTCTGTGATACATGTAAAGATCGCTGATATTTCATTATACGGCGCTGATTTAGCTCATGTCTTTCTTTTCTAAATTACCTCTCTCTAAGACTTTATTCGCTTTAGGCTTCTCTACGATATTTATATCCTCCAGTTTTGCTGCCATTCCAACCACGCTCAAACTTGACTACGCCTACTATGCGCCGACCAGTTTAGTGGTCAAAGATCAAAAACTGTTAGAAAAAGCACTGCCAAACACGCAAATCAAATGGGTGTTCAGTCAAGGTAGTAACCGTTCTTTAGAGTATTTAAATAGCAATAGCATTGATTTCGCTTCAACCGCGGGTTTGGCTGCGGTACTCAGTCGCGCCAATGGTAGCCCAATCAAAACGGTTTATATTCAAAGCCAACCTGAATGGACGGCATTGGTTATTCCTGCAAACTCTCCAATCAAAAACTTAAAAGATCTCAAAGGCAAAAAAATTGCTGCAACCAAAGGCACAGATCCTTTCCTGTTTACGCTACAAGCATTAGATACGGTCGGATTGAATAAACGTGATGTTCAACTGGTGCATTTACAACACCCTGATGGAAAAACGGCCTTGGAACGTGGTCAAGTGGATGCATGGGCGGGACTAGACCCCTTAATGGCTTCTGCACAAATCCAATCTGGGGCAAAATTGCTGTATCGCAATGTTGCATTTAATAGTTATAGCGTCTTGAGCGTCAAAGAAGAGTTTAGTAAACAAAGTCCAGAAGCGGTAGAAGCGGTGATTAAAGCTTATGAACAAGCACGCAAATGGGCCAAAGCCAATCCAGATAAAGTTGCAGCGTTGTTAGCAAGTGAAGCGAAACTGCCTTTACCTGTTGCAAAATTGCAGTTGAGCCGTACCAACTTTGAGCAAAACATTCCTTCAGCGACACAAATCCAAGCCCTGAAACGATCAGGAAAAATCCTAACAGAAGAAGATCTGGTCAGAAAAGGAACTGATGTCAATCAAGTGGTTGATCAACTGCTTGATCCTCGCTTTGCGCAAAAAGTTGTGAAATAAGCGATGCGCAATTCAAGTCATCATGCGGGGCTAACAAATTTTCTGGCCCAACAAAACGCACAGCCAGATAAAAAACGCTTGAATAGAACTTTGAGTGGTTGGCTAAAAGCACTGCTCATTCCAATCCTGCTGCTGATATTGTGTGAGTTTTTGGTCAGAAATGGCTATATCGAAGCATATTTACTCCCTGCACCCAGTAGCTTGTGGCAATCTTTCTGGGATTTAGCTCAATCTGATTTACTACAGCACATTTACATCAGTACTTGGCGGGTGCTCATCGGTTTTGCCCTCGGTAGTGGTTTAGCTTTAATTTTTGCGGTTTGGGTCGGCTTAAGCAAAGAAGTAGAAGCCTATTTAGAACCTAGCTTTTCTGCACTCAAATCCATTCCAAGCCTTGCATGGATTCCATTATTATTGCTTTGGTTGGGGATTGATGAATCGTCTAAAATCACATTGATTGCGATAGGTGCATTTTTCCCGACCTACACCAATACCGTTGCCGCCATCCATAATGTAGATCGAAAGCTGATTGAGGTTGGGAAAGTCTATCATCTCAATGCATTGCAACGGGTTATCTCGATTGTTTTACCTGCCGCTTCTTCTGGAATATTGACTGGTTTACGCAATAGCTTGAGCTTATCTTGGATGTTTATGATTGCCGCTGAACTGATTGCCGCAACCCAAGGAATTGGCTATTTACTTAGTGATGGACGAGAAACTTCACGTCCAGATATTGTAATCATTGCCATTATTCTATTGGCATTGTTAGGTAAAATTAGCGACACCTTGATGAAACGACTCGAAAATCGTTTACTCCGTTGGCGCGATAGCATTCACAAACAAGCTTAAGCCCAACGAGCCAAAGTCACACGATCATTTCCACCATAGTCCTGAATGGTCTGAATCTGCTCAAAACCGTGTTGTTCAAAAATATCACGTACTGTTTGGCCTTGGTCATAACCATGTTCAAGTACAATCCAGCCATTCGGTTTAAGCCAGTCTTTACCTTGGGTGATGATGATTTCAATATCCGCCATGCCCTGCTTAGCTGCAATCAGTGCACGCTCAGGTTCCGACTTGAGCTTTTGCATATGTACATCGTCAGGATCAATATACGGCGGATTGGATACAATCAAATCAAATTGTTGTTGTTCTAAAGCCTCAAACCAAGCCCCACAGGCAAATTTCACCTGCATCAGCCCGTGTCGAACCGCATTGTCCTGCGCTACCTCTAAAGTCGGCGCATAGATATCTGTTGCAGTGACTTGCCATTGTGGACGTTCACTCGCAAGTGCCAAAGCAATTGCACCCGTGCCTGTCCCTAGGTCAACAATATTGGCTTGTGAACTTAATGGCAGTTTTAATACCGTTTCCACAAGGATTTCGGTATCCGGACGCGGTACCAAAGTGTCATGGGTGACTTTTAAATCGAGCGTCCAAAACGGTTGTGAACCAGTGACATAGGCCAAAGGTTCACCTTGTTCGATACGAGCCAGCCCATCCAAATAAGCTTGCTCCTGTATTTCGGTCAACTCTTGCTCAAGTCTTAATTTAAGTTCTAAGGCATTGATCCCTAAAAGATGTTCGAGTAGCCATGCCGCCTCTTGACGTTCATAGCTATCAATTTCACCTTTGATCTCTAAGGCTTGAGCAATATTCATTAGCCGCCATTTTCCTGTGCAAGCATCGCCAACTGATCCGCTTGATATTCACGATGTAAGCTATCTAGCAATTCAGTTAAATCACCTTCCATAATCGCATCTAACTTATATAAAGTGAGGTTGATACGATGGTCAGTCATACGACCTTGTGGATAGTTGTAGGTACGGATACGCTCAGAACGATCCCCAGAACCGACCAAATCACGGCGCATTTCTGAAGTTGCTGCATCAGCCGCTGCACGTTTGGCATTTTCTAAACGTGAGACCAACAACGCCATCGCTTTGGCTTTGTTCTTGTGCTGTGAACGCTCTTCCTGACATTCCACCACCACACCCGATGGAATATGGGTAATACGAACCGCTGAATCGGTTTTGTTAATATGCTGACCACCTGCACCTGATGCACGGTAAGTATCAATACGCAAATCGGCAGGATTAATTTCAACTGTAGTGTCTACATCGACTTCTGGCAGAATCGCAACCGTACAAGCCGAAGTATGTACACGGCCCTGTGATTCAGTCGCAGGAACACGTTGTACACGGTGCGCACCACTTTCAAACTTCAAACGACCATAAACGCCTTCACCGTCAATACGGCAAATGATTTCTTTATAACCGCCATGTTCACCTTCATTTTCAGAAAGCACTTCAATACGCCAACCTTGTGTTTCAGCGTATTTGCTATACATACGGAATAAATCGCCCGAAAAGATCGCTGCTTCATCACCGCCTGTACCCGCACGAACCTCAAGATAGGCTGCGTTGGCGTCATTTGGATCTTTCGGAATCATCAACACATTTAACTGCTCTTCAAGCGCAACCAAAAGTGCTTTATTTTCTTTGATTTCTTCCTCGGCCATGTCTTTGAAATCAGGATCTGATTTCATCGTTTCAGCCGTTTCGATATCTTCTTCCGCTTGACGATATTTGCTCCAAACCTCAGTGATTTCAGTTAAATCATTATGTTCACGAGACAATTTACGAAAACGTTTATTGTCCGAAATTACTTCTACATCAGCGAGTAATGCAGTCAGCTCTTCGTGACGATCACAAAGTTGATCGAGTCTTAAACGGAGTGATGCTTTCATGGGCGGAATATCTCAAAATCTAAAGACTCAGTGCCGACGAAGCACGAGCAAAATCAAAAAATTGCGCATAGTTTACAGACTCTACTGCTTAAAAGACATAGAGAATCAGGGGAACTTACTATTCCACACCCATTTCATCACAAATTGTTCAGTTTTAGTTCTCAATGCTTGTTCTCTGACTAAGGCTTATATATAAATAATGCAAGACAAATAGAAAGATAAAACAATAGGATAATTTATGAATAATTTTATAAACCGTCCCACCTCTGCCTTTATCGCTGCGAGTTGGGTGGCATTACTCGCAGGTGGTGTAGGCTTTATGATCGGCCTCTGGAATGCCAATATGCCTTTGCATGAAAAAGGCTATTATCTCGTGATCTTGCTGTATGGGCTTTTTTCCGCAGCTTCTTTGCAGAAAACCGTGCGTGATCAACTGGAAGGGATTCCTGTTACGGCGATTTATTATGGACTCTGTTGGGCTTCGATGGCCCTATGTATTGGTCTTTTATTGGTGAGCTTATGGAATGCCGAACTGAGCATGAGTGAAAAAGGCTTTTACATCATGTCCTTTTTATTGAGTCTGTTTGGCGTGGTGGCAACCCAAAAGAATATTCGTGACTTAAACTATCAGCGTCTGCAGACTGAACTCAATCCACGTCAGTTCAAACACGAAGAGCAAACTGCGAAAGATGAATCCTTAGATTAATTCAAAAATGAATGGAGCCTTAAAATAAGGTTTCATTTTTTTGTGCAAGGTTTAACGATCTTATTGTTTAATCGTATCTTACGCGCATTCTCCTCTAAGCTCAGCAACATAACACTACAATCCAGACACCAAAGAGTAATAATTCAGAAAAGCTTCTCCACACTTTCATACTCAAACTTTGTTACATTTGCAGCCATGAAAAAGAGGTCCGCTTTATTTCGGACACGGAGTCAAAAATGAAATTAAATGCTTGGTTATGTGCTGCTATTTTTGCGAGCTCATCATTGGTTACTGCTGCTCATGCTGATAATGCAACCCGAGTTGCTGCAACGTCTGCGCTTGGTAGCGTCGTCGGTACTGCGATTGGTAAAGAAATGGGTGGAAACAGCGGCGCAATGATTGGTTCTGCTCTCGGTGGTGCTGGCGGCGCTGCAGCTGCAAGTAGCAAACGTACCCGTACTGAAGCTGCCATTGGTGGTGGTCTAGGTGGTGTTGGTGGTTATACTGTCGGCAAAAACCTAGGGGGCACGACTGGTGGTTATATCGGTGCTGCAGCTGGCGCAGCGGGTGGTTCTGCTCTAGGCCGTAAAGTCGGACAAGACCGCGACTATGACAATTACCAATCTAAGAAATACAAGAAGAAAAGAAAGCACCGTCATCACTAATTCAAAAAGCACCTTCGGGTGCTTTTTTATGGCCTAGACTTTCCATTAATATCTATAAAATCCTGAGCAAAACACTAGGTTGAATCCTTAATCTGAACTTTCTAGAATAATCCCTTATTTTTTATATGCCTTTTTTTGCATCATGAATACTGAATTACTCTCTCCTGCTGGTTCACTTAAAAATATGCGTTATGCCTTTGCTTATGGTGCCGATGCGGTCTATGCAGGCCAACCCCGCTATAGCTTACGCGTGCGTAACAATGAATTTGACCATGACAATTTAAAAATCGGGATTGATGAGGCACATGCCCTAGGCAAAAAATTTTATGTGGTGGTCAATATCCAGCCACATAATAGCAAGCTCAAAAACTTTATTCGAGATATTGAACCAATTGTTGCCATGCAGCCCGATGCGCTGATTATGTCTGATCCCGGATTGATTATGTTGGTGCGTGAGCATTTTCCTGAGATGCAGATTCATCTCTCGGTACAAGCCAATGCCATTAACTGGGCCACAGTAAAATTCTGGAAAGACTATGGTCTAAGTCGGGTAATTTTATCTCGAGAACTTTCGCTCGATGAAATAGAAGAAATCCAAAATCATGTCCCTGAAATTGAACTGGAAGTGTTCGTGCATGGGGCACTGTGTATGGCCTATTCTGGTCGTTGCTTGTTATCGGGTTATATGAATAAACGTGATGCCAATCAAGGCGCCTGTACCAATGCCTGTCGTTGGGACTATAAAATCCACACAGCGCAAGAAGATGCCAATGGAGATGTCACCCCTGTTCAACCAGCCAATACTCAGCAGCAATGTTGCTCAAAAACATCAAACAGCACTAATACGGCGCAAACTGTTTTGGTGCAGCGTCATGATGAAGAGATGTTTGCCGCTGAAGAAGATGAGCACGGCACTTATTTTATGAATTCTAAAGATCTACGCGCAGTGCAACATGTAGATCGTCTGACTCAAATGGGTGTTGCTTCTTTAAAGATTGAGGGTCGGACTAAATCTTATTTTTATTGTGCCCGTACTGCACAGATTTACCGTAAAGCCATTGATGATGCACTGGTAGGTAATGAATTTGATCCTAGCTTGATGACTCAACTGGAAGGTTTAGCAAACCGTGGTTATACCGAAGGCTTCTTGCGCCGCCATGTGCATAGCGATTATCAAAATTATGTCGATGGTTCATCGCATTTTGACTATCAACAATTTTGCGGTGAAGTCACTGCACGTCATGGCGACCATATTCGCATTGAGGTTAAAAACCGTTTTGTGATTGGTGATTCACTTGAGCTTATGACACCCAAAGGCAATATCCACTTCAAATTAGAACAGATGCGTGATCTTAAAGGCAATGCCATTGAAAGTGCCAAGGGTTCAGGGCATATCGTAGAAATTCCATTTTCCCCAGAAGTCGATATTGAATATGCACTGTTGATTCGTAATTTGCCCCATGCCACAACCGAGTTACGATCTGCGGCTTTGGCCTATTCGGCAGATTAAGATGGCACTACTGATTACTAACGCATGTATCAATTGCGATATGTGCTTACCTGAATGCCCCAATCAAGCGATTAATGAAGGTGCAAAAGTCTATGAAATTGATCCACAACGTTGCACTGAATGTATCGGTTTCTACACAGCACCCACCTGTCTTGCTGTCTGTCCCATCGACTGTATTCAGCCTGACCCAGCGTGGCTGGAATCTCCTGATCAACTGCTGATTAAATTCCATAACCTGAATCTATTCAATCATTAAGGACTCACTAAAAGATAGGCACAAGCATCGCTATCAAATTACAAAGTGCCTATCTCGCTTTTCATTGACTGCACTTCATCCTGATTTTGCTATTCAGCATCCGCACTGGCATCAAAATTGCTAATTAGTATTACGTTTTATTCAATTAGTATTACTACGGGTGTGCACCTATGCATCATTCAGTACTGTCAAAAAGCAAAAAGCTTTATTTGAGTTTGGGGTCTTTTCTAATTCCCATTCTGATCTGGAGCTGTGTCAGTTACTTACCCTTTATCTGGCATCCACAAGTTCAAATTACCCATGCAGGCTCAGCCACTTATCTACAGGCAGGCACCCGAATAGATAAGCAGGCTTATTATGCAGAGGCACAAGATGCCGTCAATCAAGGCAAAACACCGCCTACAGGTATTCTGGTCAATCCCATTTATTTGCCTGCACCGCATCAAGTGGCGAAAGCCTTATTTACGTCCTTTACCACGCCCCCGCAACAGGCCGACGCGCCGTGGTTACATCAAAGTCTGTGGCACAGTATCAAGATTGTATTTACGGCGTTTTTTATTTCTTCATTGATCGGTGTGCCGTTGGGTATCCTGTGTGGTTTTTCCAATACCATCTCTAAGCTGACTGAACCCTTTGTCGAGTTCTTTCGCTACCTGCCAGCACCTGCCTTTGGGGCATTAGCAGTGGCGATTTTAGGTATTAATGATGCCCCGAAAATTGCCATTATCGTGATTGGTACCTTATTTCAGCAAATTCTGATCATTGCCAATACCACTCGAATGGTTGACCGCGGCTTGGTTGAGGCAGGCTATACCCTAGGCACCAATAAGCTTAAAAGCCTGTTCCATGTGGTGATTCCTGCGGCACTACCTGACATTTATCGAGACCAACGGGTGTTACTCGGTTGGGCATGGACCTATCTGATCGTGTCAGAACTGATTGGTGCCACATCAGGAATTACCTGGTTCATTACTCAACAAGCGCGTTATCAGAACTTTGACAATGTTTATGCCGCCATCCTGATTATCGGGGTGATTGGACTGTTGTGTGATTTGATTTTAATGAAACTCGGCACATACCTATTTAAATGGAAAAAAGGAGTATAAATATGGCGGATAATTTCGATACCAAAGCCTATTTTGAGCATATTTATACGCGTCCCGTGATGTTGGAAACCAAGCAACTGACGCAAATTTTTCAGCATGGTGATTCAGAACGAACCGTGCTGAACCAAATTGATTTACGTATTCATAAACGTGAGTTTGTCTGTGTGATTGGTCCTTCGGGATGTGGAAAATCAACTTTAAGCCGTGTGGTTGCAGGTCTAGATGACTATCACAGTGGCGAGGTTCTGGTTGAAGGGCAAAAGATTAAAGGCCCAAGTTCAGAACGTGGCATGGTGTTTCAAGGCTATACCTTATTTCCATGGAAAACCGTTAAAGAAAATGTGATGTTTGGTCCTTTGATGAAAGGCATCAGTCAAACCCGTGCCGAAGAAATGGCACGTGAGTGGATTAATATTATTGGCTTAGAAAAATATGAAAATCAGTTTCCACACGAGCTTTCAGGTGGGATGAAACAGCGTGTCGCCATTGCCCGTGCCTTAGTCAATGAACCTAAGATTTTACTCATGGATGAACCTTTTGGTGCACTCGATCCCTACACCCGACAAAAAATGCAGAAGCATTTGATGGACTTGTGGCAAAACATTGATATCACCATTTTATTTGTCACGCATGACATGGATGAAGCCATTTTATTGGCTGATCGTATTGTGGCCTTAAAAGCCAATCCAGGTGAGATCAAAGAGATTATCGAGGTCAATCTACCACGCCCACGAAGCATGGAACTGATGCATTCGCCTGAATTTAAACAATTACGGGAACGGGTTGATCTGTTGGTACATCACCAAGAGGAACAACTCGACCCTGCACTACAAGATTTACCTAAAATTCCACGTATGACCCAAATGAGTACACACAAATAAAATAGCGTTTGGGACGACCCAATCTGCTTCATTTATTGCTGGACGACCAGCCAATGGTGAGTCTCATGAACCATGATTATGTGTTGCCCTTAATTGATATTTCACCCCTCAACAGTGAGCGTTTAGAAGATCGCAAACAGGTGGTCAAGCAACTTGATCAAGCCTGTAAGGAGGTTGGCTTCTTATACATTCAAGGAGAACAATTTCAGCCCGAACTGTTCGATCAGTTAAAACAAACCGCGCAGCACTATTTTAGCCAAGACCAAGCCACTAAAATGCAGCATTATATTGGTCTTTCGCAAAATCATAGTGGTTATGTGCCAATCGGTGAGGAACAATTCAAAGCCAATGTCTATGATCTAAAAGAATCCTATGACATCAATTATGACTATCTCGGTGAGCAGCATCGTCGCCCTTTAATCGGACCAACACTATGGCCTGAAGATGCCCACTTTAAACACACCGTCTTAAATTATTATCAACATATCAAAGCCATCGGTAATCAGCTATTTAAAGCTTTTGCTTTGGCACTTGAGCTGAATGAAGACTTTTTTGAACCGCATTTAAAGCATGCGCCGAGCCAATTAAGACTGATTCATTATCCTTACAATCCTGAGGCACAAGATCAATCAGGCATTGGTGCACATACCGACTATGAATGTTTTACCCTGTTATTTCCAACGGCGGAAGGCTTACAAGTACTGAATAAACAAGGTGAATGGATGGATATTCCCTTAATTGAAAACACCATGGTAATGAATATTGGCGATATGATGGAGATCTTATCTAATGGTCGCTATCTGGCAACCAAACATCGTGTAAGACGAGTACAGCAAGAACGTTACTCTTTTCCGCTGTTCTTCTCCTGTGATTATGACTATCTGATTCAGCCACTGATTCTCAATGAAGCACCGTTATACCCGCCTATGAAAGGCGGTGAGCATCTATTCAATCAGACCGCTCAAACTTTTATGTACCTCAAGCAACGCATTCAATCAGGTGAGCTGGTACTTGAAAATGCCCGTCCGCTGTACTCCTTTGGTTTAAATGAACAAGGAGCAGGTGAATGAATCTAATCAACTTACTCGCGCAACTTGAACCAACTGCAATTGATGATCAGTCGCCCTTGCCCAGCTATTTACTGGGATGTTTTAGACGCAAAAGTATCAGCTTCTTTAATGGCATGACGGATGAAAAAACCATTGTGTACTGGTTTCAGTCCAAATCTTTCAGTATTGACCTCCGACTGGTCGATGCCAATCAAACTGCAGTACATGAGCGACAAGGATGGATCGGCGATACCTTATGGGATTCAGAGCGTGAATTACTCTCTTGGCAGGTTCATCAAAACTATCAGAATCATATTCAATGGCCTGAACCAGCGAAACTCTACCCGATCGGCAACAGTATTTTAGAGTTTTCACCTTCCCATGCCTATGTAGAGGATTGGCGGCAACAGGCTCAGCAAGGTTTATTGCTTGGTTTACGTCTATTTCAAATGCAACATGTGGCAACACAACAGATGATAGCTATGGATGGTGGCTTGATGATCAGCGATCAGCACATGGCTTATGCTCAATCACGCCTTCCTCAACAACAAAAGCAACTGAAGAATAGCCCGATTGATCATCCTGAAAATGATCCTAAAGTGATCGAAAGCTATGAAGTCTCGGTTGCTTTAAATGGTTCTTCTATTGGTTTTAGTACAATCAGTAGTCGTTTACAGCAATCAATTTCACTCGATGATTTTGAAATAGAAGATTCCAATACCCTGACCCAACTGAAACAGATTGAAGGTGAACTGTATCGACTTTATTTTCATCTGGATATGTATCAACCTGATTTTGTATTTAATACCACAACCGCAACCACTACAGATACACAACAATGGCTGGCTGCTGAGCAAAAGCATTTATTAAAAAATGCCACGCGAACTTACTAAAACTGTTTGTATCTGATTGATTCTAAAAAGGACAATCAATTCTTTAAAAAGATTGTCCTTAAAATTTTAAAATCCAGAAATAAAAAAATCGTTCTATGAGAACGATTTTTTTATAAATTAGCTATTTCAACTCATCCACCAAAGCTGGATAAATCAAGCCATCCACATCCACTGCAGTTTTATAAATGCCATTACTGACATTGAATTGATTGACGTGATAGGTTGAACCATAAATCGAATCAAAGCCTGTTCCCTTCTGAAACACTTTCTTATTCGCTGCGATATCCAGTAAATGCGTTCCCTCAATAAATTGCTCATATTGTTGAGGATCGACACCGACACGGTTGGCCATGATTTTTACCGCATCTGCATGGGTTGCAGGATCTTGGATATACTTCACCGTTTTATCCCACACTTGGATCAGCTTTTTCCAGTCCTCTTGATGCGCCGATAAATGAGCTGGATTCACCGCAAGCGTATCGTAGATCAAACCTGGCTTATCTTTGGAACTATAAATAATCTTGGAACCCGCCACTGCTTTTAATGCTTGATTGGCAACGGGTTGCCATACTGCAATCGCAGCAATATCCTGACTGCCAAACACTTGAGGAAGTTCATTGGTTACTGAATTGACCAGTTTAATATCTGAGAATGGAATCTTGGCATCGGTCAAAGCCGTCGATAATAACAGGTGATCGACCAAACCCTTTTCCGTTGCTATGGATTTACCTTTTAAATCCTGAATGCTGTTGATGCCATTCTTGGCAATAATCACATCATTGCCCGCAGAATAATCCGTCACCATAATGATCATGCCCTTGCTCCCGCCCGAGGCATTGACTAAATTATCGCCATTGGTAATAAACACCGCATCGAGTTGATTGGCAGCAAAAGCAGAAATTGAGGCTGAATAATCAAACCATTTAAATTCAACATTTAAGCCTGCATCTTTGAGCCAACCTTTTTCAATCGCCACTTGCCAAGCCACCCAACCCGGCCAATCACTATAGCCAATCGTAATAGGCGTGGTTGTCGGTACCTCTTTGGCCTCGGTCGCTTTTTCTGCTGTTGGCACTTTTGCGGAATTATCACACGCGCTAAGGCTCAGTCCCAACAGCACTGAAACAGATAACGTTGCTATTGCTTGCTTCATAATCACCCCATATCTTTTTTGAAAATTTTGCCCAGAGCACATCTAAATCACGTGTTGAGCGACACTACCGATGCCGCTGCGTCCTAATCGTTTTGCTGTAAGGGTGGCATCACGGCATCCATGAGTTCCAGATGCCCTTTAATCACCCCTTTTAAAGCAGTAAATTGCTGACTAATTTGTTTAAGATCATTACTGCCGCCTTGTAACAGCATGACTTCCAATATTTTTTGTTGATCCAATTGAATATGTAATGAACTGATCACCTGTTCTAAAAATTTTTGTTGTAAGTCTAAGAGTTGCATACGCAACGGCATACAACTGGCGTCATACAACAAGGTTAGTGTGCCCACCATGACTGCATTTTGCTGTGCCTGTTCAGCAATGAGATGCTTATTGATCATGTCGACAATCGCCTGAGAGCGACTTTCATAATGCTCTTCGACAATGGTTTGATCTAAGGCTTCAACCGTTTTTTCAGGGACGGTAATACTGATTCGAGTCAGTTTAGGACGTGCATTCATCATGATCAGACTATTGTTTAGAAACTTGGTTTTGCTTTACATACAGGCCTGCTCGGACCGTAAGTAAATTGGCAAAACAGCGCGCTGCAACTTTGAAATACTGAATCAGGATTGATTGCTTTTTCATAACCACCTCAGTCTTAGTAATACCAAATTTATAATTCGTAATATTTAATGCAGTATCTATGCCAATTTTTTAGCCAAATAAAGTAGAAAAACCGTGTGAATTGCTGAATAAATGCACACAAAAAAAGCCCGATGTTTCATCATAGGGCCTTTTCTGCATCATGGATTTTGATTGCTATACAGCAGGTGCAAGCGTAAACAATGCCTGTCCTGTTTTTACCGTTTGCGCTTTATCAATCAAGATACTATCGACTTTCATTTTTGCAGGCGCAAGGATTGGAATTTCAATTTTCATTGCTTCAATCACCGCCAAGGTTTCACCTTCTTCGATAATATCGCCTACGGTACATTCAATTTTCCAGACCGAACCCGGCATATGTGACTCCACGATCATGCCACCATTCGGAACTATGATTTCTGAATCATCCAATACTGCATCCATACTTTCGGAAACATATTCAGCCAAGCCTGCTTCATGCCAGCGACGGCGTTCCGCTTCAAAATTACTTTGTTGAACCTGTTTAAAAGCCTGAATACTGCTTTCATTGTCTTTTAGAAAAGCATTGTAGTCTTTGAGATTCAGCACCCCTTCTTCGATCCGCAGTTGCAAACGCCCTGCTTTAAAGTCTTCCCGCATTTCCAACAGCTCAGATTCGGACACTTCATAGAAACGGATTTGGTCAAAGAATCTGAGCAACCACGGTTTGTGCGCTTCAAAATTCGGATTTTGACGATAACGACTCCACACTTGTGTGGTACGTCCTACAAACTGATAGCCACCCGGTCCTTCCATGCCATAAACACACATATAAGCCCCACCAATTCCAACCGCATTTTCAGGTGTCCATGTTCGAGCAGGATTATATTTAGTGGTGACTAGGCGATGTCTCGGGTCTAGCGGTGTCGCAACAGGTGCACCCAGATAAACATCTCCCAAGCCCATTACCAAATACGCGGTGTCATAGACCACATCTTTAACGGCTTGCTTTGATGCAAGACCGTTAATACGGCGAATGAACTCAATATTATCTGGACACCATGGTGCATCTGGACGAACCAATTGGGTATATTTTTCGGTGGCAAGTTGGGTTTGCGAATCTTCCCAAGCCAGTGGTAAATACACAGTTCTAGACGGTACCTGCATATTTTCAATATCGGGTAATTCACTTTCAGCCACCTGTAACAAGCGAAGTAAATCCAGTTGCTCTAGAACCATTGAATCATAATGAATCTGCAATGAACGAATGCCTGGGGTCAAATCAATGATGCCCTGAATATTTTGTTGTTGTACCCATTGCATTAAGGCATGAATACGAAAACGTAAATTGAGATCTAAGACCAATTCACCATATTCAACCAACAAATATTGGTTACCTGCGGGGCGATAGCTCACTTTGGGTTTGTCGGCACCCTGATCCAAAGTCGCCAACACGGCATTTTTTAAAGTGACAGGCTCTGCTTTAAACATCGGTTCAAAATTAATCTGTGATGCCGTTTCATTCTGTAAGGCCGATTGATAACGCTGTTCTAACTGTTGCGCCTGTGCATAACTGACAGGGATAAATCTCACTTTATCACCTGCTTTGAGTTGACCTAATTTCCATAACTCTGAGTTGATCACCACCGCAGGGCAAACAAAGCCGCCTAAACTCGGGCCATCAGGCCCCAAGATAATTGGCATATCCCCAGTGAAATCAATGGCACCAATCGCATAAGCATTGTCATGAATATTCGATGGATGTAAACCTGCTTCGCCGCCATCAATCCGAGCCCATTCAGGTTTCGGGCCGATCAAACGAATACCGGTACGACTCGAGTTAAAGTGAATCTCCCAGTCTTGATCAAAAAACATGGCAACATCATTCGGCGTAAAAAAATCAGGTGCACCATGCGGACCATACATGACCGCGATTTCCCATTCGGTTTTAAAACTTGGGATTTGTTCAGGTTTTAATGCAACTGTTTGCTCGGTTTTCGCCTCCGTGATTGGCAACATATCACCAATCAGTAAGTTACGCCCTGCATGACCACCAAATTGCCCTAAGGTAAACGTGGCTAAACTGCCCAAATACGCAGGCAGATTAAATCCATGTTTAATCCCAATATAACTACGGCAACCCGTACTGATACGACCGCATTTTAACACCTGACCTTTACGCACATTAATGCTTGACCACATCGCGACTGGCTGACCATCCAGACTGACCTCCATCTCACCACCTGTGATGGCAATCTGACTATCACAATGAAACTTTAAAGTCGGTCCAAGCAAGGTACATTCTAGTCCCGAACTGTTAAATGCATTGCCCAACAATTGATTGGCAACATTCAAGCTCAATGCATCCATCGCACCTGAAGGCGGAACACCCACATCCCAATACCCTAAGCGACCTGTTACATCCTGCACTGCAGTTTGAATCCCTGCCTGTAACACTTCTATTTTTTGGGTTTTCCATCCAAACTGATTCAAGAAACGCGTGGTTTGTGTGCCTTGCCCAAATACCTCACCCGCAATAATTTCCTGTAGGTACTCGAGATTGGTTTCAATCCCTGCAATCTCTGTATTGCTTAGGCTATTTTGCATAGCAACGATGGCCTGCTCTCGATCCGTTGCCGTCACAATAATTTTTGCAATCATCGGGTCATAGAATGAGGAAACATTTGAGCCTGTTTCCACCCAAGTTTCCACCCGTGATTGCGGGTCAAATTTGACAATGGTCAATAAGCCCGCGCTGGGTTGAAAGTTCTTAATCGGATCTTCGGCATATAAACGCACTTGAATCGAATGACCTTTGGGCGGTGCAATCTGTTGCGGTGCTTGCCAATCCCCACTGGCCAAGCTCACCATCCATTCAACCAGATCAAGGTCATACACCTGTTCCGTCACCCCATGTTCCACTTGCAAGCGTGTATTCACTTCTAAAAAGTAGAACTGTTGTGTATCGGTATCCATCACAAATTCAACCGTACCTGCAGAACGATACTGCACCGACTGCATCAATTGAATGGCAACCTGTTGAATATAAGTGCGTTGCGTATCATTCAAATGTGGTGCGGGTGTTTCCTCAATCACTTTTTGATTACGACGTTGTACCGAACAATCACGCTCACCAAGTGCAATGACATTGCCTTGACCATCGCCAAAAATTTGCACCTCAATGTGACGGGCATTTTCGACAAACTTTTCCAGATACAGTCCTGCATCTTTAAAATTCGCTTGCGCCAGATAGGAAACAGTTTGATAGGCTTCTTTTAATTCCTGTTCATTCCAGACCAGACGCATGCCAATACCGCCACCACCTGCGGTGCTTTTCAGCATCACGGGATAGCCAATCTGATCGGCCTGAAGCAATGCATCATCCAAGTCGATAAGCAACTGACTACCTGGTAGCAAGGGTACATGGTTCTGAATCGCCAATGCTCGTGCGGTATGTTTTAGACCAAAATCACGCATTTGCTGTGAGGTCGGACCAATAAAGGCTATACCGTGTTGCTCGCACAGATCACAGAATGCGGCATTTTCCGATAAAAAACCATAACCCGGATGAATCGCTTCCGCCCCAGTGTGCTGTGCTGCGGCAAGGATTTTTTCAATATTTAAATAGCTTTGTTGTGCAGCTGAATCGCCGATAAAAATCGCTTCGTCGGCTAAACTGACATGCAAGGAGTCCCGATCCGCTTCGGAATAGACCGCAACCGATTGAATCCCAAGTTTTTTTAAGCTACGAATGACACGACAGGCAATCGCCCCACGATTGGCAATCAGTACTTTTTTAAACATTATGCCACCTCACGCGTCACGTATAACAAGTTGGATTTTGGTCGGGTTATAGGCATTACAAGGATTATTCAATTGCGGACAATTTGAAATCAGAACGATCAGATCCATTTCGGCTTTGATCTCGACATATTTACCCGCTGCCGAAACGCCATCTTCAAACTTTAAATGGCCTTCAGCGGTTACTGGTACATTCATAAAAAAGTTAATATTGGGACCAATATGACGCACATTGAGCTGATGCTTTTTGGCGATCGGATGTTGTGCCAAGGCATACATGAAATTATTGCGGCAACTGTGCATCGGATATTTATCATGTGCATAACGAACCGTATTGCTTTCACATGAACATGCGCCACCTAAGGTGTCATGTCTGCCGCAATTGTCATCGATAATAGTGGCAATTGGGCGGGCAAAATTACTAAATAAGATCGTGCCTTTTTCCAGATAAAGCTGCTGATTTTGCGCCAAGGTATCGGTTGCGCTATAACGTTCTTCAGCGTTGTTGGCACTGATAAATAAGGTATCAACGGCTTGGTTTCCTTCCAGATCAATAATGCGGAAATACTGACCTTGTTTTACCTCACCCATCCATGCTTCACCTGCAAGGCAAATCTGGTCTAAAACAATCTGTTCAATTTTTGCTGATGCTGTCATTTTCTCGCTCCCCACCTTAATTCGACAATGCGTAATAGCGTGTGTTATTGGCAAAACCACGCTGATTTTGAGCACATGAATCCCGACAAACATCCTGTTCAGTTAAGGCATTGGCTTTGAATAGACGAAGTTGGATATCGGCGGGTTGATACTGTGTAGATAAATCGAGTGGATGTGGTGCCGCAGAAAGAAAAACCAGACAATCCATTTCAAAGCGCAGTTCAATCTTTTGCTGTTGATTGTCGTCTGTGACATAACTTAATCGACCATGATCGTCGGGCTGGACTTTTGAAAATAAATTTACTGTTGCGCTCAAATCGGCTTGGCCTAGACCAAATTTGGTCAATTCCACCAATAAACTATCTAGACCATTTTGATGCATGTCATTACGCGCATCCTGAAAGTTTTTTTTGCCAAAATTTTGTGCAATCTGCTGTGCGGTACTTGGACCGCAAAACACATCATTCCAGCCATGCTCATCTTGAATAATGGAGGCCATCACACGGCCAAGATCTGAGTACAAAACATGCCCTGTCGAGAGAAAAGCCGTATGCTGTGCTTTTAGACTATCGGGCATATTAAAACGCTCCAGCTTGTCATCAGCATTGACACAGAACAAAGACACATTGGCCTGCTGCCCCAGCGCTTCAAGCTGTAAAACTGCCCCTCGTTGAATCCGACCCGACCAATGATGCCCACCAGGCAATGTTTCTTGCCACAGTATTTTATTGTCGTGATAGAACGATTGATTCATAACAAACCCCTTGCGGATACTTAACCTCGTTATGGCAATATGCCTGACCTCCCGGGCTTTTATCCCTCCGTGTAGTTCTATCGAACCGTTATCTCTCGGACCAGTCATGTCTCCATGCGGATACATCGGAACCCTAGACAACTTTATCTATGTTGTTATGAAGCAAAAGACATGCCAATTTAGTAATACGATTTTGCATATTCGTAATACCCAAAGGGTCATTTTTAGCTTGTTCAGAGTGCATTTTTAAAAACAAAGCACCAATTTGAGGCTGTGGGTTCACCATCACTTTTTTTTAAATCGGATTGCGGCACGGTAGATAAGAAAAATGTATCAAGTTCATTTTGATAAAAGTAACGACCACTTTTTAGCTATATTTTTTATTTATCCTACATTTTTCACGACAAAGAAAACAATTCAAACCTTTGAATAATATAAGTTTAAAATAAAAATCCGCACCCCTTGTGCGTCACAGTTTGTCGCTCAAGAAACAGCATTGATGTATTTCACAACTTATTCATCACAAAATGAATTTAAAGAAGCATGGCAGGCATCGTGATATTTCACCTGCTTTCCCATGATTCTTTTTATGAATACGGTGTTTTTTTATCCGTGTTTCAAATAATGAAAACCAATAATTTTTTATAAGATGGTAATGATATGAAAATGAATAAGCTGTTGCTGCACATGTTAGCAACCCCCTTTTTAGTCTCCTCAATCTATACCCATGCCGCTTATCAAGATGAGCGCTATGGACTCACCGCATTGACCGCACAAGCCCAAAATGTTCAGTCCTGTACCCCTGGGATCAATGCAATCTCCCGACAAATCACGACGGGCAGTACCGATATTACTGGCCCCTTAGCCTTTACCCGAAGCTATGAAACCGCGCTGCAATTAGGTTTCAATCCGAGCTACCGCTCAAATGATGCCAAAGTCCTCGATGAAGCATTTGCTGTGACTTATCTGGAAGTCAGAGCACTTTTTGGTGCGGGTTGGAGTCATAATTATGATTTCCGTTTAAATACCATTGGTACTCAGGCTTATACCTTAAATATGCCTGGTGGCGGCCTACCCATGACCTTTGCCAAACAAAGTGATGGCTCGATTAAAATGTCCAATCCGAGTCTGGTACCGATTACCACGGATACCGAGTACAAAATTACCGACAATAACCTCTCGGTCATTGTGAACATCAACGGTGTAGAAATTACTTTCCAAGCACTGTCAGGTTCAAGAGGACTGTTGCAGAATTTCCAAGCGACTCAGGTCAAATATCCTGGTGGCAAAGTCATCAATATGACCTATTCTCCAGTCTCTCGTTCTGGAGCCGTTGCAGGTTATTTGCTGACGGGCGTTACAGACAATCGCGGCAATAGCTTGAAAATAAGCCGAAATAATATGACAGGGTCTGATACCTCGCCATTGGGCTTACAACTGCAAGGCATGATTAGCAGCGTTGAATCTTCTCCAAATACACTGAATAAACAAATTGCCAATTATAGCTATGTAATTCAGCCTGTAGTCTGGAACGGTACGACAAAAAATCTGCCTAAATTAGTAAAAGTGGTATCAACAACTAATGGTACTGAAGACTATACCTATACAGACTATACCCATAATGGCTTATTTAAAGACAGAGCCAAAACAGATGTTGGGGTTATTCTGCCGATTTTAAGTAAATACGCCAAATCTGGACAGGCGTTATTTAACTGGGAGACAACCGCAGATAGCATCGCCAGCTATAGCGATAAAGCTTTAGATTACGCCTCATTGCGTTTTAATGAAAATGTAGATGGTGGTACGCTGACTCTTTCGGGCCCACACCCTTCCACCGCATCGGTTGCAACTGAAGTCTTTAGTTTGGCCAATAGCACGGATGGTTCTAATCGCCTGTTCTATAATTCGACCAGTGGCTTTCCGTGCTTGAGTTATAACGGCAAACCACTTAAGAATCTGGTTTTTTCCAAGAAAATTCGCCGCCTCAGTGAGGTTGTAGACAAGAATGGTAATAAAACCACACTCGGTTTTGATGTTAATAATCGCTTAACCTCTCTCGCCGAAGCCGTGGGTTCAGCCAGTCCCCGTACCACAACCGCAAGTTACAGCACGGCATTTGATATTCCGTCAAGCATTCAACGCGGCAATCAGACTCAAACCAACAGCATTAACACGGCTGGTCAGATTACTCAATCTGTTCTAAGTTCATCTCAGGCTGGCAGCACCTCCAAAACCACAGACTATACCTATCTGAGCAATGGTCTGGTTTCGACTGTGGATGGGCCGCGCACAGGCACGATTGATAAGGTGACTTTTGGCTACGATGCATACGGCAATAAGGCCTCAGAATCTCAGGTCGTAAACGGTACAACCCGTACCACCAGCTATGTCGGTTATAATGCGCTTGGTCAGCCTGAACGTATTGTTTACCCAACTGGCTTAGTCGATAAGTTTGTCTATAATGCGGATGGTACTGTTGCCAGCAAAACCACAGGTACGGGAACTGCGACGACGACTATCACCGGTAAAACCACCAGTTATACTTATGATACGTTGAAGCGCTTAAGTACGGAAACCAATCCCGATGGCGAAAAAACCGCATATGCTTATGATATAGCTGGACGCCTCATTAAAACCACCTTAGCAGATGGCAGTTTGCTCAATAAGAGCTATCACGGTAATGGGATCGTTGCTTTAGAAAAACTGACCGATAGTACTGGTGCAACGATCTTTAATCAAAGTTCCACAACATTGGACGCCAATTTCCGTCCACTTAAAACCGTCAGTGGTACAGATGCCGCTAAAAACTGGGTCACGAACAGCTATGACCTCAATGGGAATCTCACCCAAACGGCTTCTGCCTTGGGAATTACCGAAAAATGGTCTTATGATGTTTTAAATCGTGTCCTAACCCATACCGATGGCCTTGGCAATATTGATAAAAAGACCTATGACCTACAGGACAATACACTCACAGCACTTGATGCCTTAAATGCAGGAACCAATCCCTATGCTTATCGCAATGGTAAAGTCTTAACCAAAGAGATCAATACCGATTATGGCACCAAGAGCTATAGCTACAACGAAGCAGATCTACTGACTCAGTCTGTGTACGGAACACGTAAATGTGACAATCTGAATATCGATGCTTTGGCACGTGTTGGGCAAACAGCCTGTACGCATTCAACCACAACGACACCTGCCAACCTGTTGAGTAATCTGAGCTTTGCTTATGACCAAACTCGTTTTGGTCGCTTGGATAAAGTCAGCTCTAATGACACAGCTTATGGCGTAGATACCAGTTATGGCTATGATGCTTATGACCGTATCATCAGTAAATCTCAAACCAACAAGGCCATCACCACGTGGACAGGAACCAAACCAAGCTTAGCTGTCGCTTATGCCTATACTGTTGGTGATAAATTAAGTAGTTTGACCTTACCGTCTGGACGTAAGTTGGCGTATAGCTATGATGTGACCAAGAAGAACTTACTCACCAATATCACATTAGATGGCGCTGCGCTGATTCGAGCAATCACGTATGATGCAGGCGGTCAAATGACAGGTTGGAACTGGGGTGCTGGAGCCGCAAGTTATACGTGGAGCTATGATGCGGTCAAGAATGGTGCTGTTCAGTCCATTAGCAACAAAAATAATGCGGGTGCTGTCAACTATAGCTTGGCATATGCTTTTGATAACGATGGTCGTGTTAATAAACTCACTCGTAACAATGGTTTGGTTGATAGCTTTAGTTATAGTAATGCGGATCGCCTGCTTACCGAAACTCGTGTTAATGGCAGCACCAATGTTTTCGGGATTACCTATACTTATGACAAAAATGGTAACCGTTTAAGTCTTGCCGCGACAGGGACACATCAACAACCTCAGGCGAGTGTGGCCTATACATATACAGGCAATAAGTTAGCGACCATTGCGGGTGCAGCAGTTACGCATACTGCCAATGCCGAATTGATCTATGGTGGATTTACTCCGACCTATGACAATGCAGGTAATCGCCGTGAGGATAAAACCACAGGTGGTGCTGCAACGACTCCTCAGTACTATATGACTTATAACCACAAAAATGAGCGGACTGTTCGTGGTTATCAAGCCAATGGTTCAGCATGGAAAGCCAATGCTGTTCAGTATGTTTATGATGAAAACAGTCATTTGATTGGTGAATATAGCGCTGATGGTGTGCCACTGGTTGAATATGTTTGGATGGGTGACAAACCTGTCGCTGCAATTTATGGCTCTGGTACAACCAGCAAAACATACTGGATCGTCACCGATGCGCAAAATACGCCACGCCGTTTGATTGATGCTGCGGACGCCTCAACTACAGTATGGGCTTGGGACAGTACTGCTTTTGGTGTAGGTGTTCCAAGTGTTCAGACCGTGAAGTTTAACCTTCG
>NZ_ATGG01000012.1 GCF_000413855.1 Acinetobacter gyllenbergii CIP 110306 = MTCC 11365 | reverse complement strand
TGATGCTGTCCATCAATACGCTGTAGGAAGACTTGAGTATTTAAATCTTGATTGGAAAATTGAATATGGATTGCACGTTTTTGTGCTGTAAGGCCCAAACTGTCCAAGGCCTGAAATATATTACTCAACATTATTTTAAAAATATTAACTAAAATTTACGCCATTTTATAAACAGCATACAAATCTGTCTATATTTTTAATGTTATGTTCTGCAACGAATATCAAAATAAGCCCTTTATTTTAATATAAATGATTAGAATAATTAGCAATATTTTTTTAAAGATCATTAAATCAAGACACACATCAATCAATATGTTTTATCAAATAAGGCCAATTCTCCCTATTTGATAAAACAGCGATGTTTTCAAAACTAAACTGTCGCTTTAAAATAATCTTCTTTGGGCATATCAATCACTTCAACACAGAGTTGAACGGGATAGTTGAGCTCAGATTGCATATAGCTTTTTTGCTGTAGTTGACGCAACAATGCCGCACCCGCTGCTTGCTTCTGCGCCTGCGTTCGTCCACTCAATATATACAGCTTTAAATGAATATAGGCCTCTTCTGTTTCATTCAAACCAATTAAAAATACGTCATCCTTAAATGCTCGAGATTTAATATCATTTGCGATAAACAATTCCGTTTCAACCAATGCAACATTCGCATCTTTTAATAATTGATGTGGATTTAATTCAGTTAAATTGGCTGAATAGTTGGCAATCAAATGCGGCATTTTTTTATCATTCCTATTCAATAAATAATAAGGCTAAACGGACTTGATCATACGCCATTCGCGGACTAGTGGCTTCCACAATAGGACGTAATTTAATTGCACCATCATCGGTAAAATGTTCGGGATTTTTACGTTTATGCAGACGCTTATAAATCTTGCGCACTTCTTCAATCACTTCATCACCTGGACTGGCCACCGAAATATCCAAACCCTGCTCTTTATGCAGACGTGCCAGATGATTAATAATCGTTGCAGGGGTTAAACCACGCTCATGTGCAATATCTTCAATTTCATAACCCTCTTCAAATAAAGTACGGGTTTCATCCAAGGTCGCTGCGGCATAGTTCTGTTTGGCACCCTTGGCAATTTTCTTTTCATTGCGGGCAATTTCAGTGGCATTCAATGTGCCACCACAATGTCGAATAAAAGCATTATGCTGGGTGGTTAAA
Organism: Acinetobacter gyllenbergii CIP 110306 = MTCC 11365; assembly: GCF_000413855.1. Lineage (GTDB taxonomy): Bacteria > Pseudomonadota > Gammaproteobacteria > Pseudomonadales > Moraxellaceae > Acinetobacter > Acinetobacter gyllenbergii. Next base: position 197,297 of record NZ_ATGG01000012.1, on the reverse strand, counting down.
TCAATATTTTCAAAGTTGGTTTCTGCTTCAGTCGATAATTCCTGAAAACGGCGATCTGCTTTAATCGCCAAGCTATCTAGTTCAAGTGCCTGTTCATTAAAGCCAAGTAGTTTCAGCCCCGTCAGTGATTTTAAACGTGATAAAGCGACATAGCCCTGACCTTTTTCAAAGGTATGAGTCAGATTAATCTCTGCGGCTTCCAAAGTCATTCCCTGACTTTTATGGATCGTAATCGCCCAAGCCAAACGCAACGGAATTTGTTGGAAACTGGCAATCGCCTTCCCTGCTTCATTTTCAATCGACCATGTTTCAGGTTCAACCAAGAAGGTTGTACCATCAGTCAACTTCACTTTAGGCAGAATACCCTGCTTATCGTCTTCTTCAAAACCAATCACCTCACCCAAACTGCCGTTGATATAGCCCATATCAAAGTTGTTTTTAACAAACATCACTTTGGCATTTTTCTTTAAGGTCAGTTCTTCAGGCGCACGCACCGATGATTTTAAGGTTTCCATCAACTTTTCATTGCCATCGATAACCGCATTGAATTGATGGCTTTCATTGTCGATTTCATTGAGATGCTGATAATTAATATTATCGACATCCATATTGTGCGTATATAAACGAGTAAAGGTCTCGCCAATATCGTGCTGACGCGATTGCTGCAAAGCACTAATATGGTTGCTTTGAATATTCTGGGCACGAATCGCATTTAAAATCTGATTGAGAATTTCATCATCCTGACGATGCTGTTCTGTTAGATAACAGACACGGAATTTGGCTTCGACCCATGCATCAGACATAAAGCAGAATTTATCGCGATTGCTTTCATCCTTTTTACCAACGGGCGGTAACTGAAAGAAGTCACCTGCTACAATCACCTGAATCCCACCAAAGGCCTCATCACTTTCTTTAAAGTATTTCAGGACTTGATTGACCAGATTCAGTTGCTTGGCGTGCAACATGGAAATTTCATCAATAATCAGAACTTGGGCATTTTCCAAATGCTCTTTTAAATATTTACGCTCTTTCATTCGTTTCAGATCATCATCACTCAAACGATCTTTAATCCCGATTCCCGCCCAAGTATGAATGGTCATGCCATTCATATGGGTTGCCGCGATCCCTGTCGAAGCGGTAATTGCCACAGGTACTTTACGCGCTTTGAGATAATGGATGTATTGATTAAGCGTATAGGTTTTTCCTGCACCTGCTGAGCCCGTTAAAAAAACATTTTCGCCAGCTTTAAGTAACTTGAGTGCAGTCTCTTGTTTCATAATTTCTTCAGTCAAAATCAACAGCGCATAGCTTAACGATTTTTTACCCAAAATAAAAATGCAATACGAAATCTCACCGAATTTCCTTACCTAATCTCCAACATTGTTGAACGCTTGGTGTCGTAGAATTGCATTGACATACAGATGATTTCATTTAATGTGGTTGTTAATGAATTCAGACTTGATCTATAAAAATGACTACTTCAAATCTCTATGCATATCAACCAGATATACTCGGTGAAAATTACCAGCAACTGACCTTAAATTTTGCTGATGATTATGATGGAAAAGTTGTTGCTACTTTGGTTCGCAAGAAGGCTGCTGAAGCGACCAAAAAAGCGGTTTTATATATTCATGGTTTTGCAGACTATTTTTTCCAAAAAGAAATGGCTGAACAATTTAATCAGCATGGCTACGATTTTTACGCTCTTGACCTGAGAAAATATGGTCGCTCTCGCCTCCCTCACCAAAAATTTTACTATGTGCTTGATTTACGTGAATACGATGCTGAGATCAGCAAAGCACTGGAAATTATCGGTCAAGAAAATCACAATCAAGTGCTACTGGCAGGCCATTCCACTGGCGGTCTAATTGCCACCTTATATGCTGCACATTATCCAGACCATCGCTTAATCAAAGCAGTCTGGAACAACAGTCCATTCTATGATTTCTATAAAAGTGTGCTTGAGAAAAAAGTGGGGATTCCACTCTTGAGCGAAGTAGGCAAACGCCTACCGAATGGCAAATTTCCAAGTGGTCTAAACCAATGGTATACCCCAAGCTTACATAAAGATTTTTATGGTGAGTGGGATTTCAATCTGGATTGGAAACCAAAAACCATGCCTTTTGTGCACTTGTCTTTTGTGACGGCGATTCACGAAGCGCAAAAAGAAATTCATCAAGGTGTGACTTTAAATGTACCGACTTTGATCATGCATTCACATCAATCCAATAATCCAAGAAAATGGGGAATCGACGCTCAACAAAGCGATGTGATTCTCGATGTCAAAGACATGACCCAGAATGCCAAGAAAATGAAAGGTGATGTACAAACCCTGTCCATTCAAAATGGTCTGCATGATTTGGTGTTATCAGCACCGCCTGTGCGTGCACAGGTTTATAAAGATCTATTTGCTTGGTTAGCAGAAAAAATCCAGTAATACTGACGACCCTTTTCAATATCAGGATGCTCAGTGGTCATGGTACTTGCTGAGCATATTTTTAGCAGGATGCGAAGCTGGCAGTAATTCCAGTAAACGTTCAGCAGCATCCACCGCTTCAGGTGAATAGGCCAGATGCTTCAATAAAGCGTCACTGCCCTGTGTCTGAAAAATCGCATGACTCAAACGGGATTCCAAGCCATCTCGCCATGCACATAAAAATGGGCTTTCAGTTTTGGCCAAAAAAATGCCGGTATAACATTGCAGTGCGGTACTGATATAACCGGCATCCAAGGCTTGCTCAAGTTGCAAGAAATCTGCCTCAATGGCAACGTTGAGACGATAAGGTCGTGAACCAAGTGCATCACCCAAACGATCCCTTAAATGCGACATTTCTGCCTTTAAGGTCCCAATACTAACTTTACGCTCACCATAGAGAGCCTGATGTAAATTCTCTAAATTCAACCCCTGCGGGCACAAGGCCAAAATCACCAGAATTTCAATTTGTCTTGGAGTTAAAGTTAAATTCCGTCCGTTCAGCAAGACCTGTGCCGTATTTAAAGTCCGAAAATACAGATGCTGCTGTTGTAACTCCTGCACCGCCATTTGCAAAATTGCGGCACAACGCTCGACGGCCAATAGCCCTAAACTATTGTGGTTTTCCCATGTGGTCGATAAATCCACCACACCTAAAACCTGCTTGGAATAAGGGTCAATGATCGGTGCAGCATAACAAACCCAATCATGCACCGATGCCATATAGTGTTCATTGGAAAATACACAACTCGATTTACGGGTTTTGAGTGAAAGTGCCAAAGCATTGGTACCAACCAACTCTTCCTGCCACTGCCCCCCTGCAACAAAGTGAACTTGTTCAGCAGCATTGCGCATCTGTGTGCAAGATGCTGTCCAGATTATGGTACTGCCCATATCACCAACAGCAAGCACCATTGAAGACTGTTCTGCAATATGTTTAAGATCTTCCCGACAAGCTTGCAAGGCCAAGCTGAGTGAACTTCTTGGTTCAGTCAATTGATTAGATAAAGGGGCAGCCAGACGTTCTTTAGGAATATCAGCCAAACTCGAACGCTCCCATGAGCTGGCAATACTCTGTTCCATTTTTTCAGCATGCTGCGGGTTGAGGCTACTTTGCGTTCTCAGTTGTTCAACCTGCTTGCGCTGTTGCAATAATTCCTTTTTTGTATGCATTTGTAATTCCCTACGTCCTTGACATGCAATTCCAACCTTTTTCCAACCTTTGCCGCGATATGTTCAGTGTTAATAACGTACTTGGTACTTTATTTAAAAATATCACAACACATAAAGGAGTATGTCTATGCGCTATATTGATCCCAATCAATCTGGTTCAAAAATCCATTTCAAAGACCAGTATGAAAACTTTATCGGTGGGCAATGGGTTGCACCAGTCAAAGGAGTTTACTTTGACAATATTTCCCCTGTCGATGGCAAAAGTTTTACCCGTATTCCTCGCTCCAGTGCCGAAGACATTGAACTGGCACTGGATGCTGCCCATAAAGCCAAAAAAGAATGGAACAAATCCTCTCCGACCACACGCTCTAATTTGCTACTAAAAATTGCAGACCGCATGGAAGCCAATTTGGAAATGTTGGCGGTTGCTGAAACCTGGGATAACGGTAAACCAGTCCGCGAAACATTGGCAGCAGATATCCCATTAGCCATTGACCATTTCCGTTATTTTGCAGGCTGTATCCGTGCTCAGGAAGGTGGTATCTCCGAAATTGATGAAGATACCATCGCCTACCATTTTCATGAGCCACTCGGTGTGGTGGGACAAATCATCCCGTGGAACTTCCCGATTTTAATGGCGGCATGGAAACTGGCCCCCGCATTGGCAGCAGGTAACTGTGTAGTAATCAAACCTGCCGAACAAACCCCAGTCGGTATTTTATTGGTGGCGGAACTGATACAGGATCTATTACCAGCAGGTGTCCTCAATATCGTCAATGGTTATGGTGCTGAAGTTGGTCGCCCACTGGCCACCAGCCCACGCATTGCCAAAATTGCGTTTACTGGCTCAACCCAAGTTGGGCAATTGATTATGCAATATGCCACTGAAAACATTATTCCTGTGACTTTGGAGCTCGGCGGAAAATCACCGAATGTATTCTTTGCCGATGTGATGGATCATGACGATGATTTTCTTGATAAAACCCTTGAAGGTTTTGCGATGTTTGCGCTGAATCAGGGTGAAGTCTGCACCTGCCCATCTCGTGCTTTGATTCAAGAAAGTATCGCCGATCAGTTTATGGAAAAAGCCATCGAACGGGTCAAGCGAATTAAGCTTGGACATCCACTCGATACCGACACCATGGTCGGCGCACAAGCATCCTTAGAACAACAAGAAAAAATTCTACGTTGTATTGATACAGGCCGACAAGAAGGTGCTGAAATACTCTTGGGTGGGCATGGTCGTAACGAGGTAGGTAATGGTTATTACATCGAACCGACCATCTTCAAAGGTCATAACCAGATGCAAGTATTTCAGGAGGAAATCTTTGGTCCGGTGCTGTCTGTCACTACATTTAAGGATTTTGATGAAGCCATCCAGATCGCCAATGACACCATGTATGGTTTAGGTGCTGGGGTCTGGTCACGTTCAACCCATACCGCCTATCGTGCTGGTCGAGCCATTGAAGCGGGTCGAGTTTGGACCAATTGTTATCACATCTACCCAGCTCATGCCGCATTTGGAGGCTATAAAAAGTCAGGTGTAGGCCGTGAAAATCATAAAATGATGCTCGATCATTATCAACAAACCAAAAACTTGTTGGTGAGTTATTCAACCAAAGCGATGGGCTTTTTCTAAGTTTGTCGAATGATAAAAATACCGTATAAGTCTTGCGAAAAGAGCTTATACGGTCTTCGACAACCTGATGTTCATTGCTCAATAAACACGCTCTTTCCCTTCAAAACTGGATGATCCAAGCGAATAAAAATTAAATTTTGGCACAAGGTGTGCAACATCGGCATTGCTTTTGCATCTTGCTGATGAGACCCATACACGGAGCTTTGTATGAACAATCAAGACCCTATTTCTGCACTTTCAGCATCAACAACATCTTCCGAAGACTATTTTGCCCAAAGAAAACTCAAGCAAGGTGCCGTGGGCTGGTTATTACTGATCGGTTTAGGGGTCGCCTATGTCATTTCAGGTGATTTCGCTGGCTGGAATTTTGGTATTGCACAAGGCGGTTGGGGTGGCATGTTTGTTGCCACCGCAGTCGTTGCCGTGATGTATCTGTGCCTATGCCTTGCCATGTCTGAAATGGCGACCATGCTGCCAACAGCGGGGGGCGGTTATAGTTTTGCGCGTATCGCATTTGGCCCACTCGGTGGTTATTTAACAGGTACCGCAATTCTGATTGAATACGCGATTGCACCTGCAGCGATTGCGGTCTTTATTGGTGCCTATTGTGAATCGTTATTTGGTATTGGTGGCTGGCAAGTTTATTTAGCCTGTTATCTCATTTTTATGGGTATTCATCTCAAAGGTGCTGGTGAAGCCCTCAAAATTATGTTTGCCATCACATTGGTTGCGGCAATTGCACTGGCTGTTTTTATTGCTGCGATGCTGCCTCATTTTAATTCGCAGAATTTGTTTGATATTCCTGCGGGGCAACAATTTGGCGCAAGCAGCTTTTTACCCTATGGCTATTTAGGCATTTGGGCCGCTGTTCCCTATGCAATTTGGTTTTTCTTGGCTGTTGAAGGTGTGCCCTTAGCCGCAGAAGAAGCTAAAGATCCAGCCAAATCACTGCCACGCGGACTGATTGGTGCGATGTTAATTTTAACCGCTTTTGCCCTACTGATTTTATTTTTGGGCGCAGGTGCAGCCGGTGCCAGTACCTTGCAACACTCCAGTGCACCATTAGTCGATGCGCTCGTCAAAGTCTATGGTCAAGGCACATGGTTGGCAAACTTTGTCAATTTTGTCGGCCTTGCTGGACTCATCGCCAGTTTCTTTTCGATTATCTATGCTTATTCACGCCAAATTTTCGCCCTCTCCCGTGCCGGCTATTTACCTACATCGCTGTCATTAACCAACAAAAATCATGCCCCTTATTTAGCCATCATTATTCCTGGCATTATTGGATTCTTCTTGTCCTTAACTAAAGAAGGAGATTTACTGATTTTAATTGCAGTCTTCGGTGCGACCATTTCTTATGTCTTGATGATGCTGTCACATATTAAGCTCCGCGTATCTCGGCCCTTAATGCACCGCCCCTATAAAACACCTGGTGGTATCGTAACCTCAAGCATTGCCTTAATTTTAGCTGCCATCGCAGTTGTCGCAGGTTTTCTGGTCAATCCTAAAGTGTGGTGTATTGCAGCAGGCATTTATATGGTCTTTATTGCCTATTTTATCTTTTACAGCCGTCATCAACTCATTCAAGGAACACCAGAAGAAGAGTTTGCCCAGATCACCGCAGATGAAAAGCAATAATCAGGAAGATTAAGGAGAAGCGCATGCGTTACCGTCAAATCGTCGCCCAGCAACACTATCAGTTTGCTGATCTTAAAACCTTGCTGGCAAAAGCCACCCCTTTACGTTCTGGCGATCAACTGGCAGGCGTTGCGGCACAGGATGCAACTGAACGTGTTGCTGCACAAATTACGCTGGCAGAAGTGCCTTTAAAAAACTTTTTAAATGAAACCGTGGTGGACTACGAAAGCGATGAAATTACCCGTCTGATTATTGATGAACATCGTGCTGATCTGTTTGCACCGATTGCACATTTTACGGTTGGTGATTTCCGCAACTGGTTACTGAGTGAAGATGCAACTACAGACAAACTGCAACAACTTGCAGCAGGTCTCACACCTGAAATGGTCGCAGCTGTGAGTAAAATCATGCGTAATCAAGACTTGATTTATGTTGCAAGCAAATGTGAAGTGGTGACCAAGTTCCGTAATACTATTGGCTTGAAGGGACATTTATCCACCCGACTGCAACCCAACCATCCTACCGATGATGTGCTGGGTATTTCCTCCAGTATTTTGGATGGTTTAATGTATGGCAATGGTGATGCGGTGATCGGGATTAATCCTGCAACCGATAATCTGCATAATTTATCTGAACTGTTAAAACTGATCGATCACGTCATTCAGGAATATCAAATTCCGACCCAGTCTTGTGTTCTGACCCATATCAGTTCAGGCATTCAACTGGCAGAAAAAAATGTTCCAATTGACCTGATGTTTCAATCCATCGCAGGTACACAGAAAGCCAATGAGGGTTTTGGTATTTCTCTTGCCATGCTACAAGAAGGTTATGAAGCGACGTTGGCTTTAAACCGCGGTACGCTCGGCAACAATGTGATGTACTTTGAAACAGGCCAAGGCAGTGCCCTGTCCAGCAATGCACACCACGGCGTAGATCAACAAACCATTGAAGCGCGTGCCTATGCCGTGGCGCGTAAATACAATCCTTTATTGGTCAATACCGTAGTTGGTTTTATTGGCCCTGAATATCTGTATGACGGCAAACAAATTATCCGTGCGGGTCTGGAAGATCATTTCTGCGGCAAACTGCTCGGTCTGCCGATGGGCTGTGATATTTGCTATACCAATCATGCTGATGCCGACCAAAACGATATGGATGTGCTGCTGACCCTATTTGGTACGGCGGGAATTAATTTTATTATGGGCATTCCGGGTTCAGACGATGTGATGCTGAATTATCAAACCACTTCCTTCCATGATGCACTATACCTCAGACAACTGCTTGGGCTACAGCCTGCACCTGAGTTTGCATCTTGGTTAGAACAGCAAGGTATTTTAAAACAGCAACAACAGCATATTCATTGGGCAGAACAGATGCCTGCTCAATTCTCCAAGTTATTGATGCATTGAATTGAGGAGAATCAAATGAAACTTTCCAAAGACATTCAATTTCCTGCACAGGCGCATCAAGACCCGTGGGAAACCCTAAAACAGTTTACCGATGCCCGTATTGCCATTGGACGTGCAGGTTGCAGTATCCCAACCCGCGCTTTGCTGGATTTCCAACTCAGCCATGCTCAGGCCAAAGATGCGGTTTTTCAGTGCTTAAATGTTGAATTGCTGACTGAGCAATTACAGCAATTGGGACTCAATCCCATCCATGTGCAAAGTCAGGCAGAACATAAAGAGCTGTATTTAAAACGACCTGATTTAGGACGTTTACTTTCAACCGATTCGATGCAACAACTTCAGCAGATGCAACAAGATCAGCAGCGTTATGATGTCTGCATCGTGATTGGTGATGGTTTATCTGCCCGCGCCATTGAAGAAAATGCACTGCCTTTTATACAAGCACTAATCCAACCTTTTGCAGAACAACAATGGTCTTTAGCACCCGTTGTGATTGCCACAGGCAGTCGTGTTGCTTTAGGTGATGAAGTCGCTGAAATTTTTCAGGCGCGTATGCTGATTATGCTGATTGGTGAGCGTCCGGGTCTCAGTTCGCCTGATAGCATGGGACTCTATTACACCTTGGATGCATTCAGTGGCTGTCTGGATTCACAACGCAACTGTATTTCAAATATTCGTCCCGCAGGATTAAGTATTCCGATTGCTACTCAACGTTTACTGGCTTTAATGCATAATTCCAAACGACTGGGGCTTTCTGGCGTTGACTTGAAGGATGAACATGTTATTCCAACTCTAGAAGACAATCATCAACCTAAACTGCTTTTTTAAAATGGCGATGTGGGCAATACTATTTTTAAGCGCCGCCCACAGCGTACAACATCAAGACATCTGTCTTAAAAATGATTTAAGATACAACATAATTTTTATCCAATTGGTACTCGGTTATGACCCTCGCCGCTCATCTCAAAACTGTTTATGCCATTCAACATCTTGCTTTTGAAGACCTAGGCTCCTTAGAAGATATTTTTTATCAATTCGGTTTCCGTGTCCGTTATTTCGAAGCGGGTGTCGATGATCTGAGTCCTGCACTTAATTATGAAGGCTTAACCGTAATTCTTGGCGGTCCAATCGGCGTCTATGAAACCGAGGACTATCCATTTTTAGTAGATGAAATTGCAGGTTTAAAACAACGTTTAAAAGCTAATAAACCAACGATTGGGATTTGCTTAGGTGCACAACTGATTGCGCATGCATTGGGTGCAAAAGTCTATGCAGGACACCAAAAAGAAATCGGTTGGAGTCAGTTGGACATTAAAGCAGTTGAACACAACCCTTTAACTGCACTGGAAAATGTCGAAGTCCTGCATTGGCATGGCGATACCTTTGATTTGCCTCCAAATGCAACTTTATTAGCAAGTTCTGCAATTTATCCAAACCAAGCTTTTTCTATTGGCAACAATATTTTGGCACTGCAATTTCATCTTGAGGTGGTTGGGCAAAGTTTTGAGAAATGGCTGATCGGGCATACCTGTGAAATACGCCATGCAGGCTTATCCATTCCTCAATTGCGTCAAGATAATCAAGCTTATGCAATGCAACTTGAAAATCAAACCGTAAAAGTAATCCAGCATTTCCTCGACCGTTTAGGTTTGAACTCAAACGTTTCTTGATATTACTCTCAATGATCTACCCGCTACGACGAAACCGATGCAGCGGGTTGCTCTACTATCAAAAAATATAAAAAATCTTTTTTTATTAAGTCCTATACCTGCATGTAAATAAACACTTTATATCGTTATTCATAACGTTATAGGACAATTTTAAAAGCTTAAGCTCAAAATATTGAAATAGCATCTCAGTCACAATAAGATTGATCAAAACATAGGGTCATCACTCTATATTATTAATATTTTAGTGATTGCAAAAATGGTATTTTTAAAATTTATCAAAAGTTTTAATACGATTAATACTTACTTAGTCGTATCTGTTTTTTTCTTAATTGCTCTTTTGATTTATTTCTACCAAATCAATCCTACTTAATTTTAAAATAAGAAACATCAATCATGAACAGATTGTCCCTGTGACTATTTAGGTTGCATTTTTATTTGAAAAAAAGACCTAATATAAATTAGGCCTTTTTATAATTATTTCTTATCTGCTTTAAAGCTATCTTTCAGATCCAGAATACGGTTAAACACCGGCTTATCCGTTTGATGATCATATTGATCCGCAACAAAATAACCTTCACGTTCAAACTGGAAACGATCTTCAGGTTTTGCTTGTGCTAAAGCAGGCTCAATCACCGCTTGTACCACTTGCAGCGATTCTGGATTTAAATGTACCAAGAAATCATCATCTGCATCTGGTGCTGCTTCGTTAAACAAACGATCGTAAATACGAACTTCCGCAGGTACACCTTTGCTCGCAGAGACCCAATGAACCACACCTTTCACTTTACGCCCTTCAGGGTTTTTACCTAAAGTTTCAGGGTCGATTGAACACTTCAACTCAACCACTTCACCATTGGCATCTTTAATCACTTCATCGCACTTGATCACATAAGCATGGCGTAAACGCACTTCACCCTCAGGAATCAAACGTTTGAAACCTTTTGGTGGTACTTCTTCAAAATCTTTACGATCAATATAAAGTTCACGCGTTAACGGAATGATACGTTCGCCCATATCCACGTTTGGATGACGTGCATGAGTGAGATCCAATTCTTCAGGTAAATTAGTCAAGGTTACTTTCAATGGATTAAGTACTGCCATGCCACGTGCGGCGGTATTTTCCAATGACTGACGAATACAGAACTCAAGCATTGCCACATCGACAATACCATCCGTTTTAGAAACACCAACACGCTTACAGAAATCACGCAGACCTTCAGCGGTAAAACCACGACGACGCATTCCCACAACCGTTGGCATGCGTGGATCATCCCAGCCCTGTACATAATTGCCTTCAACCAATTTACGCAATTTACGTTTAGAAGTAATCGTATAGTCGATATTTAAACGTGAAGATTCATACTGACGCGGTACGGCTTGCGAATGTACTTTCTCTACAATCCAGTCATAGAATGGACGATGGTCTTGGAATTCTAAAGTACACAATGAGTGAGTAATACCTTCAATCGCATCCGACAATGGATGAGCATAGTCATACATTGGGTACATTTTCCATTTATCACCGGTTTGGTGATGCTCTGAATGCAATACACGATAAAGAATCGGATCACGCATATGCACGTTCGGGCTAGCCATATCAATTTTGGCACGGAGGACAGCACCACCCTCTTGAATTTCACCATTACGCATTTGTTCAAAACGCGCAAGGTTCTCCGCAACGGTTGCATCGCGATACGGTGAGTTTTTACCTGGCTCAACGAAATTACCACGGTTCAGCTTGATTTCTTCTGGGGTTTGCAAATCAACATAAGCATCCCCTTGTTCAATCAATTGAACAGCCCATGTATAAAGTTGATCGAAATAACCTGATGCATAACGAGGCTCACCATTCCAGTTAAAGCCCAACCATTTCACATCATTGGCAATACCATCAACGTATTCTTGCTCTTCGGCATCTGGATTCGTGTCATCGAAGCGTAAATTACATAAACCTTCGAACTCTTCAGCGATACCAAAGTTCAAACAAATCGCTTTCACGTGACCAATATGTAGATAACCATTTGGCTCAGGTGGGAAACGTGTCACTACTTTTTGGGTACGCCCTTCTTTAAGATCATCGGTAATCACTTGACGAACAAAGTCTAAGCCTGCCTGTTGTTCTTGCTGCGCGGCATCGACAGAGGCATGGGTATTCGGCGTCGGGGTCTTTGGCAGTTCAGAAACAACATCATTTGGCTTCATAGGGTGTAAATCACTTCTTACAGTTAAAAATGGGAAATAAAAACGCAATCTTTGCTATTTATGAAAGATTTTAACGTTTTTTACTTGCCTTGTAGTTTACAGTTTGCTTATGCTTCTCTCAACCAAAAACCCATGGTCAATTTGCCCATGTTTAGGAGATTAATGTAATGAGTTTTCCTCAAGTCGAATTAAACACCAACAAAGGTCGTATTGTTCTTGAGCTTAACGCTGAAAAAGCACCAAAAACGGTTGCAAATTTCTTAGAATATGTACGTGACGGTTTCTATGACGGCGTAATTTTCCACCGCGTGATTGATGGTTTTATGATCCAAGGCGGTGGCATGGACGAAAACTTCAAAGAAAAAGCAACCCGTGATTCAATCGAAAACGAAGCTGACAACGGCTTAAGCAACGATGAAGGCACAATTGCAATGGCGCGTACTCAAGCTCCGCACTCTGCATCTGCTCAATTCTTTATCAATGTTAAAAACAACTCTTTCTTAAACCACACTGGTAAAACAGCACAAGGCTGGGGTTATGCAGTATTTGGTAAAGTTGTTGAAGGTCTTGATATCGTAGAAGCGATCAAAGGCGTACGTACAGGTAACCGTGGTTATCACGCAGACGTTCCTTTAGAGAACGTTGTTATTGAATCTGCTAAAATTATCTCTGAATAAAAATCTCCCCTAACCCCTCTTTAAAAAAGAGGGGAACTCCTCCCTTTGTAAAGGGAGGTTGGGAGGGATTATAAAATAGGATAAAAGTGTGACCTACCTGTTTATTTCAGATCTACACTTGTCACCTGATCACCCTCGACTCGTTCGAGGGTTTTTAGCTTTATTGAAACAATACCAGCATAGAAACACGCAGCTCTATATTTTGGGTGATTGGTTTAATGCTTGGATTGGAGATGATTACACCGCCCCATGGTTAGATGAAATTGTCAGCGCTTTGCAAAAATTCACCGCATCGAATAACCAAATTTATTTCCAAGTGGGTAATCGTGATTTTGCCTTAGGTCAAAAATTCTTAAAACAATTCGATGGCATTTTACTGCCTGACGTTTATACCTTAAATATTCAGCAGCATACATTCCGACTGGAACATGGCGATGCACTCTGTACCGATGATGTTGCCTACCAGCGTTTTCGTAAAGTGATTCGAAACCCTCTACTACTCGGCTTTCTGAAAAGCTTGCCACTCAGCTTTAGACAAAAACTTGCCAATGGTTTCCGGAAAAAAAGTAGCGAAACAAAACAGCTGAAAAGCTATGACATTATGGATGTCAATGCTCAAGCAGTCGAATCCGTGATTGAACACGTTGATTATTTAATTCACGGCCATACCCATCGTCCAGAGATTCACCATGTCCTGAATAAACAGCGTATTGTTTTAGGCGATTGGCGAGCAGATTCAGCTTGGATTTTAGAGCTCAATGAGCAAGAAAATTATCAATTAGATTTTAAACAGTGGAATTATTAACACTCAAGACATATAAGTAAAATCAATAAATTAATATAAATTTCTTTAAATAAAATTTACTCCCAATATCATATAGCTGTAATTTTTAGTTTCATTTTATTTTAGCAAAACTTAACAATGCTCATCTATATTGAATTTACACAACACAATTCAGGATGATTTTTCGATGCTAAAAAGAATGTCTTTTCTCACTTTGTTAATTATTTCGACCAACTCTGCTTTCGCAGATGACTCAAATCTCATAAATGAGGCAGAAGCTTTAGCAATTGATGCAAAATTCTATGCAGCTTCATATGATGTACCTTATGATGAGGCCATACGAAGATTATTGATTATGCATGGGGCATCTTCTGATATTTCCAATATCAGAAATAATGTAAAAAATGATCTACAAGGAATGTATTTTGACAACAGTAAAAATGACTTTGCGTTAAAAGTGAATGTTGAGAATTACTCTAAAAATTTACCAACATCATTAACGATTAAGCCTATGCCTTCACAAGCAGTCCAAAGCATTATCTCAAGTAAAGGAAATTCTAATTTAAGAAAACAATTTAATATTAGCGATGCAGACATCAGAACAGTGGCTACACAATATTCACAACCATTGTCCGCTCCTATTAATTTTAGTCAACAAAATTATAAAACAAAAGAACAACGTTTAAAGAATATTGAATCTAAACGAGAGCAGCTAAAAAAATCACTCCCAGAACTACAGTTAGTCTATGACGATGAGAAAACAGGAAATGCGAAAGTGTATGTTAAATCGGATAAAGGCAATGCAAAACAAATAGCAGAAGTCCTTTTGGCTGTTCCTGTTGAAATTAGAGTTGTTCCTTTTGGGGGAAGAGTGGCTACTCGAGGAGGGTTACCTTTAAAAAGCTCGAATATTCCTGTTTGTTTTAGTGGCTTTATAGGTAAACGCCTTTCTGATAATAAGTTGGGCATAATTACAGCTGGTCATTGTGCAAATGATAAAAACTACTCTAATTATCAATATACTGATAAAGATGGGACGACATATTCAATAAACACCCTACCTGCGAATCAGCCACTAGTGGATGGCGTGATGACAGTGTTGCCGACCTTGGATTTCTTCCAGCAGGAACATCTACAGCCCAAGCCGCTAAAGCCGAATTTTATGCAGATTCAAGTGTCAATTTTCGAAAGTTAACAGCGACAAAAACTCGTACAGGAACTCCATATGATAATGGTACAGTTAATGGTGCATATATTTGCCATTTGGGCAAAACAGGTGAACTTGTAAGTACACTTACACAAAGTTGTGGTGAGGTGGATAGTATAAATAGCTCGAATGCAGATGGTAATGGCAATACATTTGTTGTTGTAAAAAATACCAATGGGAATGCAGGGCATGATCATACAACTGGACAAGGTTCTTTACGTTGCTATCCTGGAGACAGCGGCGGTCCTTGGTTTGCATTAACCACTGGGTATGGAATCATGCATAGCTGTGCATGGCAAACACAAAATAACTCTTCTACACCAGTGACTATAGCGATCTATACAAGTCTCGATTATTTAAATTCTATAGGTACTGCCATTGTTACACAATAAATTACCCCAACTATTCATAATAGGGCTTTCTTGTTTTGTATTTAGTGGCTGTACCACTAAATCGAAATCTGCAAGCACACCTATACCTCAGGTAGAAAATATTTCACAGAATGAAATCAACTTAATGACATACCAGAAAATGGGCAAAGGGTCCCGACTCACTTTTATTTTGGGTGTACTTCAGAAGGATATAAATAAGTGTATCTATATTTCCACTGGACAGAGAGATATCCCTATTATTTTTCCGAATAGTTTTAAAGTAAAAAATAATATTATTTCAGATGGGAATATCGAACTTGAAATTGGCCAAAAAATCATGGCAATAGGACATGCAACTTCAGTAGATAATGCAATCTCTACTTTAAACATTCCTTATTATGATTGTTTAAATAAAAAAGAAATCGTTTGGATCTATGGACAATAAATTTATAAACATAGGGTAAATAACAATGGCAGGACATGATGTCAAGATCATGTTCCTGCCAAGTTATTCAATATAAGTAGCTTTGTTTCATAAAAATTTAAGGCTGTACTAGATTTGCATTATGCTAATCTAGTACAGCCTTAAATTTTAAAATCGAGTAAATGACGGATGGATACTTTAGCTACGGCAAAAACACGTTACGCCACAAAAGCTTATGATGCAGAAAAAAAAATTCCCCAAGCGCAGTTTGAGAAGCTGTTAGAAGTATTACGTTTCAGCCCTTCCTCAGTCAATATTCAACCGTGGCACTTCTTGGTTGCAGAATCTGACGAGGCAAAGCAGCGTATCGCATCAGCATTGACAGGCAATTACATCTATAACGCAGCCAAAGTTCTCAATTCTTCACATACGCTCGTATTTTGTACCCGTACTGATATTTCTGCTGAGTACCTAGAGCAACTCTTACAGCAAGATGATCTCAGTGGTCGCTTTAAAGATGAAGCAGCAAAACAAGGCCAGCGAGATACCCGTTCTGGTTATGTTGAGTTTTATCGTAATGAACTTAAAAATCTTCCTGCATGGATGGAAAACCAGACTTACCTTGCACTCGGACAACTGTTGTTTGCAGCAGGCTTAGAAGGCATTGATGCCACCCCAATGGAAGGATTTGACCGAACACTGATTGATCAAGAGTTTGGATTAACCGAAAAAGGGCTAAAAGCCTCTGTAGTTGTTGCTTTAGGTTATCGCAGCGAAACGGACTTCAATGCCAAACTACCTAAATCACGACTCCCAGATGAGGTTGTTTTTACCCGTCTCTAATGATTTATTCTCAGGGAGTAACGCGGCTTACTCCCTTATTTTATTTCATCATTGCTTTGGCCAAACACAGAACTGCGACCACCCCACTGATCAATCCAATCCAGGTATAGGCCTTTAACCGTTCTTTAAATAGTACCACGCCACTGAGTACCCCCAATACCACGACAAGAATATTCATGCCCGCAAAAACAATCGCAGGAGTTTCTTTAAATAGCATGTGGGCTTTTACATATAAGGCGATATTGGCAAAATTCAACACACCTAAGAACAAACCAGTAAAAATGTTTTTAGGCTGCCAGTTCGGCTGAGTAATTGCGATATAAGCAATGGATAGAATGAAGGCTGCGATAAATGTTAAATTCAGCGTGACCGCAAACTGTAAACCTAAGCTACTACTATATTTTAGCAATACATCAATCGCAGCATAACCCGCCCAGACACTAAACAAAAACAAGGCTGATTTTAAATTCACGCCTTTACTTGCCTGTTCCGTGGCTTGACCGATGATAATCGCTAAAATCGCGATGATTCCTAGCCCCACTCCAATTAATTTTAATTGGCTAAACTGCTCGCCAAAAATAAAATAGGCTGCTAATAACGAAAGTATCACGGCTAAGCGCTGAGCAATCTCCGTTTTCAGAATCCCAGCAAATTGCAAAGACTTTGCTAAGCATAAAAATATACTGGGCAATAACACGGCTAAAGTGAGAATTAACCACCATGGGGTATTATTTAAAGAGATATGTGTAATATCAGTTTTAAACCAATAAAAACATAAGAGACTTGCGCTTAAATAATTCCACGCAATCATTTGAAAAACATCGAATCCCTTTGCTTTTAGGTATTTCAGTAAAATCGAAACCAATACACTACAACATGCCGCGGCTACAATCATTTCCATAGTATTTATTCTAGCTTTCTCATAGACAAAAAAATGCCAGTCTATTCTAAGACTGGCATTTTATTAAAGATCATCGATCAATTAACGATTGTTTTCGTCTTCTTGACCATCTTCAAATTTAGTTTCGCCGTCGAAGCCACCTTGATGACCGAAGCCACCTTGACCACCGAAGCCACCTTGACCGCCGAAGCCGCCGCCTTGACCACCGAAGCCACCTTGACCACCAAAGCCACCTTGACCACCGAAGCCGCCGCCTTGACCGCCGAAGCCGCCTTGACCACCGAAGCCGCCACCTTGACCACCGAAGCCACCAGCAGCGCCTTGACCACCGAAGCCACCAGTCGCACCTTGTGCAGGGAAGCCACCAGCAGTACCTTGAGCACCAGCTGGACGTGGGTTACGCGCAGGAACAACTGTAGAAATCGCGTGTTTATAAACCATTTGACTTACAGTGTTTTTCAACAAAACAACATATTGGTCAAATGACTCAATATGACCCTGCAATTTGATACCGTTTACAAGGAAAATAGAAACTGGAATACGTTCTTTACGGAGAGAATTTAAGAACGGATCTTGTAAAGTTTGACCTTTAGACATTTTTAACTCCAAAAAATTTTTAAATCAGCGCAAAAAAACTATCTTTATTTTTCAACTAAAAATTATAAAAAGACAGCCTGCGAATTTTGCTTTATCCAAAGAAGTTTCGCAAGTCTTCTTTCGCCTGCTTTATCGTCACGTAAGTTTTAAAATCGTGTAATTCTTGCAAAGAACGTAACCAAGTGTATTGACGTTTGGCTAATTGCCTCGTCGCAAAAAGGGCTTTGTTCTCCATTTCTACTTTATTTTTGAGACTTAGGTCACTTTTTAGTAAAAAATCCAAAGCTTGACGATAACCGACGGACCGCATGGACGGTAAATTATCATTTAAATCGTATTTTTTAATCAATTCCTCTACTTCATTTAAAAAACCAATGTTCCACATTTTGCTTAATCTTTGCTCAATGCGTTGATGTAATTCTAAACGATCTGGCATCAATGCGTAGTTATGAAATATGTAACGATATGGTTGATTTTTGGGCTGTTCAGCTTGTAGTTTTGTTATCGGCTCGCCTGTAATTCGATAGACTTCCAATGCTCGAATAATTCGTTGTTTATCTGAGACTTTAAATTTTTGCCCTGCAACAGGATCAACAGCTACTAACTCATCATAAACCGCTTGCCAGCCTTCATGATCAGCCTTAGCAACAATTGCATCACGGATTGCTTGGTCAGCATTTGGCAAATTATTCGCTAGCCCTTCTAACAGTGCTTTAAAATATAGCATTGTGCCACCGACCAAAATCGGGGTTTTACCGCGTGCATGCATATCATCGACCAATGGGCAGACATCTTCAACAAATTGTGCTGCTGAATAAACCTCTAAAGGCGTAATAATATCAATCAAATGATGCGGATATTGTTGTTGCTCTTCTTTGGTTGGCTTTGCTGTGCCAATATCCATATCTTTATACACTAAAGCCGAATCAACTGAAATTAGCTCAAAATTACCACGCTCATAGAGTTCACATGCCAATGCAGTTTTACCACTTGCGGTAGGCCCCATTAAATTGATGACGGGCAATTGATTTGACATGTAAAACTACTCTCCTCGAGCAAATAATTTATCTAATTGATGAAGTGGAAATGCGCGCCAAGTCGGACGACCATGATTACATTGACTGGCAAATTCTGTTTGTTCCATTTGACGCAATAAAGCATTCATTTCCGATAGGCTTAACTGGCGATGTGCACGTACAGCACCATGACACGCCATACCCGCAAGTAGCTCATCACGTTTTTGCAATAAACCTCGCGCCTCGTCATTCGGATCAAGATCATTTAACAATTCAGGAACTAAATTTCCGAAATCAGCTTTATGCAAAATCGCAGGTACACCACGCACAATCACCTGCTCATCGCCATACTGATCAATTTCCAGACCTAAGCGCTGCAATTGTGGTTGTAAATCTTCAACGCGAGTCGCTTGCATTCGCGTAATCGAAACAACTTTAGGAATCAATAGTTGCTGTGAGGTCCAGAATTCAGGTTTATCCCATGCCGACTTCATCTGCTGCAACAAAATACGTTCATGTGCTGCATGCATGTCCACAATAATCAGGCCTTCAGTATTTTGCGCCAAAATATAGATGCCATGTAGTTGTGCGATTGCGATTCCTAAAGGAAACTCATCCACACGTGATGGCCCATGATCATTTCCATCTTCTGTTTCTTCACGTAAAGGCGCTAAATAGCTTTTGAGTGCATTATTTAACTGTGCAGAGCCGTTATAACGTGGTTCTTGTGGTGTTGAATTATACTGCACTGCTTGTGGACGGCTTTGATTAAACTCAGCCAATAAATCTGTCGAAACAGCAACCTGCTGATTGGCTTGTCGCTCAGGCTCAGCGACTGCTCGATGCAAATTAAATTGTTCTTGGTATTTAGGTTGAGGCTGATAATTAAAATGTTCTGCTGAAGCTTCATCTGTTTTCATTGCTTGTGCTAAATCTGCACTGGCGGTCTGAAATTGAGACAAAGTTGCTTTGGCATAGTGACGTACAAATTCATGCACTTCACGCTGATTTAAAAACCGAATTTCATGCTTGGTCGGATGTACATTCACATCAATATTTTCAGGATCAACTTCTAAAAACAATAAATAAGATGAATATTGATGACCATGCAAAATCCCTTCATAGGCCATACGTAAAGCGTGTGAAATGGTTTTATCTTTGACAATACGACCATTCACATAGACATATTGCATGTCAGCCTGCGCACGTGCATCAGAAGGGTGTCCCAACCAGCCCGACAAACGCATATTGATACTTTCAGCATCAATCCAGTAGGCATTTTGAATAAACTGTTGACCCAATAATTGCTGAACACGTTGATAACGTAACTCACCGCTATCCGCCACAGGCAGATTTAAACGAATATTATCGTTATGTTCCAGTACAAAGCGAATATCAAAATGCGTCAACGCCAAACGGCGCACAATTTCTTCAATATGATTAAATTCAGTGCTTGGTTTTTTTAAGAATTTACGACGCGCTGGCACATTAAAAAATAGATCTTGGACACGAATATGCGTGCCTTTTTGTGCAGCCACTGCTTGGATCTGTTGATGATCGAATGCCGTACCGTTCACTTCAACCTGATATCCCACACCCTGCTCATCTTGGCTACTGGTCAAAGTTAAACGTGATACAGCTGCAATTGATGCCAATGCCTCACCACGGAATCCTAAACTAACAATGGCATGTAAATCATCTGCAGTTTGAATTTTACTGGTGGCATGACGCATCACAGCCAAAGGTAAATCCTCAGCGTGAATACCATTACCATTATCAATGATTTCAATCAGGGTCGAGCCGCCTTGTGCCACTCGAATAATCAGTTCAGTTGCACCAGCATCAATCGAGTTTTCTAATAATTCTTTGACTACTGATGAGGGACGTTCAATCACCTCACCCGCAGCAATCTGGTTGGCTAAGGCAGCATCTAGGGTATGAATACGACGAGTTGAATCATGCGCCATTCAATTGTTCCTGCAAAGTTTGTGATAAAGCATCAGACGCCGTGGTCAAAGTCACGAATCGAGTCAGTTCATCTTCCGATTTTTGAATATCAATCACAATATCTGGTTTTGGAATTTCATCACCACCTTTCGATGGCCATTCAAATAAAAATAAAGCATCAGGTGTATCTAAATAATCACGGATACCCATTAACTCTAACTCATAGGGATCATTCAAACGATACAGGTCAAAATGAAAGATCTCTTTACCTTGAATGGTATAAGGTTCAACCAAGGTATAAGTTGGACTTTTGACCGCCCCCTGATGCCCTAACTTTTGTAGAAAATAACGGGTAAATGTGGTTTTTCCTGCACCCAAATCACCAATTAAATAAATAATGCCTGAGTGCACATGCTGAGACAGTATTTGTGCAAAATGTTGAGTGTCTTGTTCATGATTTAGAGTAAATTTCACTGAAGATGACATGGCAAATAAAACAAAATTGGGATGGCAGCTATGATAACATTGCCCTGCTTTAAAGCCTAATCCATAGAAAGAAGTTGCTACTTTTTAATCCAATTACTATTTCAATTTTAAAGGATAGAAATGTCTTCCGAATCTTTATATATAGAGTGTGAATGTCATGGTCAAAATTACGCTGCAGTTGTATGTGGACATTTGATTCATAATAACAATAATCAACCTCTAGGCTTTATTGAAAATGTTTCAAACCCAACAAATCTGCAAGGATGGTGTTTAGCATGTGAATATGTTTTTACTCAAGAAAATGGTATGACAGATAAGTTTCATAATTTTAATAAAATGACTGTTGTATGCACTCAATGCTATAACGAGATAAAGAGTAAACATGATATCTACCCAGTTCTGCAATCTTCATAAAGCTGCTATTTACTAAATATGATTGATTCTACAATTCTCTTCCATCCCCCGCTCATCAATGGTGTCAGCGCCAGTAAAGTCTTTTTACCTCATGATGTTTCGGTACATACCATTTTTGATTATCTCTGCCAACACTTCCCCCATATTCTGGCGAGCGAATGGCAACAGCGTTTTGCAGATGAGCTAATTTATGCAGCAGATGGGACCAAACTCAAATTTGACAGCCCCTATACCCCCAATACGCATATTTTCTACTATCGTTTCCTTGCTCACGAAATTCATGTGCCATTTCAGCATGAAATTTTATTTGAAAATGATGATCTACTTGTCGTCGATAAACCGCACTTTTTAACCATGAGTCCGACAGGTCAATATGTGCAAGAAACCCTTTTGGTCAGACTAAAAAAACAAACAGGCTACGTCGACCTTACCCCAATTCATCGACTTGATCGTGAAACTGCAGGTGTGGTTCTATTCTGTAAAAAGGCAAGCTCAAGAGGCATCTATCAACAACTTTTTGCCGACAGAAAAGTGCAAAAAACCTACCATGCAATCGCAGCTTATCGCTCTGAACTGCATTTTCCGCAAATTTTGCAGCTCCATTTAGAAAAAAGTCAGCCTTTTTACACCATGCAAATTGATCCAAAAAAACCAGCTAATACTGAAACTTTGCTTGAATTATTGATGCATGATCAATGCTATGCCAAATATAAACTCAGCCCTAAAACAGGCAAACAACATCAATTGCGTGTTCATTTAAATTATCTGAATATTCCAATACTTAATGATTCTTTTTACCCCAATATTCAACATAAAGCAGAAGATGATTTTAGCCATCCTTTACAATTACTGGCCAAAGAAATTCAATTTTTTGACCCAATTTTAAAACAGGAAATGCGCTTTAGCTCTCACTTTGAACTTGCATTGCCACCACAACGTAATGACAAAAATTCTATTTTTTCACTTCAAAAATATTGAAATTACATTGCAATGGTTTAAAATACATGACGATAACTAAAAATATGTGGTTACTTTCTTCATGCGAAAAACAGAAGTTTATCAGGTTCGCCTCGATTCACAGGAAAAGAAGCAAGCTTTTGCTGTATTTAAACAGCTAGGGATCTCCCCTGCTCAAGCCGTTCGCCTTTTCTTCAAACAAGTGGTGCTGACCAAGTCAATTCCTTTTGCGATTGAAAACCAGAACATCAACATGGAACAGTTGCTTAAACTGCGTAAATCTAAAGCCGCAGCCAATGCTGAAAATCCATCTCTAACCGAGATTGAAGATGATCATGAAGATTTATTTGAAGAGTTGAATGCACTGCTTGGTGAGAGTGACAAAACTTAACAATGTTGCATTTATAAACAAGTTTTTATTTTTTAAGCTGAATTTTTTTCGCTATCCTGACAGTCCTAATAAAATTATAAGTGTAAGGATGGACAGGAATGATTGTTAAGCGAGCAACAAAGGAAGATCTTCATCAACTTGCTGTCTTGTTTGACGAATACCGTCAGTTCTACGGTGCATCATCAAATATTGAACAATCGTATCAATTTTTAAAACATCGCTTTGACAACAAAGACAGTGTTATTTTTATTCATGTTAAAGATGACGTATTTACAGGCTTTGTCTTGCTCTATCTGGCTTTTTCTTCAGTGGCTTGTGAAACTTATTACATCCTCGATGATGTCTATGTCACGCCATCTTACCGCAAACAAGGCTCCGCAAAACAATTGATTGATACAGCTATTTTGTTTGCACGCCATGAAAATGCACAACGCATCAGTCTTGAAACGCAAAAGAACAATTATCAATCTCACCGTCTTTATGAACAAATGGGCTTTATTCAAGACAGTGAGTTCAAAACCTTTCATTGTTTTTTAAAGTGACGGCTGCTCAAGCGCAATATTTTGGCTTAACTGTTTTTGCGAAGGCGTAAGATACATCCATTCACCTTGTTTTAATTCAGGCAACTCAAGTAAACCCACTTGATGACGGTGTAAAGTTTCAACCTTATTACCTACCGCAGCCAACATTCTTTTGACTTGGTGATAGACCCCCTGATGAATGGTCATCGCCAATTGATGGTTTGAGAAAAGCTGGACATCTGTTGCAGCATACACCCCTTTTTCATTTCGAAGTTCAACGCCCTGCTCTAATCCAATCTTCTGCTCAGCTGTGACAGGATCAGCAGTGGTGACATGATAGACTTTCGGTACATGTTTACGTGGATGAGTCAATGCTTGTAGATATTGACCATCGTCAGTCAGTAACAATAAACCCGTCGTGTCCTGATCCAGACGACCGACACATTGAATACCTCGATGAAGCAAAATTTCAGGGAAAAGGCTAAAGACACTCTTATGATGCGTGGCCTGATGCGAACATTCATAACCCTGAGGTTTATTTAAAACAATGTAGACATGCTCTCGATATTGATATTCTTCGCCGAATACCTGAAAGCGAAGTTGATCCGTGGCAATATTCTGCTTGGGATTGTCGCAGATCTGATTATCGATCTGAACAGAACCATTTTTTATTAACTGCTGGCAATACTTACGTGAACCAAAGCCTTGTGATTGCAAAATTTTTTCCAGCAGCATACATACGCCCTAATCTAAACTACGGCTATTGTACCCGATTCCCACGTTCATCGTTGGCTACTACGCATTCATTCTTTATTTTTATAATTTATTCACAATCTCTTCACTTGTAATACAACCCATACAAAACCATCGTCAAACTCTCTCAATCCAGATATTGCACTCCATATTTTCGCTTAAAAGTCTTGTTACATTTGTCGCAAGCAAAAAGAATATTGTCCAAAAGAATGGATAAGGAGTTTCACCATGAAATCGAATATGTGGTTATGTAGCGTTATCTTAGCAGCATCTTCAATGATGACTGTTGCACATGCCGACAATACTACACGTGTTGCAGCAACCTCAGCCCTAGGTAGTGTAGTGGGTACTGCCCTAGGTAAACAACTCGGTGGTGATACTGGTGCCATGATTGGGTCAGCCATTGGCGGTGCGGGTGGCGCAGCTGCTTCAAGTAATCGACGTGATCGCACTGAAGCTGCTATTGGTGGTGGTTTAGGTGGCGTGGGCGGTTATACCGTTGGCCGTAATATGGGTGGAAGCAATGGTGGCTATATTGGTGCTGCACTCGGTGCTGCTGGTGGTGCTGCCTTAGGTCAAAAGGTAGGTCAAGACCGCGATGCGGATCGCCGTTATGATGATCGTCGTTACGACCGCCGTTATGACAACCGCCGTTCTTATGATGATCGCCGTTATTATAATTCGCGTGAAAGCTACCGTCATGACAATGGTCGCCATCGTGGTTGGTACAAACACCGTTAATCAGATCAAAACGTTTAACCCTTTTAGCGCCCTCGGGCGCTTTTTTTTATTTCAGACAATAAAAATATATCGATCAAAAACGATATACAAAACCCAACTTGTATCGTATTATTTCGATATATGGTTTTGAGAATTAATGATGAAATCACTACAAGATATAAAGTTCTCTATTCTGGAACTTGCACCTGTTCGGGATGATAAAAGTATCGAGTTTTCACTGCGTCATGCACTTGAGTTAGCACAGCACGCAGAAAAACTAGGTTATGAACGTTTTTGGCTAGCTGAACATCATAATATGGATGGAATTGCCAGCTCAGCGACAGCAGTCTTATTAGGCTTTATTGCTGCAAATACCCAACATATTCGTCTAGGCTCAGGCGGTATTATGCTGCCAAACCATGCACCATTGGTGGTTGCGGAACAATTTGGGACGCTAGCGACATTATATCCAAATCGTTTTGAACTCGGTCTAGGTCGTGCTCCTGGTACGGATCAAATGACAATGCGTGCCCTGCGTCGTGGCCGTCAGGAAACTGAAGACCAATTTCCTCAAGATGTGATGGAAATTTTACAATATTTTAAAGCACCTGAGCCGAATCAAAGAATTATCGCTACACCAGGCCAAAATACCCATGTACCAGTCTGGTTACTCGGTTCAAGTTTATTCAGCGCCCAACTGGCAGCCAAGCTCGGCCTTCCTTATTCTTTTGCCTCACACTTTGCCCCAAGAATGTTAGGTCAAGCCATCGAACTTTATCGTGATAATTTTCAAGCTTCTGAATATCTGGACAAACCTTATGTTTCTATGGGGGTCCCAACCGTAGTTGCTGCAACGGATGAGGAAGCTCAATATTTAGCGACCAGTTCTTATCAACGTATTTTAAATCTGATCCGTGGTCACAGCTTAAAACTCAAACCACCGATTGACTCGACCCAAGGCCTTGCAACAAGTGCTGAACAACTGGCAATTCAGAATTTTTATGCCATGGCACAAATCGGTTCTCAAGAAACTGTTAAATCGGGTTTAAATAAAATCGCGGCGCAATATGATGTCGATGAATTTATCTTTACCTGTGATATTTACGATACCGAAAAACGCTTGCAAAACTTTAGCCGATTGATGGACATAAAGAACAATTAAGATTTTAGCTAGAGTCGACAAGGTTTATTCTCTCAATCAACCCTGTCGACTTAGCATCTGTATTCGTCCATCTGAATTCCAGCTTGAAGCATTTTTGTGGCTTGTTGTACATTGACCGCAGGGCTAAATAAATACCCCTGACCAATAGAACATCCAGATGATTTGAGCAATTCGAGTTGTGCAATGTTCTCAATTCCCTCAGCAACAATGTCCAAGGAAAGCTTTGGTCCTAAGGCAATAATGGCTTGAACGATGGCTAAAATCGCATCATCTTCATTCATTTGGCGGATAAATTCACAATCAATTTTCAAACAATCCACAGGATAATCACGCAAGCGGGTTAAAGACGAGTGCCCTGTTCCAAAATCATCCAGTGAAATTTTAACGCCTTGTTGTTTTAATAAATTTAATGCTCGAACTACATAATCAGAACCACGATCATCCAATATCTGTTCAGTAATTTCAATTTCCACTAAATGATGAGGAATTTTATACAGATTTAAACGATGTAATAAACGTTCAGCATAATTATCCTTCAGAAACTCGACAGGCGCTGCATTGATTGAGACAGGAACAACCTCTAACCCTTGTGCGATCCAAGCTGCGATATTTTTAAAAACTTTATTTTGCATCGCATCACTAATTTTAGTCGCTAGAATATAGTCGTGAAATGCTTGTTCAATCTTACGAGGTGAATGAATATGCTGATCGTCCGTTTGCCAACGTAATAATGCCTCGAAGCCTACAACCTTGGCATCCGTCAAACGTACCTTAGGTTGATAAAATGGAACGATTAGGTCATCACGGATAATATGCCGTGCGTCATTTAATTGAATTGCAATGTTTTGAGCGGCAATCTGCATCTGTGGGTTAAACATTCGAAATCCACCTCGCCCTGTCGCTTTCAAATCATTCAGTGCCGTATCAGCACACTTCATTAAATTAGCTGAATCTTTGGCATCTCGTGGATAAATCGTGCAGCCAATACTCATACTGCCGTTAATCAAATTCCCAGCATAAGTAATCGGAGCTTCTAACTGTCGACTCACATCGATTGCAATTTTCTCAAGCGCAGCTTGTGTCTCAATTCCGTTCACGACAATCGCAAACTCGTCACCACCTAAACGAGCAACAAAAGTATTTTCAGGTAAAATCTGTTCGATTCGCTTAGACAAAACACGGAGTAAATGATCTCCAGCTGCATGACCAAGCGTATCATTCACATGTTTAAAATAATCTAAATCCAATAACATCAAACCAAGTAGCTTTTCACTTTTTTTATGTCGATGTAATGAGCGTTTAAGTTGTAATTTAAAGAAACGACGATTGTACAATCCCGTTAAATCGTCCAGTTCACTCGAAAGTTGTAATTGTATTTCAGTCTGTCTTTGTGTCGTCACATCTCGAGACAGACACAGAACCTGAATGGTCTGCCCGTGATCATTTAATATCGGAGTGAGCAAATTATCCCAATATTGTCTTGCTGTACCTTCACCACTCATCCCCCGAAAACGTGCAGTTTTGCCTTTGAGAGCTGTTTTCAATGCATAAGCCGCCTTGGAACGTATTTCCGCAGGTAACAGTTCAGCCCACTTCATTCCAAAACTTTGCTGACTTTGAGAAATGTTAAGCGCAATGCATCCTGTTTTATTTACGTGCAGTAAAGAACCATCCGCTTCCAGTAATTTGATGCAATCAATACTATTATCCAGCATGTTGGTTTGAGCGTTGATACATTGGACTAAGTTTTGCTGATACTGCTTGGTTTCATGAATGTCGACACTGTTGATAAACCAATGTGCCTTTTCTTCTGAATTCGCTTCTATAAATCTAGCCGACAATAAAAACCAGCGATACGCACCTGATTGATGCTTTAACCGGCATTCCATTTGAAATGGCGTTTTATTGGCAAACGCTTGCTGCCACTCACTTTGAAAGAGTGGCTTTTCTTCACCATGGATTAAATCAGTCCAATCTTTCACAAAATGTTCTAAGTCATTGAAACCGATATACTCTTGGCTTACACTATTAAAAAAATAAGTGTCACCCTGCTCTGAGAGAAGCCAAACTAAACTTGGAATACGATTAAAAACGTTTTTCTGAGCTTCACTCATTTGACGATTAGCATGAAAAGAGATAGCCAAGTTCACAGACTTCTGTTCCAAACGGAACTCTTAGAATCAAGATATTCAGTTGCAATAAAAGCCATAGACCACCAACAACAAAAGTGAGATTTGAGTCACAATATTGTAGCAGAAATGCAATAAAATTATCAGCAATTACTGCACTGATAAGTTAAGTTTACTTTGTTATTCAATATCAATTATTTATTTAAAATTAACGATATTTATCAAACTTTTTCTTATAAAATCGATCAAAAAATTACGGACTACCCCATCCAGAAGGCTTAGGTAGCCCAATCTCACTAACCAATACGACGTTTCAATCCCGTCATTTGTAAAACACGTGTTGAGATTTCTTCAATCGACATCTCTGTCACATTCAGATATTTAATCCCTTCCGAGATATAAATTCCCTCAATGGCACGCAGTTCCATTTGACACTGACTAAAACTTGAATAACGGCTATTGGCTTTACGTTCACTGCGAATTGCAACTAAACGTTCCGCATCAATCATCAAACCAAACAACTTATTTTTATGTTCACGTAGCACTTTTGGCAAACGATTGTCATCAAGGTCTTCCTCAGTTAAAGGATAGTTTGCAACACGAATACCAAATTGTAATGACAAATAAATTGAGGTCGGCGTTTTACCAGAACGAGATACGCCAATTAAGATAATATCGGCTTTATCATAATGACGTGTTCTGGCCCCATCATCATTGTCTAGTGCGAAATGTACCGCATCAATACGTGCCTTATAATATTCTGAATCGGTGACAGCATGGGTTTGTCCAACCAAGGTCGTCGGCGGTGTACCCAACTCTTGTTCTAATTTACTAATCAGACCTTCAAAAACGTCGAGATTGACCGCCTTGGCAGTATTGATAATTTCACGGACATGTGGATCGACCAAAGTGTCAAAAACCAACGGTAAAGAACCATCTCGAGATTGGCAGGCATTGATCTCGGCCACGGCCACCATTGCTGCTTCTTCAGTGGCAATATACGGCATAATATGAATGTCAAAATCGACGTTTGGAAATTGCGCAAGTAGTGAATGTCCAAGGGTTTCTGCGGTAATTGCGGTACCATCTGAAATAAAAAAAACGCTCCGTTTAATTTCTTTACTTACGGGCATCAAAATTCTCCTTAAACATTTGTCTTAGTGCTCTATAATCTTTATAGTAAACTCATCTAACATGACTGTCGCTTAGTAAAACACTAAATCTAAGCACTTTTGTATAATTTCATACCAATGATGGTCATTCATACTGCAAAAAAAGTGGAGTAAATACTTTGGAAGCGCGCGTAATCGGTCTGGAAAAATTAGGAAAACACGATGTCGAACTCGTAGGTGGGAAAAACTCATCTTTGGGTGAAATGATCAGCCATTTATCCAATGCTGGTGTATCGGTACCTGGTGGTTTTGCAACAACTGCAGCTGCCTATCGTGAGTTCTTGGATCAAAGCGGCTTAAACGCTCGTATTCAGGCTGAACTTGCTCAGCTAAATGTAGAAGATGTAAATGCACTTGCTGAAACTGGTGCAAAAATCCGTAACTGGATTGTTGAAACTCCGCTTACTGCGACATTAGAACAAGAAATTCGTGAAGCTTTTGCTGCACTTTCAAACGGCAACCCAGACATTGCTGTTGCTGTACGTTCTTCTGCTACTGCTGAAGACTTACCTGATGCGTCTTTCGCAGGTCAACAAGAAACCTTCCTCAACATTCGCGGGATTGATAATATCTTAATCGCGATCAAAGAAGTTTTTGCTTCTCTTTATAATGACCGCGCGATTGCTTACCGTGTACACCAAGGTTTTGAACATAGTGTTGTTGCCCTTTCTGCTGGCGTACAACGTATGGTTCGTTCAGAGACAGGTGCTGCAGGTGTTATGTTCACCCTAGATACAGAATCTGGTTTCCGTGATGTGGTCTTTATTACTGCATCATACGGTTTGGGTGAAATGGTTGTGCAAGGCGCGGTGAACCCTGATGAATTCTATTTATCTAAACCACTTCTAAATGCAGGTAAACACTCAGTGTTACGCCGTAACCTTGGCTCTAAACACCAAAAAATGATTTATGGTGAAGAAGGTGCAGCGGGTAAATCAGTGGTGGTGGTTGATGTTGAAAAACAAGAACGCCAACAATTTGCCTTAAATGACCATGAGTTACATGAGTTGGCTAAACAAGCGCTGATCATTGAACAGCACTACGGTTCGCCAATGGATATCGAATGGGCGAAAGATGGTGATGACGGTCAGATCTATATCGTTCAAGCACGTCCAGAAACGGTAAAAAGTCGTCAAAACGTCGGCACAATGGAACGCTACCTGTTAAAACAACGCGGTACTGTGATTTGTGAAGGTCGCTCAATCGGTCAACGTATCGGTTCAGGTAAGGTTCGCGTTGTTACTTCAATTAAAGAGATGGATAAGGTTCAGGACGGTGACGTACTTGTCTCTGACATGACTGACCCAGACTGGGAACCAGTAATGAAGCGTGCTGCTGCGATCGTTACCAACCGTGGTGGTCGTACTTGTCACGCCGCTATTATTGCAC
Organism: Acinetobacter gyllenbergii CIP 110306 = MTCC 11365; assembly: GCF_000413855.1. GTDB lineage: Bacteria > Pseudomonadota > Gammaproteobacteria > Pseudomonadales > Moraxellaceae > Acinetobacter > Acinetobacter gyllenbergii. Next base: position 166,232 of record NZ_ATGG01000012.1, on the reverse strand, counting down.
GTGAGCTAGGTGTTCCAGCAATTGTTGGTTGTGGTAATGCCACTGAAGTCCTTTCTGATGGTCAAGAAGTGACTGTATCTTGTGCCGAAGGCGACACTGGCTTCATCTATGAAGGTGCATTAGATTTCGAAGTTCAACGTAACTCGATTCACTCAATGCCATCACTGCCGTTCAAAATCATGATGAACGTTGGTAACCCTGACCGTGCATTTGACTTTGCTCAAATACCGAATGAAGGGATCGGCCTTGCACGTCTTGAATTCATCATTAACCGTATGATCGGTGTGCATCCAAAAGCATTGTTAAATATTGAAAGCCTCCCACGTGAGACTCGTGCTGCTGTCATGGCACGTACTGCGGGCTATTCTTCTCCAATCGAATTCTATGTCGAGAAATTGGTTGAAGGGATCTCGACACTTGCTGCTGCATTTGCAGAAAAACCAGTCATCGTACGTATGTCTGATTTTAAATCGAATGAATATGCAAACTTGATCGGCGGTAAGCTTTACGAGCCTGAAGAAGAAAACCCAATGTTGGGTTTCCGTGGTGCAAGCCGTTATGTATCTGATAACTTCCGCGACTGTTTTGAGCTTGAATGCCGTGCCTTGAAAAAAGCACGTGATGAAATGGGTTTAACCAATATCCAAATCATGATTCCATTCGTTCGTACTGTTTCTGAAGCAAAACGTGTAATTGAACTACTTGCTCAAAATGGTTTGAAACGTGGTGAGAATGGTTTAAAAATCATTATGATGTGCGAATTACCAACCAATGCATTATTGGCTGAGCAGTTCCTTGAGCACTTCGATGGTTTCTCTATTGGTTCAAACGACTTAACACAATTAACACTCGGTCTTGACCGTGACTCTGGTATCGTATCTCACTTATTTGATGAGCGTGATCCAGCAGTTAAGGCACTCCTTTCTATGGCAATTCATGCTTGCCGCAAAGCAGGAAAATACGTTGGTATTTGTGGTCAAGGTCCTTCGGATCACCCTGACCTTGCTAAATGGCTTATGGAACAAGGTATTGAATCTGTGTCACTTAACCCTGACTCAGTACTTGATACTTGGTTCTTCCTTGCTGAAGAACAAATCAAGAAAGCCTAGTCTTTTTTAGAAAAAGGCCCTCTTTCGTAGGGTCTTTTTTCATCGTAGGGTCTGTTGAGATTTCAGAGATACTTGCGACAACGGACATTTTTAGACAATACAAGGCATGGCTTATGCAATTTAGCCATTCTAAATAATGAGCAGTGATTATAGCTGCGCAAGATAACGCAGTAGTGGCAAAAATGTCCTTGTCCCGTAGGGTTATGGCTAAAACCTCCCCAAACTTCGTTATGAAGCTTGACAAGGGAACTGCCATTGTCTACGTTTCATGCCTTGTTTGGGTTGTTTTAGCCTATAACGCCAGACATGTCTGAAATGTCAACACACCCTTGTAATTGAGATTTTAAAATTATGCAAATTTACTTGGCTCGTAACAATCAACAAGCAGGACCTTACAGTTTAGAACAAGTGAACCAGATGCTTGCCAGTCAACAAGTTTTACTAACAGATTTGGCTTGGCATGAAGGTATGACTGAATGGAAAACACTTGGTGAACTCACACAAGGTAAACTTGTCTACGAACCTGTAGGTTACTCTCCTTTTAGTGCTCAAATTAAAACTGAAACGAACGAACCAACTTACAAAATCAAGGTCGAACAAAAAGCGCCAGAACTCGCACCTTTTCATTCGCGCGCTCTTGCCAAAGTTTTTGATCTCATCCTTTGGCTACCGATGGCCTCTATCCCATCTTTCTTTTTTAATGAAAGCCAATACCAAGAATTATTTGAAATCCAAAAACAGATGCAAGCCACCCAAATGGCATCTGATAAAGCAGTGGAATTACAACATCAATTGATGCAATTAATTCCGAATGAAGCATGGATGATGATCTTTGCTTATCTGATTATCATGCTCATGATTCAAGCATTCTTTATTGCAAAATCTGGTCAAAGTATTGGTAAAAAAATCGCCAAGATTAAAATTGTAGACGCCGAGACCTCCACTCAAGTGAGTACAATTCGTGCCTTTTGGTTGAGAAGCGTATTATTCATTATTTTGAATCTTCTTCTCGTTCCAATCATCACTGTGATTGATTATGCTTTATTCGCTTTTACTCAAAAGCGTCAAACTTTGCACGATAAATTGGCAAAAACCAAAGTCATTAAACAGTGATCACAAATCAATAAACAAAAGAGGATTTATTCCTCTTTTTTTATATATTAAATTGATATCTATACAAAAAGAACTTAACTCAACCTTAATCCCTACAAAATAAATCGGGTTTTAAAACAAGCAGTTCAGGCCACTTTATCAGTAGCTTAGTTTTTCAATATGAGGCATAATGCCCAACAACGTTGCGGTGTCGCGTGATTGCTAAGCACTTTTTAAACAATTCTTATCAATCACGCGACACTTTAATCGCTATCCCATAATTTTAATTAGGGAATGGGACTCTTCACCGAGGTTGTAAAATGAGACAAACGATTTTAGCTGTATTGTCTTTATCAACGATGGCTGCGCTCTTAACTGGGTGTGGCGGTGATATGGTACTTCTAAACAATAAAGGTCCAGTTGGTCAAGGTCAAAGTAACTTGATGATGACTGCGATCTATTTAATGCTGTTGGTGGTAATCCCATCAATCGTTATGGCATTGTGGTTTGGTTGGAAATATCGCGCGTCGAATAAAGATGCAGACTATAAACCTACTTGGGCACACTCTACGACAATTGAGATCGTTGTATGGGGTGTACCTGTCATTATTATTGGTATTTTAGCTTGGTTAACTTGGTGGGGTTCCCACAAGTACGACCCTTACCGTCCGTTAGAATCAGATAAAGCACCATTGACTATTCAAGCTGTCGCTGAACAGTTCAAATGGATTTTTATCTATCCTGAGCAAAACATTGCAACGGTAAACGAAGTACGCTTCCCAGAACAAACACCAGTAAGCTTTAAAATCACTTCTAACTTTACGATGAACTCGTTCTTCATCCCACAGTTAGGCGGTCAGATTTACGCAATGGCTGGTATGCAAACTCACCTTCACCTATTAGCCGATGAACCAGGTATCTTCCGTGGTTTCTCAGCAAACTATTCAGGTTACGGTTTCTCACAAATGCGCTTTAAAGCACATAGCGTGACTGAGCCAGAATTTGCACAATGGGTAGAAGCAGTTAAAGCTGGTAATGGTACAAGTATTAACCCTGAAGCAATTCAAAAAGGTACACTTGACCAAGCTGAGTTAGCAACGCTTAAAGATGGCGATCGTTCTAAGCATCAGATCGAGCATTTAGTGAATCGTGCTAAAGCTGCTGGTGATGAAGAAGCACTTGCTAAAGCTGAAGCGATGAAACCGTTCCCGACTAAGCCACACCCTGTGACTTATTACTCATCAGTTGAACCAAAATTGTTTGAAACAATCATCAACCACTACATGAGTAACTATCACGGTGCTGACCATTCTGCTGGACATGATGCAACAGCAGAAACTCATGCTGCAGCAGAACACGCTGCTCAAGGGGAATAAGACATGGATATGATTTTTGGTAAATTAGGGTGGGATTCTATCCCGACTGAACCCCTTGTACTTGTCACCATGGTCTTTATGGCACTTGGTGCAATTGCTGTTTTGGGCGGTATCACCTATTTCAAGAAATGGGGATATTTGTGGAATGAGTGGTTTATCACTGTAGACCATAAAAAGATTGGTATCATGTATATCATCGTATCTGTTGTCATGCTGTTGCGTGGTTTCGCCGATGCGATCATGATGCGTCTACAACTTTTCCTCGCGAAAGGCGGCGGCGAAGGTTACTTACATCCTGACCACTATGACCAGATCTTCACAGCACACGGTGTGATCATGATCTTCTTCGTAGCAATGGGTCTCGTTGTAGGTATGATGAACATCTCTGTACCTTTACAGATTGGTGCTCGTGACGTTGCTTTCCCATTATTAAACTCTTTAAGCTTCTGGTTATTCGCAGGCGCTGCTGGTTTGATGATGCTTTCACTTGTATTGGGTGAATTTGCTGCGACTGGTTGGATGGCTTACCCTCCTCTATCTGGCATTCAATATTCTCCTGGTGTGGGTGTTGACTACTATATCTGGGCACTTCAGGTTTCTGGTCTAGGTACGCTTTTATCTGGTGTTAACTTCTTTGTTACCATCATCAAGATGCGTGCACCTGGCATGAAATTGATGGACATGCCGATTTTCACGTGGACTTCACTTTGTACGGCTGTACTCATCATTGCATCATTCCCTGTATTAACAGGTACGCTTGCAATGCTGACGCTTGACCGTTACTTCGGCTTCCATTTCTTCACCAATGAGCTTGGCGGTAGCCCAATGCTTTACGTGAACTTGATCTGGACATGGGGTCACCCTGAAGTATATATCTTGGTATTGCCAGCATTTGGTCTATACTCAGAAATCGTTGCAACCTTCTCTCGTAAAGCGTTGTTCGGTTATAAGTCTATGGTGTATGCGACGATTGCAATTACTGTACTTGCGTTCGTTGTATGGCTTCACCACTTCTTTACCATGGGTGCTGGTGCGAACGTGAATGCGTTCTTCGGTATCATGACCATGGTTATTGCGATTCCTACAGGTGTGAAAATCTTCTCTTGGTTATTCACCATGTATAAAGGTCGCATCACCTATACAACACCTATGTTATGGACGCTTGGCTTCCTTGTAACATTCGGTATCGGTGGTTTAACTGGTGTATTGATGGCTGTTCCACCTGCGGACTTCCTTGTACACAACTCATTATTCTTGATCGCTCACTTCCATAACGTAATTATCGGTGGTGTGGTGTTTGGTATGTTTGCCGGCATCATCTTCTACTGGCCAAAAATGTTTGGTTGGAAGCTCAACGAAGCATGGGGTAAAGCTGCGTTCTGGTTCTGGTTCATCGGTTTCTATTTTGCATTCATGCCACTTTATATCCTTGGTTTCATGGGTATGACACGTCGTTTGAATACATATGACAACCCTGAATGGGATCCGTACTTGGCGATTGCATTGTTTGGTGCTGTTCTTATCGCGATCGGTATTGCATGTTTCTTAATGCAAATCATCGTTGGTTTCTTACAACGTAAGGACAACATGGACCACACAGGCGATCCATGGGATAGCCGTACCCTTGAATGGGCAACGTCATCTCCTGCTCCGTTCTATAACTTTGCGCATGAACCAGATGCAAGCGGCGTTGACCGTTTCTGGACTGACAAAGAAAATGGTGTAGCATACGCACGTAACACTAAATATGAAGACATCCACATGCCGACTGATCGTGCTGCTGGTTTTGTCATTGCAATGTTCATTACGATTCTTGGCTTTGCACTCATCTGGCATATTTGGTGGCTCGCTGTCGTTTCTTTCGTTTCAGCAATTGTTAGCTTGATCGTAAGCTCATTCACTAAGAATGTTGACTACTACGTTCCTGCTGCTGAAGTTGAGCGTATTGAAAACGAACGCTATGCTTTACTTGAAAAACACTTGAAGAAGGACTAAGGAAATGGCTGAAGTACTTCATCACGACAACCACGGCCACGATGGTCATCATGAACATGATGATACAGACTTAACGGTCTTTGGTTTCTGGACATACTTGATGAGTGACTTGATTCTTTTCGGATCACTCTTCATTGCGTTCGCTGTATTAAGCAGTCATATTCCACCAGGAACTCCAAGTGCATATGACCTGTTCCATGATTCATTAGGCTTCGTGTTAACTGAAACATTTGCCCTATTGATCTCATCGGTAACATTTGGTTTTGCTGTACTTGCATCTTATAAAAAGAATGTAAATCAAGTGATCACTTGGTTATTCATTACATTCCTTTTCGGTGCATCGTTCATTGGTATGGAAATCTATGAGTTCCATCACCTCGTACACGAAGGTCATGGCCCAACTCACAGTGCATTCTTATCTGCATTCTTTACCTTGGTTGGTACACACGGTATCCACGTAACTTCTGGTTTGGTGTGGATGTTAGTGTTAATGTATCAAATCAAAAAGAATGGTTTGACCTTACCGAATACACGTCGTCTTGCTTGCTTAAGCTTGTTCTGGCACTTCCTTGACATCGTTTGGATCTGTGTATTCAGCGTCGTTTACTTACTGGGAGTTCTCTAATGAGTAGTCATGACCATAATGCTGCAGGTGCGTCACACGGTAACTTTAAACAATACACTGTTGGATTTATCCTTTCTGTTATCCTTACCATCATCCCATTCGGGATGGTGATGTCAGGTGGTTTCAGCCGTGGCGTTTTAGTTACAGTAATTGCAATTACTGCGGTTGCTCAGGTACTTGTACAACTTGTGTACTTCCTACACATGAATACATCGTCTGAACAACGTTGGAACCTTATTGCATTTATCTACACAATCTTATGTATCGCTGTACTTTTAGTCGGCTCTGTGTGGATTATGAATTACCTACACTACAACATGATGATCTAAACTGATTGTCATGTGGAAAAAGTACTTATTCCTGACTAAACCAGGAATTCTCTTCGGTAATTTTATTACCACCTTGGGCGGCTTCTTCTTAGCCGCCCAAGGCTCTATAGACTACCTCTTATTATTGCTTACCCTGCTCGGAACAACTTTTGTGGTTGCGTCTGGTTGTGTGGTCAATAATGTTATTGATCAAGACATCGATCAAAAAATGCAGCGCACAATGAATCGCGCACTTGTGACAAAAACCATTTCCCCTACTGTTGCCCTGTGTTATGCATTGGTTCTAGGTGTAATTGGCTTTAGCATGCTCTGGTTCTATGTCAATGCTTATGCATTTTTATTCGCTGTGATTGGTTTTGTAGTCTATGTCGGTTTTTATAGTTTGTGGACAAAACGTACCACTATCCATCAAACCGTCATCGGTAGTATTTCCGGAGCGAGTCCCCCTGTTATTGGTTATACGGCTGTAAGTCATCAGTTCGATATGGCGGCGCTACTGATCTTTGTTGCATATGCTTTATGGCAAATGCCACATTCATGGGCAATCGCAATTTATCGTTTTGACGACTACAAAAACGCAGGAGTTCCTATTTTACCTGTAGCCCGTTCCATCCTTAGAACAAAAATCGAATCACTGATTTATGTGGTTTTATTTACTCTAGCGATGAATGCACTCTATGTTTATGGATATACCAATATGGTTTTCTTGGTTATCTGTAATGTACTTTGCATTTACTGGCTCTACCTTGCTATTTTAGGATTCAAAGCCGAAGATGATCAGCTTTGGGCAAAACGCTTTTTCCTTTTCTCAGTAATTCTCGTTACTGTCATCAGTTTAAGCTTTAGCTTTACTTTTAAAAGCCCTGCACCACTCTTCCCTATTTTTTAAAAAGATAGAGAACACTCTATCTTTTTATGCTCTCCCAATTTTTATCATTTCGTGCAATAAAAACATTGAGTTCTTTATTGCCTAAATGAAAACTATGTATTGTTTATACTCTGCACCTATTTTTACAATCGTAAAAATTACGCTGCTACATCATTTAGCCAAAGAACACACTCTCTGGCTCAAATCGTCTAAACAATTGATCAATCTGATGTGAATATTTTTGATCTAATTTTTGCCATAATGCTTTTGGTAATGGGATGAACTCCAAGGTATCGGAACCATCAGAAGGCTCACAAAAACGGATTTCATAATCTGGCTGTAAAATTTGATTTAATGCTTTTAAGGTGGTATCTCGATCAGCACCCTCGCCCTGATAAGGAATGATCAGTGCTTGATCTTTGTAATGAAGACGAATGATAAAACCTTGGGTATTATCAGCACTTTCTGTCTCTACGCTTAAATTCCCTGTTTGCAATATTTTTTCGCAATATTCAACAATTACTTCATCTTCTTCTCTCCAATCAACAATCATTAAAACTTGATAAATACTCCCTTCATATTGCTCAAACACTTCAAAGTATGCCTCCTCAGTGCCTGACTGTAAAATTGACTCGATCAATGCAACTGTTTTTAAAAAGCGTTGTTCCATGCTTATTGCCTATTTTATTTAAAAAAATATCATGTAAAGACTATGGCAAATTTGCTTTATAGCGTCAATTTGAATATAATCCCCGCTTCGCAATTTGCGACATAACTTTTAAGTTATGACTCCTTGCTTCTAAATTTTTATATTTAGGGGCTGCTTAAACCGTAAGGAGCTGACAATGCGTCACTACGAAATCGTACTATTGGTACATCCAGACCAAAGCGATCAAGTTGTAGGTATGGTTGAACGCTATATCTCTCAGATCAAAGAAGCTGAAGGTCAAATTCACCGTTTAGAAGATTGGGGCCGCCGCCAATTGGCTTACCCGATTAACAAAATTCACAAAGCACACTACATTCTTATGAATGTTGAATGTGGTCAAACGACTCTTGATGAATTAGAAGAATTATTCCGTTATAACGACGCAATCATTCGTAACATCATCATCCGTCGTGAACACGCAATTACTGAAGAATCTTTACTTGCTAAGAGTGCTGAAGAAAAACGTGCGCGTAAAGCTCAACGTGAAGAAGCACAACAAGCAATTCAAGAAGCTGAATAAGGAGAACCTCAATGGCACGTTTTTACCGTCGTCGCAAGTTCTGCCGCTTTACAGCTGAGAATGTTGCGTACATCGACTACAAAGATATCGACACTTTAAAACAGTACATCACTGAAAACGGCAAGATTGTTCCTAGCCGTATTACAGGTACTAAAGCTCGTTATCAACGTCAATTAGCGTTAGCTATTAAACAAGCTCGCTATTTGTCTTTGATTCCGTACACTGACAACCATAAGTAAGTGAGGTGAGCTGTGGACGTTATCTTATTACAACGCATTAAGAACCTTGGTAAATTAGGCGACAAAGTATCAGTTAAAGCTGGTTACGGTCGTAACTTCTTGATCCCTCAAGGTAAAGCTGTAGCTGCAACTGAAGCAAACACTGCTGCTTTTGAAGCTCGTCGTGCTGAACTTGAGAAGCAAGAAGCTGAAGTATTAGCTGCTGCGAATGCACGTGCTGAACAATTGAACGAAGTTAACATCGTGATCACTGCGAAAGCTGGTGACGAAGGTAAATTGTTCGGTTCTATCGGTACTCGCGACATCGCTGATGCTTTAACGAATGCTGGTCTTGTTGTTGACCGTGCAGAAGTTCGTTTACCAAACGGTGCGCTTCGTCACACTGGTGAATTCAACATCGCAATCCAATTGCATCATGATGTTGTTGCTGAAGTTCTCGTTACTATCGTATCTGAGTAATTTCTGCAAAGAAAAGAGCATGTTTTACATGCTCTTTTTTTATGTCTAATGATCCTGTTTTAGGAATAAATCTGGTATAAAACATCATTAATGCATCGCTAATAAATATTTCACATAATCCTCTGCACTTTGCTCAACATCATTGATTGTAGGTAAAACCTCACCCTCCTCTGGCTGGGTTTCCATTCCATAAAAAGCATAAACAGGCTGATAATCGGCTTTGACATAACGTGCAGTCAATTCAAAAGGAGCACACAAAGTTTCTAAACTCACTTGATGTCGCCCATCCACTGAATAGTCATGTGCTTTACTTCCAGTCGATACTGCAAGGGTTATTTTCTTATTTTTTAACTGATTTCCTAATGAACCATAAGCCCAACCATAAGTGAGTACATCATCCAACCATTGCTTTAATAATGGTGGGCAGTTAAACCAATACATTGGGAACTGAAATACTAGATTTTGGTGTGCTTCAACCAAAGCTTGTTCTTTTAACACATCAATCTGAGCATTTGGATAACTTTGGTAAAGCTCATGTACAGTGAACTGCTCAGGATATTGATGTAATTTTTCAATCCAACATTTATTTATAATGGAATTATTAATGTCAGGATGAGCAACAATCACAAGCGTTTTTTTCATTTCAATAGACTCCATTGATCGTACAGTTATAGTGATGAGTCGATTATAAAAGCATGCTAGAGATAATTTAAGTACGGTCATGATGGTTATATACTAGACTAAAAGTTAGTGTCAGCAGAGAATAATGGAAACTTGCGCCCCACCCCAAATTGACTTAGAGCAAACAGATTTTGGATATACACTTTCCTTGATCAATGGCAAATACAAAATGATCATCATGTATTGGCTTTATCAGCATAAATCCATCATGCGATTCAATGAGCTAAAACGCTCCATCGGGAATATTTCTTTTAAAACTTTGAGTCTGACCTTGAAAGAAATGGAAAGAGACCAATTGATTATTCGTAAGGAATACCCACAAATTCCACCCAAAGTCGAATACAGCTTATCTGAACGCGGGCTGTCCTTAATTCCATTATTAGACATGATGTGCCAATGGGGTGCATCCAATCGGCTCTAACTGCGGAACCACACTTTTTCGCCACTTACACAATTTTCACTGAATTAAATTGTGCCGATACGCTCCATTTGGATTAAGATAGTCACTCGGTATTGTTTCATCTTTTTATTAGGTCTTGTTATGTCACAGGCGAATGCCAATTTTACAAAAAATTCTCCAAACACAGAGAGTAAAGTGAGTGACTCAGGTCAGCTAAAAGAATTCCGTACCCCACCGCATAACCTTGCCATCGAGCAAGCGGTCTTAGCAGCCTTAATGACGGTTGCAGAATCTTTTGAGCAAGTTAGTGACTTACTTAAAGAAAATGATTTTTATGCAACACGTCACAAATATATCTATCGTGCCATTGAGAAACTGGCACAAGAAAACTCGCCTTATGATGCTGTTTTGGTCAATGATTGGTTGCTCAAACAAAACTTGTTAGATGCCATCGGGGGTGAAGAATACTTGATGCAATTGATGGCAGACTCTCCATCAAGTTTCTATAACCTTGAAATTTATGCAAATAAAATCAAGGAATTTTCAACTCTGCGTAACATGATCAAGATCAGCAGTGATATTTTACAAAATGCCTATGACACCAAAGGTCGCCCTGTCAGTGAGATTCTTGATTTAGCAGAAACCAGTATTTTCTCTTTGGCCGAACAGCACAATAACAATAAAAAAGATTCTGGGCCTAAATCCATCAGCTCTGTCACTGCAGATGTCATTACTAAATTAGATGAATTGTCTAAACTTGATGGCAACATTACCGGTTTAACCACGGGCTTCTTGGAACTCGATAACAAAACCTCGGGAATGCAGGCTGGGGATTTAATTATTGTTGCGGCACGTCCATCAATGGGTAAAACCACATTCGCCATGAACTTGGTTGAAAGTGTACTGCAATACAACCGCCTGCCTGCTCTGGTATTCTCAATGGAGATGCCAGCAGACTCGATTGCCATGCGTTTAATTTCAGCCATGGGTAAAGTCCATCAAGGGCATTTACGTTCAGGTAATCTCGATGCAGACGAATGGACCAAAGTGACAGGCACCATTCTGCAATTGCAAGAAATGCATCTCTATATCGATGACTCGTCTGCCCTACCACCCACCGAACTTCGTGCCCGTGCTCGTCGTGTGGCCAAAATGCATGATGGGAAAATCGGCTGTATCATGGTCGACTACTTACAGCTGATGAAAGTACCTGGTATGGGCGATAACCGTGTCGGCGAGATCTCGGAAATTTCACGAAGCTTAAAAGCCTTAGCCAAAGAAATGCAATGTCCTGTGATTGCACTATCGCAGCTGAACCGTAGTTTGGAGAACCGACCAAACAAACGCCCAGTCATGTCAGACTTGCGTGAATCGGGTGCGATCGAGCAGGATGCCGACTTAATCATGTTCATTTACCGTGATGAAGTCTATAACAAAGAATCCAAAGAAGCAGGTACAGCCGAGATTATCATCGGTAAACAGCGTAACGGTCCAATTGGTAGTGTTCGTCTTGCCTTCGAAGGCCAATATACCCGTTTTAGTAACCTCTCGCCTGAGTTCTATGCTCAATATGAGGATGAGGAATAAGCCCTTCGCGATTCAAATTGCATTATCTCATTTCCTAGCCGACCCAAAGGAGAAATCAGGGTGCGCCAAGCAACAGTTTATATTGACAGTGCAGCACTGCAATATAATTTAAACCGTGTTAAACAACTTGCTCCACATTCAAAAATCGTCAGTATGGTCAAAGCCAATGCCTATGGACATGGAGTTAAGCACTGTTTAGCCGCCTTAGAGGCCACGGACGCTTTTGGTGTCGCCTGTTTAGAAGAAGCTTTGGAGATCAGGCAACTGGGATATACTCAACCCATTACCCTGATTGAAGGTGTATTTGCTGAAGATGAAATGACACAAGTTATTGAACAGAAACTTGAATGTATTGTCCATCACGCACAACAAGTTGAATGGTTGATTCAACATAAAACCGCTTACAACACATTAGGCTTAAAAGTTTGGGTCAAACTAAATAGCGGCATGAACCGCTTAGGTTTCAAAGTCGATGAAATCATTAAAGTCATTCAACGTTTAAAAACTGAAGGTTTTACCTGTGTACTTGCCATGCATTTTGCCAATGCTGATGTAGAGCATCCTTTAAATGAACAGCAGAAACAGCAGTTCTTACAGGTCAAACAAGCCTGTGAACCAATCTTGGTGTCTTGCTGTAATTCTGCTGCAATTTATAAATATCCTGAACTGCATTTTGATTTTGTTCGTCCCGGTATCATGCTTTACGGCGCATCACCTTTTGCCGATAAAAACGTACATGAACTCGATCTAAAGCCTGTCATGACCTTTAGTGCCGAAATCATTGCACTGAATCAGATTCAACAAGGTGAGTTTGTCGGTTATGGTTCAACCTATTCAGCCACATGTCCGACAGAGATCGCGATTGTTTCGATTGGCTATGGTGACGGCTATCCACGTGCGTATATCAAACAAAACTTTGTTGCCATCGACCAACAACTGGTCCCCGTTGTTGGTCGTGTCAGTATGGACATGATCGCGATTGATATCAGCACTGTTAAAGCAGAAATTGGCACAAAAGTTGAGCTTTGGGGCCAATCTCGCTTGGTTGATGATGTAGCAGCAGCCAACGGAACCATCGGCTACGAGCTACTTTGCCGCCTCACCCAACGCCCAATACGTCAATTAGATAACTAAACATGACTTGATCAATTTTTGGGTTTTACCTCTAATAAGGGTTTTAACCCATCCGATTCAGCATGTTCAAACTAATTTACGATAATCAGCTTTATAAAATGCCGATCCAGCAATTGGTTCTGTTTATGATCCGAATTTCGATCGGCATTTTTTTCTTTACTACAGGTTTCAACAAGCTTTTCGTTGAAAAAAACAAACTGATTATGCTAGAAACGATGACCGAAGCAGGCATTCCATTTCCAGAAATCATGAGCAGCTTTGTGTCAGCCACGGAGATGTTCGCAGGTTTATTCTTGATTATCGGTTTGTTAACTCAAATCAGTAGTATCTTGTTATTTATAATCTGTCTAACCGCTTTATACACGGTTGGGATCCATACCATCCCCAATGGATTAGACACGACAAGTTGGCTTAGTTGGTTCTTCTACATCCATGACCTGTTGTATATGTTTATTCTTGCGATACTGATTACATCTCGACCAAGCATCTTGTCGCTGGATCGCATCCTAAGCAAAAACAGACCAACCTCTTAGGATAATTCCCTCTCAAAAGGCTCTATGCATTCTTTTGAGAGAGACTTAACGGAAGTTATAAACCGTAGTCAGCAGTTGGTTTTGGCAATTCTTGCAAACCACGGCGCAAAGTCTCTGACCATTGTTTACTGATTTGGGTAAAGTAAGGATCATCTTCACCAATACGCTTACCTTCTGGAATTATAAAACTGTCTTTATGGTAAACCAAGGCATCTAAAGGTAGGCCGACTGAAACGTTAGATCGCAAAGTTGAATCAAAAGATATGAGTGAACAACGTAGAGCATCATCTAAGGGCATATCATAGTACAAGGCACGATCTAAAATCGGTTTTCCATACTTACTTTCACCAATCTGAAAATAAGGCGTATCAATGGTTGCACAAATAAAGTTGCCCTGCGGATACACATTATACAGCTGCATTTCTTCGCCTTGAATCTGCCCGCCGACCAAGATGCTACAAGAATAATTCATCTGTTCTTGCGTATCGCTGGTAATATCTTCAAGCACTTTACGTAATGTTTTACCCACCAGCTCAGCCACTTCAAACATGGTATTGGCACTATATAAGTTGGGTTCTTGGTGCAGCGCCAAAGCATTTTGCAAATGTCCTATCACAGCCTGAGTCGTTGCTAGATTACCCGATGTTTGTAGCGCAATAAAACGCTCGCCTTCCACTCCAAAGGTATGCAATTTGCGAAATACAGAAATATGATCGACCCCAGCATTGGTTCGAGTATCACTAATCAATACCAAACCCTGCTCTAATCTTAATGCACAACAATAGGTCATCTTTCTCTCTTTATACTTAACATGCCAAAACCTGTACCACAGACATCATGCTTTCCACCCCACCTTGCTCACGTATGCCACGCACTGGTGCCACATCTAAGTAGTCGCGCCCGACCGCGACATAAATATGATTTTGGGGTGTAAATATCTGGTTACTTACATCGAAACAATACCACTCATTATCCACAAAAATCTCGGCCCATGCATGACTGGCAAGGTGCGGTTGATTTTCATCGTAGATATAGCCTGATACATAACGCGCTGGTAATTGTAGCGCACGACACATGGCAATTAATATATGTGCATGATCTTGGCAAACCCCCTGACCTGCATAAAATGCATCAATTGCAGAGGTCGTGACTGAAGTACTTTCTGGTTGATAAGGTACTTGTTCTAGAATTTTTTCAGATAAAACAATCAAGTGCTGCCGATCTTTTGTCGTCACAATCGAATGTGCGAAATCCGACATGGTCAGGTCACAGCCAGTCATCGCAGTTCGCTGTAAAAAAATCATCGGTGAAATATCTGTCTCGACATAACCCAACTCCGTCGCATGCAAATCGACCACACCTTGCGCCATGATGGTCAGATATCGATAATCATGGCGTTGTGTTGCAGTAATCCACAGATTGTTAAATGCATCACGCTGACATGAATATTGTCCAGGCACACTGATATGCCAATTTTCAATGCTTTGATGCCGAGAACTCTGTGGCATCATTTTGATTGACTGGACACTATTCCGTGCAACTTCGCTATAGCGATAATGTGTCTGGTGATTGACCATAAGTTTCATGAGGATGCCTCAAATTGATTTTCCAATTTATAGGTAAATGCATAAAACTGACTCAAGTATGGCTGTTGTTTTAAAACCTCCCAACAGGGTTGTAAATCTTGCCATCCCAACTGGAATAACTGTTCAAGCGTCGGATCTATGGTATCAAATACCGTATGAAGATTATGTTGAAATCTAAAATAGGTATCGATTTGCTCAATACATTGCCCAATATGAAAGAATAGAAAAATATCTTCTTGTTCTGCTTTTAGGATCTCACAACAATTTTGCACCACAGTTTGAATCGCGAATCCATCCGCAGCCGTACTTTTAATCAAATAATTCAGTTCCGCATAGGCTTGTGCCGTCAATAAACCTCTTAATTCCTGAATATTGTCACGTGCAATCTCAAGTTGGCTTAACAAGGAATAAGGCTGCTGTCGGTCTAACATGAATTGGTTCAAGTTCTCTGCATCTTCAATATGCAAACAAAGCGCTTGTGCAAATTTTGAAGCCTGCTGATCATCTACAAAAGGTAGCTGTTCTGCCACATAGGCAATGCGGAATAAATAACGTCCTAACCAGTAAATATGTTGAGCACTTGAACTAAGTAAAAGCATAAATTTCCTCCCTTTTCTTTATATAAATGCCACAGCCCAGCTTACATCCAAGCTGTGGATATACCGCTTAGGAACGCAAGCTTTCAACCACCCAGGTATCTTTAATTCCGCCACCCTGAGAAGAATTAACCACCAAAGAACCCGCCTGCATAGCAACGCGTGTTAATCCACCTGGCACAATTTCAGTACGATAAGGTGAGCTGAGTACAAAAGGACGTAAATCAATATGGCGTTCGGCCACGCCTTCCATGGTCAGTGTTGGTGCAACGGAAAGTGCCAATGTCGGTTGGGCAATATATAAATGCGGTGTTTCAATCAATTTCTGTCTAAAACAATCGATTTGTTGTTGATCTGCTTGCGGACCAATCAACATGCCATAACCACCAGAACCTTGTGCTTCTTTAACCACCAGTTTTTCCAAATTGCTCAACACATAATCAAGTTGCTCAGCCTCTCGACATTGATAAGTGGGCACATTATTTAAAATCGGTGCTTCGCCTAAATAAAATTGAATCATTTGATCGACATAAGGATAAATCGATTTGTCATCTGCAACCCCAGTTCCGGGCGCATTGGCGATCACAACATTATGTTGTAGATAAGCAGACATTAAGCCAGCCACACCTAAGCTGCTATCAGGCCTAAAGCTAAGTGGATCAAGAAAATCATCATCAACACGGCGATAAATCACATCTACCTGCTGACGACCACGAATAGTTTTGACATAAACTTTCTCATCTTCAACAAATAAATCCCGACTAGTCACCAGTGGTACATCCATTTCCCGTGCTAGAAATGAATGCTCATAATAGGCGCTGTTAAAACGTCCAGGCGTAAGCACGACAATCAAAGGCTGATCAACATAGGCATTTTCTTCCAAAATTGCTCTTAACAGACTTGGATATTGCTCAATCCCTTGTAAATTATTGCTACTACATAAATCAGGCATCAGTTTCTGACTGATTTTGCGGCTTTCCAGCATATAAGACACACCCGATGGTGTACGTAAATTATCTTCCAATACAAAGAAATCGCCTTGACCATCACGAATGATGTCAATCCCACTGATTTGCGAATAAACCTTTCCTTTCAACTGATGCTTTAACATGTGTGGCTGAAAAGCCTCATGGGCAATCACTTGTTCCGCAGGGATTAAACCTTCTTTTAAAATATGCTGACCATGATAGATATCGTCTAAAAATAAATTCAGGGCTTTTACCCGTTGTGCACAGCCTGTTGCAATTTTTTCCCATTGTTTTTTTTCAATCACACGTGGAATAAGGTCATACGGAATGGTTCGTTCTGCGCCCTCCTGATCACCATAGACATTAAAGGTAATCCCTTGATAGAGAAAATGCTGCTTCGCTTGTGCTTCTAAAGTCTTTAAATCTTCAAGACTACGGATACTCAGCCATTGTTCAATTTTTTTCGATGCTTCACCGTTAAAACTTTTATCATCTAACATCTCATTAAAAAATTGTGATTTCAGTTGCTCAAATAGATTTGTACTAACATTGAGCTGAGGAATAAATGTAGACGTATCAACGGGAACTGCTGTATTTGGTTCTGCTGTAAAATAATCTGTACTGATATGTAGGCTGTTCTCTTGTTCTGACATAGAAACCTCGTCTCATCATTTATTTATATTTAAACAAAGCAATTTCAATGCCACTTATATAAATGATCAATTTTCAACCAGAACTAGAATATTTAAGCAAAAATGCCCCCATTTCAGTCGTAAATACGTAATCTGGATCAGATGGACTTGATAATTAAGTATAGTTTTTTTATTGTGTCTGCTTTAGACCATTGAATTACGTATTACGCTTATGTCATCCGTACAAGAAAAAGAAACATCCAATAGCCTTTATCGCCAATGGCAAATTTTATCCCGCCTTTCAACTGGGAAATGGATGGGTACTCGTGAATTACAAGAAATATTAGAACGAGAAGGTATTGATATCAGTTTGCGTACAATCCAGCGTGATTTAAACCAGATTGCCCAACGCTTCCCGATTGAAAGCAATAAAACCGTGCCTCAAGGTTGGCGTTGGCGCTCGGATGCACCGATTCAGAGCTTGCCACATATGACCAGCTCACAAGCCGTTACGTTTATGATGGTCGAAGAACATTTACGTCACTTGCTTCCACCGAGTTTATTAGAAGAAATGACACCTTGGTTTGACCTCGCCAAACGTAGTTTATCGACCCAGAACAATGTCAGACAATGGATCAACCGTGTGCGTATTGTGCCGGCAACTCAACCGCTGATTCCACCAGTAGTCGATAAACACGCGCAACAGGCGATTTACGAAGGTCTATTACAAGACAAACAAATCGAATGTATTTATCGTGCCCGAACTCATCAAGGTGAAGATAAGAGCTATATCCTCAATCCATTAGCCTTGGTTCAAAAAGGTGCAGTGATTTATTTAATCTGTACCCGCAATGATAAAACTGACGTACAGACTTTTGCATTGCACCGCTTTAAGGCAGCAACGGTATTGGAAAGCCGTGCCTTACATCCTGTGAACTTTGAAATTGATAATTATATTGAATCTGGCGCACTCGGATTCCGTGTTGACTATAACAAGCCAACTGAACAAATTCAGTTAAAGCTAACGATGACCGAAAGTACAGCCAAAAGTTTCTATGAAAGCCAACTAAGTAAGGATCAAATCATCCAACACTTAGAAGAGAATATCGTTGAAGTTTCTGCAACGGTTCCATTTACTTCACAATTGGTCTGGTGGCTTAGAAGCTTTGGTAAAAAAATCCTCAATATCGAGCCTGCAGCGGTCTACAATGCAGTCAAAGAAATCGAAGATCAATCCCAATAAAAAAGAGAACCTCACGGTTCTCTTCGATTTTTTATAAATTTTATTATCAAACACTCAGTATTATTTTTATTGTTTAAATGTTCAAACCAACCTCTCTCCCCGCCTTGATCAAAATTGGTTTGTACCTTTTTAAGCGCTTTGATTTAAATTAACATCGGCACGCTAATTCATAGCCATTGTAGCGGATTCTCTTTTTGGTCATGCTTAAACCCTCTTTGTTTGAACGTAGAATCACTATAACGAGGATTATTTGGGCTGTGAAATAACAAAGATTGGAATCAAAAGCTGTTTTTTTGCTATTGCTGATCTTTGAGCCAAGATCAGCTTATTCTTTATCGGATAATAAAGTTTCGAAACGATGCAAATGAGTAAAACGTCCCGCCTGTATCTGATATTGATCAATTTGTGGGACTAAGCGCTGAAAATGTTCCGATTGTACATGTAAATCCAATGCCTCACGATCTATCCATTCTTCAATAAAAACAAAATGTCCTGTTTGCTTATGATCATGATACAGATCATAGGCAATACAGCCTGCTTCAGTTCTCGTTTTCTCTATCAATTCCTGATAAAACGTTAATACCTCATTAATTTTATCTGGCTGGATATAGTCTTCAGCAATCAGTTTTAAAATCATTTAAGCCGCTCTCCCTAAATATTTACTATAAAAAAAGCTCTCAAATTCATGAGAGCTTTTTTATCATCTATTCAGCTTATGCTGAAAACGGATGACGCAATACAATTGTTTCTGCACGGTCAGGACCAGTTGAAACGATATCAATTGGGCAACCAATTAAAGTTTCAATACGACGTACATATGCCAATGCATTTGCAGGAAGTTGATCAATTTGAGTCAGACCTACAGTTGATTCGCTCCAACCTGGCATGGTTTCATAAATTGGTTTCAAGCTTTCGAATGAAATCGCATCAGAAGAACCTGCACAGCCTGAATCTACATCTTCATAGCCTACACAGATTTTTACTTCTTCTAAACCATCTAATACATCAAGCTTCGTTAAGCAAATACCAGATAATGAGTTCACGTCAACCGAACGACGTAAAATCTCAGCATCGAACCAACCACAACGACGTTGACGACCAGTAGATGCACCAAACTCATGACCAACTGTACCTAAGTGACGACCAATCGCATCACCTGTGTCTGTTGCTGCATCATAATGCAACTCAGTTGGGAATGGACCTGCACCTACGCGTGTTGTATATGCTTTGGTAATACCCAATACATAATCTAAATGCAATGGGCCCATACCTGAGCCAGAGCTTACGCCACCTGCAGTGGTGTTTGAACTGGTTACAAATGGATAAGTACCATGGTCGATGTCAAGCAATGAACCTTGCGCACCTTCAAACATGATTGCCTTACCTTCTTTGCGGTAATTATGCAGTACAGTCGTTACATCAATCACTAATGGTGCAAGCACTTCACGCCATTCGTTGCACAATGCAAGTACGTCTTCAAACTTAACTTCCTCAACGCCATAGAATTGAGTAAGTTGGAAGTTATGCAGCTCAAGCATTTCCTGAAGTTTTTCTTCAAGCAAAGCACCACCACGAATCAAGTCTGCAACGCGTACAGCACGACGTGCAACTTTGTCTTCGTAAGCTGGACCAATACCGCGACCTGTCGTACCAATCTTGGCATTACCACGTTTTTTCTCGCGTGCTTGGTCAAGCGCGATGTGGTTTGGCAAGATTAATGGACAGTTTGGAGAAATACGTAAACGTTCTTTAACAGGTACGCCTTCTTGTTCCAAAATCGCCATTTCTTTAATTAGGGCTTCAGGAGAAAGAACGACACCATTCCCGATTAAGCACAATACGTTTTCACGTAAAATACCTGATGGAATGAGGTGTAATACAGTCTTCTTACCACCTACGACAAGCGTATGACCTGCGTTGTGTCCGCCTTGATAGCGTACTACCGCAGCCGCTTGATCTGTGAGCAGGTCGACGATTTTACCTTTTCCTTCGTCGCCCCATTGGGTACCAAGTACCACAACATTTTTGCCCATAATAGCCTCATTACATCATGCTGTTAAAATTGGAAACCAAGTTTTAAATCACTTGGCAATTAAATTTTTTCAATTACCCATTGTCCATTTTGAGCCACCAACTGATGGGTCGCATATGGCACTGAGCTTAAATCATCATTACCCAACAACTGCACCACACGTGAACCTTGGCCACGCGCCTCTGCAATTGCATTTAATAAATCTTGATCATTGCCTTTTGGTGCAACCACAGTCTCAATTTCAACAAACTGTGTCGCGCCTAAAGCATATAAATCACAACTAAATCCGGTTGCTGGACGTGCACGTCCAAAGTGTTCACCGATACCATCATAACGACCACCTTGAGCCAGTGGTGCTGCACGATTTGGTGCATAAATGGCATACATTAAACCTGTATGGTAGTGATAACTACGCAACTCCACCACGTCGATGCCAACATTGAGGTCAGACCAACGCAATTGGATTTGTGCCAATGTCGATTTCAAAGCATCTAATGCAGTTTTAAAGTCAACATCATTTAAAATATCTTGGCTTAAATGCGTTTGTAATGCATCTAGATCGCTTGCATAACGACCTAATGCATAAAAATCCGCACCCATACTTAAATCTTGAGTGAACGCTTCCAATTCTGGCAATGCTTTACGCTGATATAAATCAGAAAGTTCACTTTCTGTATTTTTATTTAAACCAGCACGCTTAACCAAGCTACGGAATAAACCCACATGACCTAAATCTAAGTGAGCCCCTTCTAAAGTATGGGTATGCTCAATTAATGCGAGCATAACATTGATCATTTCAACATCGGCTTCAATGCTGTCATGACCATACAACTCTGCACCTAACTGTAAGGGTGCACGTGTTGCATTAAAATTCTGTGGTTTGGTATGCAATACTGAGCCTGCATAGCAATAACGTGCCACACCTTCAATTGGTCGAACATGGGCATCAATACGCGCAACTTGCGGTGTCATATCTGCACGAACGCCAAGTAGACGACCTGAAAGCTGATCAATAACTTTGAAAGTGACTAAATCTAAATCTTGATTAGATTCTGAAAGTAGCGAGAGCGATTCGATGTATTCAATAAATGGCGTATACACCAATTGATAACCTCGAACTGCGAGGAAATCTAACGCTTCTCGACGCAAGGTTTCAACCACTTGCGCTTGTTCTGGCAATACATCTGCTACCCCGTCAGGGAGCAACCATGTCTCTGAAATGGCCATGTTCCAAACCTAAAATCTGTTCAATGTGGAAGCATCCACACAAAAAGCAACCACATAAAAAAATCGGGTGAATGCCCGATTCAGCGTAGTGTAGCACGAAGATTTATGTGATGCACCTTCGAATTTGAATAAATATTTATAGTTTAATGCCTTATTCACTTAATCATCGAGATGAAATTTATGAATAGATTCAATAAATTAAAACCACACACCAAGAGTATAAGCCCATGTTCTTATCGCTAAGAACTGCCTAACATCTGAACTATCGTCCTAGTTATAATTGATCAAGTTTGATTTTCTATAGCATTGATTACTAGGGGGTTAAACGCAAAAAAGCCTATCCAAAATTCCGCGCCTCTTAAACAGCTATCACCCGAAATAAATGAAATACCCTAAAGTCCTGTTCTCCGCTTATATATTAAAAAATCACACATTCCATTTTTTGATTTCTTTCGCCTGAACCAAGAGCCAAAGACTCCCATTCGGGTATAAACACAAAACTATGTCTAAAGTAAAAATTCACTGCTCGCTCATTTTTTGGAGATACACTTAATACAATCCTAGAGTGTCCTTTAGAAACTGCTAAATTCTTAATTGCTGAAATCAGCAGATCGGCTACCCCTCTAGCACGGAACATAGGATTAACCCACATAGCGATCACATTAAATTCATCTGCAGTGTTTTGAGTTCCACCAATAATACCAACTGCCTGTCCTTCTTTAATTGCTAAAATATATTGATGTTGATTCTTGTGCGAGGCACGATTACGCCATTCTGACTCACTATATTTCTCTGCAGTGGCATAATTAACAGCGAAAACATTAGGACTATCCAGTAGAGATTCTAAACGAACAGTTTTTAGGATTTTCCAATCCTCCTCGGTGGTGAGACGAACTACCAATTCATTCAAGTTTTGGCTCATAAAATACCTCGAACTAATCGCAAATCTGAATTTTTATAAAAGATTCTCAGAAATTAGCTTAGATTTATTCAGTTCCTTTCCCACCTTTTACTACAATTTCTAGCAAATTCACCATTTCAACATTCTGTTTTTCTAAAGCAGCGATATTTGCCACAGTTCGATCTAAAACCTCTTGTTGTACATGCATCTTCTTGGCCAGATCTTGCATAATTTCCAAACTCTTTTTCAGATGTAGCTCTAGGTGTATAACCTTTTCTTCAAGGTGTAGCACCTGACTATCTGAGTTTGGTACGTCTACGCTTTTAAGCTGAAACCAGAATAAAAAAGCCACCGCCACCAATAAAACAGCAATAAATCCCCAAATCAACATCAATGTCATGCGACACCCCAGATTATTTTTATATCTTATTTAAAATATTAATCACAAAAAGTTTCACACAAATCTAACAAGCGATTTGCATAACCCCATTCATTATCATACCACGCAAAAACTTTTGCTTGATGCCCCACCACCATGGTTTGAGTTAAATCTACAATCAAAGAATATGGTGAATGATTAAAATCACTTGAAACCAAATCCTCATCCGTTACTTGCATAATCTGAGCATAATCAAATTGCGCCGCTTTGCTCAAAACCTCGTTGACCTTGTGCACAGTAATCGGTGAATGCGAAACAAAAGTGAGATCAATGGCCGCCACATTAATGGTCGGTACACGAATGGAATAACCATTGATCCGATCTTCCATTTTCGGCATCACTTGCTTCAATGCTCCCAAGGCACTCGATGTGGTTGGAATAATATTTTGCCCTGAGGCACGTGCGCGACGTAAATCCCGATGGGCATGATCCAAAACCGATTGATCGGCTGTGACCGCATGGATTTCTGTCATTAATGCGGTATCAATACCAAAGGCATCATCAATAATTTTGACCAACGGCACTAAGGCCTGCGTAGTACACGACACACTGGAGATGATTTGATCTGTGGCTTTCACATCATTGTGATTAACACCATAGACAATCGCAGCGTCTACAGAATCAAAAGGCGCAGCGCCGATAATCACACGCTTGGCACCTGCCTCAACATGACGAGTCGCATCAGCACGTGAACGGAATAGACCGGTACATTCAAGCACCACATCAATATCTAAGTCGCCCCAAGGCAATAATTCTGGCTGAGCCTGCTTAAAAACCTGTAGCTTTAACTGACGCTGATTAGACTGGATATTCAGAAAAATATGTTGATTTTCAATTTGAATTTCAACTTGACCGGCAAAACGACCATGTGTGGTGTCGTATTTAAACAAATGCACCAAGGTCTGCACATCAGCAATATCATTGATGGCAACAATATCAAACTGAAATTGCTTAGGACTCTCAAACCACGCACGTAATACATTCCGACCAATTCGACCAAATCCATTGATAGCGATACGTTGCATGTAGCGTCCTTATTCATCAAAACATCATCTTTTCTATGCTATATGGTAAAACATCAAGCGCATTGTTGAATATAGATTTTTAGCTTAAACACAGTTTTATATGATATTGCTTGTAAAATCGTTGGTGAGGCAAGTATTTTCCGTTATAATTTAGCACTTTTAAAATCTATGCCACGCACTGGGTTCGATTGTAGAACATTAGACACAACGTACCTTGTTGCATATAGCCAAATTCAAAATTATGGAGTGTCTTGGTTGTGAGTACTCGCTTTATGACATCAGCTGAAATCCGTGAAGCATTTTTGCGTTATTTCGAATCGCAAGGGCATACACGTGTCGCTTCGAGTTCTCTCGTTCCCGCCAACGACCCAACTTTGCTGTTTACCAATGCTGGTATGAACCAGTTTAAAGATTGTTTCTTAGGTTTAGAAAAGCGCGACTATGTCCGTGCTGTTTCATCACAAAAATGTGTACGTGCTGGCGGTAAGCACAATGACCTTGACAACGTCGGTTATACAGCACGTCACCATACTTTCTTTGAAATGTTAGGTAATTTCTCTTTTGGTGATTATTTCAAACAAAATGCATTGAAATTTGCTTGGGAATTTTTGACTAGCGAACAATGGTTAGGCTTACCGAAAGATCGTTTATATGTCACGGTTTATCATACCGATGATGAAGCATTTGATATCTGGAACAAAGAAATCGGGATCGATGCTGAACGTATTATCCGTATTGGTGACAATAAAGGTGGACAATACGCATCAGACAACTTCTGGGCAATGGGTGACACAGGTCCTTGTGGTCCATGTTCTGAAATTTTCTATGATCATGGTGACCATATTTGGGGTGGCTTACCAGGCACACCAGAAGAAGATGGCGACCGTTTCATCGAAATCTGGAACAACGTTTTCATGCAGTTCAACCGCACCGCGGATGGTGTCATGCACCCTCTTCCAGCGCCTTCTGTAGATACAGGTATGGGCTTGGAGCGTATTTCGGCTGTACTGCAACATGTCAATTCAAACTATGAAATTGACCTGTTCCAACACTTATTAAAAGCTGCTGCTGACATCATTGGTTTAGATACCACTGCCATTGAAGCTGAAGCGAAAGCACAAAATAAACCCGTTGAATATCCAGCATCGTTAAAAGTGATTGCAGACCATGCACGTTCATGTTCATTCTTGATTGCTGACGGTGTTAATCCTTCAAATGAAGGTCGTGGTTATGTATTGCGTCGTATTATTCGTCGTGCCGTACGTCATGGTAACAAGTTAGGTGCAACAGGTTCATTCTTCTATAAGATGTTGCAACCGCTGATTGAAGTGATGGGCGATGCTTATCCAGAACTTGCTGCACAGCAAGCACGTATCGAAGCACAGCTTCTTAAAGAAGAAGAGCAATTCGCGAAAACACTTGAGCAAGGTTTGAAATTGCTCGAAGGTGAATTAGCTCAACTGAAAGGCAATGTGATTGCTGGTGAAACTGTATTTAAACTGTATGACACTTACGGCTTCCCGACTGACTTAACGGCTGATATTGCACGTGAGCGTGATCTGACCATTGACGAAGCTGGCTTCGAAGTTGAGATGGCTGCACAACGCCAACGCGCACGTGATGCGGGTAAATTCGCAGTTGACTACAACAGCATTGTCAAAGTTGAAGGCGAAACTCAATTTGATGGCTATGATGCGACTCAAGGCCAAGGTCAAATTGTTGCGATCTATAAAGATGGCGTTCAAGTTGATGAAATCAACGAAGGTGACGAAGCACTGATCGTATTGAACCAAACCCCTTTCTATGCAGAAAGCGGTGGTCAGATTGGCGATACAGGTATTTTCAAAAACGATACTGGTATCTTTGAAGTACAAGATACCAAAAAATCTGGTGGCGCTTTTGTACACCAAGGTATCGTGACCATGGGTAGCCTCAAAGCAACTCAACCTGTTGAAGCAACGGTTAAAGCGGATATTCGTGCAGCAACAGCACGCAATCACTCTGCAACTCACCTTTTACATGCAGCTTTACGTCAGATTCTTGGTGAGCATGTTCAACAGAAGGGTTCTTTGGTTGCCAGCGATATTTTACGTTTCGACTTTGCCAATGACCAACCCGTTTCATTTGAACAATTGCAGCAGATTGAACGCTTAGTCAATGCCGAAGTGATTGCCAATACAGCGGTAAGCACTGAACTGCTTGATATCGAAACAGCAAAAGCCAAAGGTGCGATGATGCTGTTCGGTGAAAAGTATGGTGAAGAAGTTCGCGTACTTTCTATGGGTTCAGTGATTGATGAGAAAAACTTCTCGATCGAACTGTGTGGTGGTATTCACGTAAAACGCACAGGTGATATTGGCCTGTTCAAAATCACCTCTGAAGGTGGTGTCGCAGCTGGTGTTCGTCGTATTGAAGCGGTGACGGGTACTAAAGCACTTGACGTAGTTCAAAAAGCTGAAACTGATATCCAAACCATCAATGCTTTATTGAAAGCACAAAAAGAGCAAACCGTAGAGAAAGTTGAAGCGATTGTTGAAACTGCTTCTAGCCTACAAAAGCAAATTGAACAATTGAATCAAAAGTTAGCCAGCTTCCAAGCAGCTGAACTCTTGGATCAAGTCAAAGACATTGCTGGTCGTCAAACCTTGATTACCACGGTACAAGGTTTAGATGCCAAATCATTACGCAATCTTCATGACAGCGTAAAATCAAAATTAGAAGATGCAGTCATTATTTTAGCTGGTGTTGAAGGTGATAAAGTGAGTTTAATCGCCTCTGTCGCTAAACAATACACTGCAACTCTAAAAGCAGGTGACATCATCAAACACTTGGCTCAAGAGCTGGGTGGTAAAGGTGGTGGTAAACCTGACTTAGCACAAGGTGGCGCGCCACTTAACGAGAAGTTTGATCAAGTCATCGCAGCTTTACCTGCATGGCTTGCGCAATAATAAAGACTTCACTTTTGTGTAACTGACCCTGATGCCTCTCAGGGTCATGGCTTATATGGAACAACTATGGCTTTAATCGTTCAAAAATATGGCGGTACCTCTATGGGTACTCCTGAGCGCATTTTAAATGTTGCTCATCGTGTCAAGCGTTGGCATGATCATGGTCACAAAGTGGTCGTGGTTGTATCAGCAATGAGTGGTGAAACTAACCGCTTACTTGCGCTTGCCAAGGCCATTACCAGCACCCCTGACCCACGTGAATTAGATCAAATGGTGTCAACAGGTGAACAAGTAACGATTTCCATGTTAGCAATGGCACTGAATTCAATTGGTGTAGAAGCGAAGTCATATACAGGTCGTCAAGTTGGGATTAAAACCGACAGCGCATTTACTAAAGCACGTATTGAATCGATTGACACCGATGTGATGACTGCAGATTTAGATGCTGGTCGTGTCATCGTCGTTGCTGGTTTCCAAGGTTATGATGCCAATGGCAATATCACCACTTTGGGTCGTGGTGGTTCTGATACTTCAGGCGTTGCACTTGCTGCGGCCTTGAAAGCAGATGAATGCCAAATCTATACCGATGTGGACGGTGTTTATACAACCGATCCACGTGTGGCACCAAAAGCGAAAAAAGTTGACCGTATCTCTTTTGAAGAAATGCTGGAAATGGCATCTTTAGGTTCAAAAGTGTTACAAATCCGCTCTGTTGAATTCGCAGGCAAATATCAAGTTCCATTACGCGTATTATCAAGCTTTGATAACGAAAATGATGGCGCATTTGATGATGATTTCAAACAAAACGTAGGCACACTAATTACCACTGAGGCAGAAGACGATATGGAACAACCAATCATTGCAGGTATTGCATTTAACCGTGACGAAGCAAAACTAACGATTTTGGGTGTTCCTGATGAGCCAGGTATTGCCTCTAAAATCTTGTCACCGATTAGCAATGCCAACATCGAAGTGGATATGATTATCCAAAACGTTGAAGAAGATGGCACAACTGATTTTACTTTTACCGTGAATCGTAACGACTTGGCAAAAGCAAAAGCAATTTTAGAACAAACTGCAAACAGCATCGAAGGTTGTGAAGTTGTAACACGTGATGACATCGTAAAAGTGTCAATCGTAGGTGTCGGTATGCGCTCACATGCGGGTGTAGCGAGCAAAATGTTCACTGCATTGGCAGAAGAAAGCATTAATATTCTCATGATTTCTACATCAGAAATCAAAGTTTCTGTCATCATCGAAGAAAACTACTTGGAATTGGCAGTTCGTTGTTTACATACAGCTTTTGGTCTAGACCGTGAACACGGCGAAAGCAGTGCTCGTGCTTAATTAATAGCTGCTTAAACATATTTACTCGCAAGTAAATAAGAAAAAAAACAGAGCCACTATAGTTTTTTTAATAGTGGCTCTGTTATATTAGCCTTGAGGTTTTTAAGAAGCTTCTCACAGAACTTACTAAAAAAAATGTTTTTACATATTTCTGTTAGAATTTTCTGTATATTAGGCTGTGCTTTCAAACAATGAATTCCCTGTCGCAAGTTTAAGCGTTTAGCAAGGAGATAAACATGCTGATTCTGACCCGTCGTGTCGGAGAAACATTAATGATTGGGGATCAAGTCAGTGTTACTGTGCTTGGCGTAAAAGGCAATCAGGTGCGTATTGGTGTAAATGCTCCAAAAGAAGTTTCTGTGCATCGTGAGGAAATTTACCAACGTATCCAACATGAGCGTGCCATGCATGAGCATCTGCAACATCTTGATCAAGATTATCAACATTCTTATGAAGAAGAGAATAATGAGTTCCCTCGTCATAACAACTTCAATCGTTAATGCGCAGAATGCTTCTCGAATGATTAAAGCGACTATTCTTAGTCGCTTTAATTGTTTTATAGACCCAAAACTTTCTTGACTGGCCCATAACTGCGGCGATGTTCATCAATTACACCATGGGCCGCAATGGCTTCAAAGTGTGCTTTAGTTGGATAGCCTTTGTGCTTGGCAAAACCATAATCAGGAAATTGTTGGTCAAGTTCCTGCATTTGACGATCACGTGTTACTTTAGCCAGAATACTCGCTGCACTGATTTCAGCATGGCTGGCATCCCCACCAACAATCGCCTCACACGGAATCGTTATTCCTTTTGGAATCTGATTTCCATCCACGATCACTTTGACAGGTTGAGTTGCTAAACCTTCTACTGCACGACGCATGGCAAGAAACGTGGCCTGTAAAATATTCAACTCATCAATTTCAGTGTGACTTGCTTCAGCAATTGACCAAGCTAAAGCTTTTTCCTGAATCTCAACAAAAAGCTTTTCCCGTTTTTTTTCGGTTAGCTTTTTAGAGTCATTTAAGCCTTCAATCGGATTATTTGGATCTAAAATGACTGCGGCAGCAACAACAGAACCTACTAAAGGCCCACGCCCCGCCTCATCTACACCTGCAACTCTCATAAAAAATCTCTAAAGGCTGATGACTCAGCCTATTCTGCTTAACTAGCTTTTTGTAAAGTTTCTGCTACACAAGCATTCACAGTTTGCGAAACAACTTGAGTCACAATGGTCGCACGCGCAGTTGGGTCAATAGCAGCCGTCGCTAATTCAACCGCAGTCACGCTGTTTGGTGCCTTTTCGCTGACACAGCCACACACTTCAGTTTGAATATTGTCGCGCTGTTCCGCTGTCATCAAACGGGTCGCTGTTTTCCAAGCTGGAAGTGCATTGATTTCATTAATACATTTTGCATTTACTGCAACTTTCAATGCCGCCATACCTAACTGCTGAGAAGTTGCTCCAGCCGAATTACTTCCATCTGGCGTAACACATCCTGTTAAAGCTAAAACAACAGGGGCAACAATAAGTACCAACTTTTTCATGATTTCTAACCTGTATCTAAATTTTGGCAGGCGTATTGTGCCTAAATGATACGTTTTATGATATGACTCAGCGCGATCTTTACATAATATAACAATCACACGCCATTTATAAGCTTTACACCGTTCTACTCATAAAACGCTCCGTTACATTTACACTGTAGGAGAATGAAAAAGCGCTATCTATTATTAAAAATAATTACCTATAACAAAGCCAGGATGTTGCAATGTCAACCTCAGCACAATATTACACGCGTACGGCACAAGTTATTCACTGGCTCATGGCTGTTATTTTCATTGCCGCCTGGCTGATTGGCTTCTATAGTGGCAACTTCCTCAGCTATGAGGTTGATGGAAGCTTTAAGGGCAATGTGATTACGCTACATAAGAATATCGCGACCACCATCATTTTCTTGGTTGTGATTCGCATTTTTTGGCGCTATACCCACCCTGCCCCTCAATTGCCAGACACCATGTCGCCGCTGATGAAAACTTTGGCACATGTTGGACATTTCCTGCTGTATTTAATGCTACTCGCACTGCCAATTACAGGCTGTTTATTTAGCTGGAGCGCTGGACACCCTGCACCTGTTTTATATTTATTCGAAATTCCACGCCTAGTACAAGACAATCCAGACTTACTTGCAATTGTTAAACCAATTCACATTTATCTCTCATGGTTTGCGGGTTTATTGGTTGCAGGACATGCTTTAGCGGCAATCAAACATCATTTGATTGATAAAGATAATGTCCTACTCAGTATGTTGCGCCAACCCAAATAAATTTCCATGCATAAAAAAACCGCTTTACGCGGTTTTTTTATTTAGATTTGTTTTACTTCAGCAATCCACTTCTGTTTTTCTTCATCTGAAATAAATGAAGCTTCGAAAGAATTAATTGCCAACTGTTTTAACTCATCATTGTTTAAATCCAAAGCCTGCTGAATCGCCACAAAGTTATCATTCATATAACCACCGAAATATGAAGGATCATCCGAGTTCACAGTAACATGCACGCCCTTCTGTAATAAACGACGGATATTGTGATCAGCCATATCATTGACGACACAGAGTTTTAAATTACTCAAAGGACAAACCGTTAATGGCATTTTCTCAGCAATTAAACGCGTCATCAAACCTTCGTCTTCTTCTGAGCGCACACCATGGTCAATACGATTCACTTTCAGTAAATCCAGCGCTTCCCAGATATATGCTGGCGGACCTTCTTCACCAGCATGCGCTACAATCAAGAAACCTGCTTCACGTGCTTTGGCAAAAACACGTTCAAATTTCGCTGGAGGATGCCCAACTTCACTTGAGTCTAAACCAATCGCGATAATATCATCTTTAAATGGCAATGCCTGTTCCAACGTTTCAAATGCTTTTTCTTCGCTTAAATGGCGCAAAAAACACATGATCAACTGAGAACTGATCCCTAACTTTTCTTTTGCATCTGTACAGGCACGTTTTAAACCAGCCAACACGGTTGCAAACTCAACCCCACGCTCAGTATGCGTTTGTGGGTCAAAGAACATTTCGGTATGTACGACATGGTCTTCAGCACATTTTTCAAAATATGCCCAAGCCAGATCATAAAAATCTTGTTCATGCACCAGCACGTTCGCGCCTGCATAATAGATATCAAGGAATGATTGAAGATTATGGAAGTTATAGGCTTGCTTCACTTCTTCAACCGATTGATAAGGAATCTGAATCTGATTACGCTGTGCAATAGCAAACATCAGTTCTGGTTCAAATGTCCCTTCAATATGCACATGCAATTCGGCTTTGGGTAAAGCACGAATCAGCTCGATTTGATTCATATTAACTCCACGTCTAAAGAAAAAAGGGTGTTATCGAAATAACGCCCTTTAAGCTCTCTTGAAAATGAGCCATTACAACAACAGCTCAAAAAGAGAATGATAAAAGAATAGCGATGTTTTGCTTAGCCACCAAATGCAACAAATTTAAACACCCACAGCGCCGCAATAATCCAGACCATATAAGGAACTGTCTTTGCTTTTCCTGTCAGTAATTTAACTAAAGCATAGCTGATAAAGCCCATCGCAATACCATCCGCAATTGAATAGGTAAATGGCATAAATACGATGGTTAAAAATGCAGGAACTGCTTCAGTAATATCATCCCAATCAATATGTGTAATCCCTTGGATCATCAACACACCAATAAATAATAATGCAGGTGCAGTTGCAAAACCTGGAACAGATTGAGCCAATGGTGCCAAGAACAAGCAACCAATGAATAGGAATGCAACAACGACTGCGGTTAAACCCGTACGCCCGCCAGCTGCAACACCCGAAGCAGATTCAATATAAGGAGTTGTTGAAGAAGTACCTAAAGCAGCACCGGCAACAATTGCAGTTGAGTCAGCAAATAAGGCTTTCTTCAAGCGTGGCAATTTACCATCTTGCAACAAACCTGCACGATGTGATACACCCACTAAGGTTCCTGTACTGTCAAATAAATCGACAATAAAGAACACAAAAATCACCCCAACCATACTGGCAGTAAATAAACCTTTAAAATCCATTTGCATAAAGGTTGGTGCTAAAGAAGGAACTTGACCAACAACACCTTTAAACTCATTCAAGCCCATTGCAGTTGCAATTGCAGTCACCACCAAAATACTGAGGATGATGGCGCCACGGACTTTAAACTGATGTAAAACCACAATCATCAAGAAGCCAAATAAGGCCAATAAGACTGTTGGTTGCTTAATATCCCCAAGCCCCACTAAAGTCGCTGGATTATCAACAATAATGCCTGCATTTTTCAGTGCAATTAAGGCAAGGAATAAACCAATACCACCACCAATTGCAAATTTCAGAGACATTGGAATTGCATTGACAATCGCTTCACGGATTTTAAAGAAGCTGATTGCAAGGAAAACCAAACCTGAGACAAAAACTGCAGCGAGAGCAGTTTGCCAAGGCACGCCCATGCCTAAACAGACTGAATAGGTAAAATAAGCATTTAAGCCCATACCAGGTGCAAGTGCGATTGGGTAGTTCGCAATAATCCCCATGACCAAACACCCAATTGCTGCAGCCAAACAGGTCGCAACAAACACAGCACCGTGATCCATGCCAGTTTCTG
This sequence comes from Acinetobacter gyllenbergii CIP 110306 = MTCC 11365, assembly GCF_000413855.1. Taxonomy (GTDB): domain Bacteria; phylum Pseudomonadota; class Gammaproteobacteria; order Pseudomonadales; family Moraxellaceae; genus Acinetobacter; species Acinetobacter gyllenbergii. The sequence goes on along the minus strand of NZ_ATGG01000012.1, from coordinate 132,974 downwards.
AAAGAATGAGTGGGTTTACAATGATGATGTAACACATCGTCAAGAATGTAGTTACACCTGCTAGAACTTCTGTTCTAAAGTTGGTTTTGTTATCGCTTAATTTAAATAAGCGTTCTAGCAAACCAGCCGAAGCATTAGGCGTTGTCATAACATAGCACCTGTTGAAATCTAAGATCGTAGAATGTGAAATCTATACGTTTGTGTTTGCAATCTTTTTTGAATGTACACAAAAAGGTATACAAGGCTCAAAGCAATCTATATGCCAGTTTTGCACTTGCTACGCAGAGAATATGTATAGATTCGATTCCGATATCAAAACGTAAAAAGCCGCATCTCAAAATGCAGCTTTTTATTTAATGGTAAATATTTTAACAGATTCTACTCAAAACTTGAGTATCACAACACAAAAAAAGCGCATTTCATGCCCAATCTCGGATGATTGAGCTAACAATGGTCTTATATTCCCCACAAAAACTAATGTGTACGTTGATATGAGGATAAATGCGTATGAGGACTATGTTGTATTGTGTTCAAGCTACTTTCAGCATCTTGAACAATTTTAAGTAGTTCTTGGCGTTTTTTTGTTTGAGCATCCACATAAGCGACATAACCCAAAATAAGCACCAAAAAGGTCAAGATGATCGTAATTTTAATCTTCATTATTATTATCTCTATTATGAGTTTTCTTTAATGTTAACAAAAAAGAATGAAAACGAGAACAAAAACGCATATTAAAATCACAAATGATAACTACATCACAATTATATAGTTATTTTCATAATTTATTTGCTTAATTTTTACTCAATCAAATATTAGAATATTCCAGTTTTTTTTGCAATGACTTTTTATATAATTCAATAAGATAGATATAAACCATATCTTTGTAATAGAAAAAACTGTTCATTTTCAGCAGCTAAAAAATAAGAAAGCACTTTTGTCTAGACAAAAGTGCTTAAAGTCACAATAACGTATTTAGATTAGAACTGGTAGTTCAAACGCACCAAGAAGTTGCGTGGCGTACCTGGCATTGTATTTGATCTCCAATACACTTTATCTGTTAAATTACTTACCGCTAAGGTCGCACCCCAATGTTCTCCTTTATAACCAACGGCAGCATCGAAACGAGTCCAACCATCAATTTTTGTATCGGGATTATTAGAAATATTGGTATAAAAAGAGCCATTGTAGGTCGCCCCAATCTCTGTATAAATATTATCCAATGGCAAATAACGGATAAATAAATTACCAGTATTTTTGGCTGTATTAGCTAAATAATGTCCTACATTCTCTGGCCTTACTTTATCTTGTTTAACGTCAGCATCAGTATAACCATAGCCGCCACGCACAAATAGATTATCCATCATACGACCGATAAAACTAAACTCCGCCCCCTTAGATTGATGTTCCCCTCCAACGACATATAATGATGGCTCATCATCTGGATTCGGACGGTAACGAATATTTTTCTTACGGATATCGAAGACAGAAAATTGAGTACTTAAACGATCATCGAGCCAATCGCTTTTTATACCTATTTCATATTGTTCATTATATTGCGGTTCAGCATTGAATGTTTCTAAGTCAACCGTCCCACTAGTAAAAGGAGAAAGCCCAGCACTTCCACCAAATGGTGCAAAACTTTTACTATAGGATGTATATAAACTTTGACTGTCAATTGGCTGCCAAACAAATCCGATATTGGGACTAAATGTTTCCGCATCAATTTTAACAGTTGCTCCATAAGTTTGAGATATAGTAGAAGTATCGCGCGTAGAAACTTCATATTGATCATAGCGAGCACCAAGCATCATTTTTAATGTTGGTGTTAATGAAATCAGGTCTTGTACAAAAAATGCTAAACTATCATTATTTTGGTGCGTATAAGAAGTTTCGATTGGCCTACCATTAACTCGATCAAATGATGATTGATAATCTCTTGGATTGTAAGGATTAATTAATTGATAATACAATCCTGCTTTATCGCCACTTGAATAGTTGCCTAACTTCGGCTCTCGGTCTTCATGTGACCAATCTGCACCGACCATCAGTTGGTGTTCTAATTTCCCTGTATTAAACTTACCCGTAATATCAAAGGTATTCGTTGTTGTTTTATTCATGGTTTCTTGCCAAGCATATGATTGCTTGATGTAACCTGGTTTGCAGCCTTTTGTACTATCAGTACAATAACTTCCACCAAAGAAGTTATCGAAATCTTGATTCGCTTGTCGATAACTTAATGCCCAATGGAACTTCCAATCTGGCGCAAATTCGTATTTTAAGTCAGTACGTACTGTTTGTAATTCATCGATAATGAAATCCGATGAGGTTGCAAAACCTGTTTCTCTCAAGATATTTTCAGGGAAACGACTTAATACCGAAAATGAAGGCCCTCGATCTGGAACACGATCTAATTTGTCATAGGTATATTCTGTGGTCCAAAGTAGTTTTTCATCATCACTACGATAAGTCACACTTGGTGAAAACATAGATTGCTTTGTACCAATACCTGAACGAAAACTATTGGTATCAGACTTCTCTCCAACCAAACGTACAGCCCAATTATCATTGACCACTTGATTAATATCTAAAGTACCACCAATATTCTCATAAGATCCGCCATAAACACCAACAGAACTCTTTGAATCAAAATTAGCAAACTTGGTGACCATGTTCACGACACCACCGCCTGCACCACGACCATAAAGTACAGACGCAGGCCCTTTTAAAATCTCGATACGTTCTACATTGGCAGTACTACGACGTACTTGCCCCCCTTCACGCACACCATTACGATAAATATCACTGGTATCGGCACTGAACCCACGAATCATAATGCCATCGCCACGTGTATCATATGTGGTAGTTACGCCTGGCGTCCCTTGTAGCATGACACTAAGGTCATTTGCCCCGTAAATTTTATATTTTTGCACATCAATGGTATCGATGGTCTGCGGGATGTCTTTTTTCTTGAGGCCATTACGAGTCACGCTTGCCTGATCATAATCAATATAACTTTTGACTGGATCAAGCTCACTCATCGCCTCAATTTTAATGGTCGGCATCACTGCAGCTGGTGCAGCAGTCTCATTGGCAAACGCATACTGTGCTTGCAATAGCATCATGCTTAACAAGCTAAATTTAAAAATAGGCTTGTGATGCATATTTAAAGGTAAAGAACGCATAAAACTTCTCAAAAAACTCAGACAAAAATTAAAAAAATATTAAAAATTAAAAAACACTACAATTTTAATAAAAATCATTCTCATTTTCATCATTTTTTGCATTAATTTTTTAACTTAATAGGCCATTTCTTATGCATTTAAAATTTATGCTTTATTCTCATCTTCAAACCCAAGCTTGAAAATAATTTTTAAATCTTTGAGTTCTTAGGAGTAAATTCCATTTTTCTACACAATTTTACATTAGGCTACACGGAAAATAATTTGATCATTTTTTGGGGTTTGACAATGAAGAATACTATTTCTTATGGAAAGTTGAGTGTACTCAGCTCAGCCTTACTCAGTATAAGTGCATCCATTTACGCGACCGAACCCCAGATTAAGCCACCCACTTCAACGTCGACAGAATCAAGCACACAGCTTTTACCAACCCTTTCATTCAAAGCTTCTGCAGAACCCCAAAAAGCCAAAGATGATGACATTAGTGCGGTACCGAAAACTATCATTAGCCGTGAAGAAATGCTGCAATACGGCGACCAATCTGTGATGGATGCTTTAAGACGCGCTGCTGGATTTCAGATCCCTGCTTTTGGCCAAGGACCACGCGGTGGTAGTGGTGCTTCAGGCATGCGTTTTCGTGGTGGCGGAGCACCCACCTTTTTAGTCAACGGTGAACCAGTGCAAGGAGGTCCTCGTGGTGGGATGTCCGTCATTGATACCATTACGCCAGAAATGATTGAACGTATTGAAGTGATCAAACAACCGAGTGTTGCCCAAGCCTCAGTTGCATCCTCCGCTGTCATAAACATTATTTTAAAAGAGCCATTAGATATCCGCTTAAATGGAACAGTAAAATTAGGCTACGGCTTACGTGATAATGGTGAACAACAATCAGAGCGTAAACAAATCAACATTCAAGCAGACGGTCGTGAAAATCAGTGGTCGTATAGTGTCTCTGCCAATCAAATGTGGATAGACAATACCTCAATGACTAAAACAGAAACAGCAACAGGAACGCGTGAACAACTTCGTACCACTAACCGTACCATGCAGATGTTTTCCCCTCGCTTACAATATGATCTGGATGATCAACAAAAGTTGATTGCTGAATTGTTCTATCGCAATATCAAAATGGATGGCTATTCGGCCAATCAGACTCAAGATGACAAAAACGATAGTATTCGCTTAAACACCCGTTATGAACGTAAAGACAAAGATCTGAGTGATAAAATCCGTTTGTCTGTTGAACGTCAGACGGAAACCCAACTCACCCGCTCGCCACAAAATACAACTTATACCGATGAAACTGTAAATGAGTATGGTCTTGCCTATGATGGGGTTCGTAAATTAGATAAAGACCGTCAAATTAAATTTGGTTTTGATACACGTAGCAACGAACTCGATAGTAATGTGAGCAAAAGCCTTGATGAACAACGCTATGCTGTTTATGGTGAGGGTAGCTGGCGTTTTACCGACCGCCAAACCATCACTGTAGGTGCACGCCAAGAATGGTTAAATCGTTCGGGCTTGGTTGATTACCAAGATCAACATTTAAGTCCTGTTTTGGCATATCGTTTTGACCTAACCGAGCAATGGTCGATTCAAACCAATTTAAGCCAAGCGTTTAAAAGTCCGAATACCGATCGACTGATTCCGAATGTGACTGTCTCTACAGATACTGATGCAGGTAGCTTGAATAATCCCGATCGTGGCGGCAATCCCAATCTAAAACCAGAAAAAATCCGTGCAGCTGAATCTACCCTCGCCTATGACTCTGCCAGTGGTGGTGTGAGCGTCACGGCGTATCATCGTGAAATTAAAGATTACATCGAGAAAGTCATCGCACTTGAAGGCACACGTTATGTGGAGCGCCCACAAAACCAAGATCAAGCGACCACCTATGGTGTTGAATTATCTGGACGCTATGCACTCAAACAAACTGAAGCTGGGCATTCATTTATGCTCAATGGGCAAGTCTCAACAATTCGCGCCAAAATTGAAGATGAGCAACACCGTGAACGCTTAGCCAGTGATGTTGCGCCTTATAATACCAGTGCGGGCTTATCGTATAGCTATAAACCATGGCAACTTTCAACCAGTGTGAACGTGAGTTACACGCCTGAATTTACCCGCGCCTTAGATGGCCAACCGTATGATCGCACCACCAATGAACGTTTTAGCTTAGATTTGAGTGCAACCAAACGCTTTAGTCATGGCTGGGCAGCAAGTCTTAATCTAAATAATCTCTTAAGCACCCATTATAAGGAACGCCTCACCAATCAAACAGATGGCAGCTTATATCAGGCGAGAAGCAATGAAAGTATCCCCTCTATCCAATTCTCACTAGAGAAAAAATTCTAATTTTTTCGCTATAACATGATTAAAACCACTGAAGTCAGCTTATGCATCGCTGACTTTTTAATTTCAATAAAATAAGCAGTAAAGCGAACGAGGACAATCACTTATATGTAAAATGCTATACTGCAGCCAAACTTATCCATCAGAGCCTAGAACAACATGAGAGCCGAGTTAAAAGCCAAAATTATCCATATTTGCGATGAAAAAATTGCCAAAAAAGGCGAAACCGTCGGGCTTTCTTTTTATGCTTTCTTCGCCAATAAAAATGATGATCCTGAACTTCTCATGGAGGCTGCACATTGGTGGATCATGGAGCATCGACTGGATCACTTTGAAAAAGCCAGCAAGATTAAAGCACTGGTCTTAGCTTAATCTGATTGATTGTAAGGTTGAATACACATCACATTGACAACGTTGTTAAAATGGAATGAGTCAGCATAATTTACATGGTACTTATCTTTGCATAAGTACCTTCCCCGCTCGTATTTAAACTCAATCCATTTCTATATTAAAAAGAACAGCGTATATTATTTTAAAACACATCTTTATCCTGTTTTATGACTTCAAAAAAAACCAGTGATGCAGGTATCTTTTTATGGATGGTCTATCAAACCATGCAAAAAATGAATCTGGATGCCGCCGCGATCTTTGCTCGGGTTCATTTACCTGATCAACCACCTGATAAGTTTGTCCGCCGAGACAACGCCACACAACGGCGTTTTTGGCAAGCAGCACAACAAATCAGTCAAGATTCAGATGTTGGCTTGCATGTAGGTCACCATATTCCTCCTTTTCGGGGACAAGTCGTTGAATATCTTTTTTTGAGCAGCCCCACATTTGGTGAAGGCTTAAAACGTACGATTCGTTATCAAGCCTTGCTCACCGACGCAATGTCCTTCCAACTTGATCTCATTAACGAAACAACAGCGATGATCTCAGGTCTCAATCATCCAGTACGACATTATCTAGAATGTGCAATCGGGATTCTGCTTAACTTCTTAAAATATATTAGTGACGGAACTTTTACGCCGACTGAAATTGGCCTGCCTCACCCAGAGGGTGCGCATCAACAGGAATATCAAAAAATCTGGGGATGTCCCGTCAAACTCAGTCAAAGTAATGGCTATATCTGCTTTAATGCAACTCAGTTGAATACACCCTCTCCCGCCTATGAAGCCGAGTTGCTAAAAGTTCACGAACACCATGCTGCTTCACAACTTGAGTTACTGAATAAACATCAACTGATTTATGCAATCGAAAAGATCTTGGCTAATGGTTTACTAGAATCAGGGGAATTTGATCAAAATAGTGTAGCGCAACATTTAAATCGCAGCGCTCGTAGCTTAAGAGCTGATTTACAACTGTTAAATACCAGCTATGAAAAAGTCATTGCCCATTATCGTGAGCGTCTGGCACGGCGACTACTTTCCCAAACCCAAGAAAGCATCGACCAGATTGTTTATCTGACTGGCTTTTCTGAGCCCTCAGCATTTTCAAGAGCATTTAAACGTTGGACTGGGGAAACGCCAACGGCATATCGCCAACGCAAACAAATTTGAATTGATTGAACAGGCAAATAAAAGCTGCCAGATCAGTCAAAACAATTCCTGTAAACCTTCTTAAAATCCGATCCATGTTTTACGAGGTAATCTCTCATGATCGGTTTTCCAGTCGGTATTTTTGTCGCTAATGGTATGGAATGGTATTTTCACAAAGTCTGGTTACATGAATTTCCAAGCAAAAATAGAAACAGCCCATTCTTTACCCATATCGCGCATCATAAACGCGCTCGCTTAAATGACTTTCATGATGAAGGTTATGCTGAGTCGATGTTTAAAAATTCTGAAATGTATAATGAAAAATCAGCACTCATCGGCTTAGCTGCTGCATCCACCATTTTTCTACCGGTTGCACCTTTCTTTACCGCGGGTCTGTACTATGGCATTTGGAATTATTGGAAGGTGCATGCCAAATCACACCTCGATCCAGAGTTCGCTAAAAAACGCATTCCTTGGCACTATGATCACCACATGACCAGCAATCAAAATGCCAATTGGTGTGTGACTAAGCCATGGTTTGATTATATTATGGGAACTCGGGTGATGACTGATGCATCTGTGACCGAAACCAATCCCTTAGCGATCAACATGCCGAAATGGCTAGAAAGAAGAGTGAATCGCGTAGCACGCCACCTCTTACCAAAAGCCTATGCGCAAATTGATGCCAATACGCAATTTGATCAGCAAAATTTAAAACAAGAGATTGAGGTAGCGTTATAAAAATAGCCAAAGATTTTCTTAAACCGAGCTAATACAGCTCGGTTTTTTATTATTACAATATTAATGCGAGCTGGTTTTAGACAGCAAATTAAGAATCAACACACCACTCATAATCAAGACAATCCCAATGATTCCCCAAATATCCAGTTTTTGGTCGAACACAAACCACGCTACTGTAGTAATCAAAACAATTCCAACGCCAGACCAAATCGCATACGCAACGCCGACAGGAATCGTTTTTAAGGTTAGAGATAAGCAATAAAATGCAATCACATAACCCACCACAACCACAATAGAAGCAACAGGCTTGGTAAAACCTTCACTACTTTTTAAGGCAGAGGTTGCGATCACTTCTGCAGTAATCGCAATGAATAAAATTAGCCAATTGTTCATTTACTCATCGCCCCAATTAAACAGAATTTGCTTAGCAGAAAAAAACACCCTTCTACAAAGGGTGTTTTTAACATTAACGACAATAGACGAAGGCGGCAATTACGCCGACTTTTTCGCCATATTATTTTTACGGATCGTGATCATCAATAACTGTACCGCAGCTGGTGTTACCCCAGGGATACGACTTGCTTGCGCTAAGGTTTCAGGGCGAACAGTGTTTAACTTTAATGTGATCTCACGTGATAAACCTGAAATACCCTCATATTCAAAATCAGCAGGGATTCTAGTTTCTTCAAGACGTTTTAATTGAGCCACATCTTCATGTTGACGATTAATATAACCTTGGTATTTTACCGCAATTTCAATTTGCTCGCCCACTTGCTCAGATACTTCTGAACCAGTTAATTCAGCAATTTGAGTAAAATTGATATTCGGACGTTTCAGCAAATCGATGGCACTACATTCTTTACTCAGATCAGCACCGGTCATTTCGACGAATTTTTTACCCATTGGGTTATTCGGCGCCGCCCATAAATGCTGTAAACGAGAGGTTTCACGCTCAACTGCTTCCATTTTTTCACTATATGCAGCCCAACGCTCATCATCTACCAAACCAAGTTCACGGCCAATAGAGGTTAAACGTTGATCGGCGTTGTCTTCACGCAACATCAAACGATATTCCGCACGCGAAGTGAACATACGGTACGGCTCTTTGGTACCCAATGTAATCAAATCGTCAACCAATACACCCATATAAGCTTGATCACGTTTTGGTGTCCATTCTTCTTGTTCCCACGCACGGCGTGCAGCGTTTAAGCCCGCAAGCAACCCTTGTGCACCCGCTTCCTCATAACCAGTAGTCCCGTTGATTTGACCAGCAAAGTACAGATTTTGAATCGCTTTGGTTTCAAGTGTGAATTTTAATGCTTGCGGATTGAAGTAGTCATATTCAATTGCATAGCCCGGACGTAGAATATGTGCATTTTCCATACCACGGATTGAACGAACCAAATTGAACTGCACGTCAAATGGTAGAGAAGTTGAAATTCCGTTTGGATAAAGCTCATGGGTATCTAAGCCTTCTGGTTCCAAGAACACTTGATGTGAATCTTTATCAGCAAAACGATGAATTTTATCTTCAATTGATGGGCAATAACGTGGACCAACACCCTCAATCACACCGGTATACATTGGTGAACGATCTAGACCACCACGAATAATCTCATGGGTTTTTTCGCTGGTATGCGTGATATAGCAATTCACTTGTTCAGGATGCATAGAAGCATCCCCCATAAATGACATCACTGGAGATGGGAAATCACCCGGCTGTGGTGTCATGACAGAAAAATCGACGGTGCGGGCATCAATACGTGGTGGAGTTCCCGTCTTTAAACGCCCAACAGGTAATTTCAGCTCACGCAAACGATGCGCTAAAGCAATTGATGGAGGATCACCCGCACGGCCACCACTTGAGTTCTGTAGACCAACGTGGATCACGCCTCCCAAGAAAGTCCCTGTCGTCAATACCACTGTTTTGGTATCAAAACGGATGCCCATTTGGGTCACAACACCTTTAACGGTATCGCCTTCAACAATTAAGTCGTCTGCAGCTTGCTGGAAAATATCCAGATTCGCCTGATTTTCTAAAGTATCGCGAATCGCTGCTTTATAACGTACACGGTCCGCTTGCGCACGTGTTGCACGGACAGCCGCACCTTTACGAGAGTTTAAAATACGGAATTGAATACCACCTTTATCCGCAGCAAGTGCCATTGCACCACCAAGTGCATCGATCTCGCGAACAAGATGTGATTTACCAATACCACCAATTGCTGGGTTACAGCTCATCTGCCCCAAAGTTTCAATGTTATGCGTTAACAATAATGTTTGTCTTCCCATACGTGCCGCAGCAAGCGCTGCTTCCGTACCAGCGTGACCGCCGCCAATTACGATAACGTCGTAAACTTTAGGATAGTGCATAGTGGTAAATGTGTATTCAAAAAATGACAGAGCATTATACAGGAGTTTTGCATTAAATTGCCAAAAACCGTCAAGATAGTTGAGGATTGCAACTCCCTGTTCTGGCTACAGAACATACAAAAAGAAACCTTATGTTGCATTTTTCTCTTAGACGGCACACAGCGATTCATCACTATTAACTTGAACACCACTGTTTTATCTGCCCAGTTTCTTATTCTAAAAAGTGTATAAAAAATACTTTAGGACAATGATATGAACTCAAAGCTTTTATTTTCATCTCTTATTTGTAGCCTATGTTTTAGCGTAGCTGCGCATGCAGATACCAAAGCTAGCCAAGACCAACAGGCCAAAAAATATCAACAGGTCTGTAAAGGCAAAAAACAAGGTGATCCAGTTTCATTTGCATTTAAAGGCGTTGTTTTCAATGGTTCATGTGAGCCAAATGAAGCGGGTAAGTTAGCATTCCAACCGCCAACACCAGCATCTAATGCGACCGTCGAGACCCAAAGTCGCCTTTCTGAAACCCAGTCTGCTCCTCGTCCAGTCAGTAGTGCACCTGTAGACAATAGTACTGCGCCTATGGAAGCGCCTCCTATGGCTCCTACACCGCCAGTAGCGCCTGATGTCGAACAAACTGCACCTTAATGCAGAATAAACAAATGATATAAAAGAAGGCCAAATTTGGTCTTCTTTTATATAAAAACAATATAATAGATTGCATTAGGACAAAATATTTCATCTTAAAATTGTAATCTGTCTACTTTATAATCCCTTTAACAAGCATGAATCTATTACAATAAGCACAAATACATTTATTTAGGTTTTCCTGTGAACTGGCTACAAATTCATATTACTGTTGATCAAAACCAAGTCGAACTGACCGAAACATTACTCCTGTCATTAGGCGCGGTGAGCGTGACTTTAGATGATGCTGAAGACCAAGCTTTGCTTGAGCCATTACCTGGAGAAACCCCGCTTTGGAATAAAGTTATCGTCACGGGGATTTACCAACAAGAAGAAGATGACCCAATTGATGTCGATACTTTAGAAGCTTTCTTAAAAGGCCAACTTCCTGATGTACCTATGCGCCATGAATATCTGGAAAACCAAGTTTGGGAACGCGCGTGGATGGATTATTACGAACCAATTCAAATTGGTGAAAAATACTGGATCGTACCAGAATGGTTAGAACCCCCTGAAGCTGATGCAACCAATATCAAGCTAGATCCAGGTCTGGCTTTCGGTACTGGCAACCATGCCAGCACTTTCTTGTGCCTGCAGTGGTTAGGTAAAACCGATGTAAAAGACAAAGTTGTCATCGATTATGGTTGTGGTTCAGGCATCTTAGGTGTTGCGGCTTTACTATTGGGTGCTAAAAAAGTCTATGCGACTGATATTGACCCACAAGCGGTACTTGCGACTAAACAAAATGCAGAATTAAATGGTGTACTGGATCGTCTTTCTGTAGGATTACCCGAAGAGTTTGATCAAGAATTTAAACCACAACAAGCAGATGTCCTTGTCGCCAATATTTTAGCGGCACCTTTAATGGCACTTGCGCCTGAATTCTCAACTTTAATAAAAAATGAGGGCGAGTTCGCACTTGCTGGTGTAATCGAAGAGCAAGTTGCTGATGTTTCTAGTGTTTACTCACAGTTTTTTGATATATTAGAGATCGAAAAGCGTGAAGAGAACTGGTGTCGCATTTCAGGAAAACGTAAAACAACAATTTGAGAACATTGTTACTTATGAGTGAAAAACAAACCCGCTGCCCTAAATGTTCAACTGTGTACAAAGTGACCCTTTCACAACTCAGTGTTGCACAGGGTATGGTTTGTTGTCCAAAATGCGTCATTAACTTTAATGCATTAACCAACTTATTAGAAATAGACAGTGAAGCGATTCCGACACCTGTCAATCGCTCACTTTTTTCTTCAATTCAACCTGACAGCTCCTTTGCAGAAAAGCAAATGCAGATTTTGAGCATCTTTGATCAGAAAATTGAAAACTCAAATATTGATTTATTGACCTATCTCAACAACCTCAATTATTTCAATACTGAGCCTGTTACCGCCCTCCCCAATTTAAATCTTTCAGAAGATACTTTACTGATTGACCATGAGAATAATGAGAAACAGCATGGGTGGATGTATTACACCTTATGGGGTGTTGGCAATATTGCTTTGATTTTAGTTTTTGCATTTCAGATTTTGTGGTTCAACCCAAAACTCATGCACGAAAGCCCTGCGCTAAACCAGATGTTTAATTATGCCTGTGGTATTTTCTCGTGCCAAACCAGCAATGAGCAATACAAATATCTCAGCTTTGAAAAAGTAAAAATTAAGCGTGGCGAAAAAGACGCAACTGTTTTTTCGGGCGTACTTTTAAATCATCACGAGAATAGTGTAGTACTCCCTTCTATTAAAGTCGTGCTCAAACAAAATGATGAAGCTGTTTTTAATCTACTACTCAAACCACAAGACTATTTGGTTGACAGTTTAAAAACGATTCAACGCATTCCATCAAACAGTCCATTTCGCTTTGAATTTAGCCTTCCGAAAAGCAAAAATAGCTTCAATGACTATAGTTTAGAATTTGTACAGCCCTAAAAGATCAAAAAAGTGACAAAAAAACAAAAAAAAGTGCAGTTAATTTGCTCACTTTTTCGCTGACAGTGGTATGATACGCGCCACGAATGCTTTGACCTACTTACTCCTCGTAATTTACAGACAATAAAATCGTTAAACGAACTGTGCTTCTATCCCATAAGCGCATTGTTGGTTTTTTTGTTTTTAAAAGTAGGCGGTAACAAATATTTAACTATTGTTACGCTTATTTTTTACACAATTCGAGGATTTGTGGCAAGCTAATAGTCCTTTTGTTTTAGAGTCACTGTTTTAGGATCTAAAACAGGGCTCAGTAATTTAGACCACATTTATATTACTTTACCCAAGTGATATTTTGATTTTTCGGATTAAAACGCATGAATAGCAAATCTCCTATTTTTACGGCTCAATCTGATGTCGCTCTTCGCATCCATGTAGATCGCGCAGTTCGTCATTATTTTGCACAATTGCAAGGTGAGCAACCATCTCAAGTTTATGACATGGTTTTAGCAGAAATGGAGAAACCTCTTTTATCTGTGGTCTTAGAATATACTCGCGGCAATCAAACACGTGCCGCTGAGATTTTAGGCCTTAACCGCGGAACTTTACGCAAAAAGTTAAAAGCTCACGGTTTAATGAGTGAATAATTGATAAAATGCTCACGTTCTCGTGGGCATTTTTTTTGCCTTTTATTTTCAATCTGTAGACTTCAAACTGTTGACTAAAATCATGACTATCAAACGTGCTTTAATCTCTGTTTCCGATAAAACTGGAATCGTTGAATTTGCTCAAAATCTTGCAGCTCTAGGGGTAGAAATTTTATCTACGGGCGGTACATATAAGTTGCTTAAAGACAACAATATCGCCGTAGTAGAAGTTTCTGAACATACAGGTTTTCCTGAAATGATGGATGGTCGTGTAAAAACACTGCATCCTAAAATTCATGGAGGCATCTTAGCGCGTCGTGGTCTGGACGAAGCGGTGATGCAAGAACACAATATCGATCCGATTGATCTAGTGATTGTGAACCTGTATCCATTTGCAGCAACTGTCGCAAAACCAAACTGTTCTCTTGCAGATGCAATTGAGAATATCGACATCGGTGGCCCGACCATGGTCCGTGCCGCAGCAAAAAATCATGCTTCAGTCGGTATTATCGTAAATGCTTCTGACTATGATTCAGTTATTGCTGAATTAAAAGCCAATGGTGGCTTGTCTTATGAAACACGTTTTGACTTGGCGGTAAAAGCGTTTGAGCATACAGCACAATACGATGGCATGATCGCCTCTTACCTAGGTGCACGTGTAGGTAAAGCAGAAGGCGAAGCAGATGTGTTCCCGCGTACCTTCAATACACAGCTAAATAAAGCACAAGATTTACGTTATGGTGAAAACCCGCATCAAAACGCAGCTTTCTATGTAGAAGCCAATGCCAAAGAAGCATCTGTTTCAACTGCGAAGCAATTACAAGGTAAAGAGCTTTCTTATAACAATATTGCAGATACTGATGCCGCACTTGAATGTGTGAAATCATTTGCAAAACCTGCTTGTGTGATCGTTAAACATGCAAACCCTTGCGGTGTTGCGGTTTCATTAGATGGTATCAAGGCAGCCTATGATCTTGCTTATGCAACCGACCCTGAATCAGCATTCGGTGGCATCATTGCATTTAACCGCGAATTAGATGCTGCAACTGCACAAGCGATTGTAGATCGTCAATTTGTTGAAGTGATTATCGCTCCAAGCATTGCGGATGGCGTACTTGAAATTACTGGCGCGAAAAAGAATGTCCGTGTGCTGGTGTGTGGAGAACTTCCTGCGATTGATGCACGTACAGCACAACTTGACTATAAACGTGTAAATGGCGGTTTATTGGTTCAAGACCAAGACTTGGGCATGATCACCAAAGATGATCTTAAAGTTGTGACCAAGCGTGCACCAACTGAACAAGAAATTGATGACCTAATCTTTGCTTGGAAAGTAGCGAAATATGTGAAATCGAATGCGATTGTTTATGCCAAAAACCGTCAAACCATTGGTGTAGGCGCTGGTCAAATGAGTCGCGTTAACTCGGCACGTATTGCTGCGATTAAAGCGGAACATGCAGGCCTCGTGGTTGAAGGTGCTGTCATGGCATCTGATGCATTCTTCCCGTTCCGTGATGGTATTGATAATGCAGCTAAAGCTGGCATTAAATGTATTATCCAACCAGGCGGCTCAATGCGCGACGAAGAAACCATTGCAGCTGCGGATGAAGCTGGCATTGCCATGGTGTTCACAGGTATGCGTCATTTCCGTCACTAAATGATCTGAGTCTCAACGCAATCCCCCTAAATCCCCCTTTAAAAAAGGGGGACTTACTTTTTCACTCGAATAAGCTTGCTCCCCTCTTTCTCAAAGAGGGGTTTGGGGGAGATTCAGAGGGACTTTTTTATTCTGAACAGGTATATTCTTAGATACTGAAAAAGGGAAATAACTTAATAATGAATATTTTAGTTTTGGGTAGCGGTGGCCGTGAACATGCACTTGCATGGAAAATCGCACAAGATGCAAAAGTCACTCAAGTATTTGTTGCGCCAGGTAATGCAGGCACTGCAACTGAAGACAAATGTATCAATGTTGAACTCGATATTTTAAACAATCCAGCGATTATTGAATTTGCGAAGGCAAATGATGTTGCTTTGGTGATTGTTGGTCCAGAAGCACCATTAGTGAATGGTGTGGTGGATGCAGCACGTGAAGCTGGCTTAAAAATATGGGGACCAACCCAGTACGCTGCACAGCTTGAAGGCTCAAAGGCATTTGCCAAGCACTTCTTAAAACGTCATAACATTCCTACCGCTTTTTATGACGTATTTACTGAAGTTGATGCGGCTAAAGCCTACGTTGAACAAAATGGTGCACCGATCGTAATTAAGGCTGATGGCCTAGCTGCAGGTAAAGGCGTGATCGTGGCAATGACCAACGAAGAAGCTTTTGCTGCGATTGACGATATGCTTGCAGGTAATAAGTTTGGTGAAGCAGGCTCACGTGTTGTGATTGAGCAGTTTCTTGCGGGTGAAGAAGCCAGCTTTATTTGCATGATTGATGGCAACAACATCTTGCCGATGGCCACCTCACAAGATCACAAACGTATTTTTGAAGGCGATGAAGGTCCCAATACTGGCGGTATGGGGGCTTACTCTCCTGCTCCAGTCGTAACCGCAGAAGTCTTTGAACGGGTCATGAATGAAGTGATGCGCCCTACCGTTGATGGTATGGCAGCAGATGGTCATGTTTATACTGGCTTCTTATATGCTGGCTTAATGATTGATGAACAAGGTCAACCGCGTGTGATCGAATTCAACTGTCGTTTTGGTGACCCAGAAACCCAACCGATTATGATGCGTTTAAAATCGTCTTTGGTTGAATTAGTTGAAGCTGGTATTGCAGGTCATTTACCAAGCGAAGCTGAATGGGATGAGCGTAAATCAATTGGTATCGTACTTGCCGCTGGCGGTTATCCTGAAACGGTTCGCAAAGGCGATGTGATTTCAGGTCTTGGTCAATCTCCAGAAGACACCAAGATTTTCCATGCAGGTACTGCAATGAGCGCAGATGGTCATGTGATTACTGCTGGTGGTCGTGTACTGTGTGTAACAGCACTGGGTGATACCGTACTTGAAGCACAAATCAATGCATTAGAAGTATGTGGTCAAGTCACCTTTACAGGTATGCAATACCGTAGTGACATCGGTTACCGTGCCATTGCACGTGAAAAAGCTGAATAAGCCACTTCAAGCCAAAAAGCCTTCTTCGGAAGGCTTTTTTATTCCTGAAACAGCATAAAATCAACTTCTATATTCATTATTTAAATATAAACTTCAGAAAAATATATATTTATTATTTAATTGATCCATCTTTTTAAGTATTTTAGAAAATTTATAAAACTATCATCCATTTATATTTACTTAGCACATAATTTTCTTCAAATAATCAGTCTCTTATACGCAATGGTACAATTCTCCCCTCTATAACCCATACTCAATTATTGATATGATTGCCCCAATTTTAGATGTTGTTTTTATGTTAACTCCATATTCTTTTTCATGATTTTCAAATGATTAGAATATTTAACCTAACAAAACAAATTGCAGCTAAATCCAAATTTGATTAGAAAATAGGGTGTGTTATTCATTTTTTTCATTTCTGTGATACAGAATGGGCACATGAATATTCATTCATTTTTCTAGTGTTGTGGAAAGGACTCTAGTTCAAACTTCAAGAATAATTGACATGATTGTTTGAGGCCGATGCCAATTTACAACATACAAACCTATTGCAATCATTAATGCTAGAGAAATGCTGATTTTCTCGACATTATTCCGATTAGGATTTATACATGAAAAAGCTGATTAGTCTTTTTTTAAGTGTATCGGTGTTATTACTTGCCGCATGCAGTAAACAACCAGATACCGCATCGACCGAACAAAAAGGTGATGCTGCTGCATTACAAACTGTTGTAATCGCTTCTACGGGTTCAGACGCTGACATCTGGCGTTATATCGCAACTTTACCTGAAACTAAAGCTGCTGGTCTTAAACTCGACATTAAAAACTTCACAGATTATGTGGCAATGAATACTGCTGCTGCAAACAAAGAAGTCGATTTAAATGCATTCCAATCTTATGCTTACCTTGTTGCCTTTAATGCTGCAAACAAAGACAAGATTGCGCCTGTTTCAACGACTTATTTAGAGCCAATGGGGATCTACTCAAGTAAAGTGAAAAAGGTTGAAGAGTTTGCTGAAGGTGCAACCATTGCCATTCCAAATGATGGCGCAAACGAATCTCGTGCATTATTACTTTTACAAAGTGCTGGCTTGATCAAGTTAAAAGCTGACTTCGATCCAGTGAAAGGTACACCTGCTGACATTATCGAAAACAGCAAGAAAATCGTAATCAAGCCGATTCAAATGGCAACAGCAGTTCGTGTTAAAGACGAAGTTGATGCGATTTTATTAGGTAATACGCTTGCGATGGAAGGCGGTTTAAACGTGCTCAAAGATGCGATTTTCTATGAGCCAGTTGATCAAAGCACCAAATTAAACGTAAACGTATTGGCAACTGCTGAATCTCGTAAAGATGATCCTGTGTTGCAAAAAGTTGGCGCGCTTTACCATACTGAAGCTGTGAAGAAATATGTTCAAGAACACTTTGCGGGTACTAAAGTTGACGTAAACAAACCAACAAGCTATCTCACCGAAGCAAATTCGTAATATAATACCCTCAAATAAAACAGGCAAAGTGATTTTGCCTGTTTTTTCTTTTCTGCCATAGTACTGACGAACATGATCCAATTTAAAAACATTTCGAAACACTATCAGTTGAAAGGTCAAACGATCAATGCGTTGGATCAGATCAATCTAGAGATCCCAGACGGTAGTATCTTTGGCATTATCGGCTATAGTGGTGCAGGTAAAAGTACGCTTATCCGTTTGATTAATTTGCTTGAGCGTCCGACTCAGGGACAAGTGATCATTCATCAAAAAGACTTTACCGCAATGGATGCACGGACACTTCGTCAAGAACGTGCAAATATCGGCATGATCTTTCAGCACTTCAATTTACTTCAAACCAAAACAGTGTCTGAAAATATTGAAATGCCACTTAAGCTATTAGGTCATAGCAAAGCTGAACGTGAAAAGCGTCTGGTTGAACTCTTAGATTTTATTGATCTTAAACACAAAAAAGATGCCTACCCTGATGAACTTTCTGGTGGGCAAAAACAACGCGTCGGAATTGCACGCGCGTTGGCAAATCATCCCAAGATCTTACTTTGCGATGAAGCCACCTCAGCACTTGATCCACAAACCACCAAATCGGTTTTGGCTTTATTAAAAAAGATTAACAAAGAACAAAATATCACCATTGTGATGGTAACGCATGAAATGGATGTGATTGAATCCGTATGTGATTATGTCGCAGTGATGGAAGCTGGTCATGTGATTGAAACGGGTCCGACTTTAGATATTTTTAGTCAACCACAACATCCTACCACCAAAACCTTTATTCAAACCGTATTGCAACAGCAGTTGCCGATCAATATTCTGAATAATCTTGAGCACAAACACCATAATAGTATTTATAGCCTGCAGTTTTTGGGTACATCGGCACAAGAAACCGTGATTCAGGCCGCGATTAAGCAGTTTGATATCAGTTTAAATATCCTATTTGCCAACATGACCGAAATTAACGGTACGGTGATTGGACAAATGTTTATTCAACTGCTGGGCGACCCGCTTATGATCCAAGAAACGGTAAAGTTCCTTGAGCTTCAAGGTGTGAAAGTTGAACAGTCTGGAGTGGTTAGCCAATGAGAGATTTAATTGTACAATGGCTGACTCAAGTCACTGCTCCGTTTTGGCATAGCTCGCTTTCAATTGACCAGTTTGTTACAGCGCTGCAAGAAACCTTTCAAATGGTGTTCTTCTCTTTGCTGTTTGGCTGTATTTGGGGCTTAATCCAAGGCATTACCTTAGTGGTTACCCGAACTGGTGGCATCTTACAAAATCGTGCGATTTATTATTTCCTCAACCCAATTGTCAATGCACTGCGTTCCCTACCCTTCATTATCTTACTGATTGCGGTGATTCCACTGACCAAAATGTTAGTTGGAACATCAATTGGGACATGGGCAGCGATTGTACCTTTAACCATTTATGTCGGCCCATATCTAGGTCGCTTAATTGAGACTTCATTACTTGAAGTGAATGAAGGCATTGTTGAATCCGCTCAGGCAATGGGTGCTTCACCTTGGCAAATTATCTTTAAGTTTATTATTCCTGAAGCACGTAGCTCTTTGATTCTGAATTTAACCACAGGTACGATCTCGCTCATTGGTGCAACAGCGATGGCAGGTGCTGTTGGTGCTGGTGGTATTGGTGACTTGGCGATTTCTTATGGTTACCAACGTTTCGACACCAGTGTGGTGATTTTAACCGTCATCGTGTTATTACTGTTGGTCCAAATGGTCCAAATGCTTGGTGATTGGTTAGCTAAATTACGCTAATTTTCATTCTATACTTGATTAAGGAATATATTGAAAACCCAATATATTCCTTTTATTTTTCTCAAAAACTGACCAAATGATATAAAATAATGCTCTATTAAAATAATAGTAAAAAATCCAGCAAGAGCACAATATGGCATCGCTTGAAATACTCACCACCTTTTTAATTACTACATTTATCTTTGCTTATATTCCTGGTCCAGCAATGCTATATACCGCCGCACAAGCTTTAGCAAAAGGGCAAAAATCTGGTTTCATGGCAACTTTAGGACTTTTTATAGGAGGATGTGCCCATATCATAGCCGCCGCAGTTGGGCTCACGACGCTATTTCACTTATTTCCAGTTTTATACACTGTCATTAAAGTCCTTGGTGCATGTTGGTTAATCTGGTTAGGTATTAAACTCATCAAAGACACTCCAACATCCAACACGCTAAACACTGCTCAAGAAGAAATCGCAGGAAAAACACTCAAAGAAAGTATCTTGGTCGAAGTATTAAATCCTAAAACTGCGATTTTTTATCTCGCATTTTTACCTCAATTTATCAATAGCGCTTCAGAATCACCAGTCTGGCTACAATTCATCCTTTTAGGTTTAATCGTTAATACGATTTTTATTTCTGCAGATCTTGTATGCGTTTTTCTGGCTGAATTCGTCATGAGAAAAATGAATAAATCCCAAAGTATCCAAAAAACTATGTCTATATTGGGTGGTTTAATCTTTATTTCTTTGGGCCTATTTCTGGTTTTGGGCCAACACTAAATCAACTTATGCAAAGTAAACTTCATTCGCCGCCTTAAAGGTATTTACATGCAATGGCACTAAATCATCCAGTGCCTGATACCCCCCCGCCAAAACGAACAGCATTGGAATTTTCATTTTCTTGGCCATCTCAAAGACAATTCGATCACGTTCGAATAATAACTCCGTCGTAAACCATTTAGAGCCATATTTATCATGTTGATGGCAGTCCATCCCCGCCTGATAAATCATCAGATCCGCCTCCCAACGGGAGGCATATTGAAAAGCCTCAAAAATCGCTTCACGATATAAATCAAAATTGCCTTGTTTGGGATGAATATAACGGGTCAGACTGCGATCACCAGCCTTACAACCGAAACGAATGCCAAAAATCCCAAAGTTCAGCAAATTAGTCATGCGATTGGTGAAAATCGCAGTCCCATCACCGCCATGCTGATCACAATCCAAAACAAAGATACGTTTTTCTGGATATTGCTTTGCCACTAAGGCCAAGCCATTGAACGTGCAATAGGCCGCACCAGATTCATAACTGGCATGATGAAAGCCTTGGGCAATATTGGCAGCAATACCCTCTTTAAATGCAATCTCCGCACCCACCAATTGCCCCGCCTGTACTGCCAGAATTGCATCGCGAAGCTGTTCATTCCAAGGCTTAAACCCTTGTATGGTCGCAAATGCAGACTGTCCCGATAAAAAAGCTTCAACATACTGTGGATTGTGCAGTTTCTTTAACAGTTCAACATCAATGCTACCAGGATCAACCAGTTCAACCATCTGCTGAGTCCGTAATACCTCAGCGACAGCAGTGAGTTTTTCCATACTATTGGTATGCGTTTGTGCATAATAGCGAGGCGAATAACAGGCTTTTAGCATGGATGTCCTACAAAAATTTGGTCTTGGGCAATCTCCACAAGTTGACTTAATTCGGTGCTATCAGGTCGAAACAGCCCATTATCCACCTGTTGTTTAAAATGATAGCCAAAGGCACGTGCACGATTGTCAGGTGACACGGCCAAGGTGGTTAAGCGTAAAAACCAAAAACCATTCATTGCTGTAATTGGAATTACATAGCCCTTATATTGCTTATTTTTATGCTTAGGCAGCTGTTCGATGTCATAACTGGCTGAAAACAAACTACCCGCAGGTAAGCGCACCCCATTCATCATTAAAGGCACCAGACTGATACAGGAATGATTATCCCCCATATTCAGTTTTTCCATCATGATCGGTTGCTGCTGTGCATCGACAAAAATATTGATTTCCCCCTGCCGTAATAAACGATGATGCGCAATACGTAAGAAGAATTTCTCTGCCATCGGACATGAACCAACTTTAGGTTTTTCTTCTAAGGACTGGCAATCAATCATGCCCAGCACTTGTGCATCCTGTGGTAAAAGAATATCACTCAGCAACTGGCAAATTAGTTTGCTTTCTTCGAGTTGGACCTTTTGATAAATATGTCTGAGTTTGGCTTGAAAATTGACTTCTTGTTGCAAGCTCTGTGCAAAGCTCTCTTCTGGGTTTAAGCGCTGCAAACACTGTTGAACCCCAGTATTAACATCCAGATTGCGCCATGTCTCCAACATCAGTCCATAGGAGGAAGCTTGATTGAGAATATTCCTCAATGCTTTAGTATCGTAATCTTCAAAAATTCGAAAATCCTGTAAGCCGATAGGATCGCGTGTTTGCGAAACAAATTCAGCAATCACACGTGTCGCTTGGGTATAACCACAACCTCGTCGCTCTGTTTGATGGCTAAAATGTTCATTCAACATTTCTGTAAGTTTGGCAGAGAGCGGGGATAAATATTTTTTAAAAATAACGACCACTTCATGGTCGACCATCTCAGACATGATTCCCTCTCTTGTTATTTTGATTTATCAACTTCCATCTATCGCAAATCACTTATACTGCTTATTTAATCTAATCATTCGCATTTATTAATTTAGCTTTAATTAAGTATTTTTATACGACTAAAGATGAATATAAATCATTAACTTATAAACCTTTTATCTCATCTTCATTGAAAATACAGCACTTGTCAACGATAAAGATATCGCCTGAACTTAGCTGTCAAAATATGCCCTAAAAAGTCATTCACCTCCCCATCTAAGCAACATCGATTTTGCACTGGAGCACATTTACATTTACACTAGAAATAGGCACTCAACTGAGTACCCAACTCGCAATAACCACATCAAACAAAGCTTTAGGATTCGGCTATGCATTATAAGATTCATGCCATTGACGTAAAAAATGCCTTAAAAAACTATATTTGGTTATTGGAAGATACACATACACAGGACGTTGTGGCGATCGACCCAACTGAAGCGGGTTTAGTGATTGATTTTTGCCAACAACATCAACTTCAACTGAAGCAAATTTGGTTGACGCACTGGCACAAAGACCATACCGGTGGGGTTGAAGGCTTACTCGCCGATCAAAATATTATGGTCTATGGTCCACGCGATGAACTCAGTAAGATTTCACTGATCTCCAACCCTTTACAAAATGACGATCATTTTCATTTTAACGACCTAAAAGTTGAAATCATTGCGACTCCCGGGCATACCCTTGGTCATATTACCTATTTTATTGAAAAAATAGAGACATTGTTTAGTGGTGATACCTTGTTTGCAATGGGCTGTGGCCGCCTATTTGAAGGTACTGCCGAACAAATGTATCACTCATTAAATCGACTGGCAGCCCTACCCATTCAAACTAAGGTCTACTGTACGCATGAATACACCCTAGCCAATGCAGAATTTGCCCTCACCGTTGAACCTAACAATGTGGCATTACAACAGCGGATGGAACAGGTCAAAGCCCTAAGAGCAGCAGATCAAATCACACTCCCAAGCACCATTGAATTAGAGCTTGAAACCAATCCCTTTTTACGTACCGAAAGTGCTGATGATTTTGCACGTATCCGTAGTTTGAAAGATCAGTTCTAAATAAATGCATTAAATTTAAACGATTCATTTTCCATTTTTCGTTAAAAGTGGAAAATGAAATTATTTTTTACATTTATCATGCTCAATTTAAAAAAAAATCGAGTGTAGTTAATTAAAAAATAAAATTAAATAATCAATAAAAATCAAAATGATAAATAAATATCAGATAAGTTTCTCTCTATAAAAATTACGCTAAATTTACATTAGTTACACGTGGAAAAATAAATCTATGCAATCCCCCTTTAAAAAAATTTAACTGACCCTTATTAATATTTACATGTTCACAAGGAGATCTGTCATGAAAAACAGAGTTGTTAAAGCAAAAAACGTATTGGCTTTCCGTATTTGGTTAGAAAAATTAGGCTATTCAGTTAAAAATCTGACAGATAACCGTGGTTTTACATTCAGCTTTAAAAAAGAATATGGTCTAGTCACCTGTGACTTATCTGGTAATGCTTTAGCAATGCAGCTTGGCGAAGAATTCGAAGATCATTTAAAAGCATAATGACAAATTTTCTGATCGTTCAGGGTTTCAAAGGGATTTGGAATCCTGATTCTAAGAATCAACAAATTTAAATATTTCTCCCTCTATTTAATCCCTCATTTTCTAACCATTTCATACAAAATTTTATTGGAACCAACGCAATTTCCAAGTATCATTATGCCCAGTCGAGGGATGCTGCGACAATTGATCGGCACTAAAGATCAATTTGCCAGGCTCGACGATCGGTTAAACACTCGTTTTAACCAACAACGGCATCCGCGAACAGAATGATCCATACTATTTTTTCTAGGAGATCCTGATGAACGCGGTGAATGCTTCATTTACAGATTATAAAGTTGCTGATATTTCCCTTGCTGACTACGGTCGTAAAGAGATCAAACTTGCTGAAGCAGAAATGCCAGCTTTGATCGGCTTACGTAAGCGTTATGCAGCAGCTAAACCACTTGCTGGCGCAAAAATTTTGGGTTGTATTCACATGACAATCCAAACAGCTGTTCTTATTGAAACATTGGTTGAGCTTGGCGCAGAAGTGCGTTGGACCTCTTGCAATATCTTCTCTACTCAAGACCATGCTGCTGCTGCCATTGCTGCAAGTGGTGTCCCAGTTTTCGCTTGGAAAGGCGAAACTGAAGAAGAATATGTTTGGTGTTTAGAACAACAGATCAATGTGAATGGCCAACCTTGGGATGCCAACATGATCTTGGACGATGGTGGTGACTTAACTGCACTTGTTCATGACAAATACCCTGCACTTTTAGAGCGTATCCACGGCATTACCGAAGAAACCACAACAGGCGTACAACGTCTGTTGGAAATGTGGAAAGACGGTTCCCTTAAAGTTCCTGCAATCAATGTCAACGATTCGATCACTAAATCGAAAAATGACAACAAATACGGTTGCCGCCATTCATTAAACGATGCGATCAAACGTGCGACTGACATGTTACTTTCTGGTCGTCGTGCACTTGTGATCGGTTACGGTGACGTAGGTAAAGGTTCTGCGCAATCTTTACGCCAAGAAGGCATGATCGTACGTGTAACTGAAGTTGATCCAATCTGTGCAATGCAAGCCTGCATGGATGGATACGAAGTTGTTTCTCCATATAAAAATGGCGTACAAACTGGCAAAAAAGAAGACATTAACCAAGACTTATTGGGCAATACTGACCTTGTTGTGACCACAACTGGTAACTACCATGTATGTGATTCTGCAATGTTAGATAGCTTAAAAGCGGGTGCTGTAGTATGTAACATTGGTCACTTCGATACAGAGATCGATACGGCATACTTACGTGGCTACAAGTGGGTTGAAGTGAAGCCACAAGTACACCAAGTGTATCGTTCAGAAGACGAAAACAACTACTTGATCCTTCTTTCTGAAGGTCGTTTAGTGAATCTTGGTAATGCAACAGGCCACCCATCACGCGTGATGGACGGTTCTTTCGCCAACCAAGTCCTAGGTCAAATGCATTTATTCGCTGAAAAATTTGCTGACTTACCTGCTGAGCAAAAACAAGCTGCGATTCGCGTAGAAGTCCTTCCTAAGAAATTAGATGAAGAAGTTGCTGCTGCAATGGTGCTTGGCTTTGGTGGTGTGTTAACACAATTGACTCAAGTACAAGCAGATTACTTAGGCGTTCCTGTTGAAGGGCCGTTCAAATCTGACGCTTATAAATACTAAGAAATTCAGGGCAGACGTTTTACGGACTGCCCTTTTTTCTAAAATTTCCAAGCGATTTTAAAAAGGATTTGAAATGACGAAACGTGTTCCTATTTCTTTTGAATTTTTTCCACCTAAAACAGATGCGGGTGCAGAAAAATTAAAAGGTGTTCATCAAGAATTACAGCTGTTAAATCCAGAGTTTTTCTCAATTACCTACGGTGCAGGTGGTTCAACCCGCGAACGTACATTAGCTGCGATTCATGACTTTAATGGCAAAGGTACGCCTGTTGCGCCTCACCTGTCTTGTATCGGTGATGACAAAGTCCGTATTGCCGAACTTTTAGATTTATATAAATCTCAAGGGATTGATCGTATTGTCGCTTTACGTGGTGACTTACCATCTGGTCAGGTCGGCTTGGGTGAACTCCCTTATGCCCAAGACTTAGTTCGCTTTATCCGCGAGCATTCAGGCGATCATTTCCACATTGAAGTGGCAGCCTATCCTGAAATGCACCCTCAAGCTGACACCTTTGATGGTGATATTCAACGTTTTGTCGAAAAAGTTAATGCGGGTGCCAATGCTGGTATTACTCAGTTTTTCTTCAATCCAGATGCTTATTTCTATTTTATCGAGCGTATTGCCAAAGCTGGCGTGAATATTCCGGTTGCGCCAGGTATTATGCCGATTACCAATGCAAGCAACCTGATCCGCTTTGCGGATGGTACCGGTGCGGAAATTCCACGTTGGATTCGTAAGCAACTGGCTGCATATGGTGATGACAGTGCAAGCATCAAAGCATTCGGTCATGAAGTGATTGTAAAACTTTGCGAACGCTTGATTGCCGGTGGCGCACCAACGCTACATTTTTACTCAATGAACCAAACAGAACCGACTCGACAACTGGTTGTCGATCTTGGTTTAAACTAATTTGTACGAGCACGACCCAAGCATGAATCGTTTTTATATCGAAACCGAATTAAACACTGGCAATACCATTGAATTAACCGAATCGGTATTTCACCATTGGGTCCGTGTACTGCGTGCGAAAGAGCAAGAACAAGCCATCTTTTTCAATGGAAAAGGTGGTGAATACGTTGTCACCCTGACTGAAATCAACAAAAAAAATGCCTTTGTTTCGGTTGATCAGTTTGATCCAACTGATCGTACCGCACCATTCAGTGTGGTATTGGGTCAGGTGATGAGTAAAGGTGATCGCATGGATTATGCGATTCAGAAAGCAACTGAATTGGGCGTAACCAGTATTCAATTACTCACCAGTGAACGTTGCGAAATGCGTTTAAAGTACGATCGTGATCAGAAAAAAATAGACCACTGGCAATCTGTAGCAATCGCCGCTTGTGAACAATGTGGCATGAACCGAGTTCCTCAAGTTTTAGCCCCGATTGCTTTGGCTGACTGGCTCAGCAGTGAGTTGCCGGCATCACGTTTTGTACTTGCACCCAATAAAGACCAAACCAATGTATTGCTCAACAGCAGCCCCGATCTCGCCTTATTGATTGGTCCAGAAGGTGGTTTAAGTGAAGCCGAGATTCACTTGGCTAATCAACATCAATTTAAAAACTGGTGCATTGGTGATCGAGTGTTAAGAACTGAAACCGCTCCTATCGTTGCCTTGTCGATTTTAAATTATCACTTCTCATTGAGCTAAGTACTTGGCATTGCTTTCTGTGGTCTTTAGCGCTAATTTAAAATAAGCTCCATATGTTTACAAAAAGACAAAGACTGTGAATATAGATAAAAAATTAAAAGGATTATTCTTTGTATGTTAGGGGTTCAGGACAAAAATTTGCCACAGTTTATCTATACGGACCAAATTGATTATCCAAATCACGTACGTTTATTCGTTTTAAGCGTGTTTTGTATTTGTCTGTTAGATTATGCCCTATTTGGGATTTTTTACTCTTTTGAATCCAACATTTTCACAACCTGGATGAGCATCACCCTCATTCTTTTGTTTAGCTTTAGCTGTGTTTGTCATTTCTTACTCAAACGCTATTCTTCGGTTCGCTATAGCAATCAAACCAATCTCATTTTTCAACTGATCTGTTTTTTTACAGGCTTACTGATTGGGGTCAACACCATTGTCATCAATCATTACTTGGCGGTCGATATCCCGCATTTGGTTGGGTCACATGTTTTAACCTTAACAGCTTTATTGCTCACAGCCTCTCATATCATCGCACTGACTTTTTTAACTCAACATATTCGCTATTTCTTCTTATTTTTTATCCCAAGTATTGTGCCATTAATCATCTCACAGTTTTTGCATCGAGATCATGATCACACCCTGTTCTATCTGGCCTATTATTCCTCCTTTTTTGCCACGGTACTCTGCGCTCAAGTCACCTATAAAATTCATAAACGCTTGGCCTTGGTGCTGGATAAAAATAAACAACTGATTGATGTGGCCGAGCAGCATAACCAATGGACCGAAGAGCTGTGCCAACAATTACAGCGTGAAGTGAATAAGTCCAAAGATATTGAAGCGCAACTGCAATTCAATAATCACCTGCTGGAACAAAAAGTTCGTGAGCGTACATTCGACTTGACGCAAATGAATGAAAGCTTAGAAGAACATCGTCAGAACTTAAGCTTTGCCCATGAAACTGCAGGCATTCGCCCTTGGGACTGGAATCTTGAAAGCCATACCGTTGGAGTCACCAATGCACATAGTCAAGCAGTCACGCGCAATTCTGAAAACCATTACACCCTACTGCATAAAATCATTCATCCTGATGATATCGAGCGGGTAAAAAAC
The DNA here is from genome assembly GCF_000413855.1 of Acinetobacter gyllenbergii CIP 110306 = MTCC 11365. Classification (GTDB taxonomy): domain Bacteria; phylum Pseudomonadota; class Gammaproteobacteria; order Pseudomonadales; family Moraxellaceae; genus Acinetobacter; species Acinetobacter gyllenbergii. The sequence goes on along the minus strand of NZ_ATGG01000012.1, from coordinate 104,464 downwards.
ACCTTATATAATCATTTATGTGGCCAAACTAAGCGCTATGAAGAAACCTTCCGAATTAAACGTCATAATGGTGAATGGACTTGGATTCATGATGTTGGTCAGGTGATTTTACGGGATCCCAAAGACGACACCCCTTTGCGAATGGTGGGTATTCACCGCGATATTAATCAAGAAAAGAAAGATCAGGAACGTTTAAAGCTTGCTGCCAGCGTATTTGAGCAAGCATCAGAAGGTATTTTCATTTTAGATGAAAACTTTAACTATGTTGAAGTCAATCCAAAATACGAACAGCTAACTGGGATGGATAAACAGGCTATTATCGATAAGCAGTTATTTGAAATTACTAAGCAAAATAAGCAGCATCATCATAATTTTCATTTATCGATTCTTGATACATTACGTGAAGAACAGGAATATGAAGGTGAATTTCAAGAAACCTATATTTCTGAAAAATCTTGTTTTTTGTGGATTCATATCAATGCTGTGAAAGATGAACAAGAGCGTGTTATCAATTATATTGGGATTGTTTCAGATCAAACTGAACGTAAGCACCAAGAGCAACGTTTATCCTATTTAACCAATTACGATACGCTCACCGATCTACCGAACCGTTTTTATTACCAACAACAATTACATCAATATTTGGTCAATGAAGCTTCGATTCAGCATCTGGCTGTCATCCGTTTAAATATCGACCGCTTCCGTGCCTTGAATGAGATCATTAGCAATAAAGCTGGCAACGAACTCCTCAAACAGGTCGCACAACGCTTACGCATCAGTAATATTGATGCATTACTTGTCGCCCATTTAAGTGCAGATGACTTTGCGATTATTTATGAAATTTCGCCCGTACATCCGCCACTTCATCAGCTCTGTAATAATATTGTTGAAGCTTTTAGCAAACCTTTTTACCTTGCCGATCAAGAATACTTTGTCAGTATTTCAATCGGAGTTGCCATTTATCCAGAACATGGCCGTCAAGTCGATAATTTAAACACCCATGCAGAACAGGCATTGACCGAAGCCAAACGTTTAGGTGGTAATACCATTCGCTACTACTCCAATGAAAGAGCCAATTTTGTAGCCAAATATACAGATCTAGAACTCGACCTAAGAAAAGCTATTCAGAATAACGAATTGGTGGTGTATTACCAGCCTAAAATCAATGCGCATAACCATCAAATTAATGGCTTTGAAGCATTGATCCGTTGGAAACATCCAACCAAGGGCCTGATCATGCCAAGCATTTTCATTCCTTTGGCAGAAAGCACCAGTCTGATTTCGGATATTGGACAATTTGTTTTACATGAAGCCGCCAAACAGCTACAAACATGGCAACAACTTGGTTATAGCAATATCAATATTGCAGTCAATATAGTGGCACAGCAAATTTTACGTGGTCAGTTGCTGCATGATATTGATGCGGTATTAAATAGCTATGCAATTTCGGGTAAAAATCTTGAATTGGAAATTACTGAATCTGCCTTTATTGAAAACACCGACAGCGTCAAAACGGTATTGCATGCCATTAAAGAACGCCAGATTTCAATTGCATTGGATGACTTCGGTACGGGTTATTCATCACTAGCCTACCTCACCGAATATCCAATTGACATTTTGAAAATTGATCGTGCCTTTATCTCAAAAATTGGCAATGCCAAACAGGATGCGATCGTTAATGCCATGATCGCCATGGGCAAGACCATTGGCCTAAAAGTTGTGGCTGAAGGTGTTGAAACCGAGCAGCAATATGAGTATTTAAAACGACAAAATTGCGACATATTACAGGGTTACTTGTTTTCACAACCTCTCACTGCCGCTCATGCGACAGAATATCTGCAAAAACAAAAGCAGCAGTCAACCGCAAGATATTCCATTTAAACGTGAATTTTAACCTTTTTTACGCTGTATTTTTCACTGAATAGCAGCTGTCAATACGTATGCAGTTCAGTGAAAATAAGCTTTTTTGACTGTGCGAAAGCATGAACTAGTGCTATATTCTTGTGCACTTATCTTAATATCGTAATTAGACAGCTAGATGTCTGATTATTATCGGAACAAACGAGACTCAGATGGACGATCAATCTTTAAAACAAGCCGCTTTGTATTACCATGAATTTCCAACCCCAGGAAAAATCAGTGTGACACCTAGCAAGCAGCTCGTTAACCAACGAGATTTAGCGCTTGCCTACTCACCTGGTGTTGCTGCGCCATGTTTGGAAATCGAACGTGACCCTTCTACCGCTGCCAAATATACAGCGCGTGGTAATCTGGTTGCCGTCGTGAGTAATGGTACAGCCGTGCTTGGTTTGGGAAATATTGGCCCGCTCGCGTCTAAACCTGTAATGGAAGGTAAAGGCGTTCTGTTCAAAAAGTTCGCTGGTGTTGATGTCTTTGATATCGAAATTGATGAAAATGATCCAGACAAGATTGTAGATATCGTTGCTGCATTAGAGCCTACGTTTGGTGGTATCAACTTAGAAGATATCAAGGCACCAGAATGTTTCTACATCGAGAAGAAACTTCGCGAACGCATGAAAATTCCTGTATTCCATGATGACCAACATGGAACCAGTATTATTGTCGGTTCAGCATTGCTCAATGCCTTACAACTGGTCAATAAAAAAATTGATGAAATTAAAATTGTAGCGTCTGGCGCTGGTGCAGCTGCACTTTCGTGCTTAGACTTGCTTTGCGCATTAGGCGTGAATAAAGCCAACATCGTTGTTGCCGACTCTCGCGGCCTTCTCACGACATCACGTGAAGGCCTAGATGAATCGAAAAAACGTTATGTACAAGACATTCAAGCAACACAATTGCATGAAGTTATGGCTGGCGCAGACATGTTCCTCGGTCTTTCAGCAGCAGGTATCCTCACCAAAGAAATGGTGAAAGAAATGGCTGAAAATCCAATTATTTTTGCCCTTGCCAACCCTGACCCAGAAATTTTGCCTGAACATGCGCATGAAGTACGTCCAGATGCGATTATGGCAACAGGTCGTTCAGACTATCCAAACCAAGTGAATAACGCGCTTTGCTTCCCTTATATCTTCCGTGGCGCATTGGATGTAGGTGCAACAACCATTAATGAAGAAATGAAAATTGCTTGCGTACATGCAATTGCACGTATGGCACATGTGGAAGCAGATGCTGCCACCTATGGTGAAAAATCAGCTTCATTTGGTCGTGATTATTTAATCCCTCGCCCACTTGATCAACGTTTGATTTTAGAAATTGCACCTGCTGTTGCGAAAGCAGCAATGGACTCTGGTGTTGCTACACGCCCAATTGAAGATTTCTCTGCATATCGTCAACGTCTTTCTGAATTTGTTTATAACTCAGCATTCTTGATGAAGCCAATCTTCTCTCAAGCGAAAACTGATCCAAAGCGTATTGCTTATGCTGAAGGTGAAGATCAACGCGTATTACGTGCCGTTCAAATTGTTGTTGATGAAGGTTTGGCAAAACCAATTCTTGTTGGTCGCACTTCGGTTATTGAAGACAACATCAAAAAGTTGGGTTTACGTTTACAGCATGGCGTGAATATTGAAATCGTCGATCAGGAAAAAAATCCTCAATACGAAGATTTCTCTAAAGAATATCATCAAATCATGCAACGTAAGGGTGTAACGGTTGAATATGCGCAACGCGAAGCACGCCGTCGTTCTACTTTAATCGCAGCGATGCTGGTTAAATTTGGTAAAGCCGATGGTATGTTGTGTGGTACTTATTCAAGCTACGATATTCATTTAGATTTCGTGAAAAATGTGATTGGCCTTAAAGAAGGTCGCAGCACATTCTTTACTTTGAATGCCTTAATGCTTGAAGATCGCAATTTATTTATTGCCGACACCTATGTAAATACCAACCCAACGGCTGCACAACTTGCAGAAATGACCATTTTGGCTGCGGAAGAAGTTCGTCGTTTCGGTATTACACCACGTGTCGCACTACTTTCTCACTCAAGCTTTGGTAGCGACCAGAATGACCCAAGCGCACAAAAAATGCGTGAAGTCTATCGTCTGCTTTCAGAGCAGGCACCTGAGTTAGAAGTTGAAGGTGAAATGCATGGTGATGCAGCATTAGATGAAAATATTCGTCATTTTGCATTCCCAAATTCACGTTTCAAAGGTTCAGCAAACTTGTTGATTATGCCTAACCTAGATTCAGCCAATATTTCATTCAACTTGTTAAAAGCAACTTCTGGTAATAATGTGACCATTGGTCCTATTTTATTGGGTGCTGCAAAACCTGTTCATATTCTTACACCTACAGCAACGACTCGTCGTTTGGTGAATATGACAGCGTTAACGGTTGCCGAAATTCAGCAAAGCCAAAACTAAGTTCACTTAAGCCTCGCTTTTCTTGAAAAGCTTCGCTTAACCCTTGAGAAAACCTCTATTCTGTAGCATGATTGTGTGAAGAATAGAGGTTTTTTCATGCAAGTTTATTTAGTAGGCGGTGCTGTCCGAGATCATTTACTCGGCCATCCCTATCACGAAAAAGATTATGTGGTGGTTGGAGCAACGCCCGAGCAATTACTCGCCGAAGGCTATCAACCCGTGGGAAAAGATTTCCCGGTATTTCTGCATCCAATAACAAAAGAAGAATATGCTCTTGCGCGTACAGAACGTAAATCAGGCGTTGGCTATCATGGTTTCCAGTTTTTCACAGACACAACCGTTAAATTAGAAGAAGATCTGATTCGTCGTGATCTCACCATTAATGCCATGGCCATGAATGAAGCGGGCACAGTATATGATCCTTATGGCGGTCAACGCGATTTAGAGCAGAGAATCCTGCGTCATGTGTCTGATGCATTTACCGAAGATCCATTGCGTGTTCTTCGTGTGGCGCGTTTTGCTGCCCGTTATGCCGCCTATGGCTTTAAAATTGCAGATGAAACGCTGCAATTAATGCAGGATATTGCCCAATCAGGTGAATTAAATGCATTAACACCAGAACGGGTCTGGAAAGAAACCTCCCGTGCTTTACTAGAAGATCACGCGGATGTCTATTTCCAAACCTTAAGAGACTGCAACGCCTTAAAGATTCTATTTCCAGAAATCGATGCACTTTTTGGGGTACCTCAACGTCCAGAATACCATCCAGAAATCGATTGCGGTATTCATACGCTAATGGCACTTAAACAAGCCTGTTTAGCAGGATATGCATTGGACGTCCGTTTTGCGGTATTGGTTCATGATCTTGGTAAAGCGCTCACCCCTGTAGACGAACTACCCCGCCATATCATGCATGAAGAACGTGGCATACAGCCTGTAACCGACATTTGTGATCGTTTAAAAGTACCGACACATTTAAAAAATTTGGCGCTGATCGTCTGCAAAGAGCATTTAAAGTGCCATCAGATCATGAACCTGAAACCAGGGACACTATGGCGGTTATTACAACGTTTAGATGTGCTACGTCGTCCTGAGAAAGTCATTGCCTTTGTACAAGCCTGTGAATGTGATGCCAAAGGTCGCCTAGGTTTGGAACATCGCCCCTATCCACAAGCGCAATATGTTTTAGATGCAATGGAAATCGTACGTAATATACGTGCACAAGATTTACCTGAACATATTACGGGTCCTGAGATTGGTGAAATGCTGATTCAGTATCGAATTGAGGCCTTGGCAAAGTTTAAGGAAACATTCAATAACTGATTAATTTTTAAGTAAATTAAATCTTTTTTGTACAAATTTCCTTATTCGAGGACTAAAAAGATTATTAATCAAGCAAACGATTAATTTTATTTACTATTGTTGTTGACGCATCCGCTTTTCATGCCTAAAATGCGCATCAGATTCTCCAATAGCTCAGTCGGTAGAGCGACGGACTGTTAATCCGCAGGTCCCTGGTTCGAGCCCAGGTTGGAGAGCCAATCTACTATTCTCCCATAGCTCAGTCGGTAGAGCGACGGACTGTTAATCCGCAGGTCCCTGGTTCGAGCCCAGGTGGGAGAGCCAAGATTCTAAAAAGCCCTGATCATTGATCAGGGCTTTTTTTATTGTTGCTAAAACCGCATTTAATAAAAAAGACCTCTAAAAAGTAGAAGTCTTTATATTGAAAAATAGTCTAAATCAAGCAGCGACTTTTGCAGGTACACCACTATGAAAACGGAAGGTATCATCTGGGCTTAAAATCAGATTCTTTTCCACTTCACGGATACGTTCGATTCGCTGTTGAATATCTTCTTCGGGATCTTTGAGTTTCGCTGTTTTTGCAACATCCAATGCCAAGGCTAGATAGTCCTCAAAATGGCGAGATTCCGACTTAAGCAAATAGCGGTAGTACCGCCCCAGCTCATCGTCCACAATCGGTGCCAGCGCATAGAAACGCTCACAAGAGCGTGCTTCTACAAATGCACCAATAATCATGACATCAATCAATGCCTCAGGCTCATAAGTGCGAATTTCTTTACGCAATTCACCTGCATAACGTCCTGCACTCAAGCCCTTCCACTCTTGTCCACGTTTGGTCATGAATTCTAAAACCTGCTCATAATGCAGCATTTCTTCACGTACCAATTGTGCCAATTTCACTTGCAAGTCAGTAAAGAAGCTATAGCGGAACATGAGATTCATGGCCGTTCCAGCTGCTTTCTTTTCACAATTGGCATGGTCTTGCATTAAAGTGTCTAGATTATTCAGCGCTTCATCCAGCCAGGCCTGAGGAGTGCTGCAACCTAAAAAATCAATGACGGGTTGCATCAACTCATCATACTTTATACTACTCATTCAATTATCTCGCAGCAGCCTGAATCGCTGCTTTCATCTCTTTTACTGCTTGAGCCAAACCAACAAATACACTATCTGCAATGATTGAATGACCAATATTGAGTTCATGAATGTGTGGAATCGCAGCAATTGCAGCGACATTGTCCAAATTCAACCCATGCCCTGCATTCACGACCAAACCTTTTGCTGCTGCATATTCGGCACCTTTGATAATACGGGCCAACTCAGCTTGCTGTTGTTCATCCGTTTCTGCATCTGCGTAAGCACCAGTATGGATTTCAATGGTTGGTGCACCACATGCCACTGCTGCATCAATCTGTGCCAAATCAGCATCAATAAATAAAGATACATCACTGCCTATGGCTTTCAGTGCTTCAGTTGCAGCTTTGACCTTTTCAAAGTGACCCACCACATCCAAGCCACCTTCTGTGGTGACTTCTTGACGACGTTCAGGGACAAAACACACGTGTTGGGGTTGAATCTCTTTGGCAAACTCAACCATTTCATCCGTTACAGCCAACTCAAGATTCATACGTGTTTTTAATAATGGGCGCATACGACGCACATCATCATCTTGTATATGGCGGCGATCTTCACGCAAATGTAAAGTAATCCCTTCAGCACCCGCTTCTTCACAAACCAAAGCAGCCTGAACTGGATCAGGGTAAGTTGTACCACGTGCTTGTCTTAATGTCGCAACATGATCAATGTTTACACCTAAGATTGCAGCCATAAAAATATCCTATCGTTTATCCTTCTTTTTGCATCATCAATACATCAAGAAGATCAAGTTTGTGTACTTTGAATCCAAAGTTGACGGCTTTTCAGCGGTCGATCGCCCAACAAAGAGCTAATCATTTGCCGATATAGTTTACCCAATAATTGCAACTGTTCGGGAGAAAAATCCTGTCCCTCTTCATAACATTGCATTGAGCCAATCAACATGCCTGAGAGCGTAGAACGTGAGGCTTGTGCAACTGGTAAGAAACCATCATTCAATTGAAAAAGATAATGCTGGGCAGCATGCACCTCTTGTTGATTTGCATCAACTGAAAAGTCAATTGCGTAACCAAGCTCTTGCAGTAAAGCATGTTCAAATTGTCGTAAAATCTGTCGCAAAAATAATGCTGCTTGCTCATGTGAAGCGAGTTGTTGTAATTGTAATAATATCAATTGATATTGTTCAAAGGTTTGCGGCATGGCCTCTTCTAAAGGACATAAACGCAGCAAAATTTCATTTAAATAAAAACCAGCAAAAAATGCATCCCCGTGAAAAAACACAGGTTGATTTAAAATTTCCAGTTTGGTGAAATTTTTGAGTTCTGATTTGCCTGTGGCTTGTAAACGAATTGGCTGATATTGAGGTGGTGGGGTTTGTCTTAAAATCCCATCCACCCGACCATATTCTTGTGTATATAAATGCACAATATGGCTTTTTTCACGATATTTACGATGATGGATCAAATAGCCATGCAGGACTTCATTACGCATCATAAAGCGAGACTAGTCCTTCTTTTTCTCATCCTTTTCTTCATCATCGCCATCAGGAATAACTGCACCAACCACAGCAGCCGTCCCCTTAACAACACCTTTGGTGGTCTTATAAGCAACTTTAACAGGTACGGTCACAAGCTTATGAACACAGCCTTGCAGCATGAAGATGCATGTTACGATTGCGAGTACACGGATTGTTATTTTCATACCTGTTTCCATTGTCTTAAAACCTGTTAAATATCGCTATAACCCAAGCTTTTTAACGCACGTTCATCATCAGACCAACCACCTTTGACTTTCACCCAAAGTGTCAGCATGATTTTCTGTTCAAACATTTTTTCCATGTCTGCACGTGCATCCATGCCAATGCTTTTTAGCTTCGCACCTTTATCACCAATCACAATGGCTTTTTGACCTTGACGCTCTACGAAAATCGTTGCATCAATATACGTACAAGGTGGCTTTAAACGACCTGTTTTTTCATTTACAGTCGCTTCTTCAGTTTTAAACGATTCAATTTGTACGGTCAAATCATATGGAAGCTCTTCACCCAACTGACGCATAATTTTCTCACGAATGATTTCACTCGCAAGGAAACGTTCAGAACGATCGGTAATCTGATCTAATGAATACAAAGGTGGTTGATATGGCAGATACTTCTCAATGGTATCGCGTAAATGATCGAGATTTGCACCACGCAATGCCGAAACTGGAACAATTTCAGCAAAATTCATCAGCTTCGCACGCTCTCGAATCAGCGGTAAAGCTTCATTTTTATTTTCAAATGTATCTAGCTTATTGATCACGAGGATCACAGGCATATCTGCATTTTTAAGTTTTTCCAAAACCAATTCATCGTTTTGAGTCCACTTTTGTGCATCAACCACAAATAAAACCAAGTTCACATCACGCAATGCTGAGTGCGCAGCACGGTTCATCATCTTATTGATGGCGCGAACTTCTTTTTTATGCATCCCAGGGGTATCTACGAATACCGCCTGTGATTTCTCACGCGAATCAATCCCCACGATCTTGTGACGTGTGGTTTGTGGTTTACGCGAGGTAATGGATAGTTTCTGACCCAAGATATGGTTCATCAAAGTTGACTTACCCACGTTTGGACGGCCAACAATAGCAACAAAACCGCTTTTGAAATCTGAAGGAATTGTACTTCCTTGAGAACTAAAAAATTGATCAACTACATTATTGCCATCTTGCTGTTCAGTTGCTTCTGGCTTATTTTCTTCTGAATGAGACATCAGGTTATTGCTCCAATAATTTTAAAATCTCTGCCGCTGCCGTTTGTTCGGCAAAACGACGACTTGAGCCCTCGCCTATAATTTTTGGCAATCCCGCCACATCACATTCCACTTTGAAATGTTGATTCGGGGCATCACCTTGAATATCTACAACCTCGTAAACTGGGAGAGGTTTTTTACGTGCTTGTAAATACTCTTGCAAACGTGATTTCGGGTCTTTCAGTTGATCTGTCGGTTCGATATGATCAAGATATGGTTCATACCATTTTAGCACAATGCGTTCGAGCAAGTTGAGATCATTACTGTCTAAATAAATAGCACCAATAATGGCTTCAACGGTATCTGCAAGAATAGACTCTCGGTGATGACCACCAGATTTTAACTCGCCTGTGCTTAAAATTAATGACCGACTCAGCTGTAAATCGTTTGCGATTTTTCCCAACGCTTCCTGTCGAACTAAAGTCGCACGCATTCGCGTTAAACGGCCTTCATTTTCCAGTGGATAAGCATTGTATAAATAATTAGCGATGATCATCCCTAATAATGAATCGCCTAGAAATTCTAGGCGTTCATAATTATGTTTATGGCTGACCGAGCGATGGGTCAAAGCCAGTTTTAACAAGTCAAACTGTTTAAACTGGTGACCTATACGCCCTTGCAGCCGTGTATCATTGAGCTTGTTTTGCAGATTTTTGGTCAAAAGTCTTCTCAAAGGTCATAACTAAACTGATATTCAGCATGAAAGGCTTACGTATTTCATACTTCTTTATCACGACAAGGTCATCTTTATAAGTCACTTGCGCGATATCTTTAAAATGTAAATCACGAATCCCGTTCATATCAAAACGTTGATCCATCTGAGTGTTAAACTTACTCGGCGTAATATTTTCAGGGCTATCTTTAAGCAAGCCCTCAATCTGAGTATTAATCAGTTTGTCATCCCAGTATGCTGGCCAAATCGCAACTGCTGCTTTCACAGCAACTGCAAATAAAACCACCCCAAATAAAATTGCAATATACGAAGTCCCTTGTTGAGATTTACGCATCTGTCTATTTCCTATCTATTTTTATTAGTCAATCTTACCATTTCGGTTGAAACTTGGAAGATTTAAACCAGGTTCTTTATGCATCCATACATAAAAAGCTCGCCCAGTTAAATTCGCTTCAGGTACAAAGCCCCAAAAACGACTGTCTGCACTTTGATCACGGTTATCACCCATGGCGAAGTACTGTCCTTTTGGTACAGTCACTTCCCAATCTTGACCATTGCTTTGGATAAATACGTTATTCTCTTTGGCAACAAATGGGACTAATGCTTCAGCACCCCGCAATTGCGCAAATTGGAACTGTTCAGCCAAAGGATTACGTCCTTCTAAGTAACGAATCAAATGCTGATGTTCACCCAAAGTTTCTTTAAAATAAAGTGCTGTCGGCGTATCTTGCTGGTCTTTCTCACGTGAGAATTGTGTTGCTACCTTTGCAATCTGCTTTCCATTGATAATCAATTGACCCGCTTTAAACTGAATGTGGTCGCCAGGTATACCCACTACACGTTTAATATAGCTAATCGTAGGTTGTGGTGGATAACGAAACACAATCACTTCACCACGTTTTGGCTCACCCACATCAATGATTTTAGAATTTACGATTGGTAAACGCACACCATAATCAAACTTATTCACCAGAATAAAATCACCCGTTTCTAAGGTCGGGACCATAGAATCTGACGGAATATTAAATGGCTCATACAAGAAAGAACGCAGTACAAGTACAACCGCTAACACTGGCCAGAAATCATAGGCCCATGTAATGACAAAGTTCTCTTGATTACGCCCACGTGTTGCACGCTGTTTTAATACCAACTTATCCAGTAACCACACCAAAAAGAAAATCAGTGTCGCTGGTACCAGAATCAAGTTAAAATCAAAATCCACAAACCCTCTCTTGCAGTTTCACTGCTCGTCGTTCGACTGGGTAAAACAAACGTTTCCCCAGCCTCATCTTTCTTTATCGATCAACTTTTAATACAGCTAAGAACGCTTCTTGCGGAATCTCGACACTTCCCACTTGCTTCATACGTTTCTTACCTTCTTTTTGTTTCGAAAGAAGTTTCTTCTTACGCGAAACGTCACCACCATAACATTTAGCCAATACGTTCTTACGCATTGCTTTTACAGTAGAACGGGCAATGATTTGCGCACCAATCGCCGCCTGAATCGCAACATCATACATTTGACGTGGAATCAGATCTTTCATCTTTTCAACCAGTGCAATACCACGATGGCGAGCATCTTGACGGTGACAGATCATTGCCAAGGCATCAACCTTTTCGCTATTAATTAAAACATCAACCTTAACCAAAGCTGAACTTTCGAAACGGACGAAGTTGTAATCCAGCGAAGCAAAACCACGTGAACATGATTTTAATTTATCAAAGAAATCCATGACCACTTCAGCCATAGGAATTTCAAAAGTAATTGAGACTTGGTTACCTAAAAACTTCATGTCTTTTTGAATACCGCGACGCTCGATACACAAGGTCATCACATTACCCAAGTATTCTTGTGGCACAAGAATATGACATTCTGCAATCGGTTCGCGTAGATCTTCAACGGTCGAACCATCTGGCATTTTCGACGGGCTGTCGATATAAATGATGTCGCCTTTCTTGGTTAGCGCCTCATAAATTACCGTCGGCGCAGAGCTGATCAGATCAAGATCGTATTCACGTTCTAAACGCTCTTGAACGATTTCCATGTGTAGCATACCCAAGAAGCCACAACGGAAACCAAAACCTAGTGCATCCGAACTTTCAGGTTCAAAGAATAAAGCAGAGTCATTGATCTGCAATTTTTGTAATGCTTCACGGAAGGGTTCAAAGTCACTTGAATCAATCGGGAACAGACCCGCATAAACCTGTGGTTTAACCTTTTTAAAACCCGGTAAAGTCGCAACATCTGGTGTGTTAGACAGTGTAATGGTATCACCGACTGGCGCACCAAAAATATCTTTAATTCCGGCAATCACAAAGCCAACTTCACCCGCTTCAAGGATGTCAGTTTCGGTATGCTTCGGATTAAACACACCCACTGAAGTCACTGGATGGGTTTGGCCTGTTGATTTCACCAGCATCTTATCGCCCTTGCGGATACGACCTTGTTTAATACGAACAAGCGATACAACACCAAGATAGTTATCGAACCATGAGTCGATAATCAGTGCTTGTAAAGGCGCATCACGATCACCTTCCGGGGCCGGAATCACATCAACAAGACGCTCTAAAACCCCTTCAACACCCAAACCGGTTTTCGCTGAACAAGTCGGTGCATCAGTCGCTTCAATCCCGATAATTTCTTCAATTTCGTGAATCACACGCTCAGGCTCAGCTTGAGGTAAATCAATCTTGTTTAAGATTGGCAGAACTTCTAAGCCTTGCTCAATGGCGGTATAACAGTTAGCTACTGACTGTGCTTCTACACCTTGTGCAGCATCAACCACCAACAATGCACCTTCACACGCCGCCAAAGAACGAGAAACCTCATAAGAGAAGTCCACGTGTCCTGGGGTGTCAATGAAGTTTAATTGATATTCTTGACCATTTGGATGCGTGTAATACAACGTTACCGATGCAGCTTTAATGGTAATCCCACGCTCACGCTCAAGCTCCATAGAGTCTAATACTTGAGCTTGCATCTCACGATCTTGTAAACCGCCACACATTTGAATGAAACGGTCAGCCAAAGTCGACTTACCATGGTCAATATGAGCAATAATCGAGAAATTGCGTATATTTTTGATATCTATGGATTTTTTAGCTTGCGCCATGGGTTACCTTAATAATATGTACACAACAATGTACTCAATTAAAAAATTGCTTATTGCTGTGGAAAAAAATGTACGAAAAGTTCGGCACAGTATAAGCACAACAATATTAAAAATATAGTGCTAATAGCATGTGTAGTCTTTAGTGTATTGCTAGGGAGAACAACATGTGTGCTAACTATAAACCAATAGCCAGAAGCCGCGCTCAACTATTAAATTTATATGAGCCGACATTTCTTAATCGCTTAACGCATCTTGTTGAATACATAATTTGAAGAATATACCTGTGTAGATAGCAAACGAAATGCACCACAAGATGAGATAAATATTATGATCAAACTTAACTGTATTCACAATGAGTTGGTTTAAAGGGTCGCTATCGGTCATAAGTGCACAGAGAAACAAAAATACATAAGTAAAAAAACCAATTCTCAGAACATATATAACATTCTTCACAAAGTACATTATTGCGCCAAGCATAATGCTTATGATGCCGAAGAACCACAAGAGTACACTTTCATCCTCATTGGAACCTTCCATCTCCCTCAAGTAAACAAATTCACCACCATACGGCACATAGGTGACAAAACCTTTTGTAAGCGATTCAAAACAAATAGCAAAAATGCCTGAAAAAACGAGAACAAGCGCCAAGTAATGTTTTAATGTTAAATTTTTCATAGCCCTGAGTAGCCCTCTCTGGGTGTCCAATATTTATCTAATATACGCGGCGCGGCAGTACAAGCCGCACAACCATCTGATTTAGAGTAATAATTCCTCATAAAGCTTGTCTGATTGATTCTTGCCAATTTCTTGATCGGTTATAGACTTGTTTAGGGTTTTCCAAATTTGTCTTATCTTCAGACGAGTCCAAAAATGAATCCAGGCTACTCTCCCCCGAGGTATGCAAATAGCTGCACTCTCAATCAAAAGAAACTCATCCGCCTCATTCAAGTCATCAAATAGCGAACCATCTGAAGCGGATATAGGCAACCGTATAGATGTTTATACTGCATAGCATTAGGCCCCAATAGCGCAATATCAAAATAACGACAATCTAAACTGTAAGAAGATCTGCCCCATTTCCACTACAGGTTGAATTTGATGAAATTCTAATTTCTGTAAAAGTCGCTGTGATTTAAGGTTTTGCTGCATGACTTGTGCATCTACATAGCGAATTTTCTGGTCAAACAACAACTCGGTTCGAATCAAATTTAGCATCGCTGTAATCGCCTCAAGCATATAACCATTTCCCCAATAATCTGGATGCAGGTCATAACCGATAATCGCACGATGATCACCCTCCTCCTCAAGAATACGATTAACACCGCAACCACCTATCATTTGACCTGTCTTTAAACGTATCGCATAACGAAAACCAGAGGCTGAATGATAACGATGATGCATTCGATGAATCAGTGCTTCCGCCTGTTCAATCTCAGAAAAAGCATCTAAATCATAAAATTCGAGCACCTGAGCATTTGAAAATATCTCGAGAACGAATGCAGCATCTTCTAAATCTAGACTATTTAAAATCAAACGCTCGGTTTCTAGTCTCTTTAAGGGCTGCATCACATCCACTCTTCATCTCGCCTAAACTTAATCTTATCTATTCAAAATAGGTCACATTGAAATCCATTGGATCTAAGTCTACAGCAATCGGTTGATAAGCTTGAGTAAAGCTTGGTGACATCCGTTTTGGACGACCAGTCTCAATTTCAATACATGCCCATTTGGTATTGCCAACAAATAAAATGCTCTGATCTTTAGGGCGATAAAAAGCATACTGGCGGAATGAATAGAGTGCATTAATATCATCCAACCATGTCCGTAAAATGACGTCCTCACCTTCTAGTGCCGCCTTACGGTATTGCACATGATGTTCAACAGCCACCATGGCATGTTTCAATTCTAGATATTGAGCCAGACCTAAGCCCAATGCCTCGATATGCGCTGAAGCAACATCTTGCATCCACTGGATGTACATGACGTTATTCACATGACCCAATACATCGATATGCTTAGGCTCAACCTGTATTTTTAAATCAAAAATCGTACTCATAATTTTGCGTATTTCATCACGACTAACATTTCACTCGCTACCCTAGTCTAAACACAACTGGATTTCAAAATAAAAACCACCCTAATTCTAGAGTGGTTTTTATTTAAGCGGGATTTAAAAAATTTAAATCTTAAGGCAAACGTAATCCAAGAATTGCACGCTGACCTTGACGAATAATCGTTACACGCGCAACACTATTTTTTGGCAAGGCCGACACTGTTTTTGCAAATTGTTGGCTATTGGTAATCGCTGTACCATTCACTTGTACAATCACATCCCCCGCAACCAGATTTGATAAAGACGCAGTACCGCCACGCTTCACATCTTGAATCAAGATACCACCACGCACATCTAAACGCGCTTGCTCAGGTGCCGTTAGATCACGGATACTCATCCCTAAACCACTGGTTGGGTTATTTTTCTCTGCATCAGCAGCGGTGTCATCTGGTGCGGTACCCAATGTTGCAGAAATTGTACGTGTTTTATCATCACGTAGAATTTCCAGCTGAACGGTTTGATTCGGCGCGATACGATTTAGTGAATAAAGCAAATCACTGGTACGTGAAATTGATGCACCATTAGCCTTCAAAATCACATCACCTGATTTTAAGCCTGCTTTTTCAGCTGGAGACTTCGGTGCGACTTGGGTAATCAACGAACCTTCTGGTTTCGGCAACTTATAAGCTTCTGCCAAGTTACGATCAATATCTTGCATCATAATACCAAGATAAGAACGCGTTACTTTACCCGTGGTCTTCAATTGTTGTACGACATCCATCGCCACATCAATTGGGATCGAGAATGATAAGCCCATATACCCCCCAGTACCACTGAAGATACGTGAGTTCACCCCGACCACCTCACCACGCTGGTTAAACAATGGACCACCTGAGTTACCTGGGTTTAAAGCCGCATCTGTTTGAATAAACGGAACAGACGTCTCGCCACTCATATTCCGTGATTTCGCACTGACAATCCCTGCCGACGCTGAATAGTCAAAACCAAATGGTGAACCAATCGCCAAGACAGGTTCACCCACTCGAAGTTGATCGACATTACCCACTTTTAACTCTGGGAAATTATTGCCATTCACTTTCAGCAAGGCAATATCGGTACGCTCATCACTTCCAACGAGCGTGGCATCCAGTTCTCGGCGATCATTCAGGATAATACTGATACGAGAAGCATTTTCAACCACATGACGGTTCGTGAGCAAGTAGCCATCTTTCCCGATAAAGAAGGCACTACCATAGCCAGTTTTTTCCTGTGGCCCCTGCTGTTGAGGGATGATCACCTGATTACCAAAAAAACGACGTAAAATTTCAGGGACTTGTTGTTGCAATAACTCTTCCTGAGTCATTTTCTTGACAACATTGACACTCACAACAGCAGGGCTGACCTGCTCAACCAGATTTGAAAAATCTACTGGCGATGCAGCATTGACTTGAGATGCTGCTATCGTAAATACCGCAGCATACATTCCTTGTTGTAAATAGCGACTTTTCATGAAGCAAGAACCTACATACTGATGATTAAAATAAAATTCTGGTCTATGTTTTTAGCATAACCTCATCATTCTTTTCGTAAAAATATGTTTATATTTTCAATGCATACAACGATCTAGAATGATGAAATATGAATAAATTATGGAGAGATTCAGCATAATCCATCCGATAGAAATGGTTTTATCTTGGAGAGCTTAACGATAGATTAAAACAATGTACTGAAACGTAATCATTTTCTCATTCATACAGATTAGGCAAAAAATAATCGGCAAATAATCCGCATTCGCTAAAAATTCACTCAATTCTAGGCAGATTAGCCCTTGCCTTTTTGATAAAAAAGCGGTGTCATTAGCGAACGTTTAAAACTGAAGCAGATTGACATGCCTGATTTAAAAACAATTCACCATTTTGATGTGATTATTGTGGGCAGTGGCGGTGCAGGTTTAAGTCTTGCACTCTCTTTACCAAGTCATTACAACATTGCAATTTTAGCCAAGGCAGCGCTGACAGAAGCCAGTACCTTCTATGCGCAAGGCGGTGTTGCTGCAGTATTAGACGAAACAGATTCTATTCAACAACATATTAATGACACTATGATTGCAGGCGGTCATCTTTGTGAATTAGATGCTGTTAAACATACTGTCGAAGGTGGCAAACCTTCAGTAGACTTCCTACTCAAGCAAGGCGTGCAATTTACGCTAGATGATGATGAGCAACTACACCTGACCCGTGAAGGTGGTCACTCACAACGTCGTATCATTCACTCTGCCGATGCAACAGGCAAAGCCATTTCAACCACCTTGGTTGAACGTGCGAAAGAACGACAAAATATTACGATTTTTGAAAATTATATTGCGATAGATCTGATCACCTTACACAAGCTTGGACATCAAGACCAAGCCAATCGATCAATCGGTCTTTATGCTTTAGATGAAACCAACGAGCAGGTTCATACCTTTTTAGCACCTTTCACGGCACTGGCTTGTGGTGGTGCAATGAAAGCTTATCTCTACACATCTAATCCTGATATTGCGACAGGTGATGGAATTGCCATGGCCTATCGGGCAGGTTGTCGTGTCGCCAATATGGAATTTAACCAATTCCATCCAACTTGTTTGTATCATCCAAAAGCGCGTTCTTTCTTAATTACTGAAGCAATGCGTGGTGAAGGTGCTTATTTACGTTTACCGGATGGCGAACGTTTTATGCTGCGTTTTGATGAACGTGCTGAACTGGCACCTCGTGATATTGTGGCACGCACCATCGACCATGAAATCAAACGTTTAGGGATTCGTCATGTCTGGTTAGACATCACCCATAAATCACCCGAATTTATTACCGAACACTTCCCGACCCTATATGCACGTTTGCTTGAGCTTGGTATTGATATCACCAAAGATATGATCCCAGTTGTGCCTGCAGCGCATTACACCTGTGGCGGTGTGGTGGTGGATGAACATAGCCAGACTGATTTAGATGGCTTATATGCCATTGGTGAGACCTCTTATACAGGCCTACACGGCGCTAACCGTATGGCGAGTAATTCATTACTTGAATGTTTCGTTTATGGCATGAGTGCAGCAGAAGATATCGAACAGAAATTTGATGCTGAGTTTCAATTCCCAGATGTTCCAACATGGGATGAAACACAAGTCACCGATGCCGATGAAGATGTCGTCATCTTACAAAACTGGGATGAGCTACGTTCTACCATGTGGAACTATGTGGGTATTGTACGTACCACCAAACGTTTGCAACGTGCCTTACACCGTATTGAAATGCTGAAACGTGAAATTACTGAGTATTATCAAGATTATCGTGTCAGCAAAAACTTGATTGAATTACGTAACCTAGTTCTGGTTTCGGAAATGATTGTACGTTGCGCAATGGAACGTAAGGAATCACGTGGTTTGCATTACACACTGGATTATCCTGAACTCTCAAATGAGATTCGCAAAACGGTGCTCACGCCACCAAACTTTAAAGTAGAACAGCCGTTGGTGAATGAGTAATTCTCAATTTATTCACCAATTATTTTTTAATTATCACTGCCTCATATAGTCAGAATAATTAAATA
This sequence comes from Acinetobacter gyllenbergii CIP 110306 = MTCC 11365, assembly GCF_000413855.1. Lineage (GTDB taxonomy): Bacteria > Pseudomonadota > Gammaproteobacteria > Pseudomonadales > Moraxellaceae > Acinetobacter > Acinetobacter gyllenbergii. Next base: position 85,508 of record NZ_ATGG01000012.1, on the reverse strand, counting down.
CTATTTTTATGGGCAATACATTACTTTGAAGGATCAAAGTAATCAAAATCCCTTGTTGGACAGAGGGTACATCCTTGTTACCCCTGCCCAACTTGGCGGCATCCATGCCGCCGATCTCGATAGTAAATAACAACTTGAATTCAAATACTAAAAATCAGGCTATTTTCGGACTGGATATTGCTTAAGGCCTATCTCAAATACTGCAAAGCATCTTCAAACACAACATCCGCATTCTGTGTCGCATCCAATCGCTTCATCCGTTCAGGCTCTGCTTGCCACAAGGTCTCATAACCCGCACGAACTTTGGCAAAGAAACTTAATTTCTCTTGCTCAAAACGATCTAAGGCACCACGCTCTCGCGCACGGGTCATGCCCAATTCAATTGGTGCATCTAACCAAAATGTAATATTCGGCATTTTCGCGACAAAAGTTTGATTTAACAGTTGCAACTTCTCCTGACTTAAACCGCGTCCAGAACATTGATATGCAAAGCTGGCATCGGTAAAACGATCGCTCAGTACAATTTTCCCAGCCGCTAATGCGGGTAAAATCACTTGCTGTAAATGCTGTGCACGTGCTGCATAAATCAATAACAGCTCGGTATCATGACTCATTTGCTCTTCATGATTCACCGCCAACAACAGTGAGCGAATCTGCTCAGCCAATGGTGTTCCACCCGGTTCACGGGTCAACACGACTTCTTTACCCTGCTGTTCAAAGTACTGATGAATTTTACGAATCAGCGTAGTCTTACCAACACCTTCCGTACCTTCAAAACTAATAAACATTATTCGCCCTGCTTTTTCTTTGAACGTAGCACAGTTAAATATTCTTGCACTGCACGATTATGGTCTTCTAAAGACGCTGTAAATTTATGCCCACCATTGCCCGTGGCAACAAAATAGATATTTTTAGCATCATCTGGATGCATCGCTGCCTCAATCGCTTTTTTACTTGGTAAAGCAATTGGTGTTGGCGGTAAACCATTGATGGTATAGGTGTTATACGCCGTTGGCGTGCGCAGATCATTACGGGTGATATTGCCTTTATAATTCTCCCCCATACCATAAATCACGGTTGGATCCGTTTGTAAGCGCATCCCCATTTTCAAACGACGGACGAAGACACCTGAAACCTGTTCTAACTCACTATCTAAACTGGTTTCTTTTTCAATAATCGAAGCCATGATCAAGGCTTCATACTTATCTTTGTAAGGTAAATTCGGTGCTTTCTTGGCCCAAGCATCATCCAACGATTTCATTTGACGGCGATACAAATCCGTTAAGATTTTTTTATCCGTTTCGCCTTTGGCAAAGAAATAAGTATCTGGCGCAAATAGACCTTCTGGGTGCGTATATGAAATATTTAATTGCTTTAATAATTCACTGTGCGGAAGATCAAGCAAAGTATTGGTGACATTCGGATCTTTTCTTAGACTCTGAATCAACTGTGAAAAAGTTGTTCCTTCAATCACCAGAATACGGTTCATCTGCGCATTATCTGCATCTGACAACATATCCATCACCTGACGAATACTCATGCCTTCTGTGATTTCATAGACACCCGCTTTCATGGTGTCATGAATCATGAACTTCTGATACAACTTTAAAACTATTGGAAAATTCACTTTATTTTCTTTGGCTAAACGGTCAATAAATCTTGAATAGGTATCGCCAGAAGAAATTACTAAAAGCTGTTTTTTACTGTCTACCTGATAATTTTTAAATAAACTCGACCATACAATGCCAAAGATCACCAAAACAAAAATAACAATGGCGATCAAAAAGGCTTTAAAAAAAGAAAATCTGGATTTCGGTTTAGCTTTTGGCTTTTTCTTACTTTTGCTGGAACTAGGCGGCTTTGGCATATTAATCAATCTGGCTAAGTTTTAAAGTTTCAAATAAATCAAGATAGGGTTGCTGCTCTAAGACCTGATCATTAAATCGAACAACCGCTTTCATTGGATGTAACGCATTGCAAAAAAATAAACTCTGGATATGGCCAATCTCATTCATATCGATACATCGCTGCTCACATTCAATCTGATATTGCTGCATTCTCGACAAGATTTTGGCTCTCATCACACCGTGGACGCCATTATAGCGAAGTTCAGGCGTAATCCACCGATCATTTATACGAATAAAACAATTACTGCTCACGCCTTCAACAATATAGCCTTGTACATCACTAACGAGTGCTTCTAGCCAACCACGCTGATCAGCTTCTTGTTTCAACAAGACCTGTTCTAATCTATTCAGGGTTTTTAAGCCCACTAAATGAGGCATATTCAAACCCAAAGCATGATTTAACATGCCACTTTCAATCCATTCAGGCTGAAAAGCCTGTGTCACTCTTGGGTAATACCACAGGTATACATCAGCCGCATGTAAAGGCAGACTATAGCCCCGATCTCCTTCACCACGGCTAATCACCACTTTTAAAGTGCCATTAAGACTGGAATATTGCTGCTGTAAATGCACAAGCGACTTTTCAATAAAAGATAGATCAGCATCCAGTTGCAAGGACTGGCAAGCCAGTTTTAAACGTGCAAAGTGCAGTTCTTTTAATTCAAAAATTCCGTGAAAAATGCGTGCTGTGGTAAAGCAACCATCACCATAATGGAACGCTCGATCCAATAAAGAGATGGAATCAATTAAATGTCCATTTTTATAACACTGCATCATTCAAATACCTTCCACTTTATAAATCAGCACTAAAACAATAAGCGATTGATTTAAAACAATTATAGCAATTACAGTCCAAAATTAAAAATCACTTGTATATCAACAATTCAGCAAAGTTTATCTATTTTATCTATTTCTATTTTTTTCATAACAAATTCGATTTTAATTATTTTTTTTGCAAAAAAACTGGCGTTATGCTGCCTACATATTCCAAACAGTGATTTAGTTTTTAAGGGGTTTTCCATGCGTTTTTCTCAAGTTAAAGTCGGCGTCATTGCCGCATTACTCTCAGTTTCTTCATTTGCGGCACAAGAATTTTTAAACGTTTCTTATGACCCAACGCGTGAACTGTATACCGATTTCAATAAACAATTTGGTGCGTTCTGGAAACAACGTACTGGTCAGGACATCGACTTTAAACAATCACACGGTGGCTCAGGTAAACAAGCCCGTGCCGTAATTGATGGCTTAAATGCAGATGTCGTTACACTTGCACTTGCAGCAGATATTGATGAGATTGCTGAAAATGCCAAATTACTGCCAGCGGACTGGCAAAAAAAATTACCGAACAACTCTACGCCATATACCTCAACAATTGTATTTCTTGTTCGTAAAGGCAACCCAAAACAAATTAAAGATTGGGGTGATCTGGTTAAGCCAGGTGTAGAAATCATTACACCAAATCCAAAAACATCGGGTGGTGCACGTTGGAACTACTTAGGTGCTTGGGCATGGGCGAAACATCAAAAAGGGGGTAACGACACCAAAGCTCAAGAGTTTGTGCGTCAAATTTATAAACAAACCAAAGTACTGGATTCAGGTGCACGTGGTGCAACTACAACCTTTGCTGAACGTGGTATCGGTGATGTATTGCTGGCTTGGGAAAATGAAGCTTATCTTGCCGTACGCGAGCAACCAGGCAAATTCGAAATCGTCACCCCTTCTCTATCAATTCTCGCAGAACCACCAGTGGCTGTCGTAGAAAAGAATGCTGAGAAAAAAGGCAATTTACAAATCGCTCGTGGTTACTTGAACTACTTGTATTCACCAGCAGGACAAGAGATTGCTGCACGCAACTTCTACCGCCCGCGTAATGCCGCAGTATTAAAGAAATACAGCAATGTGTTTAAACCACTGAAATTGGTGACGATTGACCAAGAATTTGGTGGCTGGACCAAAGTACAAAAAACTCACTTTGATAATGGCGGTGTGTTTGACCAAATCGTCAAGCTCAACAACTCAGCGAAATAATTTACTCAACAGGTAAATAGGGAGAGCGGACATGATTCATACCGTAATTGTTCCAGGTGTAGGTGGTAGCGAAGCGCAGCATTGGCAATCTTGGTTACAACAGCAACTCGTGTCTAGCTCTCGCGTTCAACAGCAACATTGGGATCGTCCTGTGCTCAGTGAATGGATTGCTCAATTTGTTAAAACTGTAGTAGCCGCTCCAGCACCTGTTCAAATCGTGGCACATAGTTTTGGCTGCTTAACCAGTGTAGCAGCACTGGCTGAACACCCAGAACTAAGAGCAAAAGTTAAAAATCTGGTTTTGGTTGCACCCGCCAACCCTGCACGTTTTGGTGAAGCAGGCTTTGCGCGCCATAGCCTAACTGACTATAAACAGTATTTTCAGCAGCTCAAAATCGAAGTACCGACCACATTATTAATTAGTGAAAATGACCCTTGGTTAGGTTATGTCGATGCCTTGCAATTGGCTCAAGCATGGAAATTAACACCGATTAATTTAGGTGCTGTTGGCCATATCAATGTCGCATCTGGATTTGGTCCCTTCCCTGAGATCCTGACCTATTTGCTCCCTGAAAAAAAGATGCAGCCTATCGTCCGAATGAGTCAGGCAAATTTTAATTTGAAATTTGCCTAACCCCAGCTCCCCATATTCTTAGTATTCGCATTATTTATTTGCTTGCTTTAGCAAACATTTCTCTTTGAGGAAATATCATGTCGCAGCGTTCCCGAGTGCTGCCTGGGTTTGGTCTCTCATTAGGCTTCACCCTCGCTTACGTGTCTTTGATTGTGCTTATTCCTTTATCTGCTGTCTTTATCAAATCTTTTGGGATTGGATGGGATGGCTTATGGGAAATCTTAACCTCCGAACGTATTTTAAAGTCCTTACAGCTTAGCTTCAGTGCAGCATTGATTGCGGCTTTAGTAAACGTTATTTTTGGTTTGTTACTGGCTTGGTGTCTTGTCCGTTATAACTTCCCAGGCAAACGTATTGTCGATGCTTTAGTGGACTTGCCATTTGCCCTACCAACGGCTGTTGCAGGTATTGCATTAACGTCGTTATATGCCCCAACAGGCTGGATTGGACAATACCTTTCCCCGCTTGGGATCGAAGTTGCTTATACCCCAATTGGGATCACACTTGCTTTAATCTTTATTGGTCTACCCTTCGTGGTTCGTACCGTGCAGCCTGTACTCAGTGATATTGAAACCGAATTGGAAGAAGCTGCTTCTGCCTTGGGAGCCAATCGCTGGCAGACCATTACCAAAATTATTTTACCAATTTTATTCCCTGCTTTACTGACTGGGTTTGCTTTGGCTTTTGCCCGAGGTGTTGGTGAATATGGTTCAGTCATTTTTATTGCAGGCAACCAGCCTTATAAAACTGAAATCGCGCCACTGATGATCATTTCGCGTTTAGAAGAATATGATTATGCCGGTGCAACCACCATTGCAGTGGTCATGCTCGTCCTCTCTTTCGGTATCTTATTTTTAATTAACTTAGTACAAGCGTGGGCGAGCCGTCGCACAGGGAGGGTTGCACAATGAGTTTAAATACCAATGGCAATGCTTTAGCACTCAAACTACAAACTAGAGATGCAACCCGTGAACCAACTTGGGTACGCTATACCTTGATTGGTATTGCACTGATCTTTTTTCTGAGTTGCTTAATTCTCCCACTGATTTTGGTTTTTGTTGAAGCATTTAAACAAGGTCTGACCGTTTATATTAACGCTTTAACTGATTCAGATACCTTATCAGCAGTCAAACTAACCTTACTCACAGCAGCCATTGCTGTACCCATTAATGTCGTGTTTGGTGTTGCTGCAGCATGGGCGGTTGCAAAATTCCAGTTCCGTGGAAAAGCCATCTTAACCACCATTATTGATATGCCTTTCTCGGTATCACCTGTCATTGCGGGTTTAATGTTGGTGCTAATTTTTGGTACACAAGGCTGGATGGGCAGTTGGTTAATGGACCATGACATCAAAATCTTATATGCCATCCCTGCAATTGTTTTAGCCACCATTTTCATTACCGTTCCTTTCGTTGCACGTGAACTTATTCCGTTAATGGAAGCCCAAGGCACAGAGGAAGAAGAAGCAGCGATTGTATTGGGTGCCTCAGGTTGGCAAACCTTCTGGAAAGTGACACTACCCAATATCAAATGGGGTCTGATTTACGGTGTGATTCTGTGTAATGCCCGTGCAATGGGTGAGTTTGGTGCCGTTTCAGTGGTGTCGGGACATATCCGTGGCCAAACCAATACCTTACCGTTACATGTAGAGATTCTCTATAACGAATATACCTTTAGTGCTGCATTTGCTGTGTCTTCATTACTGGCATTTTTAGCGATCATTACATTGATTTTGAAAACTTGGCTGGAAATCCGCCAAGATCAAGCAAATGAACATCAACCGAATCACTAAGGAATGAACAGATGAGTATTCAAGTTAAAAATATTGAAAAACACTTTGGTGCATTCCATGCGCTCAAAAATATCTCTTTAGACTTTCCTGAAGGTGAATTGGTTGCCCTACTCGGTCCTTCAGGCTGTGGAAAAACAACCTTATTACGTATTATTGCAGGCTTAGAATCTGCAGATGGTGGTCAAGTTTTACTTGAAGGCGAAGATGCAACGGACATCCATGTACGTGAGCGTCAGGTTGGTTTTGTTTTCCAACATTATGCCCTATTCCGCCACATGACTGTTTTTGACAATATTGCCTTTGGTTTACGCGTTCGCCCACGTGCAACACGCCCTTCAGAAGCTGAAATCAAAAAGCGTGTGACTCGCTTGCTCGATTTGGTACAACTCGGCTTTTTGGCTGACCGTTACCCTGCCCAACTCTCTGGTGGTCAGCGCCAACGTATCGCATTGGCCCGTGCACTCGCAGTAGAACCACGTGTTTTACTCTTAGATGAACCATTTGGTGCACTTGATGCCAAAGTGCGTAAGGAATTACGCCGCTGGTTACGTACCTTACATGATGAGTTACATATCACCTCGATCTTTGTCACCCACGATCAAGAAGAAGCACTAGAAGTTGCTGACCAGATTATCGTGATGAACAAAGGTGATGTTGAACAAATCGGCTCACCACGAGAAGTGTACGAAAAACCTGCAACACCGTTTGTTTTTGATTTCCTTGGTCAAGCAAATCGTTTTGAAGGCGAGCATACTGGCGGTATTATCCGTATCGGCGATGATCGTATTCAGCTAGCAACGTTATTAGATGCCCCGCAAGGGAAAGTGATTGCATTTGCACGACCAAATGAATTACATATTCATACCCAACCTCAAGCTAACACCATTGAGGCAACCTTCTTACGTGAAGTATGGATTGCAGGTCGAGTTGTGGCGGAGTTACAAGATCGTAGTGGACGTACTATCGAAATTTTATTAAGTGTAGAAGAGGCGAACTTACATCAATTCAAACCAAATCAAAACGTTTGGATCAGTGCGGCTCAACTTCATTTATTCGCAGATCAAACAACGCAAGTTGCTTAAAATAATATTGATGGGGTAAAACACGCCCCATCCTCTTATGAGGAAAAACTTTTATGAACTTCCAACAACTCAGAATTATTCGGGAAACTGTTCGCCAAAACTTTAATTTAACTGAAGCATCTGCGGCTCTTTATACCTCCCAATCTGGTGTAAGTAAGCATATTAAAGATTTAGAAGATGAATTAGGTGTACAGCTCTTTGTACGCAAAGGAAAACGCTTATTGGGTTTGACTGAACCAGGTCAATCTCTACTTAGCATTGTAGAACGGATGTTAGTTGATGCAGACAATATTAAACGTCTAGCCGATGATTTCAATAAAGTTGATGAAGGTACATTGACCATTGCAACCACGCATACCCAGGCACGTTATGTTCTGCCACCGATTGTGAATCAATTTAAAAAACTATTTCCAAAAGTACATTTGGTATTACAACAAGCCAGCCCTGTAGAAATTGCAGAAATGTTGTTACAAGGCGAAGCAGATATTGGGATTGCAACGGAATCTTTAACCACAGAAGAAAACTTGGCCAGCGTGCCTTATTATGAATGGCATCACAGTATTATTACGCCGAAAGATCACCCATTGGCAAAGCTCGATAAAATCAGCCTAGATGTCTTGGCAGAATATCCTCTGATTACCTATCATGGTGGTTTCACTGGACGTTCAAAAATTGACAAGGCTTTTGAAGACGCGCAATTACATGCGGATATCGTCATGTCAGCACTCGATGCCGACGTAATTAAAACCTATGTTGAACTGAACATGGGCGTCGGAATTGTCAACGATGTCGCTTATGATGCCGAACGTGATTATCGTCTACAACAGATCAAAACAGATATATTTGGCGTAAATACCACTTGGATCGCGGTCCGCAAAGGCCATCTACTCCGTGGTTATGGTTATGAATTTATTTCGCTCTGCTCACCAGAAACAGATATTAAAGCACTCAAAAAAGTGGCTTATCCAGAAGAGTAAACACAAAAAAAATAAAAGGCTCTAAATGAGCCTTTTATTTTGTCTATTCGCAGGCATAAAAAAACGAGCATGGCGCTCGTTTTTTTATGCTGAATGCATGGATTAGAACTTGAAGCTCACACCCACTTTTGCAACTGGCATCCACTCATATCTGCTTTTGTTTTCAATATTGCGTTCTTCTTTCGCAATTTCATCATTCAAGTTAGCGCCACTACCATTACTAGCTGTACCACCATTTACGTTTTGTAAAGATGCTGTTGGATTACCCGTATAGTAAGCACCAACCTCACCAAACACGCCAATATTTTTATAGACTTGCGGTGCAATACCAACACCTACATATGGTGCGATATCATCTTTATAACTCATTTTACCGGCGATATGTACATCAGAAGTTGCATTAAAATCAGTATTGTTCACACTGAAGTTACGGCCTTGACCTACACGGCGATCAAGTTTGTAGTCATTATCTAAATAACCTACACCTGTTGCGACATAGATTGAGTTCACAAAGTTATTTGCATTTGTACCCCAAGGACGAATCTCAGCATTTAAATACGCTGTTTTATTGTCCATATCTAAGTCATATTTAGAGCCATTTACTTTAAGATCATCAGACCAAGAAATGTCACCACCATTATAACCAAGGCTTAAGCTCACGTATGGATTGACTCGATATGAAATTGCACCACCGTAGCCTGTCGTACCGACTTCAGCACGAACTGAAACTGGATCTAAGTATGAAGGGAATGCATAAACTGATTCCTTCACCACTTGCTCATCTGCTGCAAATGCAGTACCTGCAATCGCTGTTAATGCACCTGCAGCTAACATAACACGCAAAGCTTTCATTGAAGTCTCCTCACAAAACGCTTTTATTTAAATAAATATATAATTGTTGCTTGTGAAATAAGCATAAAAGAATGATCGCTAACTTTTTATACAGAAACTGATTACTTTTTGTTATTTTTTGATACAAATTCAAAGGAATTATGTATTTTAAAATTATAGATAAAAAACAACAATCTCCGTTTTTATGACATTTTTATTGCTTAATTTTAAAACAATATATTGTAACTTCATTTTTCAAAGATTCTGAGGGGCTGCTGACACTTTCTCTAGGCTTGCGATAATGGAGATTTTTTAGACGATACAAGGCATGGCTTGTGAAATTTAGACTGATAACGCAACCTATTTATAAAATGGCAACAGACCCTACAAAATTAGTGTAAAATCTTCAAAATTTTTTTGGAAGAAGGAAGATCATGTCTCAGCTTTCTACGATCATTGAGCAAGCATTTGAAGACCGTGCCAACTATAGTGCAGCGGATTGCCCAACAGAAATCCGTCAAGCAGTAGAAGAAGCCTTGACAGGTTTAGATAACGGTACCCTCCGTGTTGCTGAAAAAATTGATGGTGAGTGGGTTGTTCACCAGTGGTTAAAAAAAGCGGTTTTACTTTCATTTAAACTTAATGACAACACACCAATTGAAGCGTGTGATCTTCGTTTCTATGACAAAGTAGCAACTAAATACTCAGGTTGGACTGAAGAACAGTTCAAGGCTGCAGGTGTACGTGTCGTACCGCCTGCTGTTGCTCGCCGTGGTAGTTTCCAAGCTAAAAATGTGGTGTTGATGCCTTCTTATGTCAATATCGGCGCTTATGTCGATGAAGGCACAATGGTAGATACGTGGGCCACTGTCGGTTCATGTGCTCAAATCGGTAAAAATGTTCACTTGTCTGGTGGTGTGGGTATCGGTGGTGTTTTAGAGCCATTACAAGCCAACCCAACCATTATTGAAGACAACTGCTTTATCGGTGCACGTTCTGAAATCGTTGAAGGCGTGATTGTTGAAGAAGGTTCTGTCATTTCAATGGGCGTGTTCATTGGTCAATCAACCAAGATCTTTGATCGTGAGACTGGTGAAGTTCACTACGGTCGCGTACCGGCAGGTTCTGTGGTTGTAGCGGGTAGCCTTCCATCTAAGTGCGGTACTTACAGCCTTTATGCTGCAATCATCGTGAAAAAAGTAGATGCGAAAACTCGTGCTAAAACCAGCTTGAATGATTTATTACGCGCTGACTAATTTGTAATATTTATTGTGGAACTTGATCGTTCCCCATCTCTACGATCAGTCATGGTCGTAGAGATTTTGTTTTTTATGTAGCATGCTGCTTGTGTAGCACCTGTTTGTGGTAACTGTTTATGGCTTCCTTACGTTCTTCTGCAATTCCTGTCTCTGATCCTGCGGCTGGTTTACGCATCACGGAGATTTTTTACTCTTTGCAAGGCGAAGCGAATACCTTTGGTCTACCAACGGTTTTTATTCGTTTAACAGGTTGCCCTTTACGTTGTAGTTATTGTGATACCACCTACTCGTTTGAAGGCGGTGAGCGTTTATCACTTGAACACATTATTGAAACTGCAAGCCAACATAAAACCCCCTATATTTGTGTCACTGGCGGCGAGCCGCTTGCTCAGCCCAACTGCCTGATTTTACTACAGCGCCTATGTGATCTCGGGTTTGAAGTTTCCTTGGAAACGAGTGGTGCCTTGGATGTTTCTAAAGTCGACCCACGTGTTTCTAAAGTACTAGATTTAAAAACACCGACTTCTAAAGAAGATCACCGAAATCTATATAGTAATCTTGACTATTTAACACCGCATGATCAGATTAAATTTGTGATCTGTAATCGTGAGGATTATGAGTGGTCAAGACAACAACTCGAACAATTTCAGTTGCAAAATAAAGTGAGTACAGTATGGTTCTCGCCTGCTTTTGCAATTGAAAAAGGTGCTGTTGGCTTGCCAGCTTTAGCGCGCGATTTAGCGCAGTGGATTTTGGATGACCACCTCCCTGTTCGCTTCCAGCTACAGTTACATAAACTGTTATGGAATGATGAATCTGGCCGTTAAAAAGCTCACAAAGACCGTTCTGCAACATCAAATAGCTTTTCAAATTTATTTTAGGTTGAATCATGGAAAATAATATGCGTTCTCGTGCCATCGTATTATTGTCTGGTGGCTTAGACTCAACAACGTGTCTTGCCTGGGCACAAGCAAACTATGAATGTATTGCTTTAAGTTTTATGTACGGTCAACGTTCAACAACTGAACTTGATGCGGCCAAGGCACTTGCACAACGTGCAGGCGTAGAACACCGCATCATTAATATTGATTTGGGTAACTTAGGTGGTTCTGCACTTACAGATCATAACATTGAAGTTCCAGAACAATTACAAGAAGGCATTCCTGTAACTTATGTTCCAGCACGTAACACAATTTTCTTGTCTTATGCCCTCGCAGCAGCCGAAGTTTTTGACGCGGCTGCCATCGTGATTGGAATCAATGCTGTTGATTATTCAGGGTATCCAGACTGTCGCCCTGAATTTATTGACGCTTTTGCCAATTTGGCTCGTCTGGCAACAAAAGCAGGTGTTGAAGGAAAACCCCTTAAAATTGAAACACCTTTGTTACATTTATCCAAAGCGAATATTATACGCTTAGGCATCGAACATGGCGTAGACTATAGTCAAACGGTATCCTGCTATCAGGCAGATGCTCAAGGACGTGCATGTGGCAAATGCGACAGTTGTCGTTTACGTCAACAAGGTTTTATCGAAGCAGGTATTGCGGATCCTACGCGCTACGCTGAATAACCGATATTAGGGTAAATATTAGGTACATTATATGAAGTTTTCTAAATCAAATCTTATTCTTTCTACAATGATGTCAGCTGCTGCATTATTTGCAACGGCAACTCACGCAGCTGATAATCCATTACAAACTGCGTATAAAAGTACCAATGTAAAAGCAGCATTGGTCAATGTATGTAAAGACCAAACTGCAAAAGGCGGTAAATTAACAGCAGCAGAAGTGAGCAAATTCTGTGGATGTCAAATTGACGCACAAGGTAAAGTAACTGAAGCTCAGAAATGGGAAATCCAAAGCGCAATCAATGCGAAGAAAAGCCCAAGTTCTTTAGCTTTTGTACAACAGCAAAATAAAGACCTACAATCTTGTCTTGGCGCACCACTTGTGAGCAAGTTAGAAAAACTCACTGAAGAAGCAATGAAAGCTGCTCAGCAACAGCAGCAACAAGCGCCGAAAAAATAAGCTTAAATTGCTCAAAACAAAGCCTGCATTCATGCGGGCTTTTTTATTGGGTTTTGTTAAAATCTCTTTTATCTAGAATCGGTTGAATCACACCATGCAAGACCAATGGAAAACCAATGCTGATCAAAGGCGGTCTATCGTCTCTTTTAGTGGCGGAAAAGACAGTTCCCTTGCCTTATATCACGCCATGCAAACAGGCACAGTGATCGGCTTGATTATGATGTTAGAAGAACAAGGGCAACGCTCTCGTTCACATGCAATGCCACTCGATATTATCCGTGCACAAGCAGATGCGATTGGTTTACCTGTGTATATGACATCATCGAGTTGGGCTGATTATGAAGCAAAGTTTATCGCGCTACTCAATCAAGCCAAACAACACGGTGCTGAAGTACTGGTAACTGGTGATCTGGATATGCCTGAGCATGGCTGCTGGCATGATCGTGTGACTCAGCAAGTGGGACTAAAATTAGGTATGCCATTATGGTTACGCCCACATAAAGAAGTGGTAGAAGAGTTTATCAATCTTGGTTTTCGCAGTGTGATCGTCACTGTCAATCTCAAACTTGGTATGAAAATTGAAGATTTAGGTAGAATCCTTACCCTAGACTACATCCAAGAATTAGAAAATCGTGGTGTTGATCCATGTGGTGAAGGTGGTGAATTTCATACCACAGTCATTGATGGGCCAATTTTTAACAAAGCTATTCCTGTACGCCAAGGCGATATTGTTTATCATGAGGAATATGCTTTTTTGCCACTTGAGCTTGAACAACATTAATTTTATCGAAGGATGAACAATGTCTGAGAATATTCAATTACCGAATCATGTTTTCCCAACCACACAAGGGGAAATCAATCTCGCTGAACTCAACAGTGAATGGTTGGTACTTTATTTTTATCCAAAGGATTCAACCCCTGGCTGTACCACTCAGGCAGTTGGCTTTTCTTGCTTAAAAGACCAATTTGATGCTCTAAACTGCCAAATTATTGGCGTCTCACGCGACTCAGTCAAAGCACACCAGAACTTCACTGAAAAACAAGCACTGACGATTGATTTAATCAGCGATAAAGAAGAAGTGTTATGCAAGCATTTCGATGTAATCAAAGAAAAAAATATGTATGGTAAACAAGTGATGGGCATCGAACGCTCAACTTTTATTTTCCATAACCAGCAATTGGTCAAAAGCTATCGCAAAGTCAAAGCGGCAGGACATGCAGAACAAGTGCTTGAAGACCTCAAAGCATTACAAACCGCATAATCATGTTGAGTAACAAAAAAGCGGGTTAAAGACTCGCTTTTTTTATTGAAGCAAATTCCGCTTGGCGTATGATAAATAAATTAAAAGAATTAAATTAAAGACATTTAAAATGAACCATCTCAATGCTTTTTTGCCACTAGCCTTATTATTCTTTCTGGCAGCATGTAACTCCAATGCACCTACGACTTCTCAAGATTCTGCTCCCTTAGTCACCCAAATTGAAAAACCAGCGACCGAAATACGCTGCCAAGACCTACAAAACCCTGCTTATCAACAAGTGCTGCTTGATGCAATTAATGAAATTCGGCAACATCCACGTCAATGTGGTGGACAGTATTTTCCAGCAGTTGCACCACTCAAATGGAACAATCATTTATATCAAAGTGCCTTGGCTCATGCCGAAGATATGGCGCAGTACAGTGTGCTCGGACATGTCAGTAGCACAGGTCAAGATTTTAGAACCCGTCTAAAACAAACACCTTTTAAAGGTCGAGGTGGCGGTGAAAACGTAGCACGTGGACAAAAAAATTTAAATGAGGTAATGACAACATGGCTTGCCAGTCCTGTGCATTGTCATAATTTAATGCATCCCAAATTTACAGACTACGCGCTAGCCTGTACAGTCGATGCTTCAACCAAACAAAAGAGTTATTGGACTCAACAGTTTGGTGTTCGCTAAGAGGAAGAAGCATGCTATCTGGATCAATTACCCCGATTTTTCGTATTTTTGATGTCGAACTGGCTCAAGCATTCTATTTGGACTATTTAGGCTTTCAACTCGATTGGCAACATACTTTTGGGGATAACTTCCCTGTTTATCTACAGATTTCCAAAGGCGATTGTATTATCCATCTATCCGAGCATTTCGGTGATGCCAGTCCGCATAGTGCCATTCGAATTTACTGGGAAAATCTGACACTGCTACAGGCTGAGATTGATACAAAAGACTATAAATTTGCCAAACCTCAAGTAGAGAAAACCGATTGGGAAACTTTAGAACTCAGTATCACAGATCCATTTTCCAATCGAATTATCTTTTGGGAAGATGCTTAACGTTCCCTCAGTATCAAGACTCATCAATATTGGTGCGATCATTGTCCTTAAATTTTTGTTGTAGTTTCAGATACATCGCTGATTTTTGAAATTCACTCAAAAACTGAATTGTCCCCTCAGGAAAAAATTCAGTTTGAATCTCTCCACGATAATAAGCCTCACGCATTGGCGTTGCTGAAATTGAATTCTTCAAACTATCCAGCTCCACCATCTGCCACTCAGGGAATAAACGTAAATAATACGAAGATTCATCCTTGAAATGACCGATTAAACCAACTTTTGTATTTGGCTGAATGACGCCATTGACCAAATCTTTGACTTGTTTAACCCATTTTTCATCATTATAAACATCAATCACATGTACAAAATGAATCCGCTTTTGTTCATCTTCAGAGAAATTTGACAGAATCATCTGCTCGCGTTCAGTCGCCAGAAAAGGATTCTTGATGTTTCGTTCAGATTGAGCTGAGCCCAAAGCCAAGATCACGTTCTGACTTTGCTGTAATGCAATTTCAATAGTTTCTAGATGTGCCAAATGAAAAGGCTGAAAACGTCCAATAAAAACAAGATAGTCAAATGTGTACATAGGCTTAATTTCACTTTTTGTGAACTCATCAGTTGTGTCATTCAGATAAATATGCGACATAATGAGGGCACTTAAAAATCAATCTGGATTAAAGCAAGGATAGTACGATGACACTTAGCTGTATTCAACAACCTCATCAACATTTGCAAGCAAATTTAGAAGATGGCGTACTCACCTTAGCCATTAACCGTTCAGAAGCAAAAAATGCACTCTATGGCGAACTTTACCTTTGGATCGCAAAAGCTCTAGATGAAGCCGATGCAAACAAAGACGTTCGTGTGGTCATTTTCCGTGGTGCAGAACAAGACTTTACTGCGGGTAATGACATGAAAGACTTTATGGGTTTTATTCAAAAACCACATGAAGGCAAAGCGGGTGATCAGCCTCCTTTTGTATTGTTAAAAGCTGCTGCGCGTTTTTCTAAGCCACTCATTATTGCAGTCAAAGGCGTCGCCATCGGTATCGGCGTGACGATCTTATTACATGCTGACATGGTATTTGCAGACAATACTGCCCTGTTCCAGATTCCATTTGTTAGCCTCGGCCTATCTCCAGAAGGCGCAGCAAGTCGTTTATTGGTGAAGCAGGCAGGCTATCAAAAAGCCGCTGAATTGCTCTTCACTGCGAAGAAATTTGATGCAGCAACTGCGGTTAAAGCCAATCTTGTCAATGATGTGGTTGAAGATGTCTACGCCACTGCGCAACAAACAGCTCAACATTTAGCTGCGTTGCCATTGGCTTCGATCAAACAAACTAAAGCTCTGATGAAACAAGACTTGGCTGAAATCATCGCATGTGTTGATGATGAAGCTGAAATCTTTATGCAACGTGTACGTTCTCCTGAAATGATGGAAGCAGTACAAGCCTTTATGCAAAAACGTAAACCTGATTTTTCTCAGTTTAATTGATGCAATAATCGTTGATTAAACCAAGCCACTGAGTTGATACAATTCAGTGGCTTTTTTCTTTTTGGCATTCATCTAGCTATTCCACACCAGACAGACTAAGCTCAGGTCAGAACAAGATAAAGTTACAAACAATTATGAAAGTTGTGATTGCCCCAGATTCCTTTAAAGACAGCCTATCTGCACAGGAGATTGCTCAAGCAATTGCTTCAGGTTGGCAACAGGTCTTTCCTAATGCAGAAATCATTCAATGCCCCATGGCGGATGGTGGCGAAGGCTCTATCGAGGCTGTCTTAGAAGTTTGTTCAGGGGAATGGCGTGAGCAAATGGTACAAGGCCCTCTTGGTGAACCTGTACTGGCTAAATGGGGCTGGTTAGCCACAGAAAAAATTGCCATTATTGAAATGGCACAAGCCAGTGGTATCCAGTTGGTGCAACCTGCTGATCGAGATGCATGTATCAGCAGTACTTTTGGTACAGGTGAACTGATCCTCGCTGCTTTGGATGCGGGTGCAAAGGAAATTGTACTGACTGTCGGCGGCAGCGCAACCAATGATGCAGGCACAGGCTTATTGACGGCATTAGGGGCAACATTTCTAGATGCAAAGCATAATCCCCTAGCCGCTGGCGGCATTGCACTGCGAAACTTAGCTAAAATCAATTTAGATCAGCTTGATCCACGGATTCAACAAACCCAATTTCGATTAGCCGCCGATGTGACCAATCCTTTATGTGGAACCAATGGCGCTTCTCATATTTTTGGGCCACAAAAAGGGGCTTCACCTCAACAAGTGTTAGAGTTAGATCAAGCCCTCTCCCATTTTGCCGATGTCACCACACAATTGCTTGGCGTCGATCAACGTCATGAAGCTGGTGCAGGAGCTGCTGGTGGACTTGGTTTTGCTGCTAGAACATTCTTAAAAGCCGAGTTTCGATCTGGAGTCGAAGTCATTGCGGAATTAAATCAGCTCGCTGCCAAAATCCAAGGTGCAGATTGGGTGATTACAGGTGAAGGCAAGTTTGATGAGCAGACCTTGAATGGTAAAACTCCATTCGGTGTCGCCAAAATAGCACAAGCCGCCAATATCCCTGTCATTGTGATTACAGGAACACTTGGAGAGAATTACCAAGCACTTTACCCACATGGTGTTACTGCTGCCTTCTCTTTAACCTCAGGCCCAACCAGTCTAGAAGAAGCCTGTCAAAATGCGGCAGAGCTGATTCATGCACGGACAACAGATATCGCTCGGTTGATTCAAAGCAGTATGCTTAGAAAAGAATAAAGTTTATTGAATCTCTAAAATCTGGATAAACTCAAAAGCAGGTTCTTCATAGGGATGGCTTGCCTTTAAAGCTTTTGCCACCGCACTGGCCTTTTCTTCAGAGACAATGGTTTCAACGCGCCATTCTTCGAGCTGCTCTAATTCATCTAATTGCCCTAAAAAGGGATTCGCACCTTTTACGGGCTTAAACTGTCCAGTTCCTTTGACTTGCCACGCACAATGTTCGTAATTGCCAATACCACCCGCCCCAGCAGCAAAAATCGCTTGTTTAGTCGATTTCAAATGAGATTCTGGCACGTAATAAATTAGTTTTAGCATCACTTAAACAGCTCAAATCAAATAGATGAGACTCTCATCATAACGCGATAAAAGCTGAAGAATCAAAGTGAAATATTGATCGCTAGGTAACTCACGACAATAAATAGCACTTGAATCAGCACCGTTAGACCAAACCAAAACCAACCTCGATCTTTGGTATGCACTGTTCTTAAATAATTTGCATTTTTCATCATCAGACTTCTCATATTTTGTTCATTGTTAAAATATAAGAAGCAAGAATTGAGCCACTGAAAAATTAATCTTAAACCTTAAAAAGTCTCATTATTTATTATTTATTCTTATAGAAATAATTTTTCAAAAAATGTACGGTACTCGGCGAGATCGTGTCAGATAAACCACATTTTTCGCGATCCCACATCAAATGAGGAAAACAATAACCATAACGTTCTTGTTTATACATTCGATCACAAATGCTCATGATCTTCACCTCGACACTGTAAAAATCTCCCCACAATACATTTCTTTGTGAAATATTATGATCAAGATCATATTCAATTATAATTTTTACAGCTTTTAACTGCTCTAAATTTAAATTATTTTTATCTAAATAAAACATGAGTATTTTTATTAAATCATTCAAAAAATGAATCGAATTTTTGCTTTCTAAACTAGACGTTTGATGAAGTAAATCTAATTCAATTCGAGTCGTATTATACTGTAAACAATCTGAATAAAGGACTCCTATGCCCCAAAACCCATTATAGTCATGGTAGCGATTTGTGATTTTTTCAGCCAATACGTAGACAACATTCTTTAATTTGTTCACTAAATTATTTTCTGCCTACAATCAGACTATTTAGAAAACCTAAGGCTTCTCTAAAGGTTTCATGCCAATGATCATCTGGTTGTTGATCTAAAGGATACCAAAAGAATTTGAAATCTAACCCACCGCCATCCTGACAATGATGGTGCCACGTTTCAGCCAATTCGCAAGTCACCTCACATAAATAGAAATACCAGTTTTGCTGATTAACATTCAGTATGAGATCACCGATAAACTTAGGATTAGGCTGAGCAATCAAGCCTGATTCTTCAAATAACTCACGGATCGCAGCCTGTTCATATTGCTCATCATGTTCAATAGTACCCTTGACCAATTGAGTCCCAGCAAGTGGATGATGAAAAGCCAATATTTCTCGGCCTTGATTTGAATGTCTTAAAATTACAGGGACAACTTTTTTCATAGCACTGCACTTTTAGTCGCTCGAAGTTATATAAATAAAACTTTTAATTTCAAACCAATGATTTAGTCTAATAATCTTCCCGTAATATATTCTTTATCCTGTTCAAAGTTGACCGATTTGTCACAAAACCGCGCTTGTTTAGTCTCATCCGCCACTAACCATTTTAAATATTCTAAAAGTGTAGATCCAGTACAACTAAATTCAGATTCTGGTTGTCCATCATCCCATGGCCAAACATAATCATTCTTTAAAGCAGTCGCCAGATATGCAAACTGATTGCCTTCATTTTCATTTGTTAATGGGAAGAGTTTATTTTCAACTGCACTAATCCACCCTTTAGGTTTATTTATTTCATCTTCATCATCTAAAACTTTTTGATAGTCTGTATAAGCCTCTTTATTCCATGAATATCTGAACATAGATACACTACCCCACAACAAACCACCTGAGCATCTTCCCATTTACAATAAAAACTCTCGGAACTGCCCATGTATCTCTAGATTATAAATTTCAGCAATCTGGTCAAGTTCTTGCTCTGTATAGCCTTGAATATTTTCTGGATAAAAAGGTAAATGCGTATCTTCATGTCGACAGTTTATCAACTCAGAAATAAAATCAACCATATATAAATCTCTAATTCTTTAATTTTACAATCTCTACCTTTTTTACACCATCAAGTGCATTGTTCTCAGCTATTCACGTACTACTCTTATTCGAATACCAAAAATACCTTTGCCATCATCAGCCACAACACCCCATCGATCTACCTAAAAAAAAATGAGTGCTCATATTATCAAACACCTTATTCTTTAATAATAAACATCATAGGACAATTTTAGCTATTGATCATCTTATGATCTTTTAACCTATGTTAAAAAAATATATAAAAGACCAATCAGGATATATAACGCACAGTCAAATATCCCATGATTCGCTCAATTAGATTTTAAAGCGAGTAAATAGAATTTTTAAAACTAGAATGCAAAGCAAGAGTATTTATATGCCCCATAAACCTCTAATGACCCTAATTTTCACTTTTACTGCTTTAACAGAATCAACCTTTCTCTATGCAAATGAGTCCATTCAAACTGATGCAAATTCACACTACTCATCAACACCCTCTAAAAACATGAAACAAATTTATCAAGGTGAACATGGAATCTGGTTTCTCTCCAAATACAGAGGCAGGAAAGGAGGATGTGCTGTCTCTTATAATTCAGGATTAAATCAGCTCACTCTCTTTGGCCCGACAGAAAAAAATACAGGAGCGTTACTTTTTACTGGTCCTCATATACCAATCACCACCAGCAATCAACAACTCGATATTGTCATACGAACAGATCATTCCGTTATGCCAACTGAGGCGACTCTACTTCCTAGCCAAAACAAAGGTATGCTGTTCGTTCCTGTAACTATGGTACAGACGGCTCCCCAGCTGGATGATGTTGGCGCAATGGAAATTCTATTGCAGGGCAAAACAATTTACGCATCCTCCATTAGCGGTGGATTCAGAGCGCGTGATGCCTTAATGAGTTGCATCAAAAGCTAAATATAAAAAGCCATCTGATGATGGCTTTTAAACAGATTTCAGTGCAAAAATAGAACTATAAGATTTAACTTTCTAATTTAGTTAACTGCCTTTTTTCATATAAGGTCAGCGCAAATGCCAAACCACATAGAATCACAAAACCACAGGTCATTGGAATTAAAGTTCCGTTATATAACTGACCAATAATAGAAGCGAGAATCAGCGATAATACCGAAGACGATGCCCCAATAATGGCAGAAGCCATACCCGCAACATGCCCCATGGGTTCCATTGCAATCGCATTGAGATTGCCAAATAAGCTACCAAACAATAAGTACAAAATGCAGGTATACAACATAAACATCCAGAATGAGATGGATACGCCAGACAGCTGAATGATGAGGAACAGCAATGAGATTAGACTTAAACCAAGAAAGCCATAAATACAGATAGGGCGCATACCAAACTTCATGACAATTCTTGAATTAGCAAAGGATGCAATCCCCACCATACCTGCCTGTAAAGCAAAATAAGCACTAAACTCCTGCCCTGTTTTGCCAAATTGCTGCATAAAAATTTGTTGTGAAGTTCCGAGATAGCCAATAAATCCACCAAAACAAAAGCCTGCGCATAACAAATAGCTCATAGTGGTTTTATTGCTCACCACTTCCTTAAAACCATCCTTAAAGGCTTGTACCCGCATTGGCAGACGATTTTCAGGTACCAAGGTCTCTTCCAAGCGCAAAGCCACCCAAGCTCCAACAGCTACCGCATAAACCATATACAACACAAAAATATCGCGCCAGCCAAAGAAATGGATGATCAACTGTCCCAAGCTCGGTGCAACCGCAGGTGCGACCATAAACACCATCATGATCAGTGACATGATCCGCGCCATTTGGGCACCACTGTATTTATCCCGAACGATGGAAATCGAAGCCACATAAGGCCCTGAAACACCAACACCCTGAATAAAACGACCCAGCAAGAACCATTCAAAGCTTTGGGTGGAATAGCACAATAAACTGCCTATAAAGTAGATCACGATGCCAGTGAATAAAATCCGTTTCCGTCCAATTGCATCGGATAAGGGTCCTGCAATCAACTGTCCAATGGTCATGCCAGAGAAAATACTGATGATGACCCATTGCGCCTGATTACTATTTTGTAAAGTAAAAACACGACCAATTTCACCGAGTGCAGGTAAAACAGCATCAATCGAGAAAGAGACGATGGACATGAGTAATGCCATCAGCAATGCAAATTCGTGGAAATGGATTTTTGATTTCATTTTTCTTGTCCATTGATGATTATTTTATACGGAATTAAATAAGCCACCTAACGGTGGCTTATTGCATGGGTTTAATTAACCAATAAATTTACGTGCGTTACGGAACATACGTAACCAAGCACCATCTTCAGCCCAGTCTTCTGGCTTCCAAGAATGTTGTAATGCACGGAAGTTACGCTCTGGATGTGGCATCATCACGGTTGCACGACCATCTTTAGAAGTTAAACCAGTAATCGCTTCAGGCGAACCGTTCGGGTTCAATGGATAGTGCTGAGTTGGATGACCCAAGCTATCCACATAACGCAAGATCACTTGGTTCTCAGCATTTAAAGCTGCAATTTGCTGTTCAGTTGCAACCAGACGACCTTCACCATGCGCAACAGCGATTGGTAAAATTGAACCTTGCATATCTTCAAGTAAGACAGAAACTGATTTTTCTACGCGAACATTCACGGCACGCGCCTCAAATACTTCTGAAGTATTGCGGTGGAAACGGCCCCAATGCTCAGCACCTGGAATCAGTGGTGCAAGTTGCGACATCATTTGACAGCCGTTACATACGCCCAAGCTGAATGTATTTTGACGATGGAAGAACTGTTCAAACTGGTCACGTAATTTGGCATTGAACAAGACTGATTTCGCCCAGCCACCACCAGCACCCATCACGTCACCGTATGAGAAACCACCACACGCCACTAAACCCTCGAAGTCGCTTAAACTGACACGACCTGCAAGGAGGTCACTCATGTGTACGTCGATGGTATTAAAGCCAACTTTGTCAAAAGCAGCTGCCATTTCAACATGACCGTTAACACCCTGCTCACGCAAGATCGCCATATTAGGACGACGTGTATTGATAAACGGCGCTTCAACAGGCTCATTTAAATCATAGGTTGCTTGTGCAATTAAACCTTTGTGGTTTTGATCTGCAATTAAAGCAAACTCTTGATCCGCAGTTTCTACGTTGTCACGTAAGCGTTGAATTTGGTGTGATACTTCTGCCCATGCTTGTTGTAATTCAGCACGTTCTAAAGTCAAACCATTGACAGCCAATTGATCGGTTGTATTGACACGACCCACAACTGCAATTGCATCTTTCAGGCTTGATGCTGCAACTTCAACTTCTAACTGAGCCCAATCCGCTGCTGTGATTTGCAGCACAGCACCAATTTCTTCAGCGAATAAACTTTCAGTGCTTTGATTTTCTAATGCCACACCTAAGCGTGAAGCAAACATCATTTCCGCAACAGTCGCCAATAGGCCGCCATCACCGATATCATGGTAAGCCTTAATCACACCACGATTGTTCCAGTCTTGAATCAAGGCAAAGAATGCTTTGAAGTCATCAAAACTATCGACATCAGGAGTCACTGAACCAATGGCTTTGTACACTTGTGCAAGGATCGAGCCGCCTAGGCGGAATTGACCTTTAGATAGATCAATACGAACCAATACTGAATCAGCTAAATTTTTCAATTCAGGCGTTAATGTTTTACGAACGTCTAACACTGGTGCGAATGCTGTGATCACACCGGTCATTGGCGAAGTCACCGCTTTGTCTTCACCATCGTTCCACGTGGTACGCATTGAAAGTGAATCTTTACCAACTGGAATTGCAATGCCTAATGCAGGACACATTTCCATACCAATCGCTTTCACGCCTTCAAACAAGGCTTGGTCTTCACCTTTTTGACCTGCCGCTGCCATCCAGTTTGCAGAAAGCTTGATGTCACTGATTTGTTCAATGTTGGCACAGGCAATATTGCTAATCGCTTCAGCAACGGCTAAACGAGCCGATGCAGCAGGATTCAATAATGCTACTGGTGGGCGTTCACCCATTGCCATTGCTTCACCTGTGAAGCCTTGCAAGCTAGTGGTGGTTACTGCTGCATCTGCAACAGGCACCTGCCAACGACCCACCATCTGATCACGTGCAACCATACCCGTAATCGAACGGTCACCAATGGTGATCAAGAATGATTTAGATGCGACTGTAGGATTCTTCAATACGCGGAAAATCGCATCTTTTAAATCAACTTTTGCAGCGTCAAAGTCATTGCCTGTACGCTCAATCGTTTCATATGAACGTTGCATACGCGGTGTACCGCCTAAGATCACCTGCATTGGGATATCAACAGGCTTGTTCTCAAACAACGGATCTTCAACCGTTAAGTGACGCGCTTCAGTCGCCTCACCCAATACCGCAAACGGGCAACGCTCACGTGCACAAATTTCTTCAAACTGTTCTAAAGACTCTGGACGAATGGCAAGCACATAACGTTCTTGCGCTTCGTTTGACCAGATTTCCATCGGGCTCATACCTGGCTCTAATGATGGAATTTTACGCAGGTTCAGCACTGCACCCAACTCATGATCATTCACAAGTTCTGGCATAGCATTAGATACACCACCTGCACCCACATCATGTACAGACACGATTGGGTTAAAGTCTTCTAAGCGCCAGCAGGTATCAATCACTTCTTGACAACGGCGTTCCATTTCTGGGTTTTCACGTTGTACCGAAGCAAAATCTAAGCTCTCACCCATGGTACCGCTGTCTACAGAAGACGCTGCGCCACCACCAAGACCGATCAACATTGCAGGACCGCCCAACACAATGAGCAAGTCACCCGGTTGAATTGCATCTTTTTCAACATGGTCAGGACGAATGTTGCCGTAACCACCAGCGATCATGATTGGCTTATGGAAGCCTTTCACTTCACCATTGACATTCTGTTCAAAAGTACGGAAATAACCATTCAATGCTGGACGACCGAATTCGTTATTAAACGCAGCGCCACCCAATGGACCTTCAATCATGATTTGTAATGGCGAAGCCATACGTGAAGGCTTACCGTAGTTATCTTCCCAAGGCTGTTCAAAACCAGGAATATTTAAGTTCGAAACAGTAAAGCCTGTTAAACCCGCTTTTGGTTTACCACCACGACCCGTTGCACCTTCATCACGGATTTCGCCGCCCGAACCTGTTGCAGCCCCAGCAAATGGAGCAATGGCAGTTGGATGGTTGTGTGTTTCAACCTTCATTAAAATATGAGCAGCTTGGCTCTTATATTTATAAACGAAGTGACCATTTTCATCCGCTTTCGGATAAAAACGCATGGTGTCATAACCCACGATCACAGATGCGTTATCTTTATATGCCGATAACACATCGGTCGGAGATTCTTTATAGGTATTTTTAATCATTTGGAACAAGGATAATGGCTGTTTTTCACCATCAATTGTCCATTCAGAACCAAAGATTTTATGACGGCAATGTTCTGAGTTTGCTTGTGCAAACATCATCAATTCGATGTCGTTTGGATTACGGCCCAGCTTGGTAAAAGCTTCGGTAAGGTAATCAATTTCTTGCTCAGATAAAGCAAAGCCAAACTCATTGTTGGCTTTAACTAACGCTTCTTTTCCTTGACCCAAGATATCAATTGAGTTCAATGGCTTCGGCGCAGTTTCTGAGAATAAAGCTTTTGCATCATCAATTTGAGCAAAAACACTCTCTGTCATACGGTCATGTAAAGCCAATTTCACTTCATTTGAGATCTCTTTCACACCTTTCAGTGTAAACAGCAGACCACGCTCTAAACGGTGAATTGGGGTATTACAGTTTTGGAAAATATCGGTTGCTTTAGATGACCACGGCGAGATTGTCCCTACACGCGGTGTGACTAAAATCTGGATTTCATCACTTGCAGCTTGGCGAAGTTCGAAAGATTGACCATCGTTTAAAAGTTGTAATGCCGATTGATGTTGCTGCTCGTTGAGCGCTTGATCAAACAAATAAACCCACTGGCTGTCAAAAGATTGAACAGAACTCATTGACGTTAATCGGTTTAAGAGTTGAGCTTTCTTGAAAGAAGAATGTGCTGATGCACCGGCCACGATAAACATGTTGACTTTGGCTCCACGGGTGGGTCTAACGAACCTACCACAATGTGACTTATGAAAGAGCGCATATTCTACTGTGAAAGGCTCATTTCAGCTAGCTATATCCATCTTAAAAATCAGAGTTTTCTACTGCAAACGACTTAATTTCTTGTAGCTTTATCCATTTTACTTTATTCGTAACAATTCATTTACTTGATCTGAATAAGCTGTATTTCAAATTTGAGGGCTTTTCTCTTCTGTTTTACGATTTCTTTTCAGTAACCCAAATTGTTATATAACCTTGTACAACGGGCTGCCCATCCTCCCTTTTAGCGACTACCTCCACTTGCATATCACCTACTCTCCAATCGTCATTAATCTTTGCTGTCAATTGAATATCCGAATTGGCTTTAGCCACATAATCCACCTGCATTCCTTTTGGTAACCACCTGAGATGCGAGGGAATAGATGCCTCCATGGCAACACCCATCACAAACTCCAAACCATTACAAATCGCAATCACATGCACCGTTCCAATATGATTTTCTACACTGCGACTTTTAGACATCGAGGCTTCACAAAAACCAACTTCTAGCTTTGTAATTACGGGGTTAACTGTGCGAAAGTAAGGCGCAACTCGACTAATAGTTTTCGAAAGTACAGTTAACCCACCTGGGATTTTTCGTAATACCTGATAGGCAATCAATACAGTATTTGATTGAACTTTCGTATGCTTTTTTAATTTATGGCTAAGGTAGTCAATTGAATTTTTCATCTTAGGTCTAAATATATTCAGTAAACCACAAATTAACACATCGATCTGAGTAGCTATATCGCTGCATATCCTGCTGTAATTGTCAGAAGAGATAAGTCAAAACCTTTAAACTCCAATATTTACCTGATTAAGACAACTTATGTCGCCCTACTCTAGTGCTTTAATCTTTTTTTTGGCATGATGAGCCTGAACTCATAGTGAATAAAGATGAATGGAACAAATGCGTTGGGTAGAATTGCTTTCTGCAATTCGTTTAGGTAGCAAAAAAAGTAGTACTGAATTGGCTCGAAGCCCTTTCCATAAAGATTATGACAGAATTATATTTTCCCAAAGTTTTCGCCAGCTAAATAGAAAAACACAGGTTCACCCACTGACTCAACATGATGGGATTCACACCCGTCTAACACACTCGCTTGAAGTTTCTTGTATCGGTCGTTCACTCGGCATGCTCGCCGCAGAAAAAATCAAAGATGAATTACCGATGTGGATTTCACCTGCGGATGTTGGTGCGATTATTCAAGCAGCCTGCTTAGCACATGATATTGGAAACCCTCCTTTTGGCCATGCAGGTGAATATGCCATTCGGGAATGGTTTGATGATGCTTCACATCGCGACTTTCTGGCTAGGCTCACTCCAGAAGAGGCAGCCGATGTACGCCAATTCGAAGGCAATGCTCAAGGACTTCGCCTTTTAAGTCGTATTGATTACCACCCTGATGATGGTGGCATGCGTTTAACCTGTGCCACATTGGGTGCTTATTTAAAATATCCATGGCTCTCAAAAACAATTGAAGAACAAGGCGATACGCCTTCACATCAACGGGCAAAATTTGGCTGTTATCAATCTGAAAAAGAAATTTTAAGACAGTTGGCAGAAC
The DNA here is from genome assembly GCF_000413855.1 of Acinetobacter gyllenbergii CIP 110306 = MTCC 11365. GTDB lineage: Bacteria > Pseudomonadota > Gammaproteobacteria > Pseudomonadales > Moraxellaceae > Acinetobacter > Acinetobacter gyllenbergii. The sequence goes on along the minus strand of NZ_ATGG01000012.1, from coordinate 58,005 downwards.
AGCTCGGTCTCATTCAACTTGGTAAATACCATTATTGTCGTCATCCGCTGACCTATTTATTAGAAGCGGCTGATGATATTTGTTATGCGCTGATTGATTTAGAAGATGGCATCATTCTCAATATGTTGAACTATGCTGAAGTTGAGCCGATTTTTCTGAATCTGATTGCTGATTATGGTTATCCAGAAGAATTACATTTACCGCATACCACTTGGCAGCAAAAGATTGCAGCTTTACGCGGTCGTGTAATGAAGCGTCTCGTCGATGAAGTCACCACCGCTTTCGCCAAACATCATTATGAAATTTTAACCGGCCAACTTAAAGGTAGCCTATTACAATATTGCTCACCCGATATTGAAGCAGGAATTCAAACTGCAAAGAATCTGGCCAAAGACCGTATTTTTGAGCATCCTCAAAAATCAGGTTTGGAGATTATTGCCCATCAAAGTCTACAAACCATTCTGGATGCCTTTATCCCACTGACCATGCCACATAAAACCTTAAGCTTTAAAGAGCAACGCTTAATGTCTATTTTGCAACATTCAGGGGTAAATCTGCAAAACAACCACTATAATAATATTATGCAAGTTCTCGATATTATTAGTAAGTTCTCTGACCATCAGGCTTATAGTCTGGCGCAAGAGTTGCAAGGCAATAAAATAGGCTTTTTTTAATGAAGCGATTTATTGATGAAGGTAAGACCTGGGATAGTTTTACACATGCTCCTGTTTTAGTGGTATGCCCATTTTGTCAGAGCAACGCTCAGGTCTTTCAGCAAGAATTATCTAATCAGCCTAAAAAAAGCATTGTTTTTAGCTGTTTATCCTGCTGTAAAACTTTTGATCAAGACCAGCAGCAACAAAACAACTTAGGCTATTTTGATGAGATCAACGTAGAAATTAATCAAACCTGCTCTTGTAAGCGTGGAAAATATTACTTTTCTCAATCTTATGCTCAGCCGAGTGTTCTTCCGCCTTTTATAAAGCTGAATTGTACTTTCTGCCAAAAAGAGCAAGTGTATACTTCCCCTTATCCGTTATTCACCTATAAAATTCCGAGAAAATCAGGGTTTGAAATCAATAAAGACCCCTTCTTTGGCTATCGTCTATATCTCACCACAGAAACAAGGCATGGTCTCATTTTCGTGTATAACACAGAACAGTTAAACGATTTGAAAGCTTATATCTCTGCAGAGCTAAGACAGAAAACCTGTACCAATAAAAATAAAGCTTACTTAAGCCGTTTACCTGCTTGGATAAAATCCACACGAAATCGTAAAGAAATTCTAAAAGCCATTTTGCGTTTAGAACAAATGGCATCTACTATTCAACCATTAACAAATAAGTGAAAAGACTCAATGATCGGATGTTTAATTGGCGAAGTGTTTGCCCTAGAAGCCCCAACCGTATTACTCAACGTAAACGGCGTTGGCTATGAAATTGACACACCACTTTCGACATTTTGCCAATTACAAAAAGGACAGAAAGTCACTTTATGGACGCACTTAGTGGTTCGTGAAGATGCTCAGCAACTTTATGGTTTTAGTGATGCACAAGAAAAAACCATTTTCCGTACACTACTCAAAGTGAATGGCGTTGGTCCTAAAATGGCTTTGGGCATCTTATCGACATTAAGTGTTGAGCTACTGATTCACACGATTGAACATGATGATATTAATACGCTGATTAAAGTCCCTGGCGTGGGCAAGAAAACTGCAGAACGCTTAATGATTGAATTACGTGATCGTTTCAAAGCATTAGCGCATTCAACCGGCGGTACCACGAATGCAGCAGTTGCTCAAATTCAATTTATGGCAAATTCACCAGTTGCCGAAGCTGAAGCCGCTTTACAATCGCTGGGTTATAAACCAGCAGAAGCACAAAAAGCAGTGGCAGCAGTCAAAGCAGACTATACTGAATCGGCTGACATTATCCGTGCTGCGCTCAAATCCATGATGAAGTAATAGATATATGCAAGATCGTCTTATTAGCGGAACAGAAAAGCCTGAAGATCATTTTGATCGTGCCATTCGCCCAACCTCATTGGCTGACTATATTGGTCAGCCCGTGGTTCGTGAGCAAATGGAAATCTTCATTGGTGCAGCGCGTGGTCGTGGTGAAGCACTGGATCATACCTTGATCTTTGGTCCACCAGGTTTAGGTAAAACCACATTGGCGAATATTATCGCAAGAGAAATGGGCGGTAATTTAAAATCAACTTCTGGCCCAGTATTGGAACGTGCTGGTGACTTAGCCGCAATGCTCACCAATCTAGAAGAAGGTGATGTGCTGTTTATTGACGAGATTCATCGTCTTTCACCCGTGATTGAAGAGATTCTCTATCCAGCCATGGAAGATTACCAACTGGATATTATGATTGGTGAAGGCCCTGCGGCTCGTTCAATCAAGCTCGATCTGCCAGCCTTCACTTTAGTCGCAGCCACAACACGTGCAGGTTTGCTCACCTCCCCGTTACGTGACCGTTTTGGGATTGTACAGCGTTTAGAGTTCTATTCAGTTGAAGACCTGACCCATATCGTGACCCGTTCAGCGAACCTAATGGATGTGCCGATTACTCATGAAGGTTCAACAGAAATCGCCCGTCGTGCACGTGGGACGCCCCGTATTGCCAATCGATTATTACGTCGTGTCCGTGACTATGCCCAAGTCAAAGGCACTGGTGAAGTGACTCAGGATATGGCGCAACGGGCTTTGGACATGCTCAATGTCGATAAAGCAGGTTTAGATACGCTCGATCGGCGTTATCTCAGTATGTTACTGGAACGCTTTGAGGGTCGACCAACTGGTGTTGAAGCCTTAGCCGCAGCCATGGCGGAAGATAGCGGAACGCTTGAAGACGTAATTGAGCCCTATTTGATTCAACAAGGTTATGTGATGCGTACCGCACGTGGCCGTATTGCAACCAATATGGCATATTTACAATTTGGTATGACACCACCTGAATCATAAATATAGATAAATCATGACTCAAACCCTAGATGAACAACAACTTATAGAAAGAATTAAAGTATCGTATCAAGACGTTATTTCTGATTTACCGCCTATCGAAGAGTTGCCTCGATATGTGATGTTTTCGGAATATCGCCAAGAACAAAGACAATTTTTAGATGCGCTTCTCCAAGCTCATTCTGCATTGTCACTCTCTTGTCAACTTGTCGATTCAACACAACAAGCTGTTTCCCTTTCTAGTGAGCAGCTTGAACAATTCAACATTAGCTCACATTTGGACTGGTCACTCACAAGCCTTGCCTTTGACCATACACACGCTACAATCTTTATTTCATTATGCTTTCAAGACGATCTAAAGCAGATGGTCGAGGAACATCGCCCACCGCGCAAACCTATACTGACTTTTAAAAACTTGGCAATTCTATTGATCAGTTGCTGTATGCTCGGCATTTCACTTTACTTATTTAACCAAGCCCCAGAATGGTTGGTATTTATCATTTTTGCAGTTGGTTTTTTAGGTTTATGTATGCTATACGACCGTGTAAAAGATTACATTCAATACAATAAAGTAAAAGATGATCCTCTAAAAACCTTGATTGTTGCAGGCTATTTTGCTGAACATTTAGAAGATTATGCAACGCAGACTTTAATCTTAGATAAAAACTCAAACGAATAGCTTGCTTGATCTGTTGTGCCATTTGCCCCAAAAATCAATATGCTAAACTGCGACACTATTCAACACCTCGTATCAAGAATGGATTTTTATCATGGCAAATCATTTTGAGTTCAACATTCGCGTTTATATCGAAGATACAGATGCAGGCGGTATCGTTTACCATGCCAATCATATCCGTTTTATGGAGCGTGCTCGTACCGAATGGTTACGTGCAGCAGGTGTTGACCATTATTGGCATCAAAAAGATTACAACTTCGTAGTACATCAAATTGCTGTTAAATATGTACGCCCAATATTAATGGATGATTTAATTACCGTTACAGCACGTGTTATTTCGTGTAAAGCCGCATCTTTTGTGTTGCAACAAAATATTTATCGTGGTGAAATCTTGCTGGCTTCAGGTGAGGTTGTGTTGGCATGTTTAAACAAAGAGTTAATGCCACGTAGACTTCCTGATGAAATTCGTGATCTGATTCAAAAAGAATTAGCACAGGACTAAAATAAACTTTCGGCACAGCAACTTATGGCAACTAACTTAGAATCTTCCCTGCATATTTCTGACCTAATTTTACAAGCAAGTCCTGTTGTACAACTGGTCATGCTGATCCTGCTACTCTCTTCAATTTATAGCTGGTATTTAATTGCCAAATTATATATGGGCTTTAAAAAAGCAGAACAAGAGGATGAGCATTTTCAAAAAATGTTCTGGTCAGGTGCCGAATTAAATACGCTTTACAATAATGCTCAACTGAACTCTAAACGCCGTGGCCTAGAAGATATTTTCTATCAAGGCCTCGGTGAGTTTTTTAAGCTACAAAAACGTAAAGCAGATACCACTCAAACCATCGAGGGAACTGAACGTATCCTGCGTGTAGGCTTAAGCCGTGATCAAGGCGGCTTGGAAGTCGGTTTAGGTGCGCTTGCCAGTATTGGTTCAGTTGCGCCTTATATCGGCCTGTTCGGTACAGTTTGGGGCATCATGAATGCCTTTATCGGTCTTGCTGCTGTTGACCAAGTGACTTTGGCAACTGTTGCACCTGGTATTGCAGAAGCCCTGATTGCAACAGCGATTGGTTTATTTGCAGCAATTCCTGCTGTACTTGCGTTTAACCACTTTACCGCTAAAGGTGAAGCAACTTATTCAGATCGTGCATTATTTGCAGAAGAAATGGTTGCCCTTTTACAGCGTCAAGCGATTGGAACGACACAGGAAGATGCATAATGGCGATTCAACGATCTGGACGTTTTGAACGGATTAAAAAACCACTGAAAAGCGACATGAACGTCGTTCCTTATATCGATGTCATGTTGGTGCTGTTGGTCATTTTCATGGTGACAGCACCCATGATCACCAGTGGTATTAAGGTCGATTTACCTCAAGCAAACAATCATCCAATTGAATCCAAAGATATGCCAGCCATGGTGACCATTGGTAAAGATGGCAATATCTTTTTGCAATATCAAGAGTACAAAGGCAGTGATCCCCTTTCGCTTGAACAACTTGAAACTGTTTTAAGTGAAGCCCAGACGCAAGCTGAACAGGACAATAAACAACTGACTGTATTAGTCAATGGTGATAAATCTCGTCCTTATGGTGAAGTTGTTTCACTGATGGCGAGTCTACAAGAAGCAGGCCTTACTCAAGTTGGCTTACTGACAGAGCCGTTAAAATAAGCTATGAAAAAATTTCAAGAGCCACCTTTTAAACAAAATGCGATTGCACTGGGTTTCACACTCGGTGTCCATGCAATCGCAATTGTTGGCTTACTGTTTTTAGGCTTGAGTAACCCCCCTGAAGAACCTAAAAAACTGACCACTATTTTGGTGAAGCCAGAAGATTTACCCCAGTCTTTACAGCAACCTGAGCAACAAGTCTCTGCTGAACATCAGGCAGAAGAAGTGCAAAGCCCTGTCGTGGATACAACACTTCCTGAAAATATTCCTGTAACCCCTCCGCCACCAACTGCACAACAACTTGCGGCTGAAAAGCAAAAAACTGAACAGGCACAGCAAGCCAAACTTGCTGAGCAAAAACGCAAAGCAGATGAAGCTGCTCGTGCACAGCAAGTTGAAGAACAACGTAAACTTGCAGAAGCTCAAGCACAAAAGCAACGTGCGGACGCTGAAGCGAAACGCCAAGCAGAGGCAAAAGCGAGGACTGAAGCAGATACGAAGCGTAGAGCTGAACAAAATGCAAAAGCAGAGGCTGAAGCTAAGGCGCGCCAAAAAGCGGAGCAAGATGCGAAATTAAGACAGCAAAAAGCTGCCGAAAACGCAAAACTTCAAGCGCAACAGGATGCTAAACGCAAAGCTGAGGCAGATGCTAAGGCGCGTGCTGAAGCTGAGGCAAAACGTAAAGCTGAGACCGACGCGAGAGCAAAAGCCAACGCAGATGCGAAGCGTAAAGCCGAAGCTGATGCCAAGGCACGTGCTGAAGCCGATGCAAAACGTAAAGCTGAGGCCGATGCGAGAGCGAAAGCCAACGCAGATGCGAAGCGTAAAGCCGAAGCTGATGCCAAGGCTAAAGCTGAGGCAGATGCGAAACGCAAAGCGAATGCAGACGCCAAAGCAAAAGCTGATGCAGACGCTAAACGTAAAGCCGATGCTGACGCAAAACGTAAAGCAAATGCAGATGCGAAGGCAAAAGCCGATGCAGACGCCAAACGCAAAGCCGAAGCTGACGCTAAGGCAAAAGCTGAGGCAGATGCAAAACGTAAAGCCGAAGCTGAGGCAGATGCCAAAGCCGCAGCTGCCAAAAAAGCTGAACAAGAAGCGGCTCAGAAAAAGGCCGATGCAAAACGCGTTGCATCAACTGCGAAACGAGATTTTGAACAAAAAATCTATCGTGCGTGGAATATGCCAGCAGGTTCTTCAGGTCAACGTGCCAGCGCACGCGTGACATTAAGCGATAGTGGTTCAGTTTTATCAGTTGTGGTAACAGCAAGTGACCCAGACGTTAAAGCCAGTGTAGAGGCTGCAATTCGGGCTGCTGCACCCTATCCAATGCCAGATGATCCAGTTGCTCGCCGTGAAGCTAGAAGCTTTACTTCAAGTTTTACTGCAAAATAGTAATGAATAGTTAACGTTACAGGCTTTTAATAGCACAAAGCCTGTAACTATGTTAAATAATCAACAGCCACAAAAATACGAATGCAAGTAATTGTAACTATGGATAAGACTCGTAAACACCTACTCTCCTTAGCAGTTTTCGCAGCAATTAGCGCAGTTGTTCCAACAGCAACATTTGCGCAGTTACAGCTTGAAATTGCCAAAGCACCTGAACAAGCGCCGAAAATCGCAATTGTACCGTTTGCTAATGACAGCGCAATCTATCCGATTGTCGAGCGTGATTTAAATCGTTCAGGCCGTTTTACCAGTGCATCTCAAAATTTACCAGCAACCGCAAGCCTTAATCAGGTTCAAGCGGGTGATTGGCAAAATGCAGGTGTGCCTTATGTTGTCGTTGGGCAAATGAAAGCCGTTGATGCCAACACATTTGAAATTCATTACCAACTTTATGATGTACAAAAACAACAATATTTACTCAATGAAGTGCTGACTGTACCTAGCTCACGTATTCGCCAAGCAGGCCACATGATCAGTGATACCATCTATCAGGCATTGACAGGTATTGCAGGTGATTTTAGCGGTCGTATTGCCTATGTACTGCGTAATCAGGCCACGCCTGCTCAGCGCTATACCTTACAGATTGCAGATACAGACGGCGAACAACCTAAAACTGTCCTGACCTCACGAGATCCTATTCTGTCTCCTGCTTGGACACCAGATGCCAAGAAAATTGCATACGTGTCATTTGAAACTAAGCGTCCTGCAATTTATTTACAAGATTTAGCCACAGGCCAGCGTGAAGTTTTAGCCAGCTTCCGTGGATTGAATGGTGCCCCAAGCTTCTCACCAGATGGTAAATCAATGTTGTTCACTGCTTCAATGCATGGCAACCCTGAAGTTTATCAAATGGATTTAAGCACACGCCAAGTTCAACGCATGACCAATGATACTGCGATTGATACTGAAGCACGTTATGCACCCGATGGTAAATCATTTATCTTTACCTCGGACCGTGGCGGTTCACCACAAATTTATCGCTATAGTTTTGATGACAGTTCGGTCAAACGCTTGACCTTCAAAGGTGCATTCAATGCACGTGGAACCTTAAGTGCTGACGGTAAAAAGATTGCGTTAGTCCACCGTCCAAGTGGCAGTAACTACAAAGTTGCAATCCAAGATATCAATACCGGTATCACCAATATTCTCACACCGACCAGTTTAGACGAATCACCAAGCTTCTCACCAAATGGACAGATGGTGGTTTATGCAACGCGTGAAGGCAGCCGTGGTTTATTATCGGTTATGTCTACTGACGGCCGTTTCCGCATGAATTTACCAAGCGAACAAGGTGAAGTTCGTGAACCAGCTTGGGCACCAAAATAAGTTTAATCGATTGGAGAATCATATGAACATTAAATATCTTACGCTTCCGCTGATTGCTGCTACGCTTGTATTCACAGGTTGTGCAAGTCGTAAACCTGCTGCTGATATTACCACTGGTACCAATCCAAATGGCTCAACCACAGTCAGTACAGATGGTTTAAGTGAAGATGCAGCATTAAACGCGCAAAACTTGGCGGGCGCATCTTCAAAAGGCGTCACTGCTGCAAATAAAGCCTTCTTGGCTAAGCGCGTTGTTCACTTCAACTATGACAGCAGCGACTTATCGAATGAAGACTATCAAACCCTTCAAGCACATGCTCAATTCTTAGTTGCCAATGCTAACTCTCGTGTTGCCCTTACAGGTCACACCGATGAGCGTGGTACACGTGAATACAATATGGCACTTGGCGAACGCCGTGCAAAAGCGGTTGAAAGCTTTTTGATTACCAACGGTGTAAACCCACAGCAACTTGAAGCAGTTAGCTACGGTAAAGAATCGCCAGTGAACGCAGGTCATGATGAAGCTGCATGGAAAGAAAACCGCCGTGTAGAGATCAACTACGAAGCCGTTCCACCACTATTAAAATAATCGTGGTTGTGCTTTAAATAAAAATGCTCACTTCATGTGAGCATTTTTATATCATTCATCAAGACGAAGATTGAGGGTCAGACTTGTTTTGCATCGACTCAATCAAATCATGCTTGTTAAACTCTTTGTATTCTGGCTTGGCCTCATACTGTTTCCATGCATCCTGCACATTTTCTTTGGAAATCGTATCTAAGCTAATCGGTTCGCTCGGCGTGGGCGTTGCCTCAAAATTCTTGGTTGTCATATTTAACCTCCAAACATCCTGTTTAGTATCTATGCAACATAGCATGTAATAACGTGCTTGTAATCATAAAAGCAACATAAATAAAGTAAGATAATTTTTATTTTTGCACGATCTCATCTAGAATACCCTCATTCTTTTTTATCAATTTTTGACGCGGCTAAATCGGAGCTATTCAATATGTCAAACCTTAATTTGACCCAATACCTAGAACAACAAAATGGGAATTTGACTCCAGAGTTGGCACAAGTGATCGAAACTATTGCTTCAACATGCCAAACCATTGACCAAGCATTACAAAAAGGTGCTTTAGCTGGTATTTTGGGTAGCGCAGGCAATGAAAATGTGCAAGGTGAAACACAAAAGAAACTCGATGTTATTTCAAATGATTACCTGATTGATGCATTAAAAGCGCATCCTCAAGTCGGCGGTCTAGCTTCAGAAGAGTTAGATGATTTCACCCCTGCTCAGGAAAATGGTAAATATCTGGTTTTATTCGATCCACTCGATGGTTCAAGCAACATCGACATTAATATGTGTGTGGGTACGATTTTCTCTATCCTTCCTGCAAAGAATGCTGTGACTCAATCTGCCGACTTTATGCAAGCAGGTACTGAACAAGTTGCTGCGGGTTATGTGCTTTATGGTCCTTCGACCATGTTAGCGCTTACTGTGGGCGCAGGTGTGGTGTTCTTTACTTTCGATCCAACCACGCAAAGTTTCTTATTAACCACTGAACAAGTACAAGTTGCTGCAGATACACAAGAGTTTGCAATTAACTCATCAAATCAACGTCACTGGGAAAACCCTGTGAAACGTTATATTGATGAGCTTTTAGCGGGTAAAACATCAGTCCGTGAAAAAGATTTTAATATGCGTTGGGTTGCATGTATGGTCGGTGATATTCACCGTATTCTATGCCGTGGTGGTATTTTCCTTTACCCTTACGATTTAAAAGATCCGAAGAAAGCAGGCCGCTTACGTTTGATGTATGAAGCAAACCCAATGAGCATGCTGATTGAACAAGCAGGTGGCGCGTCTACAACAGGTCGTGTTCGTATTATGGATATCCAACCAACAGAACTACACCAACGTGTTCCTGTTATTATTGGCTCTAAAAACGAAGTAGAACGCGTAACAAGCTACCACTAATTACTTTTTATAATCAGGGCATTATAAAGTTATGATGCCCTTTTGGATGTTTATCTTATGGCGGTTATTTTCCTAGAATCCAAAGACAATGCAAAAATCAAACATTTGCGTGGTCTGATCGAGCTCAACAGTGCCCGAAAAAAACATCAGCAAACCGTTCTAGAAGGTACACATCTGTGCTTGGCTTGGTTGCAACAGCAGAAAAAAATATTTTCTTTATTTACCACCGAACAAGCCTTAGAACATCCAGATTTACAAGAGGTGATTGAACTCCATCAAGCCCACATCTTCGTTATCAGTGAAGTCCTGTATAAAGATTTAAGCACATTAGGCACAACCCTTCCATGTCTAGCGATTGTCGACCTGCCCAAAACTGCTGCTACCATTGATTTTAAGGCCGACACTTTAATTCTAGAAAATGTTCAAGATCCTGGAAATGTAGGTACACTCCTCCGCTCTGCAGCCGCTGCAAATATCAAACAGGTGATTTGTACACAAGGTTCAGCTGCACTGTGGTCTCCACGTGTGCTTCGAGCAGGGATGGGTGCTCATTTTAGTCTTCAATGTTTTGAAAACTTCCAGCTCACGGATATTCTTCCAAAATTTCAAATTCCAGTTTTTGTGACCAGTTCACATCGCTCAACCAGCTTATATAGCCAAGATTTAACTCAAGCATGCGTCTGGATTTTAGGCAACGAAGGTCAAGGTGCGAGTGACTATGCACTTGAGCATGCTCAAGCAGTGGCGATCCCTCAACCTGGTGGACAAGAGTCACTTAATGTCGCAATTGCAGGCTCAGTATGCTTTTTTGAAATGGTTCGTCAACGTCAGTAAAAACGTTAAATTATTTTAATTACGATTTTTTTACTGAGAAAATCAATTACACTACTAAAAATAATTGCTTAAGTTGTCAACGCGCCCACCATTTTCAACGTTATATGATTAATGAATTGGAATTAATGGTGGGTATCCATGACAGGATTTTCCATCTCTATGGATTTAGCACCGAAACAGGCTCGAACCGAAAACAGTACTGATCGCAGTACCGTTGAACAACGTCTGCGTTTTTTTATGCAAGACGTTACAGGTCGTGCCTTGGTTATGATGGAAAGCGCAACGCAGGGACAACAAGGCATTGCGATGGATTTAGTGCAAGAAGCTTTCATTTCATTGCACAAATCATATGCAGATAAAAGTACTGAAGAATGGTATCCCCTGTTCTACACCATATTAAATAATAAACTTCAAGACTGGCGACGCAAAGAAGCTCGCCGCGCCAGTCCATTCTCATTATTTAAAAAAATTAGTTTAGATGATGACGAAGAAATTATTGATGTTATCGATGAATCAACCCCTAACCCATTCGAGTTTCTTGATCAAGAAGTCACGATGGAGGAAATTCAAGCGGCGATCAATCAATTACCCGTCCGTCAACAACAAGCATTTATGCTTAGAGCGTGGGAAGGTTTCGATACAATGACCACAGCACAGATTATGGATTGCAGTGAAGGCAGTGTGAAAACACATTACCACCGCGCAATTCAGGGACTCAGAATTGCTTTAGAGCATTTAAACCCGCATACGGGAGGATCATCAAATGAAAAAAGATGAGTTCACTAAACATGTGACATCCAGACTCGACCAACTTGCGAAAGAACAACATCACAACAAAATGATGGTGATGAATCATGTTCTTGATACTGTGCAAAAGAAACCAACCTCTTATTACAGTGTTTGGAAAATGACTGGTTTTGCGTTTGCTGCCGCCCTTATGGGGATTGTGGTTCTGCCTAGCTCGTTACAATTAGCAGATCAACCTCAAAATCAGGTTGTCGTAAATCCAAAACTTTCACCACAAATGGTTGAAGATATGGAAATGTTATTGGTCTTAGGTGAGGATAAAGTTCCACATGGCAGCTAAAAAATTAGCACTTGTTGTGTGTACACTCGGCTTATTACAAACCAGTTTTGCAGGTTCAGAGCGCTTTTGGGTATTCTCTAAACCAAATAAACCGACAACGGAAGAAGCTTGGGATGACTTGTCCCCTGAAGAGCAACGCGTTTTAATTCAACGTTATCAGACCCTGAAGGAAATTCCGACCAATCAGAGTTCGCAATTGCAACAGCGGATGGAGTGGTTCACGCAATTACCTGAAGAAGAAAAGCAAAAAATGCGTGATGTATGGCAAAAAATGAGTATGCAAGAACGGAATACATTACGTAAACGTATGCAAAATGCCAGTACCGAAGAACGTATCAATATCAGAGAAGAGTATCTCACCAAATACGCTGAACACTAATTTTTAAATGATTAGAATAAAAAATAGCGCCTTAAAGGCGCTATTTTTTATTGGTTTAACTTATTTCTTAAAGCGACGATAAGCCAATAATCCAAATAATCCAAATACAGAGTAGAAACCAAAGCTACCTCCGCCTCCGCCCCCATTTGCCGTACGAGTATCATCTGTCGTTGTTGCCGTATTAATCGTTCTCACTATCGCTTCATTTGATTTCATGCCATCTGCATCATAAACCTGATATTTAAAATCAAAGTTAAATGGGTTAAATGCGTTAACTTCCTGTACATAAATATTCCCACCATAACAAGTTTCTTTTTGATCTGGTTCAGGACAAGGCCCTTGGCGGTCTGCTGTAATAGTAAGATCTTTAGTCGGAATTTCGCTCAATCGAATTGGTAGTTCTATACCATCTTTATTCTTCCAGAACTTAGGTTTATTTGGAATCTGTTCTGGCCCTGGTCCACCTTTGCCCGTATCACCATCATCGTTTGCGAAATTCAGTAAATTCAAACTTAACTTTTGCTTTGCCTGATATTTAAAAGTTAAAGAAGTATCCGTTGCGACAGGTGCAATATTCGTAAAAGACGCTTTAAGCAATCCTGAAGAGCTAACTGCAGGGCCAGGTGTTGATGATTTAGAAGTGATGGTATATTTACAAAAAACCTTATCTACATCTGCAGTAGTTTCATCATCTAGTCGGTAAAAGATAATTTGCTGCAACTCATTATCCCAAGTACACACCAAATTCTTTTTATCATCTTCATCAATCTGGACGATATCACCATCAATCAAGCCCGTACCTAAAGGCTCAGCTTTAACATCAAATAAATTAGGATCAAAAAATTGTAGTTTATACTTACCGCCCTCTTCTATATCTTGCGGTAAAGGCAGTTGATAATTTTTGAGATCAATATAAATGGCACGATAATGCAAATTGTCTTTTGTAGACTTTAATAGTCTTTGGTAATCAGCTAGTCTGTATTTATAATACGTCAAGAAATCTGGGTCATTGGGATTTTTCACCAAATTATCAAAAAAGTCAGATTGATCTTGGTAAGCCTGTACTGAATTACTAATTGAAATATTTCTTAAATCTTGTAAATCACCAGCTTTGAATTGCATTAATTCAACTGAACCAATATCACAACGATTACGAGAAGTTGGATCAAAATGTAATGTGCCATCTGTAATACGAGCCAAGCCACGTTGGTCAACATCACTACAGCCAATACCGTCAATATCCAATAAACCTACTTTCTTGGTAGTCTTATCATCAACTTTAACCTCTGTTACATTCGGCTTTGGATAATACATCGGCATAAAAGCCGTGTAAGCAGAAGGCGTTTGCATTGGACTTAACAGTGTTGTAATACTAATATTACTTACATTCAAATTGGTCTTATTATCTTTTAACGACGCTTTTGGTACATCACATACATTATTAACAGGTATGGTTGAATCAGTCTCTTTGAGTACCACCGCATTATAGCTAAGGCCAAAATTAACTTTTTCCTGATCAGCCACATTGCCAAACAAATATCGACAAGCATAACTATTACTATCACCATTATAGGCGATCACATTAAAGAGCAAATTTTTAAGACCCAACTTATCGTAGAGCAGCGTAGTGAACGCCGTATTTTCGACAATAGTATTGCTTTTTAATTCTAATTTGCTTTTATCACTTAAAATGCTTGGACGATTATTGGGATCAGTGCCAACTTTGGTATCTCCAGTAAATTTGATTAAATTACCAGTAGAGCTATTTACAATATTTTTTGCAATTGTATTGGTACTGATATTTGCAGCAACCTCACCACAGAACTCAAACATACTACTTGAATTTTGCGACCCATTTCCGACAAAACTATTCGCGGTCAAAACTGAGTTATTTTGAATGTATCGAGCGTCTGTCATACAGCCCATAGACAATACACTGCCTTTTTCAGCTTTATTGCCCTGTATCAAACTCTTGGTCATCGTCAGTGTCGAAGAAGGGCCTGCCATAAATATTGCCCCTCCTTCCTTGATGGCTTGTGAATCTAAAATTTGGCTGCTTTGCAGTACAACATCCGCACCCGCATAGATGGCACCACCAAAATCCGTGGCTCGACCTCCAGTTAAGATTAGATTGGTTAAACTTAAGTTTTTGGCCCCTCGTGTCGTATTAAAAATACGTGAGTTTTCCGCTTTAATCGTAGTTTTCAACTCAATTTGCGCTGGGTATTGATTTACAGCATCATTGACAAGAACATTCTTTCCTTCCCAATCAACTGGACTTGCACCAAGAATTGATACGTTAACATTTGGATCAAGTTCTTTTTTTAGCGTATAGACGCCTTTTTCAAGCTGAATAAGCTTCTGCCTAGTAGATGAGATATCTGTTACCGCACATCCACCGTAAGCAACGCGTGTTTCAGCTGTTTTTAATGCTTCACGTAATGAACAGGCATTGGCGTTTTCTCCATCCTCATCTGCAAAAGTTGTGACTTTGATCGGTGCATTATTTGTTGCAGCCAACAATGGCATGGTTGCCAACATCATCGTCGCTAAAATTGTTTTCTTATAATGTTTCATCTCATCACATCCCTGATTATGATTTAAAACGACGTAATCCTATTAAGCCGAATAAAGCAAGAATAGCACCAAACCCAAAACTCCCCACATTTACGGTTTTACTTTTAAATGTATCTGGTGGGTCTTGCACAATATTTGTAGGAATCTCAATATAATAGTTCGTTACATTATTAAAGCGTGTAATCGTCGTCATAATACGCAGTTTAAATATATCGGCTCCATGCCAATCACTATAAGGAACATAGGTCACATTACCATCTTGATCAATGGTGGTCTTACCCTTAGATGGTGTTTGATTTTGTACGATGTCTAAGCAACCATATTGCCAAGCTTGCCCATCCGAGCGTTTTCCTAAAAGCTGCTCACAAGTATTTGGATCTAACAACTCTCCATCTAATAAATTGCTAGAAATATTAAATTTGGCAATCTCCTTGAATCGAATATCCATTCCTTCAACTGAGACATTGTTACGATCCACAACCAATTCTATAGAACCAAGGTCACAGAGCTCATCAAAACCTGTACGATCTTTATCACGTTGATCTTTCGCCTCACAATTCCCTAGACTAAAACTGGTCCCATCACTATAAATTCGCCCTTTGTTGACAATCAGGGAATCCGTGAGTTGTTTATATGATGTTAATAAACGCGGCTTAAAGAAACCTAACATTTGGTCTTTGGGAATCGTATATGGGCAAAGTAAACCTTTTGCTGGTGGCGCTGCGCAAACACCTTCATCGTTTGTACCCCCAGCAATTACTGCTTGCTCAGGATCATTTGCATTCCACATAAAGTTTGGCAAGCGGTCACCAGGATTTCGGTTACAGTCCGTTGTCGTCAAATTACTTTGTACAATGGTCGTATCGGTCGAAATACTGCCACAGTTGCTATTGCCATTGGCAATCAGAATACTGTTGGACACATAAGCACTTGGGAATTCCTCAACTTTGGTTTCACCATTTTCAGTAGTTGTTACTTTCCGATTTAACGATTGTAAATACAAGCCAGCAGCATTTTTGATGATGGTATTGTTATTGAGAATCATGCCTTCACGGATATTTGCAACATAGCCACCTTTGTTATGAAAGATGGTACTGCTTCGAATTCCATAGATTCCATCAGCTAATGCACCGCCGACGGTGTCATTATTAAAGCCATTCAAAACATACAGTGAAGCGCCATCTGGACCCGCCACACCCTCATTATCGCGTAGTACAGATTTAGTAATTAAATATCTTGGCATCTCACTAAAAATAATTGCACCTTGATCAGCTTTATTGTTCTGAAAAAGACTATAACTGGCATTAACATATCCAGCTGTTTTTTTATCTCCAGATGGAATACCAACGTTATAAATCGCCCCACCTCGATTTGCTGCCCCACCTGTTAATCTTGAGTAATCAATTGATAAACTTTCACGATTAAGAATCAAGCCACCATTATTTACTTTATGAGAGGCGCCTTGTAAATTTAATTCACTTAACTTAACTTCAAGAAAAGGACTTTCCACATTATTATCGTCAATTACAAAAAGGCGATCCGAACCCACCATTTTGAGTGTCGCATTATTTAAGCCTTTTTTATTGTCATTAAAGCCATCACTACTTGCAGTACGAATTGCCATTGATGCCTTAATTTCCAATGCTTTATTCAGTTGGTAGGTCTGATCTCGCTGTAAAATAATAATACTGCTTATATCTTTATTACCGCATCCACGATAACCATTTTCGAATTCTTTTTGACTTCTGTTATTTATAAATCCTACAGCATTTCGTAACGAGCAACCGGTATAATTCTCATCATCAAGCAGCGTTGTCACTTGAATATCCGCAGAATATGCATGTCCTGTAATCGTAAATAAAGCGCAGGCAAGCGTCCGTTTGAGCATACCGATCTCCTTCTTTTTTCATTTTTCTTCGTCTTACAAACTAGGGGTTTGCAAGCACATTCCTTTGTGCGTACTTTGTCATAGCTCTCGAAATTACTCAAGAAATTTTATGCTATTGGCGATATTCATCAATCAATGCGTAAATTTGCTTAAGCGTTGTATTTGAAAGCTTGGTTTTTTCGCCTTTCAACATTTTTTCAAGTTGAGCTAATGTTTGCAATAAAATGGATGCCTGATGCGGCCCATTCATTAATAAATAATCAACAATCTGTTGATCAAAATGAATCCCTCGTCGGGTCATGACCGACTGTAGTAGCGCTTGTCGATCAATATAGGAACTACCATTTGGCACTTTGACACTAACGGCTTGGGTCAGTCTTGATTGTAAATCTGGTAGTTCCAGCTTTAATTCAATAGGTGCAACACGAGAGGAAAAAACCAACTGCCCTTCATGATTATTGATTAAATGAAAAACGGCTTTTTGCCAGTGCGGAACACCACTAATTGCATCAATATCATCTAACGCGACTAGATCATAAAACTCCAAGGAGGTAATCGCTTCAATCGGAGCATCTAATAATTCTAATAATGAGACTTTAATTGCTGGGCGACCTAATTCCAAATAAGAGTCACAGATTGCAGACAGTAAATGGCTCTTACCAGTGCCCGCCCCACCATAAACATAGAATCGACTCACCAAGCCTGCATGTAATTGTCTTACCGCATCAACCACAGGTCCCCAACCCGGCCCCGAAAAATCACTGATTCGGGCATCGAGTTGAGGTTCTATATCCAGTTGGAGTTGACGCATATGTTTAATGTGTTCCTCAATTACTTTAAGTCATTCGAGTTTGAAGTCTCTGTATCTTGAGAGTTTTTAATATGAATATCAAGTTCTACATGACCTGTTTCAACATTTATATGCTGAGTTTCGCCTTCGACCAACACAACTTCTGTTGGTAAACCATACAGTCGACTTTTTTCATAATTATCACGTGCATGTTTTAACAGTACCACAATGACTGCTGCGACAGGTAAAGCAATCAGCATCCCCAAAAATCCACCGAGTTGTGCCCCAGCGAGTACAGCAAAAACTACCGCAACTGGCGATAAACCAATTTTATCGCCCAATAAGAATGGTTGAAGAATATAGCCTTCGACCATTTGCCCAATCATAAATACAACACCAACCAGAAGGATCTGCGTCCAGTCCAATCCAAATTGAAACAATGTTGCAATCACCGCCGCAATAATGCCGACACCAAAACCCAAATAAGGAATAATACTGGCCAAACCAGCAATCATTCCAATAATCAAGCCAACTTCAAGACCAATCAGTTGTAAGCCCACAGCATAAACGATACCCAATAAAAGCATAACGAGGAATTGGCCTTTTACAAAAGCACCTAATACACTATGGCATTCACGAACGATGGTTAAAGTTGAAGCTTCATAAGGACGCGGAATTAAACGTCTAAAGCTTTGCAGCATTCGCTCCCAATCTAGTAAAAAGTAGAAAGAGATAATTGGAATCAGGATCACAACCCCGCCAATTTGGATAAAATTCAAACCAGATTGAGCAACTCTTAATGCCATGGTTTGAATACTATCTGCACTGTAATTGGTCTGAATATAATCCATTAAAGCTTTAGTGATCTGCTCCGTGTCAATTTCCATTGGCACGACATTAAAAGTATGCGACACCCATGGTAAGAAGGTTGCATTAATCCAGTGAATTCCTGCAGGAATACTATCCCGCGCATACATTAACTGTTTCCAAATCAAAGGCACTAAGAACCACAAAACCATGGTTAAAGTTACGCCAATCCCGATAAATACGATACTGATCGCTAACCAGCGCGGCAATTTAATTTTTACAAGAACATCAACCAGCGGGCTAAATAAATAGGCAATGAAAAAAGCACCGACAAAAGGAATCACAATGGGCTTCAGTAGATAAAGCACCCAAAGCAATAATGCGAGCCCAGCGAGGATAAAGATACGACGTAGTACCTGATCTTGCATAAAATCTAGCCTTTTTTCGTGTAATCGTTATAAATGGAAAAAAAATTTAATTAAAGATAGCATTTTCGAGCATAAATAACATAAGAGTTTCGTATATTCAGGTTATAATCTGCCGCCACTGCGGAGACTTCACTATGAGCAACTCAACTTCTACCCCAAATACTGGTTTAAGCTATAAAGATGCTGGCGTCGACATTGAAGCGGGAGACGCATTGGTCGATCGTATCAAATCTGTCGCTAAACGTACCACTCGTCCTGAAGTAATGGGCGGTCTTGGCGGCTTCGGTGCTTTATGCAAAATTCCAAAAGGTTATGAAGAGCCTGTATTGGTATCAGGAACAGATGGTGTAGGGACTAAATTACGTTTAGCACTCAACCTCAACCGTCATGACACGATTGGTCAAGATCTCGTTGCAATGTGTGTAAACGACTTACTTGTTTGTGGTGCTGAGCCATTATTCTTCCTGGACTACTATGCAACAGGTCATTTAAATGTTGATGTTGCTGCTGATGTCGTAACAGGAATTGGTAAAGGTTGTGAACTTGCTGGTTGTGCATTGGTCGGTGGTGAAACTGCTGAAATGCCGGGCATGTATGAAGGTGAAGATTACGATCTTGCTGGTTTTGCGGTGGGTGTTGTAGAACACAGCAAAATTATTGATGGCACTAAAGTGAAGTCTGGTGACGTACTTCTTGGTGTCGCATCAAGTGGCGCACACTCTAATGGTTACTCATTACTACGTAAAATTTTAGATGTTAAGAATGTAGACTTAACTCAAATCGTTGATGGTCGCCCACTTGCCGATGTGGCAATGGAACCAACACGTATCTACGTAAAACCAGTACTCGAACTTTGCAAACAAGTTGATGTGCATGCAATGGCACACATTACTGGTGGTGGCTTACCGGGTAACTTACCGCGTGTTCTTCCAAATGGCGCACAAGCTGTCATTGACGAGTCAAGCTGGGAATGGTCTGAATTATTCCAGTTGTTACAACGTGAAGGTAACGTAGAACGCTTTGAAATGTATCGTACCTTTAACTGTGGCGTAGGTATGGTGATTGCAGTCGATGCAAGCGAAGCTGACAAAGCTATTGCTGTATTAAATGCGCAAGGCGAAAAAGCGTGGAAAATTGGTTATATCCAAGAAAATGCTGAATCAGTTGAAGGCGCTGACGAAAAAATTCGCGTGATCTTTGCATAATGAGAATTGCTGTCCTTGTCTCAGGCAACGGTAGCAACTTACAGGCCCTGATAGATGCAAATCTGTCAGGGCAAATCATTGGTGTCCTCTCAAATAAATTTGATGCATATGCATTGCAGCGTGCTGAGAACGCCAATATTGCGACCGCTGTTATTTCACATAAAGATTATCCAAATCGCGAAAGCTTCGATGCAGCCATGCATCAACAATTATTAGCATGGCAAGTTGATCTAGTAATCCTTGCTGGTTTTATGCGGATTTTAACCCCGAACTTTGTCAGTCAATGGCAAGGTAAAATGTTAAATATCCACCCTTCTCTGCTGCCTTTTTATAAAGGTGTGAATACACATCAACGTGTATTAAATACTGGAGATCGCTTGCATGGCTGTACAGTTCATTTTGTCACGGCGGAGCTCGATGCAGGACAAAGTATTGCACAATCAGCAATTCAAGTCGGTTTACACGATACCGTAGAAAGCCTAGCACAACGTGTGCATGAACTTGAGCATTTCATCTATCCTCAAGTTGCAGAATGGCTATGTAATGGCCAACTGACTTGGCGGAATGGTCAAGCTTATTTCAACCAGAAGCCCTTAGAACGACCGATTCAATTTGCTCAGTTTTAAAAATAAAAAACACATCTTCGGATGTGTTTTTTATTAGCTCAAACCACCAAGCTTTTGATTTTCTCAACCGTTTCCACTGGATGTTCCAAGGGGAACATATGTCCACCATCCACGACAGAAAAAGGAATACCTAATTTCTTTTTCGCCACTTGCGGGAACTTTTCTTTTAAGAAAACACTGTCTTGTCCCACAACCAAATGTACAGGTACAGAAGGTTTCGGCATTGGTAACCACCACATGGATGGCGTAGTTCTAAACATGGCCACTTCATCATCCTTAGGAATGGTGAGTGTTACACCGCCATTTTGATGATCATCCGTCAAAGCATGTGCAATATAGGCTTGGAAGCAATCTGGATCAAAGTGCTGATAAAAACCTCTCGAACCTAACAACTCCGCAGCTTGCTCCCGCGAATCCCAATGATCACGACGACGTACCGACAAACCTGCTGGGGTGATTTTATCCACTAATTTAGGTTTAAAGATTTTGGCAAGATGAAAAATAAAAGACGACTTACCAATAATTAAAGGTGGATCGAGCATAATGACTTGTGAAAATAGCTCTGGGCGGCGATAAGCCGCCATCAGTGTCAAGACCGAGCCTAATGAGTGCCCTACACCAATCACTGTACGCCCTTGTGCTTGCTGCACAATGCTATCAATAATTTGGTCAACCAAATGCGTCCAGCCATGGGTAATTGGATAACGTTTGTCATTTCCAATCTCAGCAACATAGATAATATCGTATTGATCTTTTAACTGATCAAACAGCTTTTGATAAACTTTAGACGGAACACCATTGGCATGGGCAAAATGAATCAAAGGTTTCATAAGCTTGTCTTTTATTTTCACTGATTGATCAATTATCCTGCTCTACAGATGTATTGCAAATTAAAAGGATAACTGTCCAGTTATTTTTCGAATAAAAAAGGCTGTGATATACACAGCCCCATTAAAATCAACGTAGTGCTTTGATCAAAGCATAGATATTATTGTATTTTCGCGTTCTGCTGAGTCTCAAGTTGAGCCGCAAGCGAACTACTGATCCCCTCACCAATTTTAGCACCCATACGCCCTAAGATTGACTCTAATGGGTTACGCTGAACCGTGTAGTCCACTTTTTGCTCGACTTTTAGATCACGCATCAATGTGGTCAAACTACCGCTACGGTCAGCAACACCTAAAGCAATCGCCTGCTCACCAGTCCAGAACAAACCTGAGAACACCGCAGGATCATTGCTTTTCAAGCGCTTGCCACGTCCTTCTTTCACAGCATTAATAAAGTGAGTATGTACATTATCCAATACTGATTGCACGTGTTGCTTTTGTGCAGGATCAAGTGGCTTGGTCATACTCAAAATATCTTTATTACTGCCTGAAGTCAGGGTACGGTCTTCAATGCCTAGCTTCTGTGCTAGTCCACTTAAACCATAATTTGGCATAATCACACCAATCGAACCGACTAAGCTCGATGGATTAACAATGATTTCATCTGCTGCAGAAGCAATATAGTACGCACCCGATGCTCCCATATCTCCAATGACAGCATAGACTTTTTTATCGGGGTACTGTTTTTTCAGGTAACGGATTTCTTGCCAGATTTCATCTGACTGTACTGGTGAACCACCTGGTGAGTTGATATTCAATGCAACGGCTTTACTGCCGCTGGCTTCGAATGCACGTTTCAGCGCTTTATTGGTATCTTCACTATTCACTGTAGACTGACCTGCAGATGAATCAATGGTTCCCACGATATCGACCACAGCTAAGTGATTGCTGCTGATACTGGTGGTCGCTTTATCTGATGACGAGGTACAACTTTTGGTCATTGCCAACAGTACGATCAGCAAATACGCAAAGCCTAGACATTTAAAAAAGATGCCCCAACGACGACTCCGACGTTGCTCTTCCACAGAAGCAAGAACAGCTTTTTCTAAAATTTGCCATTCTTTGCCTGTCACATTATTACTATTTGTAGATTCATTTTGTGGTTTTGGTGGCCAATCGGACATAAGATTCCAATCCAATAGATTTTAAAAAGTGACTTTATTATATACGCGGATTTACGCAAAACTGTTTAAATAACTTGTTTTAACTTATAATTATTTTTTGCTTTATACTTCCCTTTGTAATTTTTCTAATTTTGAATACATGACTCAGCCCAAATCAAACAGTTCAAGTTATCGTCTTATCAGACTTGTTAGTCGTCAGCCACTCCGATTAGGGCGGTTCTTTGCACGCTTGGTTGCGGCCTTAGTCAATACATTTTCGCTTTCTAAGCTTTCAAAAATTATCAGCTTGAATATACAAATTGCTTTTCCAGACATGGAACAACAACAAAGACAAAAACTCACTAAGCAGGCAATACAAAACGAACTGACCTCTTATTTCGAGTTTTTAAGCATTTGGGGCTCAACAAATAAAAAAAATATTCAAAGAATCCACAACATTCATGGCGAACATTATTTCCATGAAGCTGTCGCAGAAAAGAAAGGCTTAGTTTTAGTCATCCCTCATTTTGGTACATGGGAAGTCATGAACTCATGGTTATCAAAATACACTCAAATGACAATCCTCTATAAACCAGTTAAAAATCCAGATGCTGACCAGTTTGTCCGTGATGCACGTAGTCGCGAACAAGCCCATTTAGTTCCTACAGATGAAAGTGGGGTTCGACAGATTTTTAAGGCCTTGAAACAAGGTGGAACTACA
Organism: Acinetobacter gyllenbergii CIP 110306 = MTCC 11365; assembly: GCF_000413855.1. GTDB lineage: Bacteria > Pseudomonadota > Gammaproteobacteria > Pseudomonadales > Moraxellaceae > Acinetobacter > Acinetobacter gyllenbergii. The sequence continues at coordinate 34,594 of NZ_ATGG01000012.1, read as the reverse complement.
GCGATTTTACCTGACCACACCCCTGATCACGGTGGGGACATGATCAACTATTTTGGTATTCCGCTTGCCTCCAGTAGCCTCAGTGCCAAACTGATTCAAAAAACCAAGGCAAAGGCCCTCCTCATCTATACAAAAAGAAATGATCAAGATGGTTTTGATATGTATGTCGAACCGATCAATCCTCAAATCTATGAAGGTAATGCCGAAGATGGCACTTTAATTATTCATCAAACTTTAGAACAACTGATTCGACGTTACCCAGAACATTATCACTGGAGCTACAAACGTTTTCGTGCTAATCCCGCGTTAAAGAAAATCTATGATATTGATGAAAATGAAGCGCTGGCAAAAGTGGCTGAAGTACGTCTCCAAACTCAACAACAAGAGAACACTTAGGCTATTCTCGTTGTAACCATTTTCGTTGCTGTCTTTGTTGCTTCAATTCAGCAACACCATTATTAAATACAAAACTGAGACTCCCTGTCTGTGCAGTATTGAGTAAAGGGATATCTAAAGCATGCAGACGGCTTTGTAATTCTTGACTTGGGTGACCATAACGATTTTCAAAACCTGCCGAAACGATTGCTAATTTAGGATTTAATGCAGCTAAAAAATCATAAGCAGAGCTGTGCTTACTGCCATGATGCCCTAAAACCAAAACATCTACTTTTAAATTAGGATATTGTTGTAATAGCTTATATTCAGTTTCCCATCCTGCATCTCCCATAATCAAAAAGTATTGATAAGGTTGTGCATTCAGAAATTGCAGATAGACCACACAAGACTGTTCATTTTGCTGATGTGTTGCAACAGCCAAACCCTCCTGATCGGGTGATAAAATTTCTATTTTTAGATTTGAATATGACCAAGTCTGGCCTTGTTGACACAATGAGAAATTATTTTTAAATGGCATTTTTTCATTATGCTGATTGGACTGTACTTGAGTAATTGCAAAAGCATTTTGGATTGCTGCAAATGCGCCACTATGATCTTGATCCAGATGAGACAAAATCACATGATCCAATGCCCGTATCCCTTGCTGCCTTAAAAAAGGAATGACGACGCGCTCCCCTAAGCTAAACTTAGTTTCATCATATGACCCACCTGTATCAATCATTAAGCTCAGTTGCGGATGCTGTAAAAATATTGCCTGTCCTTGTCCGACATCAAGAATAGTCAATACAGTTGACTGGACTTTAATCCCGAGAAAAATTGGTAAAAAACATACCAACGACCATAGCTTAGGGACAATACCTCTCGGCAGAAATAGAATCACGATAGCAACAATAAAACTCAGCAGCATCCAAGGTGTATAACTGACGCCATATAACTCAGGTGAAATATGTTGTAGGCCATCGAGTAGCCATAACAAAATAGCCAGTAATCCATCACTCAGTTGAAAGAGCAGTTGTCCTAGTGCAGGAATCCATAACCAAATACATGCTGCGATAATCCCTAAAGGCACCACTACGCCACTAAGCAATGGAATGGCTATCAGATTACTGACCGGTGCAAGCCATGAAATTTGCTGAAAGAAAATAAGCACCAAAGGCAGTAATGCAATAAATATTTTCCATTGTGACTCAATCAGAAGTTTTGCAGCTAGAAGTAGTTTTTGAGTCGTTGTGATGACTTGTTCTTGAGGTGTATCTCTAATGGTTTGATAGATGCGTATCAGAATAAAGCACGCTCCATAGGACAACCAGAATGCAGCAGACAAAATACTGAATGGATCAAAAATCAGTAATAAGCTTGCGCTATAAACCAATAGTGCGAATGGCTGAATCGACTGCCTAAACCATAGAAAAATACTGGCAATAATCACGGTTAATAAAGTTCTCAGCGCAGGAATTTCAAAACCGACAAAGGCCACATATAACAGTACACTGAATCCAAAAGGCAACAGTACTAAAACCTGTCGTGGTTGCCATAAATATAATTTTGGTACATAACGCTGTACCATGCACGTCAACACCCATGTCAGCATCAGTGCAAAAACCAAAACATGTGGACCCGATATTGCCAATAAATGTGAAATTCCCAATTGTTGGAATTGTTGCTTTAACCGATTTGATAACAAGCTTTCATCACCTGTCAGCAAAGCCAATAACAAACCGTTGTGCTCTAGCCTACTCGCTTGCAGCATTTTACGGAATGACAACCGCAGCATCTCAACATTGAGCAAAAATTTTTCTTGTAGTGTTTGCTGCTGCTTAAGATGCGGTTGATAACCGAGACGATAGATTTCATCACGACTTAATGGCTGAATCTGTGTCACCGAAAATGCCGACATAACATTTTGCTGCAAAAACCATTTTTCCTGATCAAAAGCACCTGCAACAGCATAACTATGTGCAGGTTTGATATTGCCATAGATCCGATAATAATGGCCTAGTGCTAAAGTCTGGTCCGGAATCGCGGGTTGTTTTGCTGTATTCAGATAAAGTAACCAATCGACGGGGTGAGCATGTCGATTCAATACTTCTGCAATTTGTTTCTGCCCCTCTGCCGAAAGCTGATCTATTTTCTTGATATAAACAATGGCTTCAAAGGCTTGTACTTCCAGCTCTTTTAATTTTAATCGTTTTTCTAAAGCTGAATCTGCATAATTAAAACCCATACAGAATACGGCCCAACTCGTACTAATCAAAAGTAAAAACGTATAGGCAGCGGATTCAGAATATAACGTTCTTTTATATAAACCAAAACCGAATATCACGCTCGCTAACGCTAGCCAAATCCACCCAGTCTGTGCAGCAAAGCTAACATCGTGCCCCATCAGGGCAATACCAGCAATCCAGCTGATTAACACAATTTTCAACATTTTCTAAAATTAAGTTTTAATTATTCTAAAGATAAAATTAAAGCCCTTTTTCAGGGCTTTAACAAGAGATTAAATTAAAATATTTATCACTTACTCATAGCGTAATGCTTCAGCAGGTTGAACTTTTGCAGCTCTCAATGCTGGATAGATTGTTGCAAGCAAGCTCAACAATAATGAGACACTCACTACCAGCAATACATCTTGCCAACGTAAATATGACGGCAGGTAATGGACAAAATAAGCATCTAATAAATTTAAGCCAAACGTGTTATTGATCCAAGAGACAATGTCACCAATACTTAAAGAGAGAATAATGCCTAAAACAGTCCCTAAACCCGTTCCAATCACCCCAATAATCGTACCCTGTACCATAAAAATTTGAGTAATCAATAACGGTGATGCCCCTAAGGTACGTAATATTGCGATATCTGATTTTTTATCAGTCACCAGCATCATCAGGGAGGAAATAATATTAAAAGTTGCCACGATAATAATGAGTAGAAGTAATAACCCCACCATATTTTTTGCCATTTGAATGGCACTGAATAAATTGCCTTGGGTATAAGTCCAATTAGAAGCATAAAAATTACTTGGTAATTGTTTGATAATGCTTTCAGAAATTTCAGGTGCAGCAAAAATATCATCAAGCTTTAAGCGAATGCCTTGTGCACCATCTGGTAAGCGCAATAAGGTAGCTGCATCATTCAAGGCAATATAAGCAACCATCGAATCGACTTGAGTCCCTATTTTAAATATACCGACCACTTCAAAACGTTTAAAGCGAGGTACAACACCTGCTGATGAATTGCTCGCTTCTGGCAAGACTAGCGTTACAGGATCATTCAATTTCAGTCCTAAGCTGTCGGCTAGATCTTGACCTAAAACAATTCCATATTTCCCTTTTTGTAGTGACTCTAAATGCCCTTCTTTCATGTAATTATGAACAATAGACACTTTCTTTTCATATTCCGGCTCTATCCCAGAAATCATAATCCCTGTTACTTGACCATGTGCCGTTAACATCCCTTGCAACTGGGTATAAGGTGCAACAGCAAGCACATGGGGTTGTTTAGCAATATCTGTCGCCAAACCTTCCCAATTGGTCATAATTTGACTGGATGCTATGGTCGCTTGTGGCACAATGCCTAAAATACGGTTTTTCAATTCCCGATCAAAACCATTGATCACGGATAACACCGTAATCAGTACCGCCACACCTAAAGTCAAACCAATCATGGTCATCAAAGAAATGAATGACACCAAACGGCTTTTTTTTCTGGCTTGTGTATATTTTAGCCCAATAAAAAATGAAATGGGTTTAAACATGCTCACCCACCCAGATACCATCCTGCATATGCAAAATTGAATCAGCTGACTGCGCCAATTGCTCATCATGTGTCACGATTAACATCGCCATGTTGAGTTCTTTTTTCAGATCAGTAAGCAATTCAAAAATACTGAGCGCTGTTTTACGGTCCAAATTTCCAGTCGGTTCGTCTGCCAACACCACCGCAGGTTTCGTGACCAAAGCACGTGCCAAAGCCACACGTTGGCGCTCACCACCCGATAATTCACCTGGTTTATGATCCATACGGTGAGATAGCCCAACGCGATCCAACAAATATTCGGCTTGCTTCTTCACATCCTTAAAGTTGCTTTCTCTACGCAACATTAACGGCATCGCCACATTTTCCAAGGCAGAAAATTCAGGGAGTAAATGATGGAATTGATAAACGAAACCAAGGTATTGATTACGTTTGTAGCCACGCTCTGCTTCACCTAAATTATCAAAGCGTTGACCTTGTAAAAACACCTGTCCTTGTGAAGGTTGCTCCAAGCCACCTAACACATGCAATAAGGTACTCTTACCTGAACCACTTGAACCCACAATTGAAACGAACTCGCCCGCGTTGACTTGAAGGGATAAGCCTTTGATCACTTCAACTTTACTTTTGCCATCATCGAAATGCTTAAAGATATTTTTTGATTCTAGAACGATCTTACTCATAACGTAATGCCTCAGCTGGTTGCGTTTTCGCTGCACGAATAGCGGGGTAAATTGTTGCTAAAAAACTGATAGACAAAGATGCGGTCACAACAATGAGGACATCTTGCCAACGTAAATAAGAGGGTAAATAGCCAATAACATAACCACTGAATAAATTCAGTCCAAAAGTATGATTTAACCAGCCGACCAAATCACTTATCGTTAATGCAAAACCACTCCCTAAAATAACGCCGATCACTGTACCCACGACACCAATAATTGTGCCTTGTACAATAAAAACGGAGGTGATAAATGCGGGTGAAGCCCCCAAAGTACGTAGAATCGCAATATCAGCCTTTTTATCGGTGACCACCATGACCAATGACGATACGATATTAAATGCAGCCACTACAATAATCAGAAACAGGAGCAAACCGACAAGATTCTTTTCCATTTTCACTGCACTGAATAAACTCCCATGCGTTTCCTTCCAGCTTGTGGCATAAAAATTATCAGGTAATTGCTTAACAATCTGATTAACCACATCGGGAGCAGCAAAAATATCGTCCACTTTAAGACGTACACCCTGTGCACCATCTGGTAATCGCAATAAGGTAGAGGCATCATTCAAGGCGATATAACCGACCATTGAATCCACTTCTGCACCCACACTAAAAATACCAACAATTTTAAAACGTTTAAAACGTGGCACGACACCTGCAGGTGATGGTGTGGCTTCGGGCAGCACTAAGGTAACACTATCATTTAAGCCAAGGCCCAGTGCATCGGTCATGTCCTTGCCCAAGACAATCCCAAACTCACCTTTCTTCAATGCATTTAAATCACCTGAGACCATGTGGTTCTGGATAATCGAAACCTTCTTTTCATATTCAGGCTCAATCCCCGTCACCATAATGCCAGCCACTTGACCCTGCCCACTTAGCATGCCTTGTAGTTGAGTAAAAGGTGCAGCCCCGGTCACATGTGGGTGATTCTCAACTCTTTTTACAAGCTCAGGCCAATCTGTTAGAATTTGAGTAGAAGAAACAGTGGCTTGTGGAACCATTCCAAGGACACGATTTTTTAATTCGCGATCGAAACCATTCATGACAGATAATACTGTAATGAGCACAGCGACACCAAGCGTCAAGCCGATCATGGAAACCAAAGCGACAAAAGAAATAAAATGATTACTCCGCTGAGCACGAGTGTATCTCAACCCTATATACAGCGAAATTGGCTTAAACATACCATCTAGTCCGAGGTGATTTATTATGGAAAATTCACAACATCATCTTGTTGACGACAACACTGAACGTCGAGTGATGTCTCGTATTGATGCCGTGTTGAGAATCAACTATCAAATCATTCCAGATGATGTTGCGCTGAATGACCCATATGATTCCCATTTCGTATTACCGCGCTATTTTCTACTACTTGCAGAATTAGATCAATTTGATCATGCGTTTCGCTACGAATTAGAACAATTAAATGAAAAAGATCAACAAATTGCTCGCATCTTATCCCTTTTTAACCAAAAATTGAATCTGATTACAGGCTCTTTTTACGACAATATCGTGCAATCATTACTGCCCGTACCCGAGCAAGTCAATTTTTCTGAGAATGGTTTAAGTTTCTTTAGTTCTCAAGATATTAACGAAGGTACTTATATCCATATCACCCTCAGTCATCCTGAAAACTTTTTCCATATTGCAGCAACAGCGCAAGTGGCGCACAGTACTGCGGAAGAACAAGGTAAATTCCGAATTGGCGCCTATTTCATTACTCTTAACCCACAGGATCGCGCTAAATTGGCTGCCAGTATTCGACAAACGCAACCCGCAGAAGCCAGTTAAAAACTAAGGATCAGTTATATTTTTAAACGGCGATATGCGCGTAGGTCTCTAAAGAAATAAAGGACTAACCCGATTAAAATAATGCTCGCCCCAATAAAAACCTGAGCAGATAATTGTTCATGGTTCAAGTATGCTCCGATCAAAATCGCCAGCATCGGTGTCATCACCGTGGTCAGAGACAAGGTGGTGGCTTTCAAGTTCTGCACTAATTTGAAGTAACAAAACATCGCAATCAGCGAAGCCATAACGACAGTATATATCAGCGCCAATAACGATTTAACAGAAGGAAAATGCGTAGGTGCATATTGCCAAATCCAAGGCAACAATAACATCGCCAATAGTGTTGAAACTAGAATTGAACCCGTTGCCTGCGCCATAACAGGTAAGTCTGCGTTAATCTTTTTCACTAAGAAAATGGATAATGAATATGAAAAAACACTCACCAGCATTAAAATAATACCAATTGGCTGTACATGTTGCTGACTGCCACTTAAGCAAATCATCGCAAGTCCAACAATCGATGTTGCCATACCCAACCACTGTAATCCTGCCAGTTTCTGTTGAAAGCCAAAACGCCCAATCAATCCCGCCATAATCGGCGCTAAGCCAAACATCAAGGCAATCAAACCTGAACTCAAATATGCCGTTGCGGCATAAGTAAAGATCTGCGAACCAATCAGACTTAAAGAACCGGCAGCATAACTCAATAACGCAACTTTATGGGTCGGAAATTTCACCTTTAACAGCCATAACACACTAACCGACAATGGTAAGGCAATAAAAAAACGTATCACCAATGCCCACATCGGATGGATATCAGAAACACTCCATACAATCGCCAAAGGTGTAGTTGCCCAAATGAAGACCAACAGACCATAAGTCAGCATTAAATTGATACGTGATGGCATGGCAAACTCAAGAAGCTGTTTTACGTTTTTGTTTTAAAATGGTCTGATCCAGTGAACTGGAAAACTCTCGCTTATCTCGTTCTGAAATTGGTGGCGGGCCACCCGTTTGAACCCCTGCGCCGCGTAAGGTATCCATAAAATCACGCAAATGCAGACGTGCTTTCACATTGGCAGTCGTATAAATTTCACCACGTGGATGAATGGCAATACCACCTTTCTCAATCACTTGTGCTGCAAGCGGAATATCCTGCGTAATGACAATGTCATTCTCTTGCATGCGATCTACGATTTCCTGATCAGCCTGGTCCGCCCCACTCATCACTTGAATGGATTTAATCCTTAGTGATGGGGTAATACCAACATTCTGATTGGCAACAAAAGTAACTTCGAGTTGATAACGATCAGATGCTCTCAGAATCACTTCACGCAAAATTTTAGGCAAAGCATCAGCATCTACCCACAATTTAAATGGCAGCACGTTGGCAAAAGCTCTTGAGAATAAAAAACACAGTGTAACAGATTACGGTAAAAGTAGAGTGAAGATCATGCATGTGATTAGGCTGATTGTTGCTATGTCTCGTGCTTGAACAGCATATTGATATTTCACGCTAAAAAATAAATTAATTTGTACTGAATTACAGATTCAGACTTGAAATATGACAGTTACCCTCGATTTAATAGAGTAAGTTCAATCTTTTTAGCATTACGCTTTATGAAAAATCAAAACAGTCCAGAAACCATTAAAATTCAAGATCAAAATTTCGGTAATCATGTCGAGCATTGGAACTTATTGACCGATACGCCCGAAACAGATGTTCCCAAATGGTTAGGATTGGCACTTGATGCACCCGTAATGCCAATGGGACTATGCCAAGATGAACATGAGATGGATCAATCATTTTGGTTGATTCAAGGCCCAAGTGGTCAAGCCGTTTCGATCAACCAGATTATTGCCGTTGAAGACCAAAAACCACGTGCATTAAAAACAGCATTTCCAAGTTTTGAAAGTCCTTATAAATATGATGCGCAAATCGAACGAATTATTAGCTGTAATTCTTCGACTCAGGCGGTATTACGTTTAAACTTAAATAAAAATACCATTATTTATGCTTTCGATAATTTATTCAGCGTAAATAGCTGTCAATATGACAAGAATCAAACCTATCAAGTTCAATTTAATGCTTGGGCATATGAATTGGAAACGGTATCTGACGATGAGAAAATCATTGTTGACGACCCTGCTTCAATTAAACATCACCGTGCATTAAATGCAATTTTGGCAGAACATAATGGAATTGCACCAGAAAACTTACAAGAACTGATTAATGACTGGCAACCAAAAACACCAGAAGATCAAGAACCTGTCACTGTCGACTTTTCTAAAATGGTGGCTTACTTATTCGGTGAAACGCTTGGTCAAGAAGATGAAGCATGGTTCCAAGGTAATATCGTCGGTAAAACATCAATGCAGTTTATGCAGGATGAATATACCCTTTATGATGTCACGCTGGTATTAGAAGATGATTTACCAGCAATCTTAATTCGTATTGCCACCAAAAATGAATTGTATAAAAACTTTAACATTGGCCAATATATTCGTGGCAACCTATGGATTCAGGCCAATATTTATGCTAAAACTGCAGTTAAGTGACAAAAAATCACATAAATGGCATTTTTAGGCGTTCTAATGAAAATTATACCAGAACAAACGACCACCAGTCTGATTCATTCGAGTGATCAAGGTCTTAAACTTGATGTTGGTGCTTTTTGCTTTTTTTTACTTGGTATGTTTTTAGCAGCACTCATGTTTCATCGAATTGGCTTTTTTTAACTTTTTGACCACTACCCTATTCACATATAAAAGCCCTCAATGTTGAGGGCTTTTATTTTATCGACACCTTATGGCTTAACCATGACGCTTCGCAAACTCATCCATGAAGTTCACCAATGCTTGCACACCTTCCAACGGTACAGCATTATAAATACTCGCACGCATTCCGCCCACTGAACGGTGGCCTGCCAAGTTCAATAAGTGATGTTGTTCAGCTTCTTGTAAGAAGGTCTTTTCAAGTGCCTCATCCGCTAATGTAAAAGGTACATTCATCATTGAACGGTTTGGAATGGCAATTGGGTTATTATAGAAATCGCTAGAATCAATATAACCATACAGTAGTTTGGCTTTCTCTTGGTTCACTTTATAGATCGCATCTACCCCACCCTGCTCAAGCAACCATTCAAACACAAGACCAGATAAATACCATGCGTAGGTTGCAGGTGTATTCACCATTGAACCATTTTTAGCTTGATCCGCATATTTTAAGATACTTGGAATTTCAGGTTTCGCTTGATCTAATAAATCATCACGAATAATGACAATCGTTAAACCCGCTGGGCCAATATTCTTTTGCGCACCCGCATAAATCAATCCAAATTTGCTGACGTCCAATGGCGCAGACAAAATACTAGATGAATAATCACAAACCAACGGCGCATTCACCTCTGGAATCGCAGCAAATTGCAAACCACCAATGGTCTCGTTATCCGCATAATGCACATAAGCAGCATCGTTTGAAAGGTTCCATGCACTTTGCTCAGTAATCGCATGTTTACCATCAATGAGCGTACCTGCTTCAACGATATTGATATCGCCGTAACGTTTCGCTTCTTTGAGTGCTTTCTCAGACCAAATACCCGTATGGATATAATCTGCCTTATTATTCTTGCCAAGCAGATTTAATGGAATTGCTGAAAATTGTAGGGATGCGCCACCTTGTAAAAACAAGACTTTATAGTTTTCAGGAATATTCATGAGCTTACGTAAATCAGCTTCAGCCTTCTCTGCCACAGCAACATAGTCATTGCTACGATGACTCATTTCCATGATCGATAGACCTTTGCCCTGCCAATTCAACAATTCTTGTTGAGCTTTTTCTAAAACGGCAGTAGGTAATGCAGCAGGACCAGCGCAGAAATTATAAGCACGCATGAGTTTTTCCCTTGTTAAAGTGGAACAAATTGGAATGGGAATTTAACCATAGATTGGCGAAGCTTGCAGCAGCTTATCGCGTAAATATTTCAATTTAACCAAGAAAATGATATTAATTTTTCAATCCTATTGGATGTATAAATGATCTTTTAGGCCAAGGTTCAATAGTCGATTAAAACAGCTCATTTTCATCTTTTTTTCAAAGATTTATTTAGATTAAAAACTCTACTTTTTACAATTTCACTACACCAAAAGTGGAGATATAACTATTTAATTAAAAACATATTATTTTAATTTTACAAAAAGAATTTAGACTTAGTCAGGATATTATTAAATTGCGACATAACCAAATGTTGAAACGACATGATCGACCGAGTTTTAAGGTCCAGCACTTTCCTAAAATGTTAAGCTTGAGTATAGGCTTAATCAGCTGCGCCCTATTTTCTACGGCTGTATTTGCACAAACATTGAGTTATAGCGAAGCTGAACAATATGTTGTGGAAAATGCCTATTCGACACAAGCCCAACAAGCCTTGCAACAGGCCTCACAACTTGAAATGGAAGCTGTAAAACATCTCGGCTTACCCCGCATTGATTTAAATGCCCGTGCCTATTCATTTCATAGTGAAACCAGCGTACCCCTAGAATCGAGTAAACGTCGACTGGAAAACTCACTCACTCGTGGGTTTGATGATAAATTATCACAATGGGGCAACGTGCTTCCGCCAGAAATAATTGATCAAGTCAGTCAAGGTTTTGATCAGACGGTTAATGAAGGGTTAAACCAGGTTCCCAATAATTTAGATGTTACGGTCAAAGATCATGATGTCCGCACCTCCATCTCAATGGTCATGCCGCTCTATACTGGCGGTAAAATTAGCAGTGCGAAGCAAATTGCAACGATTCAAGCGCAACGCTCAAACATCAGTGAAAAGCAACAACAAGATTCACAACGTTTTGAAATGATCCAATCCTATTTTAATGTGCAATTGCAACAACAGTTACTCAATGCCAGCCTGTTTAATTTAAATGCAATGCAAGAACACTATAACAACGCGCTCAAATTAGAGAAACAAGGCTTTATTAATAAAGGCCAGCGCATGCAATTTGAAGTGGCGCGGAATAATGCAGAACGTACCTATCAAAATGCCCAGTCAAATCTACAGGCGAGCCAGTTTAGTCTCAAAAACCTATTACAAAGTAAAGAAGCCCTAAACCTCACTACTCCCCTGTTTGTAAATACCAGCCAAAATCACTCACTGGACAAACTACTTGCAAATTATGATCAAAATTCAAGTTTGATTAAAAAGCTACAAATGGATACCCAACTTGCCAACGAAAATATCAAAGTACAACAATCTGCGAAAAAACCAAGTTTGTTTGCCTTTGGTGAATATGGGTTGGACAATAAAGAGAACTGGATTATCGGTGTGATGGCCAAATACAATTTATTCTCTGGCATTGATAACAATAAAAATATCCGTGCTGCCGAACTGAAAAAATATGCTGCTGAATTAATGACAGAGCGCACCAAGCAAGAAGTCGAAAATGTGCTGTACAAATCTTATAGCGAATTAAATGCATCTCAAACCAGCCATCAACTGTTAACCCAAAACACCAAAGCCGCACAAGAGAACTTACGTATCCAACAGCTTTCATTTAAAGAAGGTATGGGTACGGCGACTCAAGTGATTGATGCACAAAATGCTTTCAGCGCATTAAGAAGTGAGATGGCGATAAATTCATATAAATACATCTTATCTTTAGCGACTTTATTACAAAGCTATGGTTCGATTGATGAGTTCAAGCTTTATGTTAATCAACCACGTACTGACTATATCCGCTAATTGGAGAAATTTATGAGCCAAGATCAATCATCATCCAATTCAGAACGCGATACAGATCAAGTGGGTAACGCCGCTGAAACTCAAGACACCAACACCCGGACTGAGCAAATTGCACCTGTAGAAAAAGTGGATCCACTCAAACCTGATACCACCTCAAATCAGCAACCACCACCTGCTGAGCCACCGAAAAAAGGCAAGGCAAAAATTATCGGCTTCATTATTTTAATCCTGCTTTTGGGTCTGATTGCATTTGGTTTATGGAAAGCCTATCAACCCCAAGCGATTGAGTTACAAGGTCGAGTTGAATCAGAAACAGTGCATATCAGCACCAAAGTTCCAAGCCGTATAGAAGAGTTCTATGTGTCTGAAGGTCAAACTGTTAAAAAAGGCCAAGCATTGGTTCGTTTTGTCAGTCCTGAATTAGAAGCGAAAAAAGAACAAGCACAAGCGGCATTACAAAGTGCGACCGCTTTTCATTCAACGGTATATCGTGGTGCTCAACAAGAGAATATCGATACCCTATATGCCAATTGGCAAGCGATGAAAACCCAAGCAGAATTAGCAGCGACAACTTATAAGCGTGGTGAAACTTTATTTCAACAAGGTGTAATCTCGCGTCAACGCCGTGATGAAATGCTGGCAGCACAAACCTCTGCCCGTGAAACTGCCGAAGCATCTTATCAACAATATGCCCGTGCCAAACGTGGAAGTACTGAACAACAAAAATCAACTGCCGATGCACAAGTTGCGATGGCTCAAGCCGCAGTAAAAGAAGCCAATGCCCTGACTGAAGAAACCAAACTGTATTCACCAACAGACGGAACCGTATCTAAAACTTACGGTAAGCCCACCGAACTTGTCGCAACGGGTGTTCCTGTAGTCAGCATTATCGAAGATCATGATTTGTGGATCAGCTTGAATGTTCGCGAAGACATGTATAGTTCAGTTTATAAAACTAAAACTTTAGAAGGCTTTATTCCTGCGCTGAACCAGAAAGCAACCTTTAAAGTCAAAAATATTGATGCTGAAGGTGACTTTGCAACCATCAAAACTACACGTCAGACAGGCGGCTATGATATTCGCAGTTTTAAGTTCCACTTGGTTCCAGAGCAAAGCATTCCAGACTTAAAAGTTGGTATGAGTGTCTTGTTTAAAATTGAAGAGGCAAAATAAGCGATGTTTGCAGTGATGCTGCGGGAATTGCACTATTTAAAACGCCATAAAGTTGATTTTTTTATGGCGGTTATTGCCCCGTTACTGGTGATTCTGTTGTTTGGCAGCATGTTTTCAGCGGGTAAAGCTGAACATTTACCCATTGTGGTGATTGATCAAGATCAAAGTGAAATGAGTCGTAAGGTGATTCATGCGCTCAGCATTAATCACACCTTAAAGGTTAAAACCATTACGGCTAGCCAAGATGAAGCCGAACGACTCATCAATAAAACCGAAGCGTGGGGATTCGTGATGATCCCTGAAGGGGCTGAGCAACGTCTGGTCAAAGCCCAAGATGCGCAGATCAGCATTGCCTATAACCAGTCTTTTTTTAGTATCGGGAATACCATTTCCTCTGCCATGCTGATCAGTACCTTAAATGGTCTGGCTGATTATATGGGGCAAAGTTATTTAGCCAATACTATTCCCTATTTAGACATGCCCACACCACATATTAAAATCTCAACGCTTTATAATCCAAGTATGAGTTATGAACTATTTCTGGAACCGTTTATGGTACCAGCAGTCTTACATTTACTCCTATGTTGCTGTGTGGCTTTTGCCATTGGTCAGGAATTTAAGCGCAAGACCGTTGGCGAATGGGTGAACTCAAAACAAATTGTCTCCAGCCTACTGGGTAAAATCCTGCTCTATGTCTTTATTTTCTGTGCTTGGACTTGGTGCTGGATGTTCTGGCTCGCACATATACGTGGTTACTTTATCGCGGGTTCACTGACGCTCATTCTGGTTGCACAGTTTTTGCTGTATTTTGCCTATGCCGTGATTAGCAGTACAGTGGTGTTAGCTACTCAGAATTTACCCAAAACCTTTGGTTTTATCGCACTTTATGGCGGATCTTCACCGAGCTTCTCAGGCATTACCCTACCCTTGAATAATGCCCCTGCATTTACTCAATTCTGGTCAATGATTATTCCCTATACCCCTTATGCCAAATTACAAACTGAGCAATGGATAATTGGCAGTGATCTGTATGTTTCACTGCTTCCATTAGGGATACTACTGATCTTTGCAGGCTTATTTTTTATGCTAAGTGTCCGTCTGTTAAAGAAAAATTCTCAGGAGCTCTGCTCATGAAATCATTTTTCGGCTATTACCTACAGACATTTAAAAACATCTTTGCCAATAGCTCGGTATTTACCACCCTCATTGCGGCAATCTTGCTCTATAGTTTTTTCTATCCTACTGCCTATAAAGCACAATCTGCAGAAGATATCCCGATTGTGATTGTGGATGAAGAACAAAGCATTTTAACTTCAAAAATCATTAGCCAAGCATCGAATAGCCCGCATATTAAGATTACCACCGTGACAGATAGCTTTCTCGAAGCACAACGGATGGTGAAAAACCAGCAAGCTGAAGGTATTTTGCTACTTCCTGAAAATCTCACCAATAGCTTAAAACGTGGCGAGATGGGGGGAATTGGTCTATATCTCAGTACCGCTTATTTCATTCGAACCAAAGAAGTTGGTGTAGGCTTAGCAGGCTCAATTGAATATACCTTAAAAGAGCATTTGGAAAAATTTGGCAATGCTTCTGCTTTTGAACCAGAACTTTCAATTCATCAAATTCCTTTGTTTAATACCCTGTCGGGTTATGGCAGTTATATCTTCCCTGCTGTGGCCAGTTTGATTATTCATCAGACTATTTTGCTTGGCCTTGCCATGCTGACTGCCAGTTATCGTGAACAAGGCTGGGTGGCAAAACCTGTCGAGTTCTGGGCCACTTTTGCAGCGATCTTTACCACGGGTTGTTTAGGCTGCCTGTATTTATTTGGCTTTACCTTCTGGTTATATGAGTATCCACATGGCGGCAATTTCTGGGGCATGCTGCTTGCCGTACCGATTTATGTCAGCTGCGTGATTGGATTAGGGATGCTGGTCGGTTCACTGGTCGATATGCCAGAACGAGTGGGTCATTTGATTGTGGTGACGTCCGTCCCCCTATTTTTGCTGACAGGCACTGCGTGGCCACATGAAGCCATGCCACATTGGATGCAATACTTTGCATGGACACTACCTTCAACCCATGGTGTACAAATGTTTGTTCAGCTCAATCAGATGGGCGTACCAACTGCCATTGTGGTACCAAAACTGATTTATCTTGCAACTGTTGCTGCAATATTATTGGCGATTTCTTATTATCGCTTGGTTATAATGGAACCAATAAAAAAGGAAGCTGAATAGCTTCCTTTCTATCATCAGATACCAAATTGCTTTTTGACGACGTTTCCTAATTTTTCTTTAGCTGAGTTTTCTAAAACTGTGCCATGTGCTGCAACTAAATGCTGAAAATCCAATTGTAGTAACCGATCAAAATCATTTTTTAAGCTAGTAGATTTTGGTGTGACTCTTTTCAACCAAGACCCACCAATAAATAAGCCCAACCGAAATCCCATGAGGTAAATAATAATTTTGCTTAGAAAACTAAAATATTTCCAATCACTCCAGTATTGAATACTATCCGTAGTGATCAAAAGCTTTTTATCCTCCATATATAAAATAGCTTCAGGGCAAGTTGCCTGTTCAAAAATAAAAAATTCAGCATTTTTAATTGGTGGAACGACATCTGTTTGAATGGTCTTTGTCGGAAATAAACCAGAGTAGTTCACATGGTGTGATTGACTCCAAAATGTTACCTGATAGCGATCAATATAAAACTGATCATCTAAGCCATGAAAGTCACCTAAGCGAATGACATGTTTAACCGCCCCTAAAGCTTCCAATTTTTCTAATTCTGTTTCAGACATCCGAACTGCATTAATTAGAGTCAGCTCATTGTTTTGTTTGATAATAACCATATTACGATTCATAGAGAGACCAAATCCAAGCTTGATACTGCCTCTTAGTAAGTAAATATTTTCAAAAATTTCAACCATAGGATCATGCGGATAGATCGGCGCATATTTTTTTGACATTGTTATTTTCTCACTTATTTTAATATCAATATATTTTATACTTTTAGAACAAAATCATTAGATTGACCAATATGAAAAAATTAAAGTTAATTTTGCAATAAATATAAAAAAACCCAAAGAGAACTTTGGGTTTTTTAAACATTATTGTTTACGCTTCAGGTGTATCATCTTTCGGCTCAGCAGCGACTTGTTCAGAAGTGATTGCTTCAGCTTCAGTATTTTCTACATCATCAATCGCATCTAACTCTTCGTCATCCTCTACTGCTTCAATAGATACCACACCAACTAAGGTTTCAGCATCACTCAAGCGGATCAAACGAACACCTTGCGCATTACGACCGGTGGTTGCTACTTCGGCAGCACGTGTACGTACCAAAGTACCACCATCAGAAATCAACATGAGTTCTTTGCTTTCATCAATTGATACTGCGCCGACAAGCTCACCATTACGCTCACTGGTCTTAATCGCGATTACCCCCTTACCGCCACGCTTCTTGGTTGGGAAGTCATCAACTGGGGTGCGTTTACCATAACCATTGGCACATGCACATAGCACTTCACCCGTTTCAGGCACAACGACGAGTGAAACAATGCGGCTGACTAAGTTTGAATCTGATGAATCATCATTGTCATCACTATCATCATTTTCAACATCGGCATCTTCAGCTTCAATGGTATTGCTAGCGAAGCTGACACGCATACCACGTACACCTTTGGCAGTACGCCCCATGGCACGAACATCAGTTTCAGCAAAACGAATTGCCTTACCTTCATTCGAGAACAACATGATCTGCTGGTTACCATCGGTAATCGCAACACCAATCAAGGTATCTTCTTCATTCAGCTCAATTGCACGTAAACCGTTTGAACGAACATTACTAAATTGTGCAAGTTCAACACGTTTGACCGTACCTGACGCAGTTGCCATAAACACATAGTGATTTTCAGGGAATTCCGTCAATGGCAAGATCGCAGTCACAGTCTCATTCGCATCCAGTGGAAGCAAATTAATAATTGGACGACCTTTTGCGCCACGCGAAGCCTGCGGAACTTCAAATACGCGTAAGCGGTAAACTTTACCCACATTTGTAAAGCACAGTACCGTTGCATGGTTTGACGCCACAATTAAATGTTGGATGATGTCATCATCTTTCATTGCTGTTGCAGACTTACCACGACCACCACGACGTTGCGCTTGATAATCAGACAGTGGCTGAGTTTTCGCATAACCTGTTTGAGATACAGTCAATACAACTTGCTCTTCAGGAATCAAGTCTTCACGGCAGAAATCAACACCAGACTCGACAATCTCAGTACGACGACCATCACCATATTGTTGCAAGATCAACGCAAGCTCTTCACGAATCACATTCATCAGTAGGTTAAAATCACTCAGAATTGCAGTTAATTCGGCAATTTGACCTAAGATTTCAGTATATTCTGCGTGTAACTTGTCTTGTTCCAAGCCTGTTAAGCGGTGTAAACGCAACTCTAAGATCGCGCCAACTTGAGTCGGTGACAAACGATAGATATCACCCGACAAGCCAAATGGACGTGTTGGGTCTTCACCTTCAATCTCATCTGGGCGAACAGAGATAGCGCCTGCTTTTTCAAGCAATGCAACCACACCACCACCGGCCCACTCACCTGCTTGTAAACGCTCGCGCGCTTCAGCTGGGTTAGCCGAAGTTTTGATGGTTTCAATAATGGCATCAATATTGGCTAAGGCAACCGTCAAACCTTCCAAGATATGACCACGCTCGCGTGCTTTACGCAATTCGTACATGGTACGACGTGTCACAACTTCTTGGCGGTGACGAATAAATGCCGCAATAATCTCTCTCAGATTCATCAACTTTGGCTGACCATTGTCGAGACAGACCATGTTGATGCTGAACGAGTTTTGTAATTGTGTATGCAAGAATAAATTATTCACCGCAACTTCAGCGTTTTCACCACGCTTCAAGTCGATGGCAATACGCATACCGTCTTTATCAGACTCGTCACGAAGTTCAGAAATCCCTTCAAGTTTCTTTTCTTTGACTAACTCGGCAATACGCTCAATGGTTTTTGCCTTATTGACCTGATAAGGAATTTCAGTAAAGACGATCGTGGTACGACCTGTTTTCTGGTCTTCTTCGAAATGATATTTACCACGAATATGCAAACGGCCTTTACCGGTACGGTAAGCATCTACGATGCCTGATTTACCGTAAATAATACCGCCTGTAGGGAAATCTGGGCCAGTAATGTGCTCCATCAAACCTTCTACAGAGATATTCGGGTTATTGGCATAGGCCAAACATGCATTGACCACTTCGGTCATGTTGTGTGGCGCCATATTGGTCGCCATACCCACCGCAATACCTGTCGTACCGTTAATCAGTAGATTTGGAATACGCGTTGGCATTACTTGAGGAATACGCTCAGAACCGTCGTAGTTATCTTCCCAATCAACCGTATCTTTTTCTAGATCAGCCAAAATTTCATGGGTGAGTTTTTGCATACGAACTTCGGTATAACGCATTGCTGCCGCGCTATCCCCATCGACCGAACCGAAGTTACCCTGACCATCAACCAACATGTAACGCAAGCTGAAGTCCTGCGCCATACGAACAATTGTTTCGTATACTGCACTGTCACCATGAGGGTGATATTTACCGATCACGTCCCCGACAACACGAGCAGACTTTTTGTACGCTTTGTTATAATCATTGCCCAATTCGTGCATCGCATATAATACGCGACGATGAACAGGTTTTAGACCGTCTCTAACATCTGGCAATGCACGAGATACAATTACGCTCATCGCGTAATCTAGATATGAATGCTTGAGTTCGTCCTCAATGGCAATCGGTCTGATTTCCGATACGCTCATGCATACTCCTTGTTTACAGGTAGAGAGTTGTACCTGTTTTTATGTCTTCAATCTTGCAAAATTTTAGCTCAAGGGCTTGAACTAAAAATAAAAAATACAGCGAAAAATTATAGCACAAAGCACAAATCAACTGTGAGTTTAAGCATCTAAAAATAGCATTTTTTTACAATAAAAAAATTATATAAATGAATAACTTAAAATTATCAAATATCATATCCACCAATAAAAATGGATTCGTAGACTTTTTAAGCAAAAGTTCATCAAATGATTCAATAAAACTGTTGAATCAAATAAGATTTAGCTGGTTGTTTCAGCGCGATAATGCATATTAAGTTTTAGCCTACAGATCACCAAATCCAAGCCTTATTTAAACCTTTTATGTATGGAATTCTGTCGCTGACTTATAAAATAGCAAAACGCAACCAAAAGCTTGTTTAATAAAAACCATCTGAAAATGAATGATATGCCAATCGGCGTAAACAAGCCCTCTTTAGCTCCTCCCCAGACTCCCACGACAAATAGCTCTTATTTTTGATTCTAGTGCTATTTAAGTACCGCCTGGGGATCCAGAATGTATTTGTCCGGATAACCTAAATACGACGCACATTATGCTCAACACGATCTTTATTAACCCAGATCAGTAAAAATAGCCATACCCCACCATTGATGGCTAAAACAACAAAATAAACTGTGATTACAATTACCCAAGCGTTTAAGGCATAAAAAAACGCCCCTTTCGGAGCGTTCTTCAACTTTTATTCAGAGCGAATTAAAGTTTAGATACCAATTCAGGTACTACAGTGTTCAAATCGCCTACTAACCAGTAGTCAGCAACACTGTTGATTGGCGCTTCTTCGTCTTTGTTGATTGCAACAATAACTTTAGAATCTTTCATACCTGCCAAGTGTTGAATCGCACCAGAGATACCAATCGCCATATAAAGATCTGGCGCAACGATTTTACCAGTTTGACCAACTTGGAAGTCGTTTGGTACAAAGCCAGCATCTACCGCAGCACGTGAAGCACCTTGAGCAGCACCAAGCTTGTCAGCCAATGGATCAAGTACTTTGTGATAGTTTTCACCAGAACCGACACCACGACCACCAGAAACAACGATACGTGCAGCAGTTAACTCTGGACGATCTAGTTTCACGATTTCTTCACTTACAAACTTAGAAATACCCGCATCTTTCGCTTCAGCAACCGCTTCAACTGCAGCAGAACCGCCTTCAGCAGCAACTGCATCAAAGGCTGTACCACGAACTGTACCCACGATAATTGCTTCGTCAGATTGAACAGTTGCGATTGCATTACCTGCGTAGATTGGACGCTTGAACGTGTTTGCAGATTCAACAGCGATGATGTCTGAGATCATGCTTACGTCAAGAAGCGCAGCAACGCGAGGAAGAACGTTCTTACCTGTTGTTGTAGAAGCAGCCAATACGTATTTGTATCCGCCTTTCGCGATGTCAGCAACTAAGCCAGCAACGTTTTCAGCCAATTGGTTTGCATAAGCTGCATTGTCAGCAAGTAATACTTTGCTCACGCCAGCAACTTTAGCAGCAGCGTCAGCAACTGCTTGAGCGCCAGAACCAGCAACTAATACAGTAATATCACCACCGATTTTTTGAGCTGCCGCAACAACGTTTAAAGTTGCACCGTTAAGTGTCTGGTTGTTGTGATCAGCGATAACTAAAATACTCATGATTTTATCCTTCTGTATTAGATCACTTTCGCTTCGTTTTTCAATTTTTCAACAAGCTCGTCTACAGACTTCACTTGTACGCCAGCTTTACGTTCAGCAGGAGCTTCAACTTTAATTGTTTTAAGCTTAGTGCCTGTTGCAACGCCATAATCAGCAGGTGACTTGGTATCAAGCGGTTTTTTACGCGCTTTCATGATGTTTGGAAGAGCAGCATAACGTGGCTCATTCAAACGTAAGTCAGTCGTGATGATTGCAGGAAGTGCAAGCTCAACAGTTTGTAAACCACCGTCAACTTCACGAGTTACTTGAACTTTACCACCGTCAACTTTAACTTCAGATGCGAAAGTACCTTGACCTGCACCAAGTAAAGCACCAAGCATTTGACCTACTTGGTTAGAGTCGTCATCAATTGCTTGTTTACCAAGAAGAATAAGTTCTGGTTTTTCAGCATCAACAACGCCTTTCAAGATTTTAGCAACTTCTAGAGCGCCAACTTCATCAGCCGTTTCAACTAAAATACCACGGTCAGCACCTAAAGCCATTGCAGAACGAATTTGTTCTTGAGCGTCTTTAGAACCCACTGAAACAACAACGATTTCAGAAACTGTTCCTTTTTCTTTTAAGCGAACCGCTTCTTCCACTGCGATTTCACAGAATGGGTTGATTGACATCTTAACGTTGGTAAGGTCAACCCCACTATTGTCCGGCTTAACACGAACTTTTACGTTGGCATCAACCACACGTTTTACAGCGACAAGAGCCTTCATGTAATCCTCGGCTGTTCTAAGCAAGTAAATGTAATGAAGAGCATTCTAACTCTTCGATTGAAACTTTTTAGGTGCCCTATCTTGCAATGTATTTGGCATTTCGGTCAAGTCACAATTTCCGCTATGGCAATAAAAAAGATGAAACGCTCAGTTCACATATTGAAAATAATTATCGG
Source organism: Acinetobacter gyllenbergii CIP 110306 = MTCC 11365 (assembly GCF_000413855.1). GTDB lineage: Bacteria > Pseudomonadota > Gammaproteobacteria > Pseudomonadales > Moraxellaceae > Acinetobacter > Acinetobacter gyllenbergii. The sequence goes on along the minus strand of NZ_ATGG01000012.1, from coordinate 12,513 downwards.
TGCTACAAATTTAGCTTATAAATATGATGAATATTAAACTTTGATTTTTTTAATATTTTATAAAATTCAACGATCTAAAACAGGCATTTTAATTTAACTAAGGATGATCTGTAACTGATCGTTTCTAGCAAAATTACAAGTGTTTTGGATTTTGCAAAAACGTGGCAATTAAGTAAGAACAGCAATTAAACGAATACCAGAAATAAACAGGAAAAGTAGTCGACTATTAAACGCTCAATTTTGCAACATAATATATCAAGAATTAGCTTTTTTGCGCACGCGGATGGGTTTGATCATACACTTTAGCCAGTTGTTCGAAGTCAACATGGGTATAAATCTGGGTAGTCGACAAATTACTGTGCCCCAACATCTCTTGTACAGAACGTAAATCCCCACTGGCAGACAGCATATGACTGGCAAAACAATGGCGTAATAAATGAGGATGTAAATCGACATTCACACCTGCACGTTGTGCTTGTAACTTGACCCGATTTTCAATTTGACGTGGTGTTAAGACATTACCACGTTGTGAGATAAAAACCGATGAATCCGCATTAAAGCCACCTAGCCAAATTCGATAGATTTTCAACCATTCAACCAAACTGTCTTTGGCCTTTAAACCAAAAGGAACAATACGTGTTTTATTGCCCTTCCCTGTAATCCGTAACAGTTGCCGATTAAAGTCGACATCTTTAATCGTCAATCCTTGTAATTCTGCCAAACGAAGACCACTGGAATAAAGCAATTCGAGCATGGCTTTATCACGTAACCATAATTGTTGTTCGATCGGTTTCTCTGGTGCTGCTTGGTCTAAAATTTGGTGAACGGTTTCAATATCAATCATCCCTGGTAAAGGTCGCGGTTGGCGTTTTAATCGAAAATCTTCAGATGGATTCTGTTCTAAATACTGACCTTGTTCTGCCCATTTCATAAATTGGCGAATTGACGTTAAATGACGCTGTAAGCTACTGCTACTCAGTTGATCTCGCTCAACCCTTGCCGCCAGATATTCCCGCAAATCAGAAGCTTCAACATCTTGCAGTTGCAATTGCTTGTATTCACAAAACTTAAAGAAATCGGTTAAATCACGCTGATAGGCTGCAATGGTATGTTCAGACTGATTTTGAATGATCCGTTCTTTTAACCACATGGACAGCAGTTTTTCAGGGCTTTCCAAGTTGCTCTCCAGTGTTATGCCGATACCAACAACGATAGTCTAACAAATTTTACTTCTCTTTATCATTAAACAAATATCGAAGAATCTCTTGCTCTGTACTACAATCATTTTCAAGTTTTAAATGGTGCTTGACCGATGACAGCCATGCTTATTCCTTATCTCATTGCAATTACTTTGCTCACGCTTACTCCGGGTTTAGATACCACGCTGATTATTCGTACTGCTACCTTGGAGGGCAAAGCCAAAGCCTTTCAGGCGGCTTTGGGGATTAATCTTGGCTGTATTGTATGGGGAATTATTGTGGCCTGTGGTTTAGGTGCGTTGCTGATGACTTCGGATCTGGCCTTCAATGCCTTGAAATGGATGGGTGCAATTTACCTGACATGGTTAGGACTCAATCTCCTTTTAAAACCCCGTAGCCAACTTGCGAATGTAAATGATTCAGCAGTAACAACACAAAACTGGTTTATTAAAGGTTTTTGGGGCAATTTACTCAATCCCAAAGTCGGTATTTTTTATATTTCCTTTTTGCCACAGTTTATTCCACAGTCTTCGTCTCCAATTATATGGACTATGGGACTGGTGATGATTCATGTCGTGATCGGCTTGATCTGGTCAATTTTTCTGATCGCTGCAATGCAGTCCATTTCTGCTTATTTAAAACAACCTAAATTTATTCGCTACATGGATCGCATCACAGGCAGTATTTTTATTTTGTTTGCATTGAAACTGGCTTTCAGCAAACGATAAACAATAAAAAGCGTGCTGATCGCAGCACGCTCAATATCCGTTTCATTCCTGCTTTAAATTTTTTAAATAACCATTAATTTGTATGGCAACCTCATCAGCACATTTCTCTGCCAGTTGATGATCACCATCTTCTACAATATAGAGTTTGGCTTTTTGCAAGATCTGATTTAAATATTGTCCAACCTCAATCGGACTAATCGGATCTTGATTACCCCAGATCAATAAAGTATCCACCTCTATATCTGGTAAATGTTGCTCATAGTCGACTTTCGTTGTCATAAACCAATCAGGATATTCAATATATTCCTGCTGATAAAACTGCCGCCAGTCTTGAACTTGAAATCGGTCAAAATTAATTCCACCCGAAGTTGCAATCAACACTAAACCTTTCACCAAATCTGATTTCTGTAATGCTGATGCAATCGCAAAGATTCCACCCATGGATTGGGCAATCAGAATAGAAGGCTGTTGAATCTGTGCAAGCACATAATTGCTCAGATCATCAAAACTGTGAATATCAGGGTTTGTTGCCACCCCATGAAAACCAGGATAAGCAATCACTTGCTTTGTATAATGATGAGGAAGCTGTGCAATCAGAGGATTCCAAAATTGTGTATTGCCTGATGCGCCAGCAAGAAAGACGATGTTCATCTCATTTGTCTTCTATCAATTGTGCAAGCAAAGGCTCAACCATTTCCTTGGCTCTTAACTGCTGTAACCATACAGCAGGAATATCCTCATACCCAAAAGCAAGTCCTGCCAATCCACCAGCCACACATGCTGTTGTATCCGTATCACGCCCCAAAGAAATTGCTTTTTTTATCACGGCTTGGTAGCTGGACTCTTGTAAGGCTAAATAAGCTGATTTGAGGCAATCCACAACATAACCGCTTCCCGTTCCTCCCTCTAAATCATCAGGGCGGATGAAAAATTCTAATTGCTCCAATTCATCTGGTCGATTTCCATAATACCCTCTTAAGATAGTCACAGCATGTGACCACGCGGCATTAATCGTCATCCCTTTTAAAATATATCTCGCCCATAAACAATATAAAGCACAACATACTTTTGAGCGTAGATGCGCATGGGTAATATGAGATTGTAAATAGGCAGCTAAAATTAATGCCTCGTCTGTCCCTTGATGCCACAACGCTAATGGTAGAACTCTCATCAATGCCCCATTGCCATTAGCATGTTCATCATCAATCGCGACTTGCATAATTGGCGTGCCTTGTAAATATTGTCGAATGGCTGTTGCTGTCTGCACCCCCACATCAAATACATGATAATCAGGAGCCATATATCCAAACTGATACCAATTCGCAATGCGATTCATTAAATCAACTGGATCTAACTTTTGACAATGAAGTAAAGATGCCAATAAACACAAAGCTTGTGCACCATCATCGGACCAGGTGCCAATTGGAATATCAGGATAGGTTCGACTAAAATTTTTAGGCGGAATCATATCGATATCAACAATATGAGGGAGTTGTTCAGGTAAGTTAAATTCATAAGGCACACCAACCGCATCACCGATTAATAAACCATAAATAGCACCACGAATCTTATTTTTCATTTTTCTCACATTTTATTATTGTAAAAATAAAAGGTAAAAAGCCTAACCTCAGACTTTTTACCTAAAATCAGTCTAATTTAGCCTTGGAAGTATCTTAAATCCAAACGGGCATCATAAACATGTGTGGTTGGACCAGTCATCCACACCACATCACCTTCACGCCAAGCAATATGTAACTTACCACCTGCAAGCTGCACTTCAACTTCATTGGCAAGTAGACCACGGCGCATACCACTTACCGCTGCGGCACAAGCCCCTGTACCACAGGCTAAAGTCTCACCGACACCACGCTCAAACACACGTAAACGGATATGCTTTTCATCCAGAATTTGCATAAATCCAGCATTCACACGTGCAGGAAAACGTGCATGTGATTCCACTTGTGGACCAATACGCTCAACATCCGCAGTCAATACATCAGGAACAATGGTGACCGCATGCGGATTACCCATGTTCACCACATCAATATTAATGTTCTGGTTATCTGCAAGCTCTAATGCGTATAAACCTTCAATATCTTCATGCTCTTGGGTCACAAATGGGATTTCTTCTGGCAGAAATTTTGGTGGTCCCATGTTGACGCGCACCCAACCATTTGCACCCAATTCAGGTTCAACAATCCCTGCTTTGGTTTGCACACGAATTTTAGTTTTGGTCGTGAGTTGACGCTCATGTACAAAGCGCGCAAAACAACGCACCCCATTACCACATTGTTCGACTTCAGAACCATCGGCATTAAAAATTCGATATTTAAAATCGACATCTGGCAAATCAGGCGGTTCAACAATCAATAGCTGATCAAAACCCACGCCAAAATGACGATCAGCCAAACGTTGAATCGTGACTGTATCTAAATAAGCACGCTGGGTCACAAGGTCAACGACCATAAAATCATTGCCAAGACCATGCATTTTGGTAAATTCTAAATACATCTTAATTTACTCCTCAGGCAACAAACGCTCTTTTTCCCAGAGTGATTCTATGGTTTCACGTTCACGAATTAAATAGGCTTGATCACCACTGACCATAACTTCAGCAGCACGACCACGGGTATTGTAGTTCGAGCTCATCACAAAACCGTATGCACCCGCACCTAATACCGCCAACACATCATTTTCCTGAAGTGCTAAATCACGCTCTTTACCCAAGAAATCGCCTGTTTCACAGATGGCACCGACCAAATCCCAAGTTTTAACTGCAACATCAGGATTTGGATTGACCGACTGAATATCCATCCACGCTTCATATAAAGCAGGACGAATTAAATCATTCATCGCCGCATCAATAATGGCAAAGTTACGATGGTTTGTTGGTTTCAATAAATCAACTTTTGTTAATAATGCGCCTGCATTGGCAGAAATACTACGCCCAGGTTCCATATAGACTTTGAGACCCAACTTTTCTAAAGCTGGACGCATCGCATTGGCATATTCTGCAATACTTGGCGGGGTTTCATCTTTATAACGAACCCCCAAACCACCACCGATATCAATATGTTTGAGGTTGATCCCCAAACTTTTCAATTGCTCAATCATCAAAATGACACGATCAAGTGCATCTACAAAAGGCTTGGTCTCGGTCAACTGTGAACCGATATGACAATCAATCCCAACAATCTCAAGATTTGCTAACGATGCTGCATATTGATAGGTTTCATTCACCGCATCACTTGGAATACCAAACTTGTTTTCTTTCAACCCTGTTGAGATATAAGGATGGGTTTTGGCATCTACATCTGGATTTACACGTAAAGAAATCGGTGCTTTTTTACCAAGTTTTGCTGCAACTTTCTGAATCCGATCTAACTCAGCATGTGATTCCACATTAAAGCAAGCAATCCCAACATTTAAGGCTTTTTCGATATCGGCTTCAGATTTACCTAAACCAGAAAATACGATTTTCGAAGGCTCACCACCCGCCGCCAAAACACGTGCTAATTCTCCACCGGTCACGATATCAAAACCCGCACCGACTTTTGCCAATACACGCAGAACAGCGATATTTGAGTTTGACTTCACCGCAAAACAGATTTGATGATCAATAAAATCAAAAGCACGGTGCATATCCAAATAATGCTTTTCAAAAGTTGCTTTTGAATACACATATAAAGGCGTGCCATATTGCTGTGCGAGCTGATCCAGTGAACATTGCTCAGCGTGCAATACTCCATTAATGCGGGTGAAACTCATGAAGATGTCCTTATTTACAAACTTAAGGTGAGATGGTCTGTGATTGAGTCGTTGACGATGTTGCTTGGCGTTCTACCTCTGCTTGATCTGCTTTTGCATCAGATGAAGCCTTAGCCTGAGGTGCTTCATTTTTATAAAGCAGATATTTAGCGCGCTTATCCTGATTTTGATCAGATGGTAATTGCAATGCACCTGACTGACCACATGCAGTTAAAATAACGCTGCTCAGCAATACACTGATAGAACAAATGACTTTAAGCATCTGTGCACCTAACTTTTACAATTCGGAGCAGTATAGCGTGATCATTAGATTGGCTAAAGTCTAAACTTGAATGAATCAAACAATAACCATAAAAAAACACCGACTTTGAGGTCGGCGTTTTGTGTTAAATCGGATAAAGAATTACTTTTTCTTATAGAAGAAATAACCAATTGCCAAAATAACAAACCAGATCGGGCTAACTTTGAGTGATTCCAACGTGGTTTCATCCAAGGCAAGGAAGTAGATTGTTGCAAGGAAGAATAAAATCACCACCCAACAGGTAAACACACCGCCAGGCAGTTTAAATGTTGATTGCGCATGCAGTTCAGGACGATTTTTGCGGTAGTTGATATAACTCCACATAATAATGATCCATACGCAGATGAACAGAATCGTTGATAGTGTTGTTGCAAGCGTGAATGCAGTTACTTCATCGTTAGTACCCGTTTGTAATTTATAAACGAACTGAACAAACGCACCAATGAAGATACAGATTGATGAGAAAATCAAAGCTTTTGCAGGAACTGCAGACTTTGATAATTTACCAAATAGCTTTGGTGCTTGCTCATCCGTTGATAAACCAAATAACATACGGCTAGTTGAGAATACACCGCTGTTCATTGATGACATCACTGACGATAATACCACCAAGTTCATGATAATCGCGGCAGAAGCAATACCTGCTTGTGAGAAGATATTTACGAATGGACTCACTTTAGGATTGATTTGATCCCAAGGGGTTACACACATCACCACGAACAATGCCAATACATAGAAAATAATGATACGGATTGGAATCGAGTTAATCGCTTTCGGTAAGTTACGTTTCGGATCTTGCGTTTCTGCAGCCGTAGTCCCGACCAACTCCACACCAACAAAGGCGAAAATCGCAATCTGGAAGCCTGCCAAGAATCCATCAAGACCTTTCGGGAACATGCCACCATGTGTCCAAAGGTTCGAAACACTTGCAACCGTACCAGAAGCATTGGTAAATCCAGTAAAGATCATCCATAGACCAACAGCAATCAAGACAATAATTGCGGTGATCTTCACCATTGCAAACCAGAACTCCATTTCACCGAACAGTTTTACGGTGACCAGGTTCAAACCCAGTACAAACAGGATCGCCACAGTACTAATCAGTAGACCACCTAAAGGTGTAAATGACTCGCCACCATTAAAGAATTCCAGATAGTAAATAATGGCTGATAAATCTGCGATACCAATGGTGACCCAACAGAGCCAGTAGGTCCAACCAACAAAATAACCAGCCCAAGGACCAATTAAATCCGTCGATAAATCGATAAAAGATTTGTAGTTAAGGTTGGATAGTAACAGTTCCCCTAATGCACGCATTACGAAGAACACCATCAAACCAATGGTCATATAAATAAACAGAATAGATGGCCCAGCCAAACTAATGGTTTTACCAGACCCCATGAACAACCCTGTTCCGATTGCACCGCCAATCGCAATCAACTGTAGATGTCGATTAGATAGACTACGGTGAAGTCCGCTTTGCTCAGCAGCCTCACTCAGATTTTGATTCGACATTTTACAAAAACTCTCCAGTGTTTTTAGTTCATTAGCTAAGATCAGCTCTCAATAACGATTCGTACCATTTTCGATATCTTTTCTCGTTATCTATAGATTGGCTGAATTCAGCTAAGCAATTTTTTACCTGTATTTTTCAAGTTAAATACAATTGAATTCGATCATACGCACAAGGCCAAAACAATACAATGAACTTATGAGGGCAACTCATCAGTCATAAAAAGGTACTTCAAAATTAAAGAGTGGCGATTTAAGCCACTCTTTTTCTACTCGAGAAAATATTGATTTATAATTCAATCATTAGAAGTTTGCTTCTGTTTATTTTTGAGACGCTCCTCCCAAAAAGTTGCATTGCGGATACCCAATTTAATTGGATCAAATGTAAACTCCTTAACTCCTGCTTTTTGTTGCTCTTCATAGTCACGTAAAGCCTTAATGGTCGGTTTCCATACAAAATAGGTCACGATAATACCGATGATATTAATCCATGCCATCAAACCGACCCCAATATCACCAATCCCCCAAATATAACCCGTTGCGCTGAGTACACCATAAGCCACGGAAATCATAATGAAGCATTTGGTGATAAATAAAAGAGATGGCGTTTTGGTGATATAGCTCAGATAAGTGATATTTGTTTCAGCAATATAGTAATAGGCCACAATCGTGGTAAAGGCGAAGAAGAATACCGCCAAGGCAACAAAGATTTGACCAAAACCACCAAATACGGTGCTGACTGCCATTTGTGTAAATGCAGGTGAACCAATTTCAGTGGTAGCTGCTACATTTTGCACGATAAATTGCCCAGCTTCTAAAGTCCCCTGTACGTTATACATGCCCGTAATCAAAATCATAAAGGCTGTTGCAGAACATACAAATAGCGTATCGACATAAATGGAGAAAGCTTGCACAAAACCTTGCTGTGCTGGATGCTGAACTTCTGCGGCTGCAGCGGCATGCGGTCCAGTACCTTGTCCTGCTTCATTGGAGTAAACACCACGTTTTACCCCCCAACCAATTGCAGCGCCAATCCCTGCCATTGGCGAAAATGCATCTTCAAAGATGAGTTTGATCACGCCAGGTAATTCTTGGATATTCATCGCCACAATAATCACGGCCATCAAGATATAACCCAAGGCCATAAATGGAACAACTAGCTCTGCGAAGCGGGCAATACGTTTAATTCCACCAAAAATAATGATTGCCAATAAAGAGACAATCACAATCAACGCTAATAGTTTATACGTCCCAACATTGCCAAACACGATGGCGCCCTGACCAGTAATTTGGGTAAACGCATTACCCACCGCATTCGCTTGAATGCCAGGCAGGAATAAACCACAGGAGACAATTGCAGCAATTGCAAAGAGAATCCCTAACCAGCGCTGGCCTAAACCACGATCAAAATAAAATGCAGGCCCACCACGATATTCACCTTGGTATTCGACCTTATAAATTTGGCCGAGAGTGGATTCGACATACGCGGTACTTGCACCCAAAAATGCAACCAACCACATCCAAAATACAGCGCCTGGACCACCAAACCCAATTGCCGCCGCCACTCCCGCAATATTACCGACCCCGACACGTCCAGATAAGGACACTGACAGCGCTTGGAATGAGGAAATCCCTTGCGCGGAGGATGAACCATTAATTAACAGCTTTGCCATTTCCTTAATTTGGCGAACCTGCACAAACCGAGTTAAAATAGAAAAAAATAAACCAGCGCCTAGGCATAAATAGATCAGCGCTGGACTCCAGATAATTCCATTTACCCAATTTACAATTTCTGCTGCACTCATAGACATCAACCTTTATTATATATTTTGAAAAAATAGCCACTGCTAAATTTCCATTCGTCTGAGCATGAGCAATATCTATGCCATTCGATCAAAACCTCATGACAACAAATAAGCGAACACACCAACACCATCCATGGAAAAAGTGAATTGAACAAAAAAAGCGATTGCTAAAAACACACTGTCTACACCTTGTAAAAGTTGTATATCATGTTATTTTTCTGAGCACTTCCCTTTAACCAATCTGCGACGAAATCATGCCGTCTTCGTTTTGTTATTCCTTAAAGAACGATCAGCATTGTTAGAAATTTTCGTCCTGATTCTTTTTTATCTAATTTTAAGAAACTTTTCAATTTTATCTTATGGCAAAAATTAAAACCGTTTACCGATGTGAACAATGTGGTGCAGACCATCCTAAATGGACGGGTCAATGTACTGAATGTGGCGAATGGAATAGCCTGCTTGAGGTTCGAATTGAGCCAGCAGTAACACATCGCGGCCAAGCTAAAATAGGCGGCTATGCGGGGCAAGCAGCCAGTATTACTACGCTCAATCAAGTCACAGTCTCCAATGAAACCCGCGTTCCGACAGGAATTAGCGAATTTGATCGCGTGCTCGGTGGCGGTCTAGTCATTGGTTCGGTGGTGCTGATTGGCGGTGATCCCGGGATTGGTAAATCTACCATTCTGTTGCAAACCGCCACCCATATGGCCAGTAAAAAAAGTACTGCCCTTTATGTCACAGGTGAGGAATCACTTTCGCAAGTGGCTTTACGTGCCCAGCGTTTGGATCTACCGACAGACTCGCTCAAGGTGATGGCTGAAACCTGCGTCGAGCGTATCTGTGAAGTACTGGCACAAGAGCGTCCTGTCGTCGCAATCCTCGACTCGATTCAAACCCTCTATACCGAAACATTACAATCTGCCCCTGGGGGTGTTTCACAGATCCGTGAATCCGCAGCTTTGCTAACCCGTTTCGCCAAGAATAGCGGTACTGCTTTATTCATTGTCGGCCATGTGACCAAAGAAGGTTCACTTGCTGGTCCTCGTGTTCTAGAACATATGGTCGATTGTGTACTGTATTTTGAAGGCCAATCAGATTCACGTTATCGCATGATTCGTGCAGTAAAGAACCGTTTTGGTGCAGTCAATGAACTCGGTGTGTTTGGCATGACCGATAAAGGTTTGCGTGAGGTTGCCAATCCATCGGCGATTTTTCTGAGTCGTTATGATGAAGCGATTCCGGGTTCTATTGTAATGATTAGCCGTGAAGGGACACGCCCACTACTCGTTGAAGTACAGGCATTGGTTGATGATGCACATGGACAACCCCGTCGTGTGGCACTCGGTTTGGAACAAAACCGTTTGAATATGTTATTAGCAGTGATGCATAGACATGGTGGCGTACAAACCTCAGGACAAGATGTCTATGTCAATGTGGTTGGCGGTTTAAAAATTACAGAAACAGGTTCTGACCTAGCGGTACTACTGGCATGTGCTTCTAGTTTAAGAGGAAAAGCCTTGCCACAGCAATTGGCTGTGTTTGGTGAAGTCGGACTCTCGGGCGAAATTCGCCCTGTACCGAATGGTCAAGAACGACTGAAAGAAGCAGCAAAACATGGCTTTAAGTATGTGATCTTACCTCGAGGCAATGCACCACAGAAGTCAATTGATGGCGTACAAATCATTGCCGTGGCACGCTTACATGAAGCCCTGACCGAAGCTATGCAGTTGAGTGATGAGTTAGGCTAATGGCTTGACATAAAAAAACATACTTTTGTTATTGAAATTCCATCGAAATACATGCATAAATACATTTACAAATTGGATTTAAATAGGAATTTTCGATGCAAGTACACCAGCGTGGCTTGATGGCAGCTCTTTTAATGGCAACTTTGGTTGCTGCACCACTTGCGGAAGCAAAGCGTGCAGGTGGCGGTAAAAGCCACGGCATGAGCAGATCTAGTTCATCTAGCCAATCTTACCAACCATCACGCCAAGCAACTCCAGCACCTCAACAACAAACTGCGCCACAAAAATCTGGCCCAGGTGTTGGTACAATGGTTGCTGCGGGTGTCGCAGGTGCTGCAGTAGGTGCTGTTGCAGCGAATGCGTTGGCAGATGATAAACAACAGAACCCAACTGCAACTGAGCAACAAGCAACTCAACAAGCGCAACAACAGGAAGAAAAAGGTGGTATCCCTAGCTGGCTTTGGGTGCTTCTTGCTGCTGCGATCGCCTTCTTTGTGTTCCGCAAATTAGGCGCAAAAAAAAAATTAGCAGCCAATAACCCATACGCTCCAAACAATGGCGGCCAAAATAATTTTGGTCGTCAAACCCCACCTCAACCGACTGCTCGCCAGACTGGCGACAACACCAATATTTTTGGTCAGTCAGTTGGTGGTGGTGCGCCAACACAAGCACCGTTTGGTGGCGCGTCAATGAGTAGTGGCAACCAGTTACCAGATGGCACTGAACCTGCTGCATTCTTGCGTATCGCGCGTCAACGCTTTAACCACATCCAGTCAGTGAACAGCGCAAGCAATATCGAAGAAATTCGCCGTTACTTAACACCTGAGCTCTATAGCTCAATGTACAGCGACATTATGTCGAACCAAGACCAAGACGTTGCTGAATTTAGCAACCTCAATGCAATGGTTGTGGAAAGTTCGACTGAAAATGGTCAATACATCGTGAGCGTGCGCTTTACTGGTACTGTCAGTGAAGACTTGAATAGCTTACCGCAACCCTTTGCTGAAATCTGGCATTTTGTGAAGCCAGCTGGCTCACAGCAAGACTGGGTTGTTGCTGGTATTCAACAAGCTTAATCTGTTTTTATTGATGTCAAAAGAGCTGTTTCGACAGCTCTTTTTTTATTAGCTGAATATGATAGACACAAGAAATCAAAGCTAAAAAAAGCCACTCTCTATATCGGAGAATGGCGGAGTGTAAATAGAACAACGTTTTATGCTTATTATTACCGTGAAAACACAACCTAGCACGATCAGTCTATTGATACTAACGGATATAATTATAGAAAAACCATTCCTCTTTTGGGGAATAAACCCAATTTTATTAAGATCATTTATCCTAAGCGAGCACCTTATCTAGCCATTCAGCCATTCAGCCATTCAGCCATTCAGCCATTCAGCCATTCAGCCATTCAGCCATTCAGCCATTCAGCCATTCAGCCATTCAGCCATT
>NZ_ATGG01000011.1 GCF_000413855.1 Acinetobacter gyllenbergii CIP 110306 = MTCC 11365 | reverse complement strand
GCATTTAAGGATTCAACTTTGTTGAAAAAATTAAATGCCGGTGATTTTATGGGTGCAGCAGATCAGTTTCCCCAATGGAATAAAGGTGGTGGTAAAGTTATGAAAGGCTTGGTACGCCGTCGTGCAGCTGAACGGGAGCTGTTCTTAAAAAAGTAATTCATCACTGCAGGCGCTCAGTGGTTTCATTGATTGTGAGCGCCAGTATTCTTTTTCTTTTACCAGATTGTTCAGCTCATACCATCAACAACAATATTCAAGTTGGGGTATGTGTGAAAGTCCTCTGATGAGGGCTATTTTTTACGATAAATAGCTTTGATACCATCAATAATATGTTCATATCGTAATAAAGTATATTGAGTATTAATTTCGAAGAATTCCCAAAACTCTGTAATTGGGTTGGAAAATTCTTGATGAGTAAAATTCTTTTGAAATTCATGTTGTTTTTTTATTATCTTTAGCCCCGTGAACATGTTGTACCCTTTATTTAATTAGAAACACATACTATCTTGCAACCAAGTAAAAGTATATTTTTATCAATAAATATAGATAAATAGAGTGTAAATTGAGCTTATATCACTATTAATCAATATTAAACTTGCTTAATTAGTTTAAAGAGCATATAAAGCTAACTCGTCGGTGCGGGATGGAGCAGTCTGGTAGCTCGTCGGGCTCATAACCCGAAGGTCGTTGGTTCAAATCCAGCTCCCGCTACCAACCGATTAATTTAATTTTGCTCTTTGATGTATTTAGAGTTGCTATTCTGGAAAGAATAAATAGCAACTAAAATTAGCTTATATAATCCTAAATAAAGCTATATATTATTAAATTCTAGAAATTCAGTTATTTTCACTTATCTGTCTAGCGTATAGTAAATAAAGTCTATCAATTGAGCTCTTGAGTAGAGTGATTTTGTGTTAAAAATTATTAATGAATGGCGTGTAGCCAAAGCCAGTAATGGTAATGAAATTTGTGTGCAAATTATCCCACTTAAACGTCAACAAAATACGTTGGAAGGATTTAAATGGGTTGAAGTTGGAAAAAAAGTGCTTTTAGATTCTGGTCTGGAAATTGACTTTAATTTAGATGGTAAAAGTTTCTATACTGGTGTTAATCAGCTGTATCGATTGACATAGAAAATTCACACAATTGTAGTATCTTTTTTATAAAGATCGATGGGATTAAGTCAAGATATAAGTATTGATTTGATTCAAAAATAAAACAAAGTTTAAAGGTTTAAAAATATGTCTGATAAAGCTACTGGTACTGTTAAGTGGTTTAACGAAACTAAAGGTTTTGGTTTCATTCAAGCTGATTCTGGCGAAGATTTATTTGCTCATTTCAGCGAAATTCAAAGCAATGGCTTCAAAGTTTTGAATGAAGGCCAACGTGTTTCTTATGTACCTGGTCAAGGTAAAAAAGGACCACAAGCAACTCTTATCACTGTTATCTAATTCATTTAGATCAGTGAAAAAGCCCACTTTATGTGGGCTTTTTATTCTCTTATAAAATCAATCGATTCTGCTTTTATAGCCATCTTAAAAAGCTAATAGAGACTTTTTTCACCATTAGGACGAGTTTTAAATCTACGATGAAACCACATGTATTGTGTGGGATGCATTTTTATCTGACTCTCAATCACCAAATTGACTCGTGTAGCATCTTCTACTTCATTCGCACTTGGAAAGTTTCCCAAAGCTGGTTCTAGTAAAACGTGGTATTGAGGGTTGCGGATGTCGCCATCACGATAAAAATATAAGGGAATTGCTGCTGCTTTGGTTATTTTGATTAACCGTCTATGCGCCGTTAATGTCGCTGCCTGCACACTAAAGAAAGGAGCCATTACTCCTTGCTTGAGTCCAAAGTCCTGGTCTGGGCTATACCAGATAGCATGCTCATGCTTTAGATTCGATATCAATCCTTTCATGTCATCTTTAGAAATCTGATTTTGATAAATTGTAGCTCTGCATCGACTAATCAGCATATCTAAGAGAGGATTATTTTGAGGACGATAGACAACATCTAGATCGAAAAAATATCCACATACAAAACCGCCGGCATCTAATAAAGTGGTATGCGTGCCTATGAGTAAAACACCTTTTCCTTTAGCATTCTTAAGATGCTCTAGCCCTTGGATATGCATCCGGTTTTTGAACCATCGGGGACTGTACCAGGCATTTAATGCTTCAAAAAGTCCTAACATCATATTCAAAAAGACTTGTTTCGCATCTGCTTGTATTTGCAGTTCACTTTTTTCGGGAAAGCACAGTTCTAGATTTCTAATGGTCGTTTTACGTCTAGATTTGAGAGTTTTCCAAGCTAGTTTGGAAAGCTTCTCTGCGAGCCGCCATTGAATGGCCCAAGGAAGAATTGCAAACAACATTAAAAGAATTATAGCTAACCAGATTCCCCAATATTTGGGTAATAAAAAAGACCAATGAAACTTTCCTGCCTTGAATTTCCGTTTAAACGACATAGCGGCTGTTTCTTAAGAAAAACTGATCAGCCTAACATAACTGAATTAGTTTTATTGATTTATTTAAATGTAGATATGGAGGTTAAATAAATTTTCCACTTAGAAGGGCTTGTTCGTCACTGTGCGGTAAAGCGAGAACTCTTCTTAGCAAAGTAATTTATAGCTACAGGTGTCCAATAATTTCCTTGATCTTAAGTATCTGTATCCTGGTTCTTTTATCAACAATGTCTAAGCAAAC
The DNA here is from genome assembly GCF_000413855.1 of Acinetobacter gyllenbergii CIP 110306 = MTCC 11365. Classification (GTDB taxonomy): domain Bacteria; phylum Pseudomonadota; class Gammaproteobacteria; order Pseudomonadales; family Moraxellaceae; genus Acinetobacter; species Acinetobacter gyllenbergii. The sequence goes on along the minus strand of NZ_ATGG01000011.1, from coordinate 384,195 downwards.
TTGGTAGCAAAATCACTATTAAATGTGTGATGTATATCACTCTTTTGTTTTTAAATGTAAGATGGTAGACTTTATTTTATTTTTAAAGCGTTGAAAATGATTAAGTTCATAAAAATTTCATTAATATTAGCCTTCTTAACAACTAATGCGCATGCAGCTATTACTTTAATAGGTACTGCTTCAGAGAGGGATAAAGACCTATTAGTCGGTGATCCAGTGTATATGCGGGATGGTGTAATAAACTTAACTTATTTTCTGAAGGTAAAGGATAATCAGTATGCGGAATTAAAAGATAGGACTGTAAATCAAAATGGAAAAGTCATTAAGGTAAATACCCTAAAGTTTAATGTTTTTCAAAAAGATATGATTGTGAATTGTAATTCAATGTCAGGTGTCTGGATATCTGATATATGGTGGAATAACAGCCAAATAGTATCTAAGAACGCTAGGAATGTTCTAGGACAACAGTTATTAGCACAAAAAGGCATTACAACACCTCTTATAACCTTAGAGCCTAATTCAGATGCTCAGCGAGCTGCTGCTTATCAATGTGATAATGCTATAAAACTAAAAAAGTATAACTAATTATTCTTATGGTAGAAAAACTTCTGGTAAAGACTAAGGTTTATTTTTAAATGAAACTGAAAACAGTACTTCTTATTTTTTGTTTAATTGGGTTTCTGTTGATTTTATCTGGTGTAGATACCAATATTTATGCCTATAATGTTAGCGTTTTATTTTTTTCAATAGGTACACTTTTAAGCATATATTTTTTAGCAAAAAAAGACTATCAGACTAGTTTTATTTGCCTAGTAACTTTTGGTCCAATCTTATGGATTTTAGTAGATGTTAAAAACACTGAAGCTGCTAAAATACATCGAGAAATTTTTACTATCTTATGGAAGAATGATTGTGAATATACAGGTGAAAATGTCCATATAGATGAGGAATCTGTAGCTTTGCTTTATAGATGTAAAAATGGAAAAGAAGTCTCAACTGACGAAATCAGAAAAATAATTATAGAAGGGAAGGTAGATAACATAATTGATAGTCAATATTTAGAATGATATTGTTTTTTGCGAATTTAGTATCGAATATAAAAAAAAAATATTCATGTCAGCATATATTTAAAGCCCTCTGTTGAGGGCTTTTTTTAATATTTTTTAGGCTAAATCTGAGTTGGTTTATACAATCTATATCTTATGAAATGTTCACCGCTTATCGTAATTTCTCCATCTAAATTGAACCCTAGTAGATATATACCTTTCAATTTTTTTCTTGAAGGAGGTAATAAAATAGTTATTGATTCAAAATTCATCTCAGTAAAAGCTATTTTGATAATTTCATCAAAAATTTGTTTACCAATTCCCCAGTATTGAGGGTGCAATACAAGAGCTAAGTCTGCATCACCATCTTCATATTGTAATCCACCCCAACCAGCAAATTTACCATCAACTAAAAATGCCCAAGGACCATAGCCATGCTTAGTCCATTGTTCTTCTTTTTCGTTGACCCAAGCAATACATTCTTGTTCATCAAAAATAGTGCCACTAGCTAGAGGCATTTGTTTGAGCACACGTTCATTTGTATTTAATTCGATAATATCTTGAATGCTAATGTTTTTTAAATGATCAAATTGGATGTTTAACATATCTTCCTAAAAATTTAAATTAGATTCTAATTAACTACCAAACTTATATGGCATTAATTATGAAAGAAATTTTTAATTCGACTATAGATGAATATAGGTGTGGAAGCCTCTCAAAAAGAGGCTTTTTCTTTTTTGACCAACACCCCATCTCGTTCAATTTTTTCTGCTGCTTTCCAACTTGGCAGTAAGCTCAAACGTTCAACATAGCTTTGAATGTGCGGGTAATTTTTACCTTGTTTCATTTGATGGATTAAGCTGTGAAGTCCAAATCCCATCATAAAATCTGCGCCAGTTAAACGATCGTCAACCAAAAATAATTTATCCTTCAGATAATTATTTAAAAAACCAAAGACTTTATCAAACTCAACTTGAGTATAGTTTTCTAGAAATACCAATTTTGTACCATGCTTAGTTTCTATTTCATTAAAAGTTTTTAATAAAAATGGCACCATTGCAGAGCTTTCAGCGAAGTGAATCCATTGAAGGTAATCTGCATAAATTGCGTTATTGATATCTGGTGCTAGATGTGGTGCAAGCCTTTGAATTAATAATTCTACTATAGCGCCTGATTCAGCGATGACTTTACCTTGCCATTCGATCACTGGAGATTTTCCTAAAGGATGGATGTTTTTTAATGACTCAGGAGCCAAGTGAGTAGTTAAATCACGGAAGTAGCGTTGTAACTGGTACGGTTGCTTGATTTCTTCAAGTAACCATAAAATACGGAAAGAACGTGATTGGTCTAAGTGATGTAAAGTAATCATGACGATTCCTGTTTTAAAAACTATATGGGTAATTTCCCCATGTTCCACAACTCAATATACACTTAAGTTTATAGCTGTTACTGATCAATTCACTCTACATTGCAAGATTGATTGAAAAGTATTCAAAAATTTACTTCCCCATCGTGCTGCAGAGTGTAAACAGTTCTAAAAAAGTAAGATTTTCAATGTAGGTGTAACTTACATCTAGTGCCATTTACCATGGGGCCGATAACAAGATCAACAAGAATATTCATGTTGAAATATATGTAAAAGCCTTTGATAGAGGCTTTATTATTGAATGTAATTAAGCCATTGAATAATGATTAAAAAATTTGATTTACTTAATAATTAAATTTCTATAGGTATGCTTGATCATGTTTAATTTTTTAAAATTTTAATATATATTGAACAATCACTTGAATTTGTAACATATTCAAGTTGTATTTTAGATTTGGCCTAAAATGTTTTTAAATTTTAAATTTTCAGTTGAAACAAAGAGAAGTCATAACTTGTCGCTGTTTATGATTCGTTTGGTCGGAAATTCTTCAATGCATTTTTAGGTGCTGCAGTGAATTCATCAACCGGCATTTCAATGAAAAAATCGGTTGCTTGTTCATGAGAACAATTCAACCAGTCATTTCTACGCTCTCTTGGAATGACAATGATTGATAGTTTTTCATCATCTGGAGCATGGAATTGGTTCATAAAAGGATGATCATCAGAATTCATCGTAAGCATAGACATTGATCTAATTTCTTCACCGTTTACGACAGCATATTCATAAATGCCAGCTACTGTGTATGGCATTTGGTCTTCTCGGTAGATTCCATACCAATGGGGTTCATTGTCTATATATTTGGGTTCAAAGATAGCTTCAACAGGGATAAGGCAAAACTGATTTTTCTTCCAGGCGTTCCTGAAACTTGGTTTGCTTGAAACAGTTTCAGTTCTTGCATTGTATGTGTTTTGGACTTTTTTTATATCCTCTACCCATGGAGCAACTAAACCAAATCTGGCCAATCGCCATTCAATTGTACCATTTTTTGAAAATAGGATAGGTCCTGCATAGTTGGTGTAGATATCAGCTTTGTATTCGAAAGTAGGCTCAAATAGATCTAATAAATGAACACGATCTTTTGAAATAGGCTCATAGTTTGCACACATAATTAGCTCCATTGTGAAGAGTACATACTTTTATAATGAATTTAATAAAGATTTTTTATCTTTTGATTTGTGTATATTAATTGCTTCTAGTTGTATTCGATCAATTTCCTAAATTATTTTAATATCATAATTTTTATAAATTTATTACTTAAATTAAAATGGGATTCAATACGTTTAAGATCAATGGGTCAGGTGATAAAAGAACAAAGGGCAGGAGCAAACAATAAAAAAACCATAACTTAATGGTTATGGTTTTTATGCATTTCATAGAGTTGATTTCTAAAATTATAGTTAATCAATCTTTATAAAATGGATCACTTCATTTGATTGAATCGGCTGCTCTGCAAAGGGGACGATCACAATACAATTTGCAGTAAGAAAAGGTTCGATCTGATATGCTTGCTGTTGTTCAATGATTTCTAATGAATATTGACCATCATCTTGCAACTGATATTTACCCCATAACAATTTTCTTTTATTTTGATCAGTTTCAATCTCTTGATTGACACGACCTTTAATAAATATTCTGTTTAGAAAATCGGGATCATGTTTATTTAAAACATACTTCACCATGATATGCATGAGTAAGGCAATATCTTGCATATCACCAGGTAAATTGATGATCGTCGTCTTATCCTCTGTGGTGATGACTTTTGAGCCTTTATGGTTTCCTCGATCATCGTACAGTTGAACCGTTTCACGTACAGGAGGTGTTCTAGGCATACTTCTAATGATGCCCATTTCATTCGCAGGGATAGAACGTGTTTGGAAATTTGAGGTCATACTGCTAGGATCAAAGGCAGTAAGTCCACCGATTGAAAATACTGAACCACCAATGTCCTTATGAGAACACAGAATCATCACATCAAAATTAGGCATATGATCTTCAAAAAATTGATTATAATCCTCCCAATTGGTTGTTAACCTATCATCTAAAGTTGGATCTTCGTTTTTCTTAAGGCTATTAAATGCTGAATCATAACGCTGTGGTTTAAGCAGTTTTATCTCGACGTGGTTATAGCCCCACGTTTTTAATAAGTCTTTAACATACAAGCTTTCTTCACAAAGTGTATGCTCATCGTCAAAATTATGCATGCTAACAACGAGAATTCGTGGATCTTTATAAATTGTTAGTTCTTTAATTCCAGCCCGTCTTAGAGCAATCAATTTTTCTGGTGAGAGCTTCTCATTTTTAGCTAAGATCAGATCACCTTGTTTAATGGTGCTTCCTTGCTGGATCACGCCTTGCATCGCAGATATTGGCGCTATAATTTTTTTATTATCGTAATCAGAAGTATCTAAACGCTCATCGTCTTCTGGAATAATAGCATCAATAGATTCAGGTAATTTTGTATATTGTGGAATTCTGAGTAGATTTTTACCGCCTAGATCCAGTTTATATGGATTCACTGATCGATAGAGTTGTCCTCCCCAGCAGTATAAGCTATTGATTAATACAGGGTGCTGTTTACTTGCAGTTTGAGTCGACTCAGAGTTAATGACCCAGCCTGCGTAGGCTGAAAGACAATTAGCTGGATAATCTTGTAAGGCATAAACATCACTTGCATTCACTTGATTAAGTGCTGCTTCTAAATCCACAATATGTTTTAATTCACCCTGAGGGAGCTGCATAAAAAGACGATAGTAGGTAGAAGTCAAATCATATGGAAGATCTTCTGGTACTGGAAGTTTGCGCATAAATATAAGTCCGAGAGGTAACTCTAATTTGAGCTACCTCTTTAAATTAATAGTTAATCAACATTTAGAAAAAATTCATCGCCATCAAGAACCCTTTCGGCATTAAAGAAAGTACCTAAACGACTACCAGCTCTACGATTGTCAGATGCATCAATCTTTTTAACAGAAGCATCAGTTCCACCTTGGTTTGTTGCTGCAAAAGGAAATTCATCACAATCACAATCAGTTGCTACTTCATCAGAATCACCCGTAAAGAAGCACTTTGAACCAACACTTGGACCATATTTAATTTTACACATTTTTACAGATTCAGCTCGGTTAGCTTTGCGCTGTGCAGCATCTCTCAAACGGGTTAATGGTCTTGCACTTGAACTTCTAAAAATAGAATTAGGTGAAGCTGCAATGAATTGACCTGGTTTACCTGCAAGAAATGCTTCTTTAATATGCTTTGCAGATTCATCCACGTCTGGATCAGTAAGCTTAATTGTTGTCATAACAGCAGGTGCGGTAGGGTATACACATCCTTTTGTATTTGCTTTAGCCTTTCCAATATCACAACGCACACTAGGATTATAAATACCTGGTTCAAAATTTGCAGCATTATCAAATGATTCGTTCGATTTTACGACTTGAAACCGAACACTTGGAGATAAAAATAATGGGTTTTGATCTGCTAAAGCTGAGTTAGATGGGGTAAATGTTGTGGTTGATTCAGCGGATAGGCCATTTACTAAATTAATTGGATTACCGTAAACGGTCTTTGCCGTACAGTCATAGCAATATAATTCTGGGCGTACCTTTAAAGAGTCACCAGGTTTACCAATGATTTGGGTTCGTAACTTGTACTTATAAGTCCAAGTTAATGCATTTTTTGGATTGTCAGAATAAACATAAGCAGTAATTTTAGCCGTTCCAACGTTTAATCCTTTTGCATCAGTTAAAGGAATTTCACCTTGGTCTGATATCAGACAATGTGACCCTCTATTTATATAGCTATCTAGATCCTTCCCAACTGTTTTACAAATTGGTGAAACATCTAAAGCACTAGCAGCGTAACTATCAGTTACTGTAAATACCGTGGCTAAAGCTATTATATATTTTGTTATATTTAACATGAAATTTCCAATATTTTAATAAAAAATAATTTCAAGATAAATGGTTTTAATTATCTTGAAATCGGGAACTATGATAAAGAAAAATTATGATTTGTAAAAATAAATTACTAAAATTAGTAACTTAAATTTATTGTTTGTTTTATTTTTAATCTAATTCTTATGTTTTTAATTAAAAAACTATATTATATATCATGTATTTATATGGGGTTTTATTGAGTATTTTTGAGTTAATTTAATCTGCACAATAGTTTGTTATTATTTTAAAAATCTTAATAAAACCACTCTAATCTAACTGTAGATAATAAATTTGTTTATTATTGAGATAGCAAAAACTGTCGGCTAAGAGGAATACAGTTAGGGACACAAGTGTCAATCCTAAATCTCTGATAAGAACTTTTTTAAATCTTCGGAATCTCTTCATCCCTCGGCTTTCTCACATCCTTAACAAATCGTTCCTCCATTGCCCCATACTTTTTAAAGTTTTCACGAGCTTGGTTTAGCGAAGGTGCGTTTGCACTACCACACCAATCAGGATTTTCTGTTTGCACAGGATTATCCTCCCATAAGCATACAGAGCAGATAACATAGTCGCCGTTAGATGGTTCATCTCTGGTTAAGTAGCCACAGCATAAACACGGGAGAGCATTCTATTTCTCCAACTTTCTGTATGCTTAAATGTTTATATGTGAGGATTTCAATAATTAATAATACTCAGCATAAAACCTTTTTTGAATATGCGAAGATATCTTTTCTAAGCCAGGCCAGTTAGGATGAATTTCTTTTTCTTGAATATCTTTATTAAAGACTTTATATAGTGGATATTCAGATTTAGAAATTAATAAAAAAGGTTTATCAAAACCTTCAAATTGATGAGCGGTAAGATCAATAACAAAATCTTCAGACTCAAGCCAAAAATGAAATTCCCCTTTTTTATTTGTTCCACGCATTAACTTAAAATCAAGGATATCCTCTTTTATCAATATTCTTAAAAGAATACTTGAAACTTCTTCACAATAGTTTTTTGGAAATGTTTGCCATGCGACAAGAGAAGGTAAATGGTCTTGAAAACATTCTAATGAAGAGCTAGTGATTTTATTAAGTGTTTTATAATCCATATAATTTTCAATCCTTTAAATAATTTATTATAAAGTTTAGGAATTGTGTTCCCATTGATCTTCTCAAGTAGCTAAGAAAATTTCAACATAATTCGAAGTAACTAATTTCTTAGATTTTTCAAATTATTTAAAATTTCTTATCACAACAAAAACAGCGTCTTATAAAGTACTGCAAACCACAAAGATTAAAAGAAGTTTTTAATTTAGTGTCATTTTTTGCTATTAGTTGACAAATTAGGAGAATAGTCCGAAATTTTGGTTGACAAATCATCGTATTAGTCCTAAAAGGTGAAAAGAACAAATATGATTATGCTTTATTTCATTTAAGCAAGGATTTGCTGGATAATATAAACAGGAAAACTGTGAAAACTCAAAATGTCTAAAGTGGAAAAGAAGGGTAGAAAATCTACTCAACAAAGCCTAGATCTATATGATCCATCAGTTCAGCAAGAACATGATGGCGATCTTGATTTTGTCTTGAAAATCCATGAAGGTCATTTACATGAATTAGAAATTTCTAGCGTAGCAAACTTACTTTCTGCGCTGGGGCAAATTGTTGGCGTTAAACAAGCAAGCTTCAAAACGATCAAAGAAGGTTCAACCACAATTGCAGTGACAGTTCCACAAGATTGTAAAGCATTAGCTATGTCTAACGTGTTGAAGGAAACGTCTGCAAAGCATAAGCAAGTCATTAGAATCCAAAAAGAATTAAGTAAATATGGCTTTCATGGAGCTGAAATTTCTTATGGTACTTATAAAGAAAATGAGGTTTATAAGCCTACAGAGATTCTATATACCGTACCAGAACCTGAATTTCAGGAAGAGTTTTCACAAGAGGAATCATTAGATGGGTGTTTAACTCGTCTGCAAAAAGGGAAGGACAAGTCTGATCACATTACGATTATTCTAAATAATGGTGATGAGGTCGCTGCCGAATGTTCTCATAAATTATTAAAAGAATTACATCCATACTTTGATATTGATAAATGCCTACGTTTTGAAGGCATTGCTACCTATTTATCCACATCTAATTCTTATCAACTAAAACTAAAAAAATACTCAATCACTAAATTTACTGTGATTGATGATGTTGGTATTGAAGAGTGGGTAGATAATTTTAGAGCACAAGGGGCATCGAATTGGTCGAAATTTGATGATCCTATTGCCGAGTGGCTGAAGGAGCGGCAGGATTGATTATCTTGGATACCAATGCATTAATTACTTTATTAACAGCAGACAAGGATTGTGCTGAATACTTAAATCTAGTTGCCTATATTAAGCAATGTGAGCGTTTAACATTGGCCTTGCCTATGCCAGCGATAGCTGAGTTTATTGCAGGTGATGGGAATGATGCACGTTCTTTGAGTCTACTAAAGCCAAATTCTAAGTTTAAAAATCTAGATTTTGATGCTAAAGCTGCGTTAGTAGCTGCAAAGATATATAAAGATTACAAAGCACTTCCACAGAATAAAAAAACTCAAGATCCTCGTCAGAAAGTTAAAGTTGATATTCAGATTCTTGGTATAGCGCTTTCTAACAATGCGAAAATGATAGTGACGGCGGATAAGGGAGTTAAAACTATTATTGATACACTAGGCTTATCAATTTCAGTTTTTGATTATGTAGATAATAATTATTTAGAGCAGATGAATATTGTAGACTTAACTACAAGTACACAATTACAGTGAAGAAATTTTTAATTTACTAATTTTTTTCTTGAAAATTTAGTCGGAATCAAGATTCCTAAAAAACTAAGAATCCCTAAACTAGCAGAAGAAAGCGCCTAAGATCGCTTTTCCTTTTTAAAAAAATATTGACCAATAAAAAGTAGTTTTATATATTTGTTTTAACTAAAATTATTGTAGACAAAAAATGCTTAAGCCTATTTATAAAAGTGACGGGGTTACTGACAGTGAAAGACAAATGTCTAAATTATTAAATGATACTTTTTTATCTTTATGGTCATATGTTGGACCATGTAATGATAGAAATTTATTAACTAAAAATGAAGGAGTTGAAATATGTGATGCTATCGTTGCTTTTGGAAATAAAATTATAATTTTTTCAGACAAAGATAATAAATTTAATGAAAATAAAGACGTAAATACATCATGGAAAAGATGGTATAAAGATTCTGTTAAAAAATCGATAAATCAATTGTATGGAGCAGAAAGCTGGATAAGAAACAATCCTCATAGAGTTTTTTTAGATAAAAAATGCCAAAATAAATTTCCATTTGATCTGAGCAACAAAAAATTAGAGATTCATTTAGTAGCCTTAACAAAAAATACATTAGAACCTGCAAAAAAATATTTTAGCCAGTTTGCTGATGGCAGCTCAGGAACATTTGTGCATATGTACGAATTGGAAGAAAAAGATGTTATGGAAAAGCCATTTACATTAAACGATTTTAATACTGAAAAAACATTTGTACACGTATTTGATGAATATTCCATAGATCTTGTTATCAAAAATACAGGAACTATTTCCGATTTCTTACATTATTTAACTTTTAAAGAAATTCTCATAAGAAAATATAATTTAAGTGGCTCAATGGGTGAGGAAAATTTTCTAGCATTTTATTTATCTCAGGAACCATCTTTGTTAGCACGAAATGAATTTAATTTCGATAAAATTAAGCAATATACACTATCAAATGAAAACGCTGTTTTTATAGGAGAAGATGAATGGGACACCTATCAAAATTCCTATAGTTGTAGACTTAGAAGAATATTAATTGAGAAAAGTAAATATTGGGAGGAGCTAACTACTAGATTCTCAGATGGAATAGTAACAGCTCAAGTTGGGGAAGGTGCAGAACTTGATTTAGCATCTCATGAAGTGGCAGTGAGAACGTTAGCATCTGAAAACATAAGTTTTAGAGCATTGCTGACTGACGCCTTCAAAGAAAAGTTTATAAATGTACCAACAAATAAACGAAGTGGTAGAATTATTGAGCCAATTCCATATAAGGATTTATTGTATGTTTTCTTATTATTGCCGAAAGATGAAAATGAAAGCGTTGAGGAATATGTAGTTAAAAGAAATGCTTATTCGCAGGGATATGGCTTAGTTGCAAAATATTTAAACCCAAAATATACAAAGGTGATAGTACTTGCCACTCAACCATTAGGTTCAGAAGGTAGAAGTGAGGGGGTTTACTTGTTTGAATATCCCAAGGTTTTACCTTATAAGGTGAAAAAGACAGCAGAAAAGTTAAGAAAAGAGCAGCATATTTTTAATGGATTTACAGACTATAATGATTTAAGTCGAAATCATGACTCTCCATTTAAAGTAAAAAAAGGTAGAAATGATAAATGCCATTGTGGTTCCGCTTTAAAATATAAAAAATGTTGTTTACATACAGATGAACTACTAGGTAGTAACTATACTTAAAAGCACCATAAGGTGCTTTTTTTAATCCCTAAAACTCTCACTTCTTGGAATAGAATACCAATAGCGAATTTTCTTTCCATCATTCAGTGTTTCAATATTGATGAGTTGGTATTGAGGATTTCGATAAAATAAATCAGAAATCATTTGTTCAGCACGTGCAGTTCGTTCATGAAGTGGTTCTTTAGGATAGTCTTCAATGCAATTTAGATCATTAAAATAAATAGAACGACCTGATTTTCCTTCAAATTTTGATTTTAAACCAAGCTCCATTAATTCAATCATTGCTGTATTTAGCGATAAATTATTTTGCTCAGCATAATGCATTAATGATTCATATTGATCTTGTGGCATACGAATTTGGGTGCGTTTCCAATCATCTTGGGTGACAGCTCGTCCTGTCTTATTATCAACCATTTTATGTGCTCATTAATCGCGTTTGACAAGATAATAACACTATGGAATACTAAACTCAATGACAAGATAATGGTGTCATAACTGATCAATATTTATAAAAAAGCCTCGATGACTTTGGACGGCTATCGAGGCTTCTATCTAATCCCTGCGAGGAGAAAAGACATGACTAGTTTAACATTTAATGCCATACAATTTCATCCAATACAACAGAATGACGACCAAATTTGGATCACATCAACCGAATTAGCTCGTGCTTTAGGTTATGCACGTGAAGATTCCGTGTCTCGTATATGTGACCGTAAGTCAGATGAATTTACTTCCGATATGTCAACGACCGTCAAATTGACGGTCGTTAGAGCTACGGGTTCAGTTGAACTGGACAATCGTATTTTTTCATTACGTGGTTGCCACCTCATAACGTTCTTTGCCCGTACACCAGTAGCCAAAGAATTCCGTAAATGGGTGTTAGACATATTGGATAGGGAAGTACAACCTAAGACCAAGAATGATAAAACAGAACGTGTGGTTTTAAATGATGCTGTAAATATGCTTGTAGCAAAGACTAAGCACCTTAACTTTTCCGATGCCTACAAGCTTATTCACCAACGCTTCAATGTGAACGGCATAGATGAGCTCTCATTTGAACAGATTCCTGTAGCCGTTGAATACGTCCATCACTTGATTGCACTTTTCAGTACAGATAACCAACCCAATGCGATGAACGTCAGAGCAATGGCAATGCATCTGGTATGGTTAAGCGGATGGTGGAGGCAGTTTGGCACCGCTGTAAGGGGAATCAATCCACACATGAGCTCTGCAATACATGATCATTTCAATGATGGTGGATTTGTCGCATGGATGTTCATCGACAAAGAAAAACATGCGGAACTCAGAAATAGGATTGATACACATCCTTGGCACTTAGCACCGATGGACCGTTATCATTTATTAAATAATCATTCTTAGTCTTTGATGATGGCGGGAGTCGAATCCGCGTCCGTAAAACCGCTTATTTAAGCGGTTTTTTTATATTTTGAGAGCAGGTTTTCACTCAATCTATTGCTGTCAGATCTGCAAACTCAAAGCTCAAAGAAAAAAATGATATTGCGAATATTTTGTTAAAATTTTGTTAAGGTGAAATTTTAACCAATAAAACACCCAAGCAAAAAACGGGAATATTCTATAAAATAAACGAAACTTTTCGCTCAATTTAAAATTTGGCTCTTTATATAAATGACTGATATAGAAATAGAAACACACCCATTACAACCGTTTTTACCTGCGACTGCAAAATTGCTGATGTTGGGCAGTTTTCCACCGCCACAAAGTAGATGGAAGATGGATTTTTACTATCCGAATTATCAAAACGACATGTGGCGGATCTTTGGTCTGATCTTTTTTAAAGATAAAGATCACTTTTTAGATTTACCCAATAAAAACTTTAAAGAGCAACTGATCCGTGAATTCTTAACTCAAATTGGTGTGGGAATCTTTGACACAGCCTATCAAGTGAAACGTTTGCAAGGTAATGCTTCTGATAAATTTTTAGAAATTGTCACGCCTACAGATTTATCAAAATTGCTAGAACAAATTCCATTGTGCCGTACCATCATGACCACAGGTGATAAAGCGACAGATACGCTGATGCTGCACTTTTCAGAGCAAACCAGTAAGCCTATGATTGGACAATCAGTACAGGTAAATTATGCTGATCGAGAGCTGAATTTATACAGACTACCATCATCATCGAGAGCCTATCCTTTAGCGCTAGAAAAGAAAGCTGAAGTATACCAACAATTTTTTGAACAAATTGGCTTAGTCTAATCAAAACAAGAGGGAAATAAATGCAGGATGTCGTAAGCCCCATTGATTTAAGAAATTTCACTGATGCTTTGGAGTGGCAAGAAACGGCGAATGTGAAAAGACCATGGCGAAAGGATTTCTTTGAATATTATGCCAATCTCATTAGACAGCAGGTTTCTGAACAATATCAGGTATTAGAGCTTGGTTCTGGGCCAGGTTTTTTAGCCCAACATTTGCTCTCACAACTTACGAACATTGAGTATACCGCTTTTGATTTTTCAGAAGTGATGCATCAGCTGGCACAAGAAAAACTCAATGCCGCTGAAAGAGCACATGCAACCTATATTGTTGGAAACTTTAAAGCTGCTGATTGGCAGAATATATTCTCTCAGAAGTATGATTTGATTATTATCCATCAAGCATTACATGAGCTTCGACATAAATGCTATGCAACCGATTTCCATAGAATCGTAAAAACCTTATTAAAACCTCAAGGCCATTATTTAGTCTGTGATCATTTGTGTGCAGCACATGCAATGCAAAATGATCAGCTTTATATGACCAAACAAGAGCATTTGGATGCACTTGAACAGGCATCTTTTACGCAGATTAAGATGCCGTTAGAGATAGAAGGCCTATGTTTGTTTGAAATGACTTTGGATTAAGCTAAATGCGACATCATCCGAGGATATTTAACCCATCTAAACGTATTGATTTTGAATTCTCTGACATGAGTAAATTCAGACCAAATCAATTGACTGCCTTTTGTCCATTGTAGCGGTTTAGTCCGCTGATCAACTGCACGCTTTTCTTGTTCCGTGGCTGGACGTAAATCACCAATTTCGACATATAAGCGTACGCCAAAATGATGGTCAAAATGACCTTTGATAAGGGATTTTAACCAGAACCATTTATTGGTATTGATTGCTTGAATACAGGCTTTGGTGTTTTGAATAAGGTTCTCACTGAGCTTTTCTGTGTATGTATCAAAGAAATAAGCAGTCTGGTTATCGTTTAAAAAGATTGTGCCTATAGGGGTTATGGTAGGCTGCCCTGAAGAGTCTACTGTTGCAATAGACGCATGCAAAGATGACTTTTGTGCAGCAGCAAATATCTGCTGAATATTCTTCCAATTTTTTTCTGAAATCATATGGTTATCTTTTATGTTAATTATAATCGTAACTTAGCATAGAAGAATTAAAAAAATACCGCTCTTCATCATAAAAAAAGATGTCAATTCAGCAAATTACATCTAATTGAATGGATGATTTACATCATCCATTCAACGGGAAAATAAGACACAAAGTGCATGGTAAAACGCTGGAATCTGGTACTTTCAGGATCATAATGATGCTCAACCACTTCACCATTTTCCTTATGTTCATACCATACAATATTACCGTCTTGATCTAATTTAAGCTGATAAGCCACTTGTAATAAATGCTGATCAAGCATGGCAGTAATTTGGTCTTGTAAATGATCTGATTCAACAACCAAACCGACTTCAGTATTTAAATGAGCGGAGCGGGGGTCAAAATTAAATGAACCAATAAAAACTTTTCCATCGACATCAAAAAATTTGGCATGCAGACTTGAACGATTTTTACCTTTAACAGGAATTACACTACCAGTCGCAATTTCATACCAAGTCCGTTTTTTACGTTCGATATTCGGTTTAAACTCATACAGTTGCACACCACTTTGTAAAAGTGGTTTACGGTATTGGCTATAAAAAGAATGCACTACGGCGACATCATTAGCCACCAGACTATTGGTCAGAACACGCACTTTAATGCCATCTTGAGAAAGCTGGTTTAAATATGCTGTGCCTCGCTTGGTGGGGACAAAATAGGCGGATACCAACTCCATATGTTGTTCAGGTTTACCCATAATTTCCAGAACTTGAGCATATAAAAGTTCCTGATCTTTGGCTTGTCCTAAGGCTTTATTGGGATGATCAGCGACAAAATGCGCTTTTGCCCATTGGATGGGGTAGTTTTGTAGGCGTAATTTTAAATAATCTTGTGCAGCTTCAAGTTTATCTTCGGTGGGTGTATCAACTTGCTCTAAGGCTTTATAGCTATTTCTTAAATCCTCAAGTTGCTGGGGTGTACCAGAACCCATTAACTGCTCAGTTGAATAGCTGAGTTTATCGGTCCAAAACTCATCGAAAACCTGCTCCGCTCGATCGACGGCTTTTCCGTAGAATAAAATGTCCATGTCGCTAAACTGAAACTGGTCACTGGCTTCAAAATATTCACTGCTGATATTGCGTCCACCTGTTACTGCAATCGAATGATCGGCAATAGTAAGTTTGTTATGCATACGATGATTAATTTGTTTGAGTCTAAATACATAATCAATAACGCGTAAATGTCTAAACTTATATGGATTGAAAATACGGATTTCAAAATTTGGATGCTGGGCGAGGGCTTTTAGGGTTTTATCCAGTTTTATGCCATTCTGATCATCAATTAATAAACGGACTTTTACTCCACGGTCAGCTGCTTTGAGCAACTCGTGCAACATCATGTTGCCAATGGCATCGTCATTCCAAATATAATATTGTAAATCAAGTTGATACATGGCATTTCGAATTAAATGAATACGAGAGGCAATACTTAAGAAAGCATCATCCAAAGCTAAAAAAGCAGTTAAACCTTTTTCAATATTAAGATCGGCTTGTGGATCATTCATCCATTTTGTTTTCGTATGCAAGGAGTTACTCCGATCATGGTTTTGATTGGGCGGCAAAGAACAACCACCAATTCCTAACATGATAACAAGTGTCGTTATCTTAAAATGGTATGAATTTTTTATCATTTTATTGATCAAGCGTGTGGATCCAGCAGTAATGAGTAGGTGATTGATTTTCTTATATATCTAAATTCGATTTCGTTCCAAGGTTGAAATGTAATTATAAATATAATCAATAAGTTATCATTTTAATAATTTAATTTTCTATGTAAACAAGTTCCAATGAGTACAGCTTAATAGAATCTAGATCAATAAATATTGAGTAAAATTACTATACTGGTGTATAGTATATTTTTAGATTTAATGTGGTCGACATTATGCCTAAACAATTAGAGGATAAAAAAAAGATTCTCACACGTGTAAGGCGAATTCAAGGTCAAGTTCAAAGTGTTGAACGTGCTTTGGAAAATGACACAGAATGCGCTGATATTTTGCAGCAAATCTGTGCAGTTCGTGGTGCATTAAACGGTTTGATGACTGAACTACTCGAAATTCATTTAAAAGATACGCTCGTTGTCGGTGAATCTTCGGAGTTGCAACGCAGTCAAGAGCTTATTCAAGTCAGTAAAATTCTTAAATCTTATTTAAAGTAAAATTCAGGAGTGTCATTGTGATTAAATCTCGTGCAGCCGTTGCTTTTGCCGCAGGCGAACCCTTACAAATCGTAGAGCTTGATGTTGAACCACCTAAAGCGGGTGAAGTCCTGATTAAAATTACCCATACAGGTGTGTGCCATACCGATGCCTTCACTTTGTCAGGTGATGATCCTGAAGGTGTTTTTCCGGCAGTGTTGGGTCATGAAGGTGCAGGGGTTGTGGTGCAAGTCGGTGAGGGGGTGACCAGTGTTACTGTTGGTGACCATGTTATTCCGTTGTATACCGCTGAATGTAAGGAATGTTTATTCTGTAAATCAGGCAAAACCAATTTATGTGTGGCAGTTCGTGCCACTCAAGGCAAAGGCGTGATGCCAGATGGTACAACACGTTTCTCTTATAATGGTCAACCGATTTATCACTATATGGGGTGTTCAACTTTTAGTGAATATACCGTGGTTGCAGAAGTCTCTTTAGCGAAAATCAATCCTGAAGCCAATCATGAACAAGTCTGTTTATTGGGTTGTGGTGTGACCACTGGGATTGGCGCAGTACACAATACGGCGAAGGTGCAAGCAGGCGATAGCGTTGCTGTCTTTGGTCTTGGTGGTATTGGTCTAGCTGTGGTGCAAGGTGCTCGTCAAGCCAAAGCAGGGCGTATTATCGTTGTTGATACCAATCCTGATAAATTTGAGTTGGCAAAACAGTTCGGTGCGACTGACTTCCTTAACCCAAAAGATTATGAGCAGCCGATTCAACAAGTGATTGTTGAAATGACAGGTTGGGGTGTTGACCATTCTTTTGAATGTATCGGCAATACCAATGTCATGCGTTCAGCATTGGAGTGTGCTCATCGTGGTTGGGGACAATCCGTGATTATTGGGGTTGCAGGTGCAGGTCAAGAAATCTCAACACGTCCGTTCCAGTTGGTGACAGGACGCAAATGGATGGGAACTGCCTTTGGTGGGGTAAAAGGACGTACACAACTGCCTAAAATGGTAGAAGATGCCATGAAAGGTGAAATCCAACTTGAACCATTCGTAACACATACTATGCCATTGGATGATATTAATCATGCCTTTGACCTAATGCATGAAGGTAAGTCGATACGTACCGTGATTCATTTCTAATTTAAAAATGATAGGATTTGATGATGTGAAAAGCATCATCAAATCTTAGGTGGATATTGATGTCAAAACCACGTTTAAAACTACATGTTCGCATCCTATCTGATGAACAGATCGCCTTTGGTCCAGGTAAAGCTGAGCTACTTGAAGCGATCCATCGCACAGGATCAATTTCCCAAGCAGCAAAGTCTATGGAGATGAGTTACCGCCGTGCATGGCAACTGGTGGATACCATGAACCAATGCTTTCATTCCAATTTGGTCGATACCCAAACAGGCGGAACGCATGGTGGTGGTGCAGTGGTAACCGAATTGGGGCAAGTGGTGCTCAAAAAATTTAGAGCCATGGAGCAGCAAGCAATTCAGGCAGTAACAACTGAGTTTGAAGATCTAGCCAACTATCTAAAAGTAAATAAATAATTTTATAAATATAAATAACTTAAACAGTATTTCATTACATTTGCTTTGATCCTTTCTCTCTCAATAAAAATTTGCTGAGTTATAGCGCATACGTATTTTTGTCGAATCTTTTTAGCACTATAAATAACCCATTCAAACGCCCTTGTATTTTATTATTTTTATTAAAGTATTGATTTATAAATTAAATATATTATTGGCACGCTTTCTGCTTCTATCTATTCAAACTTGTATACAAGATAGGATTCATAAAGTGAGCGAAATAAAAACTTTAGGCTGGACAATTTCTGAGTGGCAAACAGCGTATTCAAAACAAGAGATTCAGCTGGATATTTTAAAAGAATTGGTTGCAGCGATTGATCCAAACGATGTTGCATGGATTTCGCTGGCCAGTACAGATTTGCTTGAACAACAGATCCAATCTTTAAAGCAACTGACTCAAAATAGCGACAACCTACAAAAACAATTTCCGTTATATGGTGTGCCGTTTGCAGTCAAAGACAATATTGATGTGGCTGGTTTTGTCACTACAGCGGCATGTAAGGCATTGAATAGTGTTGCAGCACAAGATGCTGAAACGGTTCGTTTACTTAAACAGGCTGGTGCGATTGTACTTGGCAAAACCAATCTTGATCAATTTGCGACGGGTTTAGTTGGCACACGTTCACCATTTGGGGCAGTACCGAATAGTTTTAAACCCGAATATGTCAGTGGTGGTTCAAGTTCAGGTTCAGCCAGTGTGGTGGCACGTGGCTTAGTCCCATTTTCTCTCGGAACTGATACCGCAGGATCGGGGCGTGTTCCAGCCGCTTTCAATAACATTGTGGGATTAAAACCAACCAAAGGGCGTTTTTCCAATCGTGGGCTATTACCCGCAGTAAAAAGTATCGATTGTATTTCTATCTTCGCGCTCACCGTGACTGATGCTGAATTGGTGGCTGCTCAAGTCGAAGCTTATGATGCTTTAGATAGCTATTCACGTCAGCATCCTAAAAACGTACCTGCACGCTTTTCCAGCAAATTGAAATTTGCGATTCCGAATAAATTGAACTTCTTTGGTGATGAATTGGCTGAAAAAGCGTTTCAACACACCATTCAATTACTGGAAAGCTTAAATGCTGAAATTACACCGATTGATTTTTCTGCATTCGAGCAACTTGCAGCACAACTTTATCAAGGCTCTTGGGTTGCGGAGCGTACCGCTGCGGCGGCTGATCTACTCAAAAGCAATGCCGCTGATTTTGATCCGACCGTTTTAGCGATTATTCAACAAGGTGAACAATATTCTGCTGTCGATGCCTACAAGGCTGAATATTTAAAACAGGATTTAACCCGAAAAATTCAAGACAGCTTAGCTGCATTTGATGCCTTGATCGTGCCAACTTCACCGACGATTTATACCATTGAGCAAATGCAACAGCACCCGATTGAGTATAACGCACACTTCGGAACGTATACCAATTTCACTAATCTCGCAGATTTAAGTGCCTTGGCATTACCCGCAGGTTTTAGGGCAGATAACTTACCATTTGGTATCACGTTGATTGCACCTGCTTGGCACGATGCAGCTTTGGTGCATTTCGGCAAAGCATGGCAGAACTATCTAGCACTAAAACTCGGAGCTTTAGATAAAACATCATCAATAAGTGCACCAACTTTGGTATCTCCTCATCATATTCGTGTCGCGGTTGTCGGGGCGCACTTAACAGGCATGCCATTGAATTTCCAGCTCACCACGCGTGGCGCAGTGCATGTCGAAACCACCAAAACCTCTCAGGATTATGCGCTTTATGCCTTGAATGGAACAGTTCCCCCAAAACCGGGCTTGGCACGTCAGCAAGAAGGGCAAAGCATCATTGTCGAGCTTTGGGATGTGCCTACAGCACGCTTTGGTGAGTTTGTGGCAGAAATCCCAACGCCGTTGGGTATGGGCAATGTCGAATTGGAAGATGGTCGCTGGGTTAAAGGCTTTATTTGCGAACCTTATGGTCTAGGCGATGCGGAGAATATTAGCCATTTTGGCGGCTGGAGAGCGTATATCCAGCATCGTAATCAAACAGCCAAAGCAGCCAATTAATTTTTAGGGGGAAATCATCATGTTTAAGACCGTACTTATTGCAAACCGTGGTGAAATTGCTGTCCGGGCAATTCGAACACTGAAAAAATTAGGCATTACCAGTGTCGCGGTTTATTCAGACAGTGACCGTTATGCTCAACATGTGCAGGATGCAGATATTGCAATAGCACTGGAAGGTTTAAAGCCAGCTGATACGTATTTGAGTATCGAAAAATTGATCCAAGCAGCCAAACAAACAGGAGCTGAAGCGATTTTTCCGGGCTATGGCTTTCTGTCTGAGAGTGCCGATTTCTCCCGTGCGTGTGAAGAAAATAATATTGCCTTTATGGGTCCAACAGCAGAGCAGATTCTGGAATTTGGTCTAAAGCACCGTGCACGTGAACTCGCCGCAGCAGCTCATGTTCCAATGACACCCGGCACAGGCTTGCTGGACAGTCTAGAAGAAGCATTGACTGCAGCTGAGCGTATTGGTTATCCAATCATGCTAAAAAGCACCGCAGGTGGTGGTGGTATTGGCCTTACCCGTTGTGACACCGCACAAGCACTGGCAGATGCCTATGAAAGTGTGAAACGCCTCGGTGAGCAGTTCTTTAAAGATGCAGGGGTCTTTATTGAATGCTTTATTGATAAAGCACGTCATGTCGAAGTACAGATTTTTGGTGATGGTCAAGGTCAAGTGGTCGCGTTTGGTGAGCGTGATTGTTCATTGCAACGCCGAAACCAAAAAGTGGTTGAAGAAACGCCAGCGGCGAACTTACCTGAAGCAACCCGTAAAAAGCTACATCAAGCGGCAGTTGAACTAGGGCGCTCTGTCAATTATCGCAGTGCAGGAACGGTTGAGTTTATTTATGATGCGCAAAGAGATGAGTTTTATTTCCTTGAGGTGAATACGCGTTTACAGGTAGAGCATCCTGTGACGGAAATGGTGACAGGTCTCGACTTAATCGAGTGTATGCTCAAAGTCGCGGCAGGTGATGCCTTGGATTGGGACTATCTCAGTAATATCCAACCGCAAGGTGCTGCGATTGAGGTCCGAGTTTATGCAGAAGACCCAGTTAAAAATTTTCAACCAAGCCCAGGTGTGCTCACCGAAGTTTCATTTCCCGAAGGTATTCGCGTCGATACTTGGGTGAAAACAGGTACCGAAATTTCTCAGTATTTTGATCCAATGATTGCCAAGATTATTGTGCATGCTGAAGATCGAGCGACTGCGATTGAAAAATTAAAAGTGGTTTTAGCGGAAACGCGTTTAAATGGTATCAGCACCAACTTGGATTATGCCCGTGCCATTGTCTCAGACCAACGTTTTGAGTCTATGCAAATTTGGACTCGGATGCTTGACGATTTCAGCTATTCACCAAAAGTGATTGAGGTAGTACAAGCAGGTACCTTGAGTTCAATTCAAGACTATCCAGGACGTACTGGCTATTGGGATATCGGTGTACCGCCTTCGGGTCCAATGGATGATTATGCCTTCCAATTGGCCAATCGAATTGTTGGAAATGATGCTAAAGCAGCGGGTTTTGAGTTTACTTTAGTGGGGCCAAGCTTAAAGTTCCATGCTGATACCACCATTGCACTCACAGGTGCAAGTTGTACAGCTTTGTTAGATGATCAACGCATTGCTTTTTGGCAACCGATTAAGGTCAAAGCAGGCCAAACCTTGAAAATTGGTCAAGTAGCTTCAGGCTGCCGTACTTACTTAGCCGTACGTGATGGACTGGATGTTCCATTATATTTGGGTAGCCGTTCAACCTTTGCATTGGGCAATTTTGGTGGTCATGCAGGACGTACTTTACGTGTTGGCGACATGATCAAAATGGTTGATGCAGAACTTGCCAGTCCAGAATTGCCGCTGGCAACCGATACACCACAAGCGCTATCGAAAGATTTAATTCCTGAATATAGCAATGAGTGGGAAATCGCCGTGTTGTATGGACCACACGGTGCGCCTGATTTCTTTAAACCTGAATATGTCGAAGAATTCTTTGCCTCTGAGTGGACGGTTCACTTTAACTCAAACCGTTTAGGCGTCAGACTTTCAGGTCCGACACCAAGCTGGGCCAGAGAGAATGGTGGTGAAGCAGGTCTGCATCCATCCAATGTGCATGACTGTGAATATGCAATTGGTGCGATCAACTTTACCGGTGATTTCCCAGTGATTTTGGCAAAAGATGGCCCAAGTTTAGGCGGCTTCGTTTGTCCAGTAACCATAGCCAAAGCAGAACTGTGGAAAGTTGGGCAATTGAAAGCCGATGACAAAATCCGTTTTTATCCAATTACGGCAGAGCAAGCCAATGCATTAGAACGGAAACAAATCGACAATATTCAGAACTTTGCGGATGCATCTAAAGTCATTGAAACCATTGAACCTGCTCAAGACGTATTTAGCACTATTTTGGCTCAACGTGAACCAACTGATTTATCGCCAAAAACCGTGTATCGCCAAGCGGGTGATAGCTATATCTTGCTCGAATATGGTGAAAACGTTTTAGATTTGGCGCTACGTTTGCGTGTGCATCAACTGATTCAAATGATTCGCGATGCCAATCTTGCAGGTGTTTTGGAGTTGTCGCCGGGTGTACGCTCATTACAAATTAAATATGATGGTCTGGTAATTCCTCAAACTGAGCTCATTTATCAATTACTGAAACTTGAAGAGCAAATGGGGGATTTAAGCCAACTGAAAATTCCATCACGTATTGTGCATTTACCAATGGCTTTTGAGGATAGTGCCACTTTAGGTGCCGTAGAGCGTTATCAGGAAAGTGTCTGTGCCAAAGCACCGTGGTTACCGAATAATGTTGATTTTATCCAACGGATTAATGGTCTGGCACATCGTGATGAAGTCAAAGATATTATTTTTGATGCCAACTATTTGGTGCTAGGTTTGGGCGATGTCTATTTGACAGCACCATGTGCAGTACCGATTGACCCACGTCACCGCTTACTCAGTTCTAAGTACAATCCTGCACGTACTTTTACCGCAGAAGGGACTGTCGGTATTGGTGGGATGTACATGTGTATTTATGGCATGGATTCACCCGGTGGTTATCAGTTGATTGGGCGAACGCTGCCGATCTGGAACAAGTTTAAAAAGAACAAGCAATTTGGTGATAAGCAATGGTTCTTGCAATTCTTTGACCAGATTAAATATTTCCCTGTAACTGAAGCTGAATTGAATGAATGGCGTGCAGATTTTGAAAATGGTCGTGCGCAGATCCAGATTGAAGAAACTGAGTTTGACTATGCCGACTATGTGCAGTTTTTGGAGAATGAAGCGGAAAGTATCGCGGCATTTAAAGACAAGCAACAACAGGCCTTTAGTACTGAAGTGAGCCGCTGGAAAGAGGAATTTGCTACACAACCTGAACAACATGTTGAGCAAGCCAATCATGTTGATTACAGCCATCTTTCTTCTTTAAATGCTTCAATGACTGGAAATATCTGGAAGATCTTTGTAGAACATGGCCAAGAGATTAAAAAAGGTGAAACTGTTGCTATTATTGAAGCGATGAAAATGGAGTTGCCTGTCTATGCGGAAGAGGATGGTATTGTCAAAGCCATTATTTGCCGAGCAGGGCAAACCGTACACAGTGGTGAACCATTGGTCTATATGGAATAAGCTTGAATGAAAGAAGCGAACATCAACATAAACAACACAAGCAAAGGCTCAGACAATTTGTCCGAGCTGGTTTACCAACGCATCAAGAATGACATCTTTGATTTCAAATTGATGCCAGGTGAACGTTTTACTGAGTCTGAAGTTGCTAAAGCCTATGATGTGAGTCGTACCCCCATCCGACAAGCCTTGTATCGCTTGCAACAAGAAGGTTATGTTGATGTGAGCTTTCGGAGCGGTTGGCAGATTCGGCCGCTCAATTTTCGTTACTATGAAGAGCTTTATGATGTGCGTATTGTTTTGGAGAAAGATTCGATTCGAAAGCTTTGCCAAATGGATCATCATAACTCGGTTGAGTTGTCGGTGTTAAAAGACCTGTGGTTAGTGCAACCTTCTGAGTATTTAAAAGACATTAAACAACTTTCTCAGCAGGATGAAGATTTTCATTGTGCTTTGGTCCGAGCTTCGGGCAATAATGAAATGGCGAGGATTCATCGGGATTTGAGTGAGCGAATCCGAATCATCCGCCGTTTGGATTTTTCCAAAGATTATCGAGTTGAAGCGACTTATCAGGAACATCAAAAAATCTTAGGTTTTATTTTTGATCGACACACTGAACAAGCGATCAATGCAATTGAAGCGCATATTATGCAAAGTCGTGATGAAGTGAAAAAGATTACCTTACAGATGTTGGATTCAAGTCAGTTTTATTAGATTTATATTTTTTTATATGTGCTGGGGTATCCGTATTTATATGATGAAGATAAACTAAATTATCGAATAACATAGATAAGAAGTTCGTAATTCCTGAATCGATTTGGTCTGAGCAGGGCGATTAAGACGTATTAGCTATAGAGTTTATTGTATCAGAAACATACTTTAATATATTGAGTTAGATGAAGTATTTAGCTATTAAGTTAAACATATCAACTTTTTTCAATATAATGGCAATAAAGATAAGAAGGCATATGCACTTAGAGAGCTGACATGGAAGAATTATCAAAAGAAAATTTAGAACACATATTAGAACTTTGTTCAAAAACTTCTCAAGGACCATGGGTCTCCTATGTGGAAGGTAGAAATCATCAGAGTGGGTCTAATTTTATTATGACAGGCAATGAGGATATTGAGTTAATCGGTGCAACTATTACTGATCAGGATTTTATAGCAAACGCCAAACAAGATATCCCAAAATTAATTTCAGAAATTTTTAGACTTAGAGCACTTTTAGAAATGGATAGAAATAATAATTTGTGATGGTGATAATTGGTAGTTTTTTTAAGCGAATAACGCATAAAATTAAGTAATTAATCAATTGTTTAAAAAGGTTTTTTTGTCAATTAGGATGATAGGAAGAAAATGTGCTGGTTGTAGCACACCGATTACACCCCCAAAAATTCATCATTACATTCGCTATGCTGATGGGAGAGCCACAGTTCGAGAAAATTTAGTGCAATTATGCAGTAGAAGAAATTGTTTTTAGAAATCAATCCATAAGTAAAGGTAAATTGAATGAATGATAATCTGAAATCTTTATATGATGAAGGCCCACAAGCCATTCCTAGTATTTGGCGGAATACAATTTTTGAAATAGTTGAGGCATGTAAAAATTATGATATAGGATCATATAATCAAATAAAGGGGATTGTAAGTATTGACACTGATAATTTTGAAGAAATTATTTCAGATATAAACACTTATGGTGAATTTTTGATTAGTTTGCCAGATCAAACATGGGAGTCTTCACAATGCATATGGAAAGGGGATTCTTGTTGGCATGTTTTTATTGATTTATTTACAATTAGTGAGGGGAAAAGTGATCTGATACTATTCCTGACTGTTGAAATTGATAAAAATAATAGTTTCTCATTTAATGTTAATAATTTTTATGTACCTTGAATTTCAAATGGTTAACTTATCTCCTTCTATTTAGCTTTCTAGGTAGCAGAAACTTAAGCAAATTATTCATATATGAGTAATTGGTTTTTTTATACATTTAAAAGAATAGATCTATGGTTGCTAAGAATATACATTCAACATCTTATCAAAGCGGAACTTCACAAAACTCTCTTTTCCATGCCTAATTCTGCATAAAACTAACAGTTTTTATCTGTTTGCTATTTAATAATAAAAATCACATTTCCAATCATCAGATGACACATGATGAATGACCAGACTCTGATCAATTTATTTCTAAAACTCATACCGAAAGAAGGTTTTTTTGCTACGGCCATTGATGGCATCACCTTAATGCGTGTTGATCACAACACTCCACCGATTGCAGTACTACAAGAACCAACCTTGGTGTTTGTTTTACAAGGTCAGAAACGTGGTTATATTGGGACAGAAACATATTCGTTTAAGCAAAATGAATGCCTGATCGTCTCAGTTTCTATGCCATTTGACTGTGACACCCTTGCCAGTCCAGAAGCACCAATGATTGCGATCAGCATGAAATTGGAAGCAGATACGGTCAATGAACTACTGGCTAAAACCTATTTTGAAAACTACCAGTTTAAGCCACTAACCACTGGAATGAGTGTGATCCAATATGATCAAACGCTATCGAATGTCCTCATCCGTTTGTTAAATACCCTGACTTCCGAGCAAGATGTATTGATCTTGGGAGATCAGGTTAAACGAGAATTGCTGTATCGGGTGATTCAACATTCAGGTGCTGCTGCCTTAAAAGGTCTGGTCGCTCAGGGCAATCTCAGACCGATTTATAAAATTTGTGAATATATTCAACATCATTTTACTGAAAAACTCACTGTGGAAATGCTGGCAGAACAGGCCAATATGAGTACTTCTGCCTTCCATAAAGCCTTTAAACAGGTGACGCAGCATTCGCCTTTACAATATTTGAAAGTGGTTCGGTTGCATAAGGCAAAACAATTGTTGCAAAACGCAGACCAAAGTGTGGCTCAAGCGGCTTATGCTGTTGGATATCAGAGCTCTTCTCAATTTAGCCGAGAATTTAAAAAGCAGTTTGGTTTTCCACCCAAACATGCTGAATTTAATACTGAAACGGAGTCATGATTAAATGAATCAAAATAGCGTAGAACAAATGAAATATATCGAAATTACACAAGCGGGTGGTCCAGAAGTATTACAAGTGACACAAGGGCCTCGACCAGAGATTAAAGCAGATGAAGTGCTCATTGAAGTCTACGCAACAGGAATCAATCGACCTGATATTTTACAACGCCAAGGTCTCTATCCGATGCCTAAAGGGGTCACACCTATCCCTGGGTTGGAAGTTTCAGGCGTGGTTTGTCAAGTGGGTGAACACGTCACACAGTTTAAAATCGGTGATAAAGTCTGTGCACTGACTAATGGTGGTGGGTATGCAGAATACTGTGCCGTACCTGCCAATCAAACCTTAACAATTCCAAAGAATCTGAGTTTTGTTGAAGCGGCTGCTATTCCTGAAACCTATTTTACCGTTTGGGCCAATCTGTTTCAGATTGGACAGTTGAAAAAGAATGAAACCGTACTGATTCATGGTGGCGCAAGTGGTATTGGGTCCACAGCAATTAGCTTGTGCCATGCAATGGGCATTAAAAACTTTTCTACGGTTGGTAGTGATGACAAAGTAGAGAAATTAGCTTCGGTGTCACAAGTGATTAACTACAAAACACAGGATTTTGAAAAAGAGGTTTTGGCCCAAACCGATGGTCAAGGTGTAGATGTAATTTTGGATATTATCGGCGCTGCTTACTTTAATCAAAATCTAAGATTGTTAAAGCGAGATGGACGTTTGGTGATTATCGGTTTTATGGGAGGGCGAAAAGTCGATGGCTTTGATATACAAGAATTGATGTTAAAACGTGCGGTAGTGACTGGTTCGACCATGCGTGCCAGAACCAATGCTGAAAAAGCTCAAATTACCCAAGAACTTGAGCAGTTTGTCTGGCCGTTAATTGAAGCGGATCAATGTAAGCCTATAATCTATAAAACCTTCGCATTTGATGAAGTGGCTCAGGCGCATCAATGCCTAGAGAGCAGTCAACATACGGGCAAAGTGGTACTCGAAATTAAATCTGAATTTGCCTAATAGTGTTCAATCCATGCCTGTTCATACTCAAAACTTGAGTGAAACAGGCCACTCAAGCAGTATGTATTTAAACATAACGACATGATGAGGAACCTTGAAAATGACTACAAATCCTGATGATCGCAACCCAAGTCCAGACCGTGCAGAAGATAATGCTTTTTTCCCGTCACCCTATTCACTGAGTCAATATACATCGGCAAAAACTGACTACGATGGCACGACTTATCCAAACCCATACCAAGGCGATAAAAAGATTTTAATGATTGCAACAGATGAACGTTATATCTTGATGCAAAACGAAAAATTCTTTTCAACAGGAAATCATCCTGTTGAAATGTTATTACCTATGTTTCATTTGGATAATGCTGGCTTTGCCTTTGATGTGGCGACACTTTCTGGTAATCCAGTTAAGTTAGAAATGTGGGCGATGCCGAATGAAGAGCAGGTGGTTTTAGAAACTTATAAAAAATATGAAAAACAACTCAAAGCACCGCTGAAGTTGGCAGATATTTTGGAACAAGCTTTAAGTGCAGATTCACCTTATGCGGGTATCTTTATTCCAGGTGGGCATGGTGTGCTTGCCAAAATTCCAGAGAGCCAAGAAGTCAAAGCGTTGTTAAAGTGGGCAGTTGCAAATGATAAATACGTGATTACATTATGCCATGGTCCCGCATCTCTGCTTGCAGCTTCAGTTGATGAGAATCCACAGGATTATATTTTTAAAGATTATCAGATTTGTGTATTTCCTGACGCGTTAGATAAAGGCCCGAATATTGAGATTGGTTATATGCCGGGACAATTACCTTGGTTAGTCGGTGAAAATCTTGAAAAGCTCGGTGTGGAAATCTTGAATAAAGGTATCACAGGGCAGGTTCATCAAGATCGAAAATTATTAACAGGTGATAGCCCACTGGCTTCAAATAATCTTGGAAAACTCGCTGCGACAACTTTATTGGCAGATCCTGATCTTCAATAAACCTTGCTGTTGCAATACTCAAAAGCCTAGCTAAATTGCTAGGCTTTTATTATTGGAAATTTGGTGAAACATCCTGAAGCATATTTTTGTGGATTTTTTTGCTTCAAAAGTCAGATTTTCATACTTATTTTTTATAGAAATGAACATTGAACTGACACCAAAATTACATTTATGTCATTCAAAACTATTTAAAGTTCTAGAACGTTATTATCATCTTAAGTAGGGCGTTAACAGGTTTAAGATGAAAATATTACTAGTCGAAGATGAGCAAAAAATTGGGAGTTATCTTAACCAAGCCTTATCAGAAGCAGGTTATATAATCGACTGGGTCACAGATGAAATAACGGGTAAGCATCTTGCGCTCTTGTTTAGTGAATATGATTTAGTGGTATTGGATGTCATGTTTGCTGGTTTAAATGGCTGGAACATTCTGCATGATGTTGGAAAGAATGGAAAAAGTATGCCTATTTTGTTTTTGATTGCGCGCGATCAAATTGAAGAGCGTGTGAAAGCACTTGGCCTTTCTTTTACTTTAGTCGAGCTTCTCACACGAATCAAAGGTCTATTAAACAGAGAGCAGTGGAATCATGAAATCAACCGAATCTGTGTTGCCGATCTTGAGCTTGATCTCTGGAAACGTTGTGTTAGCCGGGCAGGTCAACGCATTAATCTGACCAGTCAAGAATATGCACTGATGGAGCTATTCATGAGTAGGCGTGGAGAGGTTTTACCTAAATCGCTCATTGCATCACAGATTTGGGATATGGATCGCGAAACTGATACTAAGATGGTTGAAGTGGCTATTAGTCGTTTAAGAAATAAAATTGACCGTAATTTTCGACCTAAGCTAATTCATAATATCTATGGCATGGGTTATGTACTTGCAGAGTGGCGCGGCTCAAGGGAAGCTCATAAAGCAAGATCGAGCTTTGAAATCAATCAATAATGGTTTAAATGTCGATTTTAATAGAGGATGTGCATCCATTTGTCAGTTAAGTGACAACTCAGACCATTCATTGTGGTTAAAGTAAAACAGAGAAGGAATCGAATAAATTTAGGCAAATAAATGAAAATTTGTATTTATGGTGCAGGCAGTATTGGATGTTATCTTGGTGGTCGTTTAGTGGCAGCAGGAGTCAATGTTGATTTTATTGTGCGCCCGAAAATACAACATCAGTTACAGCAATATGGGCTCACGGTATCCGATTATCTCGGACAAACATACGCTATTCCAGCATCACAGCTTCAACTCAGCAGTGAGTCAAGTCTAGCAACTCAAGCCGATATCATTTTTGTCTGTGTTAAGTCTGCGTCGACAGAGCAAGTGGCTCACGAGCTAAAAGAAATTCTAAAGAAAAATACCATCATTATTAGTTTTCAGAATGGCTTAAGTAACGTCGGAATTCTAAAGCAGGTTTTATCCGAACATACAATTCTTGAAGGTATGGTGCCTTTTAATGTCGCTGCTTTAGGAAATGGGGTTTTTCATCAAGGTACAGATGGGGTTTTGTATGTGAAAAAACATGCTGGCTTGAATGAGCTTGTCATTGCATTTAATAGCGCTCAGCTTGAACTGAAACTTGAAGATGATATGCAGGCGATTCAATGGGCAAAGCTATTACTAAACCTGAATAATTCAGTGAATGCGTTATCTCAGTTACCACTCAAACAGCAACTTTCAATTCGAGCTTATCGTCAATGCTTGGCAATGGCGCAGATTGAAGCTTTGGCGTTGCTTAAAATTGCTAAAATTAAACCTGCTCAATTGACCGCTTTACCTGCACAGTTCGTTCCATTTGTATTAAAACTACCCAATTCTATTTTCAATCTGCTGAGCAAGAAAATGCTGGCGATTGATCCACTGGCCCGATCTTCAATGGCAGATGATCTTATGGCAGGGCGAGCCACTGAAATTGACTGGATTAATGGTGAAGTTGTCCGTTTAGCAACGCAACTAAATTTAAAAGCGCCAATCAATCAAAAGCTGATTGAGTTAATTAAACAATCTGAAATCACACCCAAAGCATGGTCAGCCAACGCACTTAGCGATCAGTTGGAAGGAGTGAATAAAGCTGAATTTAAATAAAAGCCATAGCATATTTCTTTATACGCTATGGCGGTGATGGTTTAAAAAAAAGGTTAAGCTTTTATCGTTTCCTGAGCGCCAAATCGTGTTATCAACGTTCCAAAAATAGTCGCGAAAATATACATAAAAATTGAGTACACTGCAGCAGGCATGGCAATGGTGGTACTTGCCATAATGGTGAGTGCAATGGTCATGGCAAGCGTACTATTATGAATACCAATTTCAAACGCACATGCACGAGCTTGATAAGAGCTGATCCCAAACAGTCGTGGTACAAAATAACCGACACATAGACTAATTGCACAAAATAAGGCAGTTGCAAAGCCAATTTGCCCGATATATTCGATTAGGTTATTTCGTTCTTTGATAATTGCACCCAAAATAATAAGCAGAAGAAACACCACAGCGAAAATGCGTACAGGGCGGTTCAGTTTTTCTGCGGTATGCGGCGCATAATGGCGGATCAACATCCCAATACAAACAGGAACCAGAATGATGGCAAACACTTGCAATACTTTTGCAAATTGTAGTCCGACTTGTTGACCTTCATTCATAAAATGCAAAATCGAAAAGTTGACAATAAAGGGTAAAAAAATGGCTGCAATAATGGCATTAATTGCGGTTAAAGTGATGTTCAGTGCGATATCACCTTTATATAAATAGCTAAATAGATTTGCGGTTGATCCACCTGGTGAAGCTGCCAGTAACATCAAGCCGACCGCCAGAAGCGGCGGTAAGGCCAGTATTTTGCAAATTAAAAATGCAATGCCGACCAATAAAATAAGCTGACAAAACAAAGCAATGATCACTGCTTTGGGGTGTTTACTCACTCGGGCAAAGTCTTTGAGTGTAAGCTCTAAACCGAGCCCAGCCATGACAATCGCCAAAGCGATGGGTAGAAAAAGTGTGATGAGTCCAGAATCCATAAGCAGTCCTTCTTTTTTAAATCAATATTATTTTTCCAATTTTCTGGTGGTTTTGTCCGATCAAATGACAACTTAGCGGTATCTAAATTGATATAGTTCACATTTGAGCAGAACCGATCAACAACAGTGTTTAGCAATACTTTAAATTTTACTGTCTAAAGAATGAATTAGCATATTTAGGTTATTAATTCTAATGATTTCTTTAGCTTAAATACTTTATTCACTATTACAGAAACAGTTTGTGCAATAACATACAATTTGATTGAATTAAAATATGAACATTAATAGGAGAAAAATCACTTTTTTACAGAAATTACATTTCTATAACGCTTCGGGTTTTTAGCATGACCACATTTTTATGTTTAGGAAGTGATGAAAATGACCAAAGAATTAAACTCAATGGTAAAAATAATAGTGAAGCCTAATTTAATAATTTATTTAATTTAAACAATGATATAAGTTTATTTTTTTACAAATGAAAACACGAATCATTTATGCTTGTGCTAGAATTTCACAAATCTTTCATAAAAGCTTTATACCATTCGAGCAATTGGCAGAAATAGAAAAATGATATGCACAAATGGTCAATGACATATTATTCCATTAAGAATGATAATTTGCGCCAATTATTACATTGTAACTATTTATTTATGCACAATTAAGTGAAAAGTTACGTGAAAAGATGGCCATTTAACCGTGGCTCAAAATAAAAACTGTATATTACAAAATAGCGGAATAAATATGGATAACGTAGCTCAGCTCGAAACTGATACTAATTTCCAAAGTCGAAAAAAAATAACTTGGGTAGTATTTAGTGTACTCATCTTATTTCTGATCTTAGGCATCGCGTATTATTTTTTGGTTTATCGATTCTATCAATCGACCGATAATGCCTATATTCAGGCGGATGTCACTTGGGTGATGCCAAAAATTTCAGGTGAAGTTGTCGAATTGATTATTAACGACAATCAGTTTGTGAAAAAAGGTGAGGCTTTGGCTATTTTAGATCATCGTGATTATCAGGCACGTTATGATCAGGCGAAATCAGTTGTCACCTTAAAACAAGCTGCGCTTGCTGTGCAGCAACAGAATGAAAAGTCCGCAAAATCATCGATTAGTGAAGCCAATAGTGGTGTAGTTGCTGCCCAAGCCGATTTATCTCGCTTGAAAAAAGATTTCAATCGTTATCAAGATTTACTCAAAGACGGGGTGATAACCCGACAAAATTTTGAAGGCATACAATCCCAATATTTAACCGCTCAGGCACAGCTGAGTAAAGCCCAAGCTACAGTCAATGCCGCAGAGGCACAGTTAGGGAGTTTACAAGCTGGTCGTGCCCAATTGCTTGCTGATATCCAAAATGCCAACGCGACACTAGACCTATATCAAATTGATCTTTCCTCCTCAAAAGTAATGAGTCCTGTTACGGGGAAAGTTGGCAGCCTGTCGATTCAGAAGGGTTCTCGTGTTTCACCACAAACACGTTTAATGGCGATTATTCCTGAGAAAAGCTTATATGTGCAAGCCAACTTTAAAGAAACTCAAATCGAGAAAATGCATATTGGGCAGGCAGTTAAATTAAAAATTGATGCCTATCCAAGTCTGACCTACACAGGCAAAATCGAAAGTTTTTCACCAGCATCTGGCGCGACCTTTTCACTCATGCCACCAGACAACGCCACAGGAAATTTCAATAAAGTGGTGCAACGTATCCCTGTGCGGATTGCAATTGATTCGAGCCCACATATTGATCTTATAAAACCTGGAATGTCCGTCAGCGCGACTGTTGATTTAAGAACTTAATCAGAAAAGTTTTGGGTATAAGAAAATGAATAAACCGAACCAAGATGAGTGGAAGTTTGCGCCAAAAACAGCTTGGCTGATTTTTGCTGCCATGATTTTTGGTAATTTCATGGCAATTCTGGATATTCAAATTGTTGCAAGTTCTTTGAATGAAGTACAGGCAGGTATGAGTGCCAGTCGTTATGAAGTGACATGGGTGCAAACGGTTTATTTGATTGCTGAAATTATTGCAATTCCAATGTCTAGCATCGTTTCTCGGGTGCTCTCGACTCGAATTTATTACACCATTTGTGCGATTGGATTCACGATTAGTTCATTGCTGTGTGCTTTGGCATGGAATCTGGAAAGTCTGTTGGTTTTTCGCGCAATTCAGGGTTTTATGGGCGGCGGTATGATCCCCACCTCAATGACGGCGTTATATCTGTTGTTTCCTGAAGCGAAACGTGCCTTGCCGTTGGTGATGTTTGGCATGATCAGTACTTTAGGTCCAGCTATTGGCCCCACCATTGGTGGTTGGTTGACCAATAACTTTTCATGGCACTGGATGTTCCTGATTAACATCATCCCCGGTATTTTGATTGCGACGATTATTTACTCTGGTCCAAATATAGACCGCGCCAATTATTCACTCATCAAAAGCATGGACTGGTTCAGCCTGATTGGTATGGCCATGTTCTTAGGTGGTTTGGAGTATTTCTTGGATGAAGGGGCGAGACATGATTGGCTTGCGGATACAGGCGTTCGTGTTGCTTTTATCATTTGCCTGATTGGTGGCATGATCTTCTTCTCACGCAGTTTTACCCAACCCAAACCACTCTTAGATCTGAGTGTATTTAAAAACAAAAACTTCACTTTAAGCTGCATCATTACGTTTGTGATTGGTATGGCCTTATATGGCTTGGGCTATATGATTCCTGTGTTTCTTGGGCAAGTCCGAGAAATGAACAGCAGTCAAATCGGACATATCATGATGGTGACAGGGATTGTGATGTTCTGCTTTGCACCTTTCCTTGCATGGTTAATTCCAAACTTTGATACCCGAAAAACCGTATTTGTTGGCATGATTTTGGCGGGTTTTGGGGTCTGGCTCAATTCGCATCTCAGTATTCACAGCGATTATGACTTCATGTTCTGGCCACAAATTTATCGCGGTATTGGTCTGATGATTTGTTTGATCGTGGTCTCACATTTGGCAATGAGTACTCTGCCATTAACCAAAGTTGCTGATGCCAGTGGTATTTATAACCTGATGCGCAATATTGGTGGTGCTGTTGGATTGGCATTGATCAACTCGTCGCTCGATTGGCTGACAGCAATACACGTGACGCAATTGAATCAATATATGAATCCACAGAACTGGATCTTCATTGAGAGATTAGATCAATTGACAGCGCAATACCAAGAGGTTGGGAGTAATGCTCAACAAATCGCGCTCAGTGTGATTTACCGAGATATTCATTATCAAGCACTGACATCAAGTTTCAACGATTTATTACGTATGCTAGCCATCATCATGTTTATGGCGGCTTTCTTAACCATCTTTATGGATAGGGGGAAGAAAATGGACATGTAGATATTCAATGCTAGAGGGTTGTTTCATATAACGAAAAATAATCGGGGCATCGTACACAACAACATACCCCGTCATAAAAAGAACAGCGATATGAGTTTTTATATTTCTTTATGAGATAGGGGAACGTGCATATCCAAATTTAGAGGTTGAAGCAGATGATTAATACAACATATAAACTGATTTCAAGATTCAATAATAAAGAATCTACCTATGGTCAATATGTCGAGAAAGAACAAATCGATATTGATCGGCTAAAAGTCATGTATTCGATTTACGAGCAATATTATGAGAATACCAAGTTTTCGATCTTTGCAGATGATTTCAAAAAGAAGAGTGGTGCCATCTTAATTTTTAACTCGGAAACTGATGAAATCGTTGGTTTTTCTACTGTTGTTGTTCAGCATTTTTATCTGAATGGAAAGGATTATACGGTACTGTTTAGTGGTGACACTGTTATCCTTCGAGCATTTTGGGGCACCCGCACGCTGCAAAGCACCATGCTTAAACTGATGATCAAATTACGTGTCAAATATCCATTTAATGAACTGTATTGGTTATTGATTTCTAAGGGCTACAAAACCTATCTACTGCTCGCCAATAACTATTATGTGTATTACCCAAATATTAACGATGAGAACCAGCATCTTTCCAGTGTGATTGAACATTATTGCGAAAACTTCTTTGGCGAATATTATGACAAAGAAGCCGGATTATTGAATTTCGGTGATGATTATCAGCCACTTAAAGGTGAGGTGGCGCCGATTACAGAAGAAATGAGAACAAAGAATCCCAATATTCATTTCTTTGAGCAAAAGAACCCAACATGGACTGTCGGTACCGAATTACCTTGTATTGGCCGTTTAGGTTGGAAAGATATTGCACGCTTCCCTGTTAAGTTGATGACTAAACCTGCCAGTAAGGGGCGTTGTGAAGCGGTATTAAAAAAATCAGTGAATCGTCGTGAGGTCTTCCAATGAAACATACTGAATGGTTGACCTTGGGATCACACCTGATTTTAAAACAATGGTGTGATGTTTCAGATCGAGATTTTAAAAAGCAATCTAATCGTTTAGAACTAACACAGCGTCAAATCCTGAATTCAATTTTGCAAAGCTCACATTTTGCAAAAGAGCAAAATGTGCAGGATTATGAGCAGTTTGTGCAAGCTTTTCCCGCTTCGCGTTATGCGATGTGGCGGGAGAACATCCAGCGTTATAGAGATCAGAAACTTCAACTATCAAGCAGTAAGTTGGTGCGTTTCCAGCCCACCAGTGGTTCGAGTGAACAAATTAAATTTATTCCGTATACCAAGCTGTTTTTAGATGAATTAGATCACGCGATTGCGCCATGGATGGCCAGTCTTTATCGTAAGTGCCCACAGCTCCGTTCAGGCACTCATTATTGGTCGGTGTCATGGTTGCCTGAAAGTCAGCGTGAAGTGCTTAAAGATAAAAATCTCAATGATGATAGTGCCTTATTGGGCATTGGCAAACGGATTTTATCTAAATTTACCCAAGCTGTGCCGAGCAATGTGGCTTTTGCTGCCAATGCAGATGATGCTTTGTTTGCCACAATCTGTTATCTGGTTGCTAACCGTAATCTGGCGATGATCTCGGTGTGGAGTCCGACTTTTGCATTGCAACTTTTAGATCGTTTAGAGTCTATGCAGCAAGAAGTCATTGAAGTTTTAGAAACGGGGCGATGGGGAGCGCGTCAAGCTTCATTAAAAGAAGTCAAAGCACCTTTAAGTCCAGAAAGTGCCAAATGCCTGATCGACAGTTCAAATGGTGAATACATTGATTTTAGCACCTTATGGCCTAAATTAAGTTTAGTGTCGAGTTGGGATACGGCGGGCTCTAAAGCTTGGGCGGAAAAATTAAAACAACGTCTGCCATCTGTTCAGTTTGAAGGCAAAGGTTTATGGGCAACGGAAGGTGTGGTCACCATTCCTTATAATGACCATTATCCATTGGCCTATCAAAGTCACTTCTATGAATTTGAATATTTAGAAGGTGAAAAACAGGGACAAATTATTCCATCGTGGGAACTCAACGTTGGTGATGTAGTCAGCCCAATAATTACATCGGGTAATGGCTTACTCCGTTATTGTTTAGATGATTGCCTGATTGTGACCAGTTTCCTTGATCAAATTCCTTGTTTCGAATTTCAGGGTCGCCGTTTTGGTGTAGATTTGGTGGGGGAAAAGCTTGCACCAGAGACGGCGCAGCAACTTCTTTCACAGTTGAATGAAACCGATTCAAAAGCCATTTCTTTATTGGCCATAGATACTGAGCAGCAGGTTAAACCGTTCTATTGTGTTTTGTTTGAAGGAGAGATTCATCACAGCATTAATGATGAATATATTGATCAGATACTACGTCAAAACTTCCATTATGAATTGGCACGTAATCTTGGTCAGTTAGATCAACCACAGATTCGTCAAGCCAATAACGGTTGGAATGCCTATAAAAAGCTGGTCATGTTTGATGGCATTATTGAAGGCAATATCAAGCCTGAGCCCCTCAAGAAAGTTACCCTCAATAGTTTGGAACAACTATGAAGAAAGGGATGATGCAATTTAACCACCGAGTTTCTAAGCTCTCGCATATTGCACTATGTACGGGATTGTTATTGGTTTCAAATACAATTGCTGCCATGACTTTAGACGATGCTTTGTCAGCAAGTTTAAGACATGAAAGCCAATTGGAGGTGAGCCGTTTAAGTGTGAATCAATCAACAGCGATGCTTCAACAGGCAAAACAACGTGACGGACTCAAAGTGAACTTGGTTGGACAACTTGATTATGAAAGAGTTGAAACACCGAATAATGTCATGTTTCCGACTGAAGGAAACCGAAAAGGTCGTAGTTTGCAATTACAAATGGATTACCCTATCTACACATCAGGGCGACATCGCCTAGGAATCGATGTCGCCAAGAACCAGCTTTCTGCACAGTCGCAAGGCTTGTCGGATCAACGCTCGGAAACAATTTTAAATACGGTGATGGTCTATACCGATGTGTTAAAGAAGAAAGCGATTTTAGAACTTAGAAAGAAGACCATGTCTAATCTTCAACGTTCCCTGTATGAGTCGCAGCGACGTTTTGATGTGGGGATGATCACTCGTGCAGACTTGGCACAAGTGCTGGCTCAGGTTGCTCAGGGCCAGGCTGATATCACGCAAGCCCAATCCAATCTCACGGTGAGTGAAGCTCAGTTTTCACAAATCACAGGTTTAACTGCAGATAATCTAACAGCTGTTAACCGTCTGCCAGAGATTTCCAATAATCTCGATGAAATTTTAGCTAAAACCAAGAATCATCCAGCATTACTACGTGCCAAATACGAAAAACAAGCTTCTGAAAAGCAATATGCCTTAACTAAGCGAGAACTTTGGCCGACCGTGATGCTGACTAGTCGTGCAGGTGCTCAGCATGAGGCCAGTTATATTGGTTCAGAAAGTAACAACTATATGGTGGGGGTTCAACTGAATGTGCCGCTCTATGACGATGGTTTAAACCGTGCCAATATTCGAAAAGCACAGGCAGATGTTGATTTGGCTAATCAAAAGATTCGTACCCTTGAGTTGGATCTGAATCAGCGTGCACGGACGACTTATGCTCAATTGCAAACCATTCGCCAAAATAAAGAGGCACTGCAAAACGCGATTGATGCAGCATCGATTGCCTTTGTGTATACCCGTAAAGAATTTGAATTGGGGACCAAAACAACTTTTGACTTGCTCAATACAGAACAAAAGTTATTGGATGTGCAAACTCAGAAAACGGTGAATGAGCAGGATGAAATCGTGTTTGTTTATCAGCTTTTAGATCAAATGGGGCACCTCAATGATTTGGTGTCCACACAAAATACGCAACAGGTGAATAATTAATGAAAACAAATCCACCAAATACCCAAAGCAATCCATTGTTTACCCGTGAAGCAACCTCTGCAGATGATCAGGCCTTACGTGAATTGATTGCGGTGCCAATGACCACCAAAGGGGTGAAAATCAGCTTTCAGCGTGAACCGAGTTATTTTAGAGCTTCGGATATTTTGTATCGGCATAAGCTGCATGTGGTGATTGAAGATACTGAAAGTCAAAAAAATGTGGCTTGTTATAGCAATGGCCATCGCCCGTGTTATGTCGATAAAACAATACAGAATGTGCGTTATGCCAGTGATTTGCGTGTCGATCCAAACTATCGCGGCAAATCTTTGGTCAAGGCTTTAGGGGTCCATGTCAAACAAACCATGCATGATCCTAATTTTAGCCAAATGATCATCTTTGATGATAATCATGCTGCACGAGCAGCAATACAAACGGGTAAAACAGGCATTCCTGATTATTATGATGAGGGATTAATTGAAACCTTGACCCTGACTCATTTGGGGGCTAAAAGAAAAATTAAGGCTTTTTTAACCCAAAGAACTCAAGCTAAAACAGAGATTAGCGAGATTAAGTCCTGTGTGGCGCACGCTGAACATATTAAGGTAATGACCCGATTTATTGCTGAAATGTCGCAGTATTATAATTTTATCCCTGCCTATAATTTTGAAGAATTGCTGGCAGGACATCATTATTTTACAGGTCTACAACTCTCGGACTTTCAGCTTTATTTTCAAGATGGAAAATTGGTTGGCATGTTTGGATTATGGGATCAGCATGCGCTTAAACAAACTAAAATTTTGCATTATAGTTCAGCGATTGGTGTACTGCGCCCAATCTATAATTTATTGACCAAAGTCACGAAAGGTATGCCACTACCTAAACTCGGTGACTCATTAAGATACCATGTATTACACACTTTATTATGCCATCCACAGCAGTTAGCACTGCATCATTTAATGCTCGAAGATGCACAGAAACTGTCTAAGCAACGTGGTGTTGGAGTGGTCAGTTTTACCTTATCGCATCAAGACCCACGCTATCAGCTCAATCAGTTTTATAAAGGCGAGCGCTTAACTGGTATGCACGGTTTTATTAGCTTTGAAGCTGATCCACGTCCAAAATTTGATAAAAACCTAATTCCATATCTGGAAGTTGGGCGGATCTGATTTGAGTCATAAAAAATTCCTCAAACGATTTAAACTTTGAGGAATTTTTTATATCTCATGTGTCGATTATGCTTTTAGAGCTTTAGCATATTCAACCAGTTGATCAACCACGGTTCCCCAACCTTCAAAGAAACCCATGTCTTCGTGTTGCTGACGTGTTTCAGCACTACGATGTCTGGCAATTGCAGTGTATTTGGTTGCACCATTGCCTGCATCTTCAAGCAATAGAATCGCGGTCATAAAAGGATTTTCAGCAGGTTTCCAATCTTCCGTATAGGTATCGGTAAACACTAGTTTTTCACCTTCAATCACCTCTAAAAAAACACCTTGATTGTTGATTTCATTACCATCAACATCAAAGACGGTATTGAATTTTCCGCCGACTCTTAAATCAATCTCACAGGCTTTAATCGAGTGGGGGCGAGGAATAAAGAAGTGTTTGATATGCTCTGGGGTGGTCCAGCATTCCCAGACCAGTTCACGTGGTACATCGATCACTCTTTCGAGTTTTAAGTCAGTTTTTGGATCCAGTTTCATTTTCTCTTTTCCTTTTTAATTCGAGTGCGTAACGATCAAATTGATTTAGTCTTTGTTCCCAGATTGCCCGTTGCTCACTTAACCAATTTTGCATGGGGGTGAATGCTTCGGGGCTCAGTGCACAAGTTCTGATTCGTCCATTTTTTTCTGAGTGAATAAGTCCTGCTTCCTCTAATTTATTTAAATGTTTTAGAAAAGATGGCAGGGCCATATCATGCTGTTCAGCCAGTTCAGTGATCGATGCTGACCCGAAAGACAGCCGAGTGAGTATTTCTCTACGCGTTGGATCACTGAGAGCACTGAATAACAAATCGAGTTTAGAATCATACTTAGCCATAGAGCTAAGTATTGTGCATTTGTTGATCGCGTGTCAATAAAAACCTAGCTAAATGGCTAAGTTTTTTAAAGATGATAGATAGCACTTTGTTTTTAAGCTTTATTAACTAATAAGATACCGATGAAATTGAGGGCTGCACCCACTGCCATAGACCATGTAATCGGTTCTTTCAAAATAAAATACGCCAATAAAACTGCAGAAATAGGGACTAGATTGGTAAAAATAATGGTTTTTGATGCCCCAATGCGATGAATAGCCTGTGCATACCAAATAAATGCCAATACTGTCCCAAAAGCACCTAAATAGAGAATGGATAGCCAACTAC
Organism: Acinetobacter gyllenbergii CIP 110306 = MTCC 11365; assembly: GCF_000413855.1. Lineage (GTDB taxonomy): Bacteria > Pseudomonadota > Gammaproteobacteria > Pseudomonadales > Moraxellaceae > Acinetobacter > Acinetobacter gyllenbergii. The sequence goes on along the minus strand of NZ_ATGG01000011.1, from coordinate 342,806 downwards.
TCCATGAAATATCCGTCAACACGTGATAACCCAATTCAGGCCATGCACTGATTAAAAGAAAACCTGTACCCCAAAGTACCGCATAGGTGGTCATGGTTAATGCAGAAGCTTGGGTTTGTTTAAAGCTGAGCGTATAAATCACCCAGCTCAATACGGCACCACACATCATTATTTCCCCCAGACCAAAGGTTTGCTGCAAGGCACTAAAAAACGCACCTTTGCTTACCACGGTCAGGGTACCGATTAGGGCAATGCAAACCCCGAAATAATTGATATTTTTCAACCTTTCCTTAAAGAATATCCGCATGGCCAAAACCGTCAGGACTGGTGATAAGCTCACAAATAATGCGGTTCGGCCTGCTTCAATTCGAGATAATGCGGCAAAGAAAAATAGGTTATATGCACAGATCCCTGTTAACCCCATTAACATGGCATAAAAATGCTGTTGGCCTGAAAGGCTTGGAAAGTTGCCCGTAGTCTTCAGCAATAAGAGAATGAGCAGAAGTGCGGCGAGCATAAAACGTAAGAATGCAGATAGGGTTGGAGAGAGTTCTGCTGCAACAATACGTCCTGCGATGAAGGTGCCTCCCCACATCAAAGCGACACAGACCAGCTTGAAATAAACCGTAGAACTGGAAAGGGAAATGGCTAAGTGGCGCATGAGATGTTTAATCCAAACAGAATCAAACCAAATCGTAAAACTAATTTATTTTTATAGTAAAATGAGCTTTTACTCATGAATGATGTGTTATGACGCTGACTCAACTTGAAATCTTTTCAAAGCTGGCAGAATTAAGAAATTTTACCTATACCGCGCAGCAACTGAATATTTCACAGTCTGCAATTTCACATGCACTCAAAGCATTGGAAAAGAAATGGGAAACTCAGCTGTTTTATCGAAATAACAATGAAGTGGAGTTAACTACTGCAGGGCAACGCTTACTACCTTATGTGAATGAAATTTTGAACGTTTCTAGCATTATCCATCAAGAAGTGATGGATCTCAAAGGTCTAAAAACTGGAATCTTAAGGATTGGATCTTTTGGTGCATCATCTTCCAATGTGCTTATTCCGCTTATTTTAAAGCAGTTTGCGCAACAATATCCTGATGTAGAAGTATTACTCATGGAAGGTACTGATAAAGAGGTCATGCAATGGATAGATGAACGCAAAGTTGATCTTGGTTTTGTGGTGTTGCCTGAACCGCGTTTTGATAGCTTTGCTGTGTTGGAGGATATTTTTGTTGCTTTATTGCCAGCGGATTTAGAGATTGCACAAAAGCCTGCAGTGCAATTACAAGAGCTGATTGAGTATCCTTTTATCTTGACCAGTGCGGGTAGTCAAAACCATGTCATGCAACTGTTTAAGACTGCGCAACTCACGCCACAGATTAAATATAACTTGTCGCAAATTTTGTCGATTTTAAATATGGTGAATCACAGTGCTGGCGTTTCAATTGTGGCTGACTTAGCCCTAGACAAAAATATTCTACAGTTGTACCCCAATGTGGTAAAACGACCATTATCTCCCAATATCAAACGCTCAATTGGTTTGGCGGTAAAAAATAATCAGCAGATGACACCACTTGCAAAAGCCTTTGTTGAGATTGCGATGCAGCTCTAATTCTTGATAAATATCGAAAAATCGGGTTAATTGTTCATAAATAGGCTAGAAAAACAGACAAAAGTTATCAATTACACAAAATACTTCTATAATAGCGTCCATCATTACTAAGGTCAGTGTTTAGATACCGTGACGAGATGACCTTAGCCACACTTTTTTAAGTCTATTGCTTATCCACGATTCGGCTTATAGTTCAATATTTTCAATCTTATGTGCTTGCAACACGTAAGAATATTTAGGTGCACGCATGGAAATCAAGGTTAATTATCTCGACAATCTTCGACAAGAAGCGAAGTTTGATGACTTTACGGTAATCGCCGATCAGCCGATTCGTTACAAAGGCGATGGTTCTGCACCCGGCCCATTCGATTATTTCCTTGCGTCATCTGCATTATGTGCAGCTTACTTTGTCAAAGTGTATTGTGCTGCACGTGATATTCCAACCGATAACATTCGTTTATCACAAAACAATATCGTTGATCCTGAAAATCGCTATAAACAGATTTTTAAAATTCAAGTGGAATTACCTGCTGATATTTCTGAAAAAGACCGTCAAGGCATTTTACGTTCAATTGACCGCTGTACGGTTAAAAAAGTAATCCAAACGGGTCCAGAATTTATCATTGAAGAAGTTGAAAGTATTGATGCTGATGCACAAGCTTTGTTGATGCCGAGCTTGGCTTCTGAAAGCAGCACCTATATTGCGGGTAAAGATCTGCCATTAGAACAGACCATTGCCAATATGTCAGGAATTCTAGCTGGTTTAGGCATGAAGATTGAAATTGCATCTTGGCGCAATATCGTACCAAATGTCTGGTCGTTGCATATCCGAGATGCACAATCACCAATGTGCTTTACCAATGGTAAAGGCTCTACCAAAGAAAGTGCTTTAGCTTCGGCTTTAGGGGAGTTTATTGAGCGTTTAAACTGTAACTTCTTCTATAACGACCAATTCTGGGGTGAGGACATTGCCAATGCAGAATTTGTACATTATCCAGATGAGAAGTGGTTTAAACCGGGTCCAAATGGCGAATTACCCAAAGAAATTTTGGATGAATATTGTCTCGAAATTTATAACTCAGATGATGAATTACTGGGTACGCATTTATACGATACCAACTCAGGTAATACGGAACGTGGTATTTGTTCATTGCCCTTTGTACGTCAATCCGATGATGAAATTGTCTATTTCCCATCAAACCTGATTGAGAACTTATATCTCAGTAACGGGATGAGTGCAGGCAATACCTTGGCAGAAGCGCAGGTTCAATGCCTATCTGAAATTTTTGAACGCGCGGTTAAACGTGAAATTTTGGAAGGTGAAATTGCATTACCAGACGTACCACAAGAGGTATTGGCAAAATACCCAAGTATTGTGGCAGGTATCCAAGGCTTGGAAGAGCAAGGTTTCCCTGTACTGGTTAAAGATGCATCGTTAGGCGGTCAATTCCCAGTGATGTGTGTGACTTTAATGAACCCACGTACAGGCGGCGTATTTGCCTCATTTGGTGCGCACCCAAGTTTGGAAGTAGCATTAGAGCGTAGTTTGACTGAATTGTTGCAAGGCCGTAGTTTTGAAGGTTTAAACGATTTACCGCAACCGACATTCCAAAGCAATGCAGTCACTGAACCAAACAACTTTGTTGAACACTTCATTGATTCAAGTGGTTTGGTCTCTTGGCGTTTCTTTAGCGCCAAATCGGATTATGATTTTGTCGAGTGGGACTTCACCAATGAAGGTGAAAACTCAAATGCTGAAGAAGCCGCAGCATTGTTCGGCATCCTTGAAGAAATGGGCAAAGAAGTCTACATGGCAGTATATGAGCATTTAGGTGCAACCGCATGTCGTATCTTGGTGCCTGATTATTCTGAAATTTATCTGGTTGAAGACCTGATTTGGGATAATACCAATCGAGCGATCTTATTCCGTGAAGATATTCTCAATTTACATTGTTTAGATGAAGAGCAACTGGAAGCTTTGGTTGAGCGTTTAGAAGAATGTGAACTGGACGATTACACCGAAATCACCACCTTGATCGGGATTGAGTTTGATGACAATACGGTATGGGGACAATTAACCCTGCTTGAATTAAAACTGTTGATCTATCTTGCTTTAGAGCAGTTTGAAGAAGCGAAAGAATTGGTTGAGACTTTCTTGCAATACAATACCAACACGGTAGAACGTGGTTTGTTCTATCAATGCATGAATGTGGTGCTGGAAGTCTTACTCGATGATGAAATGGAGCTTGAAGACTACCAAACCAATTTCCGCCGTATGTTTGGCAATGAGCGTATGGATGCTGTAGTGGGTTCTGTTGAAGGCACGGTTCGTTTCTATGGTCTCACCCCAACCAGTATGAAACTGGAAGGGCTTGATCGTCATTTACGTTTAATTGATAGCTATAAGAAATTGCATAAAGCACGTGCGAAAGCGGTTGGCTTAAATGGCTAAAACACAATAAATATTGTTTTAAAAAGTGCATGTTGATCATGCACTTTTTTTATTTAGAGCCGATAAAACTTTGTTTTTTAGCCACTCAAAATTTTAGTAAATGGATAGCTTGACCTTGCAATTATTGGAAGGACTACAGTGTCTTTCATAAAGGTAACTGTGCCACATGAAATAGAAACTCTCATCTATTGAGGGTGTCACTTCCTTTATTTTCATCCATATAGCATGTCAATCACATCTGAAATGAATGTGATGCTGCTGAATAGAAAGGAAACAATAATGAGTGAACAACAATCGGCAATAACGCCTAACCAAAATGATTCAAGTGATATTTATAGTCTCTCTACGCGTGCTTATATGGAACTAAAGAGCCGTATGCAGGTTGATATGCAAATCAATTACACAGGCAATGCCGACATCGATTTTATGCGTGGAATGATTCCACATCATCAAGTCATCGTGGATATGGCCAAGGTCGCCTTGAAATATGGTTTTGACCCAGAAATTCGAATGCTGGCAAAAAATATTATTTTGGCACAAGATATTGAAATTAAAGTGATCAATGCTTGGTTAACAAGGCATCTATTATAAAGCTTTCGATCTTATTCCTGATTTGATAGTTCCATCAGTAAGAGGTTGAATCACAACAGTCTTTTATTGATTACAGTTTTTCGTAATTAGATAGAAAGAAAGGTAGCAATTATGCCTAAGATAACCGTTCTCCCACATGAAAAAGTCTGTCCAGAAGGGGCTATTGTTGAAATAGAACCTGGCGCAAACCTCTGTAGAAGCTTACTTGATCATGGGATTAACATTGAACATGCTTGTGACCTATCAGGCGCCTGTACCACCTGCCATGTGATTGTAAGCAAAGGCTTTGAAAATTTACAGGAAATTGGGGATATAGAAGCTGATCTATTGGATCGGGCGTGGGGCTTGAGTCCAGAATCAAGACTCTGTTGTCAGGTGAATATTCAGGATCAGTCTTTAGAAATCGAGATTCCTAAATACACCGTCAACTATGTGTCAGAAAAGAAAAAGTGATCACCTGAAAATAGTATTTATTTTAATGTGTAAAAGGCTTGACCTTACCATTATGGTAACCTTTATAGTGTGTATATCTTCTTAAATAACCGAATGGAGTTTTACGATGGAATTTCATGTTGAAAATATGACCTGTGGTGGCTGTGCACGTGGCGTAACCCGTGCAATCCAAGCGGTAGACGCCAATGCAAAAGTGATTACTGATCCACCTAACCGCAGTGTTAAAGTTGAAACTACAGCCTCACAGCAACAAGTAGTTGAGGCTTTATCAGAAGCCGGTTTTCCACCACGTTAATCTGTTGATGAATACAAAGCGGCTGATATAGCCGCTTTTTTGTATCCATGGAATGGATAAAAAATAAAAGGCGATCATAAGATCGCCTTTTATGCTGTTCTACTTGCGCCCAGTGAGTGGGGATAGCGAGAGCAAATCATTATGATGATGGATGTCCTTCATTTCATGACTTGGCTCTTTTAAGCCTTCCAGAATCGGACAGTCGGGGCGATTGTCACCCGCACAGCAATCGACCAAGTTCTGGAGTGTTTGTGCCATTTGCTCTAGGTCTTGAATACGTTGTTCTAGCTTATGGATATGTGCTTGTGCCAATTGCTTTACATCAGCGCTATGTCTGTTGCGATTATTCCATAGGTCGAGTAAATCAGTAATTTCTATAACTGAGAATCCTAACTCACGACTACGTTTGATAAATTTTAAACGTTCCACATCATTGTCAGAATAAGAGCGGTAGCCTGCATTACTGCGACCCGCTGCTGGAATTAAACCAATCTGCTCGTAATAACGAATCATTTTGGTGGTTACACCTGAAGCTTGAGACACTTTACCAATATTCATAAGATCCTCCATTAGCCTCTAGCTACAGATGGCGGTTGGAAACGGCGTAAACGTAAGGCATTACCCAGTACAAACACACTTGAAAGTGCCATTGCCGCTGCGGCAAAAATCGGCGACATTAAGATGCCATACGCTGGGTACAACACACCCGCAGCCACAGGGATCAATAAGGTGTTATAAGCGAAGGCCCAGAACAAGTTTTGATGAATATTGCCAATGGTTGCTTTAGAGAGGGCAATTGCATTGGCAACGCCTTGCAAGTTCCCAGACATCAGTACGACATCCGCAGATTCAATTGCAACATCTGTACCTGTTCCAATCGCAAGACCCACATCGGCTTGAGCCAATGCTGGTGCATCATTAATACCGTCACCCACAAAGGCAATATTGCCATATTTTGCTTTCAATTCCTGTACGGCATTGACTTTACCCTCAGGTAGAACTTCGGCAATCACTTCATCAATCCCGAGTTGTTTGGCAATCGCATGTGCGGTACGCGCATTGTCACCGGTAATCATGGCGACTTTTAGACCCAGTTGATGTAGTGCTTGAATGGCAGTAGGAGTGGTGTCTTTGATTGGATCGGCAACTGCAATAATCCCTGCCAAAGTGCCATCAATCGCCACATAGAGCGGAGATTTACCTTCATCGCCCAAACGTTGTGCTGTATGGGAAAATGGCGTGATATCCAGTCCAAGTTCAGTCATATAACGGTCTGCACCAATATAGATGTTCTGGTTTTCATTTACAGTAGCATTGACACCCATACCCGTCACTGAATCAAAGCGATCAACTTTTGCGAGTGACAGACCTTCATTTTTAGCTGCATCGACAATCGCTTTGGCAATCGGATGTTCTGAAAGAGATTCAACAGCTGCAACTCGACTAAGCACCTCATTTCGCTCAAAGGCTGCTGTTACCTCGAAATCAGTGAGTACTGGATGACCTTCAGTTAAGGTACCTGTTTTATCCACCGCAACCACTTGGGCATCTTTTAACAACTGTAATGCTTCACCTTTACGGAATAGGATGCCAAGTTCTGCACCACGTCCAGTACCAACCATAATCGACGTTGGTGTTGCCAAGCCCATGGCACAGGGACAGGCAATAATCAACACAGCGACGGCATTGACCAGTGCAAAGGTTAATGCAGGAGAAGGACCAAAAATTAGCCAGACAAGGAAGGTGAGTAGTGCAGCAATCATTACCGCAGGTACAAACCATAAGGTCACTTTATCGACCACAGCTTGAATCGGCATTTTAGAGCCTTGCGCTTGCTCGACCAGACGAATGATCTGCGCCAGCATGGTATCGCCACCGACAGCAACTGCTTTAAAACTTAAAGTACCATTCTGGTTAATGGTTCCACCCACCACTTGGTTGCCGACGTTTTTCTCAACAGGAATCGGTTCACCAGTAATCATTGATTCATCGACAAAGCTTTGGCCTTCAATCACTTCACCATCAACAGGAATTCTTTCACCCGGCTTTACAATCACGAAATCGCCCGCAAGCACTTGATCGATCGGAATATCGACCACCTGATTATCACGAGAAACATGGGCAACTTTTGCTTGTAGGCTGACTAAACGCTGAATGGCTTCTGATGTTCGACCTTTAGCCTTGGCTTCAAGAAAGCGACCGAGCAAGATTAAAGCCACAATCACAGCGGCGGCTTCGTAATAGACATTTACCGTTCCAGCGGGAAGCAAATTTGGTGTAAAAGTCGCAACCAAAGAAAATAGGTAGGCTGCTAATGTGCCGACTGCGACCAAAGAGTTCATATCAGGCGCTAAACGGAATAAAGCAGGGAGACCTTTGCTATAAAAACGGCGACCCGGAATAATCAGGACCAAGCTGGTTAAAATGAATTGGAGATACCAACTATTTTGCATACCGATGGTTTGTTCAATCAGATGATGAACACCTGGTATTAGATGAGAGCCCATTTCCAAAATAAACACAGGCAATGCTAAAACTGTCGCAATAATCAAGTCTCGCTTAAGCTCAGCTCTTTCTTGATCTTTTTTCTCGAGTTGTTCGCTTTGATCTGGAATAGATGCTTGAATCTCTTTGGCATCGTAACCCGCTTTATCGATGGCTGCGATTAAGTTTTCCACGCTAGCTGTACCTGTTACGGTAGCGCGTTCTGTGGCTAAATTGACATTGGCTGTTTCTACGCCACTTACCGCATTCAGGGCTTTTTCAACACGACTAACACATGAAGCGCAGGTCATGCCTTCAATCGATAACTCGACCTTGCTGGCAGGGACGTCATAACCTGTTTGTTCAATCGCTTGAATCAGTATCTGTCGATCGACAAGTTTGGCAAGGGTAATATCTGCACGTTCTGTGGCTAAATTTACGGAGGCAGATTGGACGCCGTCAACTTTGTTGAGCGCAGTTTCAACTCGGCCGACACAACTGGCACAGGTCATACCTTCAACCTGCAGGCTGACTTTCATATTATTCGGCGATGTTTTTGTTTGCGTTTCCATAAGTTATACCTATAGAGATGATCTGATTGCTTTCAGCATAGACCTTGACATTATGGGAAGGTCAAGCAGATTTATCAACTTTTAGGCTGTTATTTATAAATGCGAAGAAAGAATTGTACTTTGAACAGGATTAAAACTGGTCCTATTCATCTATTTATTCTGAGCCATTATGTTTCTATCGGCTTTATAGGAAAAGATAGCAATCCATGGATTGACCCTTAGCTTGATCAGATACAAGTCAATCCATAGAAAAGCTTGATTTATTGTAAAAATTTCGCTTGTAAGGCAGTGGCTGTGGCAAATATCTTTTGATACCCCTGCGGCAGAATTCGTTGCAAGAGATCTACCGCTTTGGCATCTGCACCAATGAGGAGGCGACGTTTATTTTTGAGCACGGCGCTAAGAATCTGATTTGCTGCTTCATCAGCGGGTGTTCTTAAAATTTTGTCGAAAGCCTGCTGACTTTTCACAGGATCCATCCCTAACATTTCGACACTGTTATTAATCCGCGCAGCTTTAGCAATATTGGTCCGAATTCCACCTGGATGTATGCAGGTTGCACTCACACCTGAATCTTGTATATCGAGTTCTTGACGTAAAGACTCGGTAAAGCCGCGAACTGCAAATTTACTCGCGTTATAAGCACTTTGAGTGGGCTGCGCCGTCAGCCCAAACATACTTGAAATATTAATGACATGTCCATCACCACTTTGTTTTAGATAGGGTAAAAACTCTTTGGTGCCGTATACCACACCCCAAAAATTAATCCCAATCAACCATTCAAGATCTTCATAGCTAACGCCTTCAGCGGTGCTGCCGATGGCAACTCCCGCATTATTAAAGATCAGATTGACTTGCTGATGCTGTTCAACCACGCTTTTAGCCCAATTTGCCATGTCTTGACGATTGGCGACATCAAGCACTTGTATTGTAATTTTGACTGGATATGACTTTAATAAAGTTTGGGTTTTGGCCAGACCGAACTCATTTACATCCGATAAAGCCAGATGGCAGCCTTGTTTTGCCAATGCAATTGCTAGTGCTTGACCAATTCCTGAACCTGCGCCTGTAATGGCTGCAACTTTGTTATTGAATGATTTCATTTAAACCGCCATTTGTTTTTCTAAAGCTTGTATCTGAACAGTCGTCGGTGAGGATTTTGCAATTTGAGTATAATTTTCCAGATCAAAACGACGCGTGCGCTGACGATATTCCAATGTGAAACCCGGCCAATTATTGGTATTTTTCCCTGTCGCGGTTTGATACCAACTGGTGCAACCTTGAGACCACATGGTTGATTTCATTCTTTCTTGGATCTCCTGATTAAACTGGGTCTGGATTTCAGTTTTTATATCTGCAAAACATAAATTATTCTGAATATGTACTTGAATTGCATCTAGAATATAGTTCACCTGACTTTCAATCATATACACGATTGAGTTATGCCCAAGATTGGTATTTGGGCCATACAGCATGAAGAAATTAGGAAAGCTACTCACGGTTAAGCCTAAATAAGCTTCTGCACCATCTCCCCATTGTTGTTTGAGGGTCTTGCCATTGAGTCCAGTAATTTGCATCGGTGCCATAAACTCAGTTGCAGCAAAACCTGTTCCATAAATAATGGCATCGACTTCACGTGCTTTCCCATCTTTATCGATAATACCTGTTTCAGTGACTTGCTGAATTGCGGTATTGATCACCTCGACATTGGGGCGAACCAGACTTCGATACCAATGATTAGAAATCAGAATACGTTTACAACCAATCGGGTAGTCGGGCATCAGACGGTGGCGAAAATGAGGATCCTTGATTTCTTCACGGATATGCCGCTGAAAAATATATTCCGCCAAAGGAATTTCATTCAGCGTTGCAGTAAAGCTCTTAAGGCGAATTTCGTTATAACTATATTGAAAGACGCGATCAAGACTTTGTAGAATCGGTAGTTTTTGGAAAACTTTTCGTTCCAATTTTGAATAAATACGGTCTGGCTTGGGAATGACATAAGGTGCGGAACGCTGATAGATATCTAGATGAGCAACTTGTTTGGCAATTTCAGGCACAAACTGAATCGCACTGGCACCGGTACCAATCACAGCCACACGTTTATTATTTAAATCATAGTCATGATCCCAACGCGCTGAGTGAAAGCTTTTGCCTTTGAAACGATCCAGTCCTTTTATTTTAGGATAGGCTGGCCGATTGAGTTGACCAACGGCTGCAATCAGAAATTCTGCCTCGAATTTTTCTCCTGTTCGTGTTTGGATATGCCAAACACCTTGTGTTGCTTCAAAGTCCGCACTGACAATTTCAGTATTAAATTGGATATGCGGATAAAGCTGATATTTATCAGTGCAATGTTTTAAATATTGGTGAATTTCCTGTGATGAACCATAGCGATTTTTCCAGCCAAGCTCCTGTTCAAAAGAAAAAGAATATAGGTGAGAAGGGACATCACAGGCAGCGCCAGGATAAGTATTGTCACGCCAGACACCCCCGACATCATTCGCTTTTTCAAATAAGGTAAATTGTTCAAACCCAGCAAGTTTCAGCTGAATCGCCAAGCCTAAACCACCAAATCCTGTTCCAATAATGGCGATACGAATATTTTTATTTGAAGATAATTGTTGTTTCAACATAACTGACTCGAGAAAAAAAATCATGTATAGCTCGCAGAATAATCGTTTCATGCATTGATTTAGAGGATGGATGAGGACAAAATATTGTGATTAGCGGACATTGAGAAATATGCTTGAAGTACTTATGGACATATGAACGTAGTATCCACAGTGTTCGTCTCATGGCAGATTTTGCTTCTGAACTGGGCGTGAGTCATGCACAGATCCTCAAGGGAACAGGACTGGAACAGCAACAGTTGCTTGATCCAAATATGTTGGTAACTGGACAGCAAGAATTACAGCTTATCGGTAATTTAGTCGAAAAATTTGGACAGAGACCGTCCCTTGGCTTAGCCGTTGGCCAGCGTTACCACTTTACTGCCTTTGGCTGTTTAGGTTTAGGCTTGATTAGCAGTGCGAATATTCGTGAAGCACTCAACTTTGCTTTGGCTTATTTTCCTTTATCTTTTGCTTTTAGTCAGTTTCTCGTATCAGAACACCCAGAGACTGGTAATATTCAAATCGAAATTGTGGTTGATGAAAGGATTCCGCAAGTTTTATGGCAATTTATTATTGAGCGAGATGTTGCTGCCTTGATTACAGTTCAACAAGATCTGATTCGAGAGCATTTGTGCCAAAAAGTCGTATTTGCTTTTCAGCCTCATGCAGAAATTCAGTCTTATCGAGAGTTATTTGGGATTACACCCGAATTTGGTGGATCAAAAAACTTTGTTGTATTAAATGCCGAAAAAATAGATCAAAAGCTCAGTATGGCTAATGAGCTGGTGTTACATTCAGCTGAACAACAATGCCAACAAATATTGGACAAGCGGCAATCTCAAAAAAAATATACTGAGCAAGTTCAGCAAATCTTAATGAATAGTAGAGGGGAAATTCCTTCAATGGAAGAGGTTGCGAATCGTTTATGCCTAAACTCCCGAACCTTACGGCGTTATTTAGCTCACGAACAAACCACCTTTATTAAAATCAGGGAGGACATCCGAAAAATTCTGGCAGATTTATATTTGTCTTCAACCCAAACTTCGATTGAGCAAATCTCAGAATGGTTAGCTTATGCTGAACCCGCCAGTTTTATACATGCTTATAAACGTTGGTACGGCAAAACACCACATGCAAGCCGATTAAAAAATAAAGTGTAGAAAATAATGGCTCAGTGACATATAAAAGATAAAGGAAGACGAAAGGGAATAACTGTTCATCTTTATTCTAGAGTGGACAGGTGTCGGGAAGATAGAAAGGTAGCATGCTATGCTTTTGGAACACGATTTAAGTTCATCAGAATTTACGCTTTTATCTGAAATTATGTGGAAATTAGGTTCAGAAAAAGGTCAGGGAACTTTAAGGCAAAACATTCTGGCTGATATCGCGACTTTATTGCGCGCTGATTTTGCAGCATCTTATATTTGGGATGCAAAACAGCATTTATCCAAACAAGGCCTTATGTGGCGGATCGACCCTAAAGCGATTGTGGAATATGACCGTATTTGGCAGCACGATGACCCGATTACGTCTCGGCTGCGGGAACGGCAACAAGCAACTTTCGTTAATGAAATCATTTCTCTATCAGAACTAAAAAAAACGGATTATTACAATGAGTTTCTACGCCCTTATGGTCTGTATCATGGGGTAAATATCTATTTTGTTCGAGATGGGATAGATCTAGGTGATTTGCGTATTTGGCGTGCTCAAGATTCAGCGATGTTTAGTGAACGAGAAAAGAGAATTTTAAACTTGCTTGAACCTTATATGACCCAAGCCTTAGCGATAGGTTTATCAACTCAATACGGTTTGACCCAGCGGGAGGAAGAAGTGGTCATGTTGGTGTGCAAGGGATTGAGTGATAAACATGTTGCCAATTTACTGGATATTGGCTTCACTACCGTCAGGACGCATCTTAAAAGTGCCATGAAAAAAATAGGTTGTCATAACCGTACAGAAATGGCTGCATTGATGCATGCTTAATGATCTCCTCAATTTTGAGGATATTCAATAGATTTAAAACGGTACAAATTATAAAAATAATTACTTAAATGGATTTTAAGTCAAAATGTTAAATGTGAATGAAAAGGTAGATCAGGACCAAGAATTTCAACTGCATAGAGCGACAATCAAGGAAATAACAGCTTTGGTTCGTGATCGAAAAGTTTCTTGCGAACAGTTGGTAGACCATTATTTTGAAAAGATTGATGCACAACGGTCTTTAAATGCTTTTATCAGCCTTGATCAAGCGGCAGCGATTCAGCAGGCTCAGTTTTGGGATCAATCTATTGCGGAAGGGAAGCCTTGTCCTGCATTGATCGGCGTATTAATTGCAGTCAAAGATAATATTCATGTTGCAGGTTTCGCCAATACAGCGGGAACTCCTGCTTTAATAGGGTTCAGACCCAAAGCAACAGCACCTGTGATTCAAGTATTGATTGATCAGGGGGCGATTATTGTTGGGAAAGCCAATATGCATGAACTGGCGTTTGGGGTCACTGGCTACAATACTGCAATGCATATTGACGGGGTTGTTGGCACACGCAATGCAGTGAATCCTTTACATATTGCGGGTGGTTCTTCTTCAGGAAGTGCCGTTGCTGTTGCCGCAGGTATGGTGCCAATTGCAATCGGAACGGATACAGGAGCTTCTGTCAGATTACCCAGTGCACTGAATGGCTGTGTCGGTTTTCGTCCAACGCTAGGACGCTATGCTCAAGAGGGGATTACCCCCATTTCCCATACTCGTGATACCGCAGGCCCTATGGCACATTCAGTAGCAGACATTATGCTGATTGACCAAGTGATTACCCAGCAGAAGATACCGTTTACTATGTCTAAGCAGCGGATTAGACTTGGACTCTGTGCTTATTTTTGGGAAAATTTGGACCAAGATGTACAACTGCAAGCACATCAAGCACTACAGCTTTTAAAAAATGCTGGAATTGAAATCATCAGTGTAGACATGCCTGAGTTAGAGCAACTGAATCATCGTATTTCATTTCCTGTAGTGATCTACGAAGGCAAATATGATCTGATTGAATATTTAAAGAAACATGAAATCGGAATAGATCTAGATGCTATTGTGGAGCAAATTTCAAGCCCTGATGTGCAGCAACTATTCAAGCAACATATTCTGCCTGAATTGATTGTAGATCAAACAGGGCAGTCTGTAGCGGTCGAACCTTTATATCATGATGCGATTATACAGGCGCGCCCTCAATTGCTTGCGCTATATCAGAAAACTTTTCAAGATCATCGACTAGATGCCTTAGTTTTTCCAACCTCAGCCATGGTTGCGCCACTGGCAAATGAGCAAGTGAGTTCAGTTGAAAACTTTCAAGCACTTATTCGTAATACCGACCCAGGCAGTAATATTGGTTTACCAGGGCTAAGTTTGCCGATTGGTGTTGGAGAAAAATCAAAATTACCGATTGGATTGGAAATTGATGGTTTACCGCATACGGATCATGAAATATTGGCGATTGGGCAAGTATTAGAACAGATTTTTAGTGGTTTAAATCATCACTAAAATAACCTCGGTCTCAGTACAAAGCCCGTTTCATTGAGAATGGGCTTTGTTTGTTGTTTGAAATAAGCACCGATATCATTTTGATTAGATCGATAAGAACAAATGATACAAATTGAAATGGCAAATCCACAGGTGCAAATCTAGTATTAAGCATACTTTATAAAAACGGTTTAAATTTGTTTTATGTTTTTTAATAAATTTTTAGGTGTTTGTGTTTTAAGTAGCATGTTTGCAATCAGTGGCTGTCAAAAAAACGAGCCACATTCCAAAGAAAAAATAGAAGCTGTCAGTCAATCTGGTTTAAAACTGGATGCAGTACAGATGATGACGCATTTACAGGCTTTTGAACAAATTGCCAAACAGCATGGTGGCAATCGTGCTGTGGGTACGCAAGGTGGTTTGGCAAGTGCAGACTATATTTTAAATCAAGCCAAGCAAGCAGGTTTTAAAACAGAAATTCAGACTTTTGAAAATCGGGAAAAAACCAAAGGCCAAAATATTATTGTGGAGATTCCTGGTGAATCAACACAAAGCGTGATCTTGCTCGGTGCACATTATGATTCGGTCAAAATGGGGCCTGGCATCAATGACAATGCATCAGGCGTGGCCTTATTACTCGACTTGATGACACAATTATCGAGCCAAAAAATACAGCCGAAAAACACCATTTATTTGGCATTTTGGGACTCAGAAGAAGTCGGTATTGCGGGTTCTCAAGCGTATGTGGAGAAGCTGACTGCTGAACAATTAAAGTCGATTAAAGCTTATATCAATCTTGATATGGTCGGCACTAAAAATCCTGAAATACTGATTGCAGATGGAGATAAATCATCTGTGGATGAGATGGAAAAAATGTTAAAAGAGCGTGGCATGCAGGAACAGGACTATAAGCCCTTACTCGATGGTTTGCGTAGTCTACCGAGCCATGCCGGTGATTTAGCATTGGAAGAAACGCTTAAGGCGTTTTTTAAAGCAAAAAATCTCAAAATTAAAGAAGATGTTTCGACTTTAACTGCCAGTGATACAGCGCCGTTCTTAGGTAAAGTTCCAGTGACTGCTGTCATCTTGTTTAATGAGCAAATGAAAGGGGATGAACTTGAGTTCGCGCCGTGTTATCACAAAGCATGTGATACGATTGAGCAGGTTGATCCAAAGTCAATGCAATTGGCAGGTGATGCAGTTATTCATTTATTAACAGTCCTAGATAAATAATAAGATCGAATTGAGAGATCTTGTATATTTAATGAGTCAATTGTACGGTTAAGCCTTGCAATAGAAATGACGAAATTGTCATTTTCAGGTCATGCTGTTGTTGGACTGCCTGTTCTATCCTATAGGAAGTTAAGAGAGAATAGGTGAATAGAAATGAAAGCATTGGTTAAACTCATCTTTATCCTATCGTTTGCGACAACAGCGAGCTTAAGTTATGCAGATGGTGGTTTAATGTTCTTGGAAAAAAACCAAGAGCGTAATGCAACTGTACAAGGTGGCAATGGTCAAAATCAGGCAAACTAGGATTTAATTTTGTAAGAACCCTACAATTTCTCCCAAATTGTAGGGTTCTTTATATGTTGCAGTCATTCGACTTTAAAAATTATTCGAAAGACAATATTTTCTCCTTCGATAAATGCATCAATTTCCGCGCCGTGAATTTCGATAATCGACTTGGTAATGGCCAGCCCTAGACCTGTACCATCTTCAGCCTTGTGTCGTGATGAGTCCAGACGATAAAAGCGGTCAAAGAAACGAGAAAGTTGTAAAGGGCTTAAAGTCTGCATTTCAGCAGACACTTTGTTTTTAATCTGAATGATCGAGTGCTGATCATTTTGGCTGAGCCTGATTTCTAAAGTCGATTCTGACTCGCCATATTTAATTGCATTCGAGATTAAATTATTAAAGGCTCTACGAATCATCGCAGGTTCGGCCTGAATAGATGCCTGACCTGTTTGCTTGAGCTGTATCTGCTTTTCTGAGGCAAAGGCTTCAAAGTATTCAAACAGTACCCGCATTTCTTGCTTTAAATCGATTTCCTTTTTGTTTTTCAATGCGAGATTGTGATCCGATTTGGCAAGAAATAACATATCTGAAATCATTTTTGCCAGATGTTCATATTCTTCTAAGTTTGAAAATAATACATCTTGATATTGCTCAATGGTTCTTGGCTTGGTCAAGGAAACTTGGGTCTGCATCATGAGATTATTGATCGGCGTTCTGATTTCATGGGCCAAATCACTTGAGAATGCAGAAAGTTTATCGACTGAGATTTCTAAACGATTCAGCATGTCATTAAATGCAGTTGCTAATGGTGTGAGTTCAATTGGTATATTACTCAGATCAAGGCGGTTGGACAGATTATTTGCAGAAATGTTTTCTGACAGTTTTGCCATTTTCCGAATCGGGCCAAGACCTTGCCAAGTGGCTAACCAACCTAAAAACATCAGGCCAATCACACCGAGTAGACCAATCATCAGTAACTGCCGTTTAAAAGAGTGCAAGAAGTAGTAATTATCAGTCACTTCAATCGCAGCAATAATTTGCATGTTTTGATTACTTTGATCATAGCGAAGGTTTTTATTGATCATGATGCCTTGATAATTCTGATCCTTATTTTTCCAGTTAATCCATTGCCCATTTTTATTTTGAATCAATTGGCTCAGGTCCGCATGGTTATTCTTTTTATTATAAATGGTTTGGCCATTTGCTAGTTTGATCTGGATCACCAGATTATCGTGCCCAATCAAGGCTTCATCTAAACCATCTTTAAAGTTACTTGGTTTTTGTTGGAAGAGATTTTCGATCAGTTGAATTTTGCCTTCAATTTCTTTTTGGTTTTGTTGATAAAAATAATTGACCACATGTTGATTGACGAATATTCCCATGACGATCAAGATCAGCGTCGTGAATAAGGTAGATATAAAACTGATTCGAAAGCCAATCGAACGGAATAACTTATTTCTCATCTTCGATCTCTAGGACATAGCCCATGCCACGGATGTTTCTAATCAGTTTGGGGCTAAAATCGGTATCAATTTTATTTCTCAATCGACGAATTGCGACTTCGACCACGTTAGTATCACTATCAAAATTGATATCCCAAACCAGTGCAGCAATCAGTGATTTAGGTAAGACTTCACCTTGACGGCGCATAAATAGTTCTAATAATGAAAACTCTTTGGCAGTCAGGTCAATCCGTTGTCCAGAACGCACCACACGCCGTTTAATCAAATCAAGATGTAAATCTGCAACGGCATAGAAGGTTTGCTCTTCTTTAATTTGCCCACGTTTTAATAGAGTTTTAATCCGAGCGAGTAATTCAGCAAAGGCAAAGGGTTTAATCAGGAAATCATCTGCACCGAGTTCCAAGCCTTTGACACGATCTTCGATCTGATCTTTTGCAGTAAGAAACAGCACTGGGAGAAAAGTATTTACTTTGCGAATTTCCGTGAGGATTTTCCAGCCATCCAGTTTCGGCAGCATCACATCCAAAATAATCAGGTCATATTGTTCTGTCACAGCAAGATGTAAACCTGAGATACCATCCTGACTCCAATCCGTCACATAACCAGCTTCGGTTAAGCCTTTTTGCAGATAGTCACCCGTTTTTTGTTCATCTTCAACTAGAAGTATTCGCATGCTTTCATCGAGCCCAAAGTTTTATCGTGTCATTTTAGCGTCAAAGATAATCAGATTTTTATAAATGACAAAATTGTAATATTGCGGTCAGCTTCCTGACGTTATTGATGCTGAGCTAGTTTTAAGAAAGCCACTTCGAAATTTTTTGCTTTATCCAATAGTCTAGACTGAAATATCGACCACCGCCCAATACGATCAGAGCCAATAACATGATCATATAAGTAACAGCAAACTCGATTCCGTTATTCAGAATCACAAAAGAGCCGCTGGATGTTAGCCAGTCATAATGACCATAGTTTTCTAGAATTCCCCGAGCTGCTTCCAGCTTTTCAGCAGAGGCGAGTACTTGTTGATTGGCAAAGGGTGCATTGGGATCGGCAATCGCTTGCCAGCCGTTTGGCAGGTGTACAGTGACGATCGCCACCAACATGGTAACGATCAATGGAATACTAATCCAACGTGTTAACAGACCGAGCGTTAAAAGCACAGCCCCAGCAAGTTCAGCCGATGTTGCCAGTGCTGCCATGATATGCGGAAAGGGTAAACCCAAGCCCCAATCGCTATTACCAAACCATTGCACCGTATCTTGAAAATGCATCAGTTTATTTGTACCTGCCATCCAAAATATAGGGACTAAATAGCAACGTAAGGCAAGCGCCGCAATGCCATCCGCATGTTTGAGTGCTGAGCAAATGTTTTGATATTGCTGAGTAAGAGTATATAAAAAGTTCTTCATGATAATTTCACACCGAATAGGATTGAATGATCATTAGTCGGGTGAGGATTCCGTTTCTTACATAAATTTTTTTTATTTGCACTGTAATAAATCGAGATTTACGCCGTCTAACTTTATGTACCTATGTACAAACCGAGAATTTACCTTAAAAGGAATAGAAAAATGAGCAAACTTAATTCAATGACTTCAGTTGCAGCGTTACTAGCATTATCAGTCGCTGGTGTAACCCAAGTGACTATTGCAGCAACGACAACGACTACAGAGGCCCATGCAAGCAAAGCTGCTGATGGAAAGTGCGGTGAAGCGAAATGTGGCGCCAATAAAGTAAAACAACAGCAAAAGTCTGCTGAAGCCAAATGTGGTGCTGCAAAAAAAACTGCGGATGCCAAGTGTGGCGCAGCCAAGAAAGCAGCTGATGCAAAATGCGGCGCGGATAAAAAAGTGGCTGACGGCAAGTGTGGTGCCAAATAAGCCATTCAATCATGGGGGATGTCGGTCTAAAGCTTAGACCGACATTATTTCAATAAAAGGAGTGTATGCATGGCTGAATTGTTAGGTGTAGGTCTTGGGCTAAGGCGTGAATTTATTGATGAATTTATAAATGCTGAGAAACATCCCGATTTTATCGAAGTGGCTCCTGAAAACTGGATGGGTTTTGCGGGTCGGCATGCCAAACTTTTAGCCCAATGTGTAGAGAAAGCGCCTTTAATCTGTCATGGACTGTCTTTATCCATTGGTGGGCCGCATCCTCTTAATTATGAATTTATCCAACAAGTTAAAAATTTTCTACAACGTTATCAAGTACCGATTTATTCAGAACATTTAAGTTATACCCATGATGGTGGTTATTTATATGATTTATTACCGATTCCGATGACACAAGCAGCGGTTAAATATGTAGCTGAACGAATTTTACGTGTGCAAGATATTTTAGGGCAGCGACTGGTGATCGAAAATGTCTCCACCTATTTAATGCCCAATGCAGAAATGCGTGAAGCTGAATTTGTACGTGAAGTACTGCTCAAAGCAGACTGTGAATTACTACTGGATGTGAATAATGTCTATGTGAATAGCGTGAATCATGGCAGTGATGCTTATGCATTTATTGACGCAATGCCGAAAGAGCGAATTCGTTATTTACATATTGCGGGACATCAACAAGTTGAACAAAACCTGTTGATCGACACCCATGGTACTGAAATTAGTGATCCAGTTTGGCAACTCCTTCGATATACCTATCAGGTTTGTGGAGTTAAACCCACCTTACTGGAACGAGACTTTAATATTCCATCCTGGCAACAGTTACAAGATGAATTGACCAGTATCAAAAATATGCAGCAGGAGGGTCGTGATGAAGGCAAAGCCAATATCCTTTCATACCACGCAGCGACAGTTTTGTGACTGGATTCGTGATCCTGAATTAGAGCTACCACAAAACTTTTCAGCGCAGCGTATGCAGGTCTATCGTGATTTGCTATTTAATAATGTTGGTTCATTTATCAACTTGGTATTTCCTGTTGCACGTAGTATGTTGACGGAGCCGAAATGGCAACCGTTATTAGCAGAATTTTTTCAGAAATCACAGTGCCAATCACCGTTATACAATGATATTTCTTTACAGTTTCGAGAATACTTAAGCACCCAGCAACATCCTGCACTGCAAGAATTCCCTTGGTTGGCAGAGTTATTACAATATGAATGGCTTGAACTCTATTTAGATACGGTAGAAATCGAAATGCCGATTCTGACAGAAGATCAAGACTGGCAATTGACTACCCAAGTATGGATATTGGCCTATCAATATCCTGTTTATCGCTGGACAACAACCATGAAGCTTGAACAGGTTGAACAAGCGCCAAGCGCTATTCTGGTATGGCGGGATGATCTTGATCAGGTCTGTGTTGAGGTCGTGTCACCTTTATACGCTGCGATGATCGAATTGATCCAACAGAATAGAGGAATTGAACAAGCGCTACAGCAATTGATTAAATCAGTACTTCCTGATTTTGATGAAGAGGAGGTGCAACTACAAATCTATGGGTTAAAAGCATTCTTAACTCGGTTAAGATTAATTCACGTTCCTCATAATAATGATGAGATACAGGGATGAATTCAGCTTCAGCACCAGATCATGATGATCTACTTCATCAGTTGCACAATCCTGCTTTTTTACAAGATTTAAGACAGCAAATGATTAAATTTGCTGTCTTGCAGCTTGCTTCATTGCCGCAGGCGGAAGATGTGGTTCAGGAAGCACTGACCAGTGCCTTTCAACATCTAGATTCATTTACAGGACGGGCGGCTTTTAAAACTTGGGTGTTTGCGATTCTTAAAAATAAGATTATTGATTTGATTCGGCAGAAATCTCGTTTAGTCAGTATGAGTGAACTCTTTAACGATGAAGAAAGTGAACTCAGTATAGAGGCCTTATTTGATGCTTCAGGGCATTGGCATAAATATGAAGCGCCACAAGCTTGGCTAAGCCCAGAAGAGATGATGGAGCAACAAGATTTCTGGATAATCTTTGATGCTTGTCTCAATCATCTACCTGCTAAATATGCGCAGGTATTTATGCTGCGTGAAATGATTGAGCTGAGTAGCACTGAAATTTGTGAGAAACTTGAACTGACAGTTTCACATTTTAATGTACTGATGTATCGCAGCCGAACACGGTTACGTGAATGTTTAGAAAATAAATGGTTATTGCAGGAGGATTGTTCATGTTGACATGCCGCCAAGCCACCCAATTATTATCCGAAAAGCAGGATAGGTCATTATTACGACTTGAGCAGATGCATCTACAGCTACATGTATTGGCTTGTCGTTCCTGCCGCCGTTATGGCAAACAAATCAAGAGTTTAAGCCAACTTGCAAAAGCGTTTAGGCAGGTTGATCAAAAATAGATTGCTTGTGTCATGTTCTCCAAACAAAAAAAGGAAATCATCGGATTTCCTTTTTTTGTGATCAGCATCTAAGACTTATAGTTTGGCTTGACGTTGCGCGATGTATTTTTCGTTAAAAAAACCACCCAATGGAATAAATGCAAGAATAAATAATCTAAGTAACTCGATGCTTGACCAAACCGATGCGGTGCGCACTAAGTTCCAAAGATAGAATAAAAAAGCCAATCCATGAATAGGTCCCATGATTTTGGTCGCTATCGGTAAATCAAATGCGTACTTTAAGGGAATTGCCACAACAAATAACAACAATAAAGTCACGGCCTCGAGTACAGAGGCAAATCGCAGTTGTTGCAATTTTTTTGTCATCACGCTCATCACTTAGCTCCAGGAGATTAATAAATGAATCAAAAATTAACGCAGCATATCATCTTTAAGCACTATCGCATTGATATTGTTGGTAACGATTCTTATTTGATAAGCATTATAAAAGGGGGATAAAAGCATGTTCTGAAAACCGAAGCTTTTCGATAGTTTTAAAAATTCACAGTCATATACAATCTTTTAGGAATTAAAACTGAATTTAAAAATACTAAGCTATTAATATTTATATTATTTATAAATTTTAATTATTCAATAAGCTAATATTTTTTATCAAGCAAGTATAGTGAATAGAGTTTTTATGCAACTTGTTGCATAAAAACTTTTATCCCGATATGATTGAATGAATTTAAAGAAAAGCGAAATGCTTATTATTTCTAAAACTGGCCGTATCTATTTGAAATAAAAAGTATCTAAAGGATAAAAGTGATGTCAAAAATTCCAGAATTAATGCAAAACCTGAGACTCCCTGTAATTGGTTCGCCGCTATTTATTATTAGCACGCCTAAGCTGGTTCTCGCTCAATGTAAAGCGGGTGTGATCGGTTCGATGCCGGCATTGAATGCACGACCTGCCGAAAAACTAGAAGAATGGCTGAAAGAAATTACCGAAGGAATTGCTGAACATAATGCCTTACATCCAGAGCGACCAGCGGCACCTTTTGCAATTAACCAGATCGTGCATAAAAGTAATAATCGTCTTGAACATGACATGGAACTGATCGTCAAATACAAAGTGCCGATTGTGATTACGTCTTTAGGCGCACGAACTGAGATCAATGATGCTACCCACAGTTATGGCGGTGTGGTTTTACATGACGTCATTAATAATACCTTTGCCAAGAAAGCGATTGAAAAAGGGGCGGACGGCTTGATTGCGGTTGCAGCAGGTGCAGGTGGCCATGCAGGTGTGAAGAGTCCATTTCCATTAATTCAGGAAATCCGCGAATGGTTCGATGGACCGCTGGCTTTATCGGGTGCGATCTCTACAGGTGATGCGGTTCTTGCTGCACAGGCAATGGGAGCAGACTTTGCTTATATCGGTTCAGCATTTATTGCCACCCATGAAGCCAATGCCGAAGATACCTATAAGCAGGCCATTGTCGATCATAATTCAGATGAGATCGTGTATTCCAACTTATTTACCGGCGTGCATGGTAACTATCTTGCACCAAGTATTCGTGCGGCGGGGCTTGATCCAGCCAATCTACCTGAAGGTAATCTGAAAGATATGGATTTCAGTACACCGAATGAAGATGGTACACAGCACAAGGTCAAACCTTGGCGTGATATTTGGGGATGTGGACAAGGGCTAAATGCAATTAAAGCCACGACTTCAGTCGAGGAACTCGTGAATCGTCTTGAAAGAGAATATCTTGCAGCAAGAAAACGTCTCATGCTTTAAGTTTTAAAATCAGGCCTTAATTTCTAAGGCCTGAGATGCTTTATTACACTAATTTTTTAACGATGAGTGCTAACTTACCCACATGCTCACCTTGTTGTAACAGGGTATGCGCTTGTTGTGCATCTTCCAGATCAAAAGCTCGGTATAACAATGGCTTCAGTTGCCCTTTAGCAATTAAAGGCCAAACTTTGTCTTGCAGGGCAGTCATAACCTGAGCTTTGGCTTCTGGCGTCTGAGAACGTAAGGTTGCGCCTGTATGGGTCAGACGTTTTGCCAGCATCGGAAAGATATTCAGATTTTGTGCTAGTCCTTTCAGTACACCAATTTGTAAAATAGTGCCATTCATGGCCGCAACTTCATAATTTTTTTGAATATAATCGCCTGCAATAATATCCAGTACAAAGTCGACACCTTTGCCATCTGTATGCTTTTTAACTTCTTCAACAAAATCTTGTTGTTTGTAGTTAATCGCAACATCCGCGCCAATCTCAATACTGGCTTGTTGATGTGCCAGACTTGAAACCGTAGTAAAAATTTGGGCCGCACCAAAAGCACGGGTCAGCATAGTTGCCGTTGTCCCAATACCAGAGGTACCCCCATGAATCAGAATAGAGCTATTTGGACGGAATTTGGCATGCTGAAATAAATGCGACCAAACCGTCATAAAGGTTTCCAACAAAATAGCACCTTCAACTAAGCTGAGGCCATCTGGAATAAACAGGACGTTGTCTTGATGCGCAACCACATATTCCGCATAGCCACCGCCTTGAACCAAAGCACAAACTTCATCACCGACTTTAAATTTAGTCACCGATTGACCGACGTGTTTTACAATTCCAGAAACTTCTAGTCCTGGAATGTCGGTGACACCAGTGGGAGGGGCGTATAAGCCCTGACGTTGCATGACATCTGGGCCATTAATCCCAGCAGCGACGACTTCAATTAAGATACCCTCATTGCTTAATTCGGGGATTGGCCGCTCACTGAGAGTGATTACTTCAGGCCCACCAGCACCATTAAAGGTAATACATTTCATTGATTGAGTTCCTGAGTATTCATCATGTATGGGGCAGGATGAATACTTTTTGTTTTAAAACTTAGGGATTTGAATAGAACATTCGCTTATAGAACGTTTTAAATCTGTTCAAATTTAAGCCCTGCGTGCTTTGTTAAACGTTGAATGAATCGATCATCAAACATGGTTGCAGGTGTCCAAAAGCCACCTTGAGGCGTAGATTTTTCGCCATCTTTGGCATGGTCAATGGCAAGACTCAGCGCTGCTTGTCCCAACATCTTTCCTGTAGAGCCGTAACCGGGATCGCGGTCGCCAGTCACTTTAATTTTCAGGCTTTGTCCTGCATCTGTTTTACCGACAAAACGTAGGTCAAATCGGCCAGTGCGTTGTTGTTCTGGAGTAGGGCCTTCTCCTGGCTTTGGTAATAGATAACGTTCCATCACTTGGCTAATCGGTTTACTGACCGCAGCGAGCATAAACGCAGCTAAACCAGAAACAACGGCTAAAGCTTTTAAGCGTCCTTTTAGCCCCTCACCAGTCAACATGGCTTCGTTATAGCTAAAGTTGTTGCCATAAGCATTGCCAGATAAGGCATTTGAGCGATGTACCACACGTTCATTGACTGCTGCCATCACAAAAGGTGCAATCCATGCATTAAAATCAGGGTCAAATTTGGCTGTTTTGATATAAATTTGTCTTTGGGTATTGCCATGATCTACAGGGCAAAGAATATAGGGATTGAGCAGATCTTTACGTAAGGCAGGATCAGCAGCGGCTTCTTGAACAACATTGATCAAGCTTGCCACTGTGCCACCCGATGCACCACCTTTTAAGGTTTTGACTCGCATGCTGACTTGGGTCGCAGCTGCATTAAACTGTTGCTGTGCTTGTTGTTGTAAATAATAGACTCCCATGTCGGATGGAACTGAGTCAAAACCACAGCAATGCACAATACGCGCACCTGATTGCTGGGCTTGTGCTTCATATTGAGTGATCATTTGTTTAATCCACTGGGTTTCTCCAGTCAGATCACAATAATCTGTCCCATTGTTTACACAAGCTTGAACCAATGGTTCACCGTATAAAGCATATGGGCCAACTGTTGAGACCACCACACGTGTTTGTGCACAAAGCGCATCGAGTTCGGTTTGATTGTTGGCATCGGCAACCAAGATCGGAATAGCTTGTCCTGCTGTGCCTAAAGCATCTTTTACGTGTTGTAGTTTTTGCTGTGAACGTCCTGCAATTGCCCAATTCAGCTGTTCTTTGTGGTCAGCAAAGTATTCTGCCAGATATCTGGTGAGGATTTGTCCAACAAAGCTGGTGGCGCCGAAGACCACAAGATCATATTTTGTTTGGTTCATGATTTATTTTCCATTGATTGTTTGATCGTTTGAATTTTTAAAGTGCTTGCGGTAAATGTAGCGCAACTTGAGCGTCATGAATCACATCTAAACGAAGAATTTTCGATGCACCAAGTTCATCCAATAACTGGCTTAAAGGTCCACCATGACGAACCCAATTCACTTTTCTTGGGAATAAGGTTTGTGCAAAAGAGAGGATATTTGATTGCACGCGTGTTTGATGCCATTTGTGGTCGACCAAATGTAGCATTGTGGCTTCACTGGTTCGTGTCTCCGACTGCACTTGCTGTAAAGTTGGCGTTGCTGCGCTGAGGCTTAAATCAATTTTTCCTTCCGTATCCATCAAATTGGCATTCACCTCAATCGGGTTGATGTCGACATTAATTTCAGTCAGCCACTTGGGCAACTGATAGCCATAAACGCCGCGTACCCGCGCTATCTCTGTATCAACTGGTAGGGCTAAAACATGAGCATAGAAATGTCGTTGCCGAATCGAGTTGATCAGTTCCAGTGCATGTGGGCCACGTGCATCGGGTTGGCGCACTACAATTGCGACTGAGACTTCGTTATATGGGTCGTTATCACAAACGGAATAAGTAAAGAAAGTGAGCGCAACCAGTCCATAACCCGGAAAAGCCTGTAGCGGTTCTAAAGGAACAGGCAGTTTTTTCTTGAGTTGTTTAAGCGGTGCGAGCATTAGAACCTGCACATTAGCGCTACGATAATAAAAATTGGGTGCCCAAACTGGGCCAACTCTGGATTCAAGCAATTTTTTCGGAATCTTACGGAAGAAATCAATATTCCCCACAGCAGGGTCTTGAGCGACTTGGTCTAAATCGGGATGCATGCGAAAGCGATCATAGTAACCACCTTTCGGTACTTTGACTTTTTGCTGTCCAAATTCAACTTCAGTAAATTGCTGATGACTATTCATATTTAACCTATATTGACCCAATCCATCCAGTCTTATGCCAAGACCTGCACATTGATTGCTTGAGAATCACTATAAGATTAAAGTCAACTTTAATGTCAAGCAGCTAAATTTAATATTTGATAAGTAAAAAGCCGGTTCGTTGAAACAATGTAAAGAAAACAAGTACTGAAAACATTTAAATTTATGAAAAAAACCATTGATCTCAATGAATAAGTCTATTGATCATCTATTTATTTTTTAATCATTAAATTACATTTTTGTTATCAGAATGGGACTAATTATGTTGACCTTAAAGCTAACTTTAACCTTAGTATAGAGTCACTATCCATGCGGATAGTTTGAAAAATATGTGATTCCAGGAACATTAATTAGAACATAGATCAGAACTCGACAGTGTAAATCTTACACAGGAGAAACAAAGATGGCTTACGTTACGACAAAAGATGGTGTAGATATTTTTTATAAAGATTGGGGACCTCGCGATGCACAGGTCTTATTTTTTCATCATGGTTGGCCACTCAGTTCAGATGATTGGGATGCGCAACTGTTATTCTTTTTGAATGAAGGTTTCCGTGTCGTGGCACATGATCGTCGTGGTCATGGTCGTTCAAGTCAGGTTTGGGATGGCCATGATATGGATCACTATGCAGACGATGTCGCTGCGGTGGTACAACATCTCGGTATCAAAAATGCGGTGCATATTGGTCACTCAACAGGTGGTGGTGAAGTGGCTCACTATATTGCACGACATGGTGAAGCAAATGTTTCTAAGGCCGTTTTGGTCAGTGCGGTTCCACCCATTATGGTGAAAACAGCGAGTAATCCAAATGGTTTACCGAAAAAAGTCTTCGATGATTTGCAAAACCAATTATTTAAAAACCGTTCGCAATTTTACTATGATTTACCTGCAGGTCCTTTCTATGGATTTAACCGTCCAGATGCAAATCCGTCTGAGCCAGTAATCTGGAATTGGTGGCGCCAAGGCATGATGGGCGGTGCCAAAGCACATTATGATGGGATTGTGGCTTTTTCTCAGACTGATTTTACTGAGGATTTAAAAAAGATTTCAGTCCCTGTACTGGTGATGCATGGTGACGATGATCAGGTTGTACCTTATGAAAACTCTGGGGTATTGTCTGCAAAGTTGGTACAAAATGGGACTTTAAAAACCTATAAAGGTTTCTCACATGGGATGCTCACGGTCAATGCGGATGTGATTAATCCAGATCTATTGGCATTTATCCGCCCATAAGTGTGATTGATTATATTCAAGTTTAAACTGGAAAAGAGGGGCATTTATGCCTCTCTTTTTTATTCTAAGAATGTATATATAAAGGGAAATAAAACCGCTTGACATTAAAGTTTACTTTAATCTTAAAGTAAATACATCGTCAAAGAGGTGACAAAAATGAAAGTATTTGAAAAATTAGTTTTCCCAAATGGTTCACATATCCGCAATCGCATTGCAAAAGCTGCAATGGAAGAAAACATGGCGGATTTAAATCATGCGCCATCTGAAGAATTGATGCGTTTATACCAAGCTTGGGCTGACGGTGGTGCTGGTTTGATTATCACGGGTAATGTGATGGTGGATCGTCGTGCCATGACTGGGCCTGGTGGTGTGGTTCTGGAAGATGAAAAGTATTTGGATATGTTCAAACGCTGGGCGCAAATTGGCCGTTCTAAGGGGGCGCAAGTGTGGTTGCAAATTAATCATCCTGGTCGTCAAATGCAAGCCAATTTAGGTCAAGAAACTTGGGCGCCTTCAGCAGTAGCCTTGGATTTAGGCAAAATGTCAGATCGTTTTAATACACCGATTGAAATGACCCAAGACATGATTGATGAAGTGATCCAACGTTTTGCCAATACTGCACGATTGGGAGAAAAAGCAGGCTTTACTGGTGTTGAAATCCATGCAGCACATGGTTATTTACTCAGTCAATTTCTTTCGCCCTTGAGCAATCAACGTCAAGATCAATGGGGCGGTTCTTTAGAAAACCGTGCGCGTATTTTGATCGAGATTGTCAAAGCAGTGCGTGCTGTAGTTTCAGACACTTTTACAGTAGCGGTGAAGCTGAATTCTGCCGACTTCCAACGTGGTGGTTTTAGTGCTGAAGATGCGCGACAAGTGGTTATGATGCTCAACCTACAGGCTGTTGATTTAGTTGAGTTATCGGGTGGTAGCTATGAAGCTCCAGCCATGCAAGGTCAGGCACGCGATGGTCGTACCTTGGCGCGTGAAGCTTATTTCTTAGAATTTGCTCAAGAGATTGGCAAAGTAGCCAGCATGCCTGTAATGGTGACTGGGGGAATCCGTCGTAAACAAGTGGCTGAACAAGTCATTGAAAGTGGTGTCGATATGGTTGGGATTGCGACAGCACTCGCGATTGACCCCAACCTCCCAAATGAGTGGAAACAAGGGCAAAATAACGCACCTGAACTCAAACCGATCAGATGGGAAAATAAAACTTTAGCATCGCTTGCCAACATGGCAACAGTGAAATTCCAGTTACGTAAACTCAGTCTGGGTAAAACCACCAATCCAAAGGTATCTCCAATCTGGGCATTGGCGTTACAGCAAACAGCAATGACTTGCCGTACGCACCAATATAAAAAAAGGATGCGTACATATTCATTTGCTTCATAAGAGAATAAGCTGGCAATGCTAAGGCAATAAATAGCTTGACCGAGCAAAAGCCAATTGCAGAACAATCTGTCATTGGCTTTTTTTATTGGCACGTGATTAAAAATATTGGAAAGGAAAAAGTGATTTCTGACCATAAAAAATCCGCTTTATTTAGAAAGCGGATTTTTTCTTATACATCTATTTTGTATTCTCTTTAACTTTATCCAACGTAGGAAAAGGAACGGGCATATTGAGTGCCAATTGCGCATCTTTTACGACATCTAAACGTAAGATCTTGTTTGCACCTAAGTTATCCAGTAATTTGCTCAGTGGGCCACCACTTCGAATAAGCTGCACATTTTTAGGAAATAGCTTCTGCCCAAATGCAAGCGTATTCGATTCCACAGAGGTGCTGTGCCATTTACCATCAACTAACTGATACATAGTTTTGGTTTCAATTCGTGATTGTGGTTTTACTGTTTTAATCTTAGGCAGAGGAGCTGTCAGACTTAAATCAGGCTTGCCATCGGTATTAAAAATATGGGCTTGTAGGTCGTGGTTACCAATTTTCATATCTATTGGTGTTAACCATTTGGGTAATTGATAACCATAAACCCCACGAACACGGGCAATTTCAGTATTTACGGGTAAAGCAAGTACATGTCCATAATATTGGTGCTTATGCATGGAACTCAGTAATTCAGTGCTATTAAAGTGATGTGCACTGGGCTGACGAACAACAATGGCAACAGAGACCTCATCATAGGGATCGACATCACCCACGGCATAAGAGAAGAAAGTCAATGAAACTAAGCCATACCCAGGGAGCGGCTGTAAAGGTTCAAGTGGAGCGGGGAGTTTAGCTTTTAATTTTGCAATAGGCGCTAACATCAATACTTGAACATTACTGGTTCGATAATAGAAATTCGGTGACCAGACTTGACCTACTCGGGTATCAACCAGCTTTTTAGGAATACTACGGAAGTAATCAATATTGCCTGCTGCAGGGTCTTTGGCTACTTCATCTAAGTCTGGATTCATACGGAAGCGATCATAATAGCCGCCTTTCGGCACATTGACTTTATAGGGACCAAACTCAACGACAGTCGTTTGCTTTGTATTTGGAGCAGTAAGATCGTTTGTGGTGGTATTGATTGGGGCCTCAGTTGCATAGCTTGCTGTACCGAGTAAGAAGCTGATGGATATCGTAACGATGTTACGAGTTAAAGCAAAATTGTTGAACATGATCATGTTCCTCCTATTAACCTAAAACAAATGCTAAGATTAAAGCTCACTTTAAGGTCAAGTGTTTTAAAGGAAGAAAATCAATCAACAGCGGAAGTTGAATAGATCAGATATTCAATCGAGGGCAATAAAGAGGGTTTTGGGGCAATTTAATATGATAAAAAAGCCAGCTCTTTTGAACTGGCTTTTCATTAAAGTTTTTAATTCAAGGTTTTTAACCGTTCGACAACAGCGACTGCAATTTCTTTACTGGATTGTGGATTTTGTCCAGTGATAATCCGATCATCAGCAATCACATAAGATGTAAAGGGTAAGAAACTACGCTTATACTTTGCGCCGCGTGCGACTAATCCATCTTGCAACGAGAAAGGAACTTGGGACTTAATCCCTGATAAGGTCTCTTCAATATTGGCAAAGCCTGTAACATTACGACCTGCAATAAGTGCTTTACCCGTTGGGGTTTGAAGCGGCAATAACCCACCTACACCATGACATACTGCAGATACAACACCGCCTTGCTGATAAATCTTTTCGCTGATCTGCTTTAGGCTTTGGTTGTTGGGAAAATCCCACATGGTGCCATGTCCACCCGTGTAATAAATCGCTTTATAGCGGGAGGGATCAATGGCATTGGGAGCTAGTGTATTGCTTAAGCGCTGCATAAACTGAGGATCAGCCAGATGTTTTTTTGCGGATTGATCCACATAAATTGACTTGAGACTACGCTCATCTAAGGGTACTGCACCACCTTGTGGGCTGACAAAATCCATTTTATAACCAGCAGTTTGTGCAACATCATAAAAATGGGTGAGTTCGGTCAGCCATAATCCAGTGTGATCTGAGCGGGTAGGATAAGCAGAATGGTTGGTCATGACCACTAAGATCTTGCCTTTGATTTCAGATTGCTGCTTCGCAATGTCAGCGGCATAAACGGTATTACTTGCTAATATCAGCATCAAAATGTTGATCAACCAATTATTAAAATTCCACGCTTTAAACATGACAGGCTCCTCATTGATTACCTGAGATAAATGCTATGTTTAAAGTTGGGTTTAAGGTCAAGCGCTTTTATTGATGTTTGATCAATGGCTTTTGGATACCGTGCTTAGGTTTTATCTTTAGCATAGTAAAGATTAAGTAAGCGCTGCGCATTTTCCTCACAGGTAATTTCATCAGGCTTATTATTAATGGCCATAATCATCAACTGTAGATTTTGTTTACTGATTGCTAGTTTTTGTTCAAGTTCTTCAATATCTTTGATTTTACTCTCAAGCAGGCCAATTAAAATATCATGGTTCCATGTTGTGACATTGGAAGGAAGAAAAGATTTAATTTCTGTCAAAGAAAAGCCAACTTGTTGTGCCTGCTGGATCAGGAATAACTGTTTCAGATCATTTTCGCTATATTCACGATAACCATTGGATTTTCGTTTTGCCTTTGGAAGCAGCTTGATTTGTTCATAATAACGAATTGTTGGCGTGCTTAAACCACTTTGTTTTGATAATTCGCTGATATTCATCTGACGGTTTTCCTCTTGACATTCAAGCAAACTTTAAGCTTATAGTGGTGTAAAAGCAAGCCTGACAATAAAGTTAAAAACTGAGGTGAAAGATGTCAAAACGTATCCTACATGTTGTAACCAATGTCCCTGAGTATGAAGGCATTAATCGACCGACTGGACTGTGGTTGGGGGAACTTACCCATGCCTATGATGAGTTTGAAAAGCATAATTATATTCAAGATATTGTTAGTCCAAACGGCGGCTTATCGCCAATAGAACCTAAATCATTAGTGCGTTTCGTTGCTGATGCCTCTGTATTAAAACGCAAAAATGATCCCGCATTTATGCAACTGCTTGAAACGACCAAAAAACCTTCAGAGGTTAATTGGCAAGATTATGATGCAATCTATTATACAGGTGGTCATGGTGTGATGTGGGACTTCCTTGATAATGCTGAATTGCAAGACATCACTAAAAATATCTATGAAAAAGGCGGTATTGTTGCCAGTGTCTGTCATGGGTATTGTGGATTGCTTAATGTTCGACTTTCTACGGGACAGTATTTAATTGCTGGGAAAAAGCTAACAGGTTTTGCCTGGTGTGAAGAAGTATTGGCAGGTGTGGCGAAAAAAGTCCCTTATAATGCCGAAGAACTTGCTAAACAACGTGGTGCTCTCTATGAAAGAAAATTCATTCCGTTTGTACCGAATGTAGTACGCGATGCCAACTTGATTACAGGACAAAATCCATTTTCAGCACGTCTGACAGCTTTTGCAATGATTGATGCTTTAGAAGCGAAATAATTGGCTGCTTTCCAGATGAATAAAGTGATTTGAATGTCACTTTATTCATAGTCTTCTAGTATCAAACGTGCCGTATTTGCTTAGATAATGATTTTATTGATATTCAATCGGTTGTGCTAGACGCTGTTGTTGAATCAGTCTCAATTTCAATTCTACTGCAAGAGCATCTGCTTGATCTAATGCATATGCTAGCGAGTTTTCATGACGAATATCTGCGAATTCTTGATATTCGGATGCAATTTCATCGATATGCTCAACCCCTAAATATTTACTTAAGGTTCGCAAATGTGGGACGAGATGACCTTGATTAGCACGAATCCCATCGGCGTCAAAACCAAATTCACCACTTGAGGTAATGATGACCAGACGTTTACCTGATAGTAAGGGTTGGAGTGGAAAATCTCCACGGGCCAGATCAAAATCAAAAGTTTTATGGATACGGATAATTTGATCAAACCATGCTTTTAATTGTGCAGGCATACCATAGTTATACATCGGTGATGAAATCACAATCAGATCAGCTGCTGCAACTTCGGCAATCAGTTGGTCAGATAAAGCTAAGATTTCCTTCTGCTCAGTTGTTCTTTTTTCTTCTGGGGTAAACACAGCACCAATCCAGTCTTGATTAATAAAAGCGGGTGGATTCATGCCTACATCACGATAAATATACTCATCTATCGTATATTGCTTTTGTAATGCATTGATAAAGTGTTTCGCGATATTTTTTGAAATAGAGTTATGATGTGGATTCGGGTTGAAAGCAGCTCGAACACTGGCATCAATATGTAATAGGCTCGTCATAACAGGCACTCTAGATATAAAAAAGATAAACTTATCTTAAGTAGCCGTTGCAGACTGGACAAACGAGTAAATTGCAGCTATGAATGAGTTTAATTCATCTATAAAGCTAGTTTATGGGGCTTATACAAATGCAGGTTTCCCTACAAGCCTTGAAGGCATTTGAAGCTGCCGCTCGTTTAGGTAGTTTTAAGTTGGCTGCGGAAGAGTTATCACTCACACCGACGGCGATTTCACATCACATTGGTA
The DNA here is from genome assembly GCF_000413855.1 of Acinetobacter gyllenbergii CIP 110306 = MTCC 11365. Lineage (GTDB taxonomy): Bacteria > Pseudomonadota > Gammaproteobacteria > Pseudomonadales > Moraxellaceae > Acinetobacter > Acinetobacter gyllenbergii. Next base: position 308,600 of record NZ_ATGG01000011.1, on the reverse strand, counting down.
ATCTGGAAAACCGTTTAAATGTGGATTTGTTTTATCGACAGGTTCGAAAAATTAGTTTAACCGAGACTGGAGAGAAATTAGCGAGTGCCATATCAAATGGGTTTCGTACCATTGAAGATGCTTTGGAAGAGGTGAGCACTGCCAGTCGAGTGATTAAAATCACCACCACGTCTTCACTGGCCGCAATGGTTTTAATTCCCGCCATGCATGATTTTTCACAAATACACCCAGAAATCTCAGTGGAAATTTCGACAGGTGAAAGTTTGGAAAATCATTTATATGCACTGCCAATTCGCTATGGTGTAGTTTCAGATGTAGATCGATCAGATATTATTAAATATGAGTCATTTAATGTATTTGCAGCCGCAGGGCTATTTAGAGAGAATTGGGCTGAACAGTCTACTACGCTGTTTAACACCGAATGGAAAAATAAGAATTTGCCTAAACCACCATTGCAAACATGGCTTGAGAAAAATACTTTTGAGGGAAAAAGCATAACTGTGCAGCACTTTGACCAAGAAATTTTTGGTATTCAAGAAGCACTGATGGCCAATGGATTAGTATTTTGCTCAAACACATTGGTCAGTCGATTAATACAGGCAAAATTGATGCAATCACTAGCAACTGAAAGTGTGCAATCCGAATTATGTTATTACATTCCAGACAAAGAACAATTAAAGCGTAGAAATAGGCATATGAATGAACTGATTTTTTGGGTAGAAGCATTGTTGAATCAATGATTTACTTCTTGTTTCTGTATTCTAAGAGCGGTGGAATATTCAACTTGTGCTTATAAAAATAACAGTCAATACAAGTTTGTCAGATTCTTGCTTGATTTTACAAATGATAATTATTATCATTTAAGCACACTTTGTTTTGAGTCAGATGATCGTGAACAAAACCCCTATGCTTGTAGATCAGTTATACAGAAACCATAGAGGCTGGCTTCATCAATGGCTGAGACAAAAATTAGGTAATACCGATCAAGCTGCGGACTTGGTACAAGATACCTTTATAAAATTGTTGCAAACACGTGATGAACTTTTTGGGATTAAAGAACCACGTGCCTATCTCACTTCGATTGCCAAAAACTTACTCATCGATCAGGTACGTCGTAAGAAAATTGAACAAGCCTATTTGGATGGTTTAAGCCAAATGGAGTATATGCTGGATGGTGTGGCTTCACCAGAAGAGCAAATGCAGATTATTCAAGCGCTCGACCAAATGTGTAAAGCCTTAGAAGATGTCTCTGCAAAAGCGCAACAAGCGTTTATATTACATTATCTAGAAGGTTACACGCATAAAGAAACAGCTGAGCAGTTGGGTGTTTCGACCAAAATGATTCAAAAATATCTAGCCAGTTGTTTAATTCGTTGTTATCAGGCTCGTTTAGAAATGGATGTCAGTATTTAAATGACAATGGATAAGCAGGAGCATCAGCAACTGGTTGAGGAAGCTGCATTATGGATTGTACAGCTCAGTTCAGATGATGAGCCGACCCGAAAAAATGCGCAATTAAAGTTTAATCAATGGAAACAGAACAGCCAACAACATCAAAAAATTGCAGCTGATATTGAGCAGTGTCTTTGTTCGATTCAAAACGTATCCCAAAGCACGCAGCATAAAAAAGTGGTCAAGTCAGCACTTAAAGCAGGTCTGGGTTCAGCGAAAACCTATAAGCATCTGAGGGTGGGGAGTGCTTTTGCGATTGCTTTGGTTGCAGTCAGTGGCAGCATTTTTTATTTTTCAGATTACTCTATTGCTTATGTAACAGCAGACATTCAGGGCAATTCAGCACAATGGACTACACAAACCTTGCAAGATGGTTCCCGTTTAATCTTGCGTGGCAAAAGTGCAGTCAATATCGATTTCCAAGCCAATCAACGCGTTGTGGAATTGGTGCAGGGACAAATTTATGTAGATGTCGCTAAAGACCCACATAGACCGTTTTTAGTTAAAACCAAACATGGGCAGATTCAGGCACTTGGGACTGCTTTTAGTGTGAACTATGCGCCTACTGTAACCGAGTTAAAAATGTTGCATTCTCGGGTACGGGTGCAAGCAGCAAATGTGTATTCCAAACAACAAGTGATTGTGAGTGCAGGACAGGCTGTGAGTATGAATCAGGATGGAGTGCAGCCTATTTCAGCACTCAATATTTATAATGAACAGCAAAAGTGGAATAAACATCAGTTGATGGTAGAGGATTTACCACTCGATCAGGTGTTAAAAGAATTAGACCAAAATTATAAAGGTAAAATCCTATTTAATGCTGAAGCTTTAAGTCATATCCAAGTGAATGCCGTTTTGCCCTTGGATCAGACACAGGATGCACTCAAATTATTGGCAACCGTTTTTCCAAATTTAAAGGTTTATCAAATCACACCTTATCTCATTGTTATTTCATCAAAAAATAATTAATAAATAACAGGTGTGGGTGTCTTGAATATCTACATTCAAAAAAATTAAATTTTTTTTAGCATTTAGGTTCCACTTTTTTTAAAGCTGTTCGTCATAGTAAGTAGAAGCAATAAATTTGGGATCATTTTATTTTAACAAGTTTAATGATTCTTATTTACATTTACTGGGGCGGGAAAAATGAAGAAAGTCGGAGAGGGTCAAATGCGAAGTCGGAACTTATTTCGATTTTCAACACTCGCATTTGCTGTACATACAGCATGTATTGCAAGTTTAGCTTTACCCATGCAACATGCTTATGCAGAAACCTTTGCGGCAAAATCTTATAATATTCCTGCAGGAACTTTGGCCAATGTGTTGAATCAGTTTGCTGAACAATCGGGGACATCAATTGCCATTGATGCGCAGCAATTAAAAGGGCAACACAGTTCAGGATTAAAAGGCAGCTATGCATTAGAGCAAGGTTTTCAGCATATTTTAGCCTCTTCAGCATTTTATGCAGTCAAAGTCGGACAAGGCTATACACTGGTCAAAAAGACAGCTAAAAATAGCAATCTATCTGCAAGTGCAGCGGCCACTACGATGAATCATACATCTTCAACTCAAGCTCAAGATGATGAAATCGCTGTTCGTTTAACACCACTGGTGGTCTATGGTCAAGAAGATCGTGATACGCAAGGCATCAACAGAGTTTATGATGCCAATCGGTCTTCTGTTTATGCAGGCAAAGACTATATTGAGCGCTTTAAAGGCACCAATCCTGCCGATGTTTTGCAAGGTATGGTTGGGGTTTATAGTGGTGATGCCCGTAATAGCGGTGCTTTAGATCCGAGTGTACGTGGTGTGCAAGGGGTAGGTCGAGTACCCTTAACCATTGATGGTACTGAGCAGTCGATTGCGGTGTGGCGTGGTTACAATGGGGTGAATAACCGAAATTATATTGATCCAAATCTGATTGCGGGCATTGAAGTCATTAAAGGCCCATCACTGGAACGGAATACTACAACCTCAGTCGGTGGTGGTGTTGTGGTCAAGACCTTAGAAGCTGATGATATTGTTCGTCCAGGTAAAACCTTTGGCGCGGAATTAAAAGTAGAAGGTTCTACCAACTCAAGTGATCCTTCATTGCCCGACATGAGTAAAATCGGCAAGAATTATAATGATACGACGCCGTGGGAGGATATTAATGGTCAAAAATACGATCCAGATATTTATAAAAAGAACCGCACTCGCAATGATAATTCTAACTTCTCGGGAGATGATTTAGCAGGCCGACTGGCATTGGCAATGAAACAAGATAAATTTGATTTATTGGCTGTTTATGCTGTTCGTGAAAGAGGCAACTATTTTTCAGGCACACATGGCGCCGGCTATTACAAACGGGCTGAGCCAAGCAATAGTCTTGATTTTATTCCATATTTCGCTCATTCCTATAAGCCTGGCAATGAAGTACCGAATACCTCAAGTCAGATGGAGTCTTGGCTATTTAAGGCTGGTTATCGACCAAGCGATGATCAAGCACTGAAATTCACTTATCGAGATACCAAAAATAGATTTGGTGAAATCATGCCTTCACGAATCGAATGGGGACTCACCCCTGAAATTGGTGTACCGCAATGGCCACTTAGTGACATTCGTTCTAAAGCCTACAGCTTAGAATATAAGTTTAAACCTGAGACCAATCAGTGGGTCGATTTCTATGCCAATATTTGGCAAACCGATACTGAAAGCGAAACTTACACACGGGGTGGATGGCCAACGATTATTGATTTCAGAGATAATCGTCTGATCAATACAGCAATCAGTCACTCAGACAACCGACGTCAAGGCATTAGTATCAGTAATAAAGCACAATTAACTGGTCAGCTCGATTTAACTTTAGGCGGAAGCTTCTTAAAAGAAAAGCTCACTTCTGATGATATTTATGGTGAATACGGCCCAAGTTATTCCTTATATCAGGCTTTACCTCGTGCGGGGCGCCGTGAAGAAAAGACCTTTGATTTTAATTTCAACTATCGACCAGCTTCTTGGTTAAGCTTTGATGCGGGTATGCGTTATCGCTCTTATTGGGCTTTTGATGACTTCTTAAATAAATCGATCAGAGATGGTATTGATCCCTCTTTAAATCCGTTATTTACCAAGAAAAGTAAAGTCAAAGAATACAACTTTGAATATCGAACCATGCCTGAGAGTTATGATGCTCAGCAACAACGTATGCTAAACCTTTTAACGCAACGTTATGCAGCCAACAATCCTGATTGGGATGGCCGTTTAGAAACAGTGCCTGCATCAGAAACGGCTTTGTACAGCCGGATTTGGTCACAGAAAAATACACTCACTTGGAAAGCTGATGAAAATGGTCATTTGGCCCTAGCCGATAATATATTAAACCAACTGAATGCCTTAGGGCAGAAGTATGTGGTGATCGGCAGTGGTTTCCAACCTGTTGTAATTGAGCAAACTCCGATTGAATCGGCTCAGAAAGTAAAAGACAGTGGTTGGGCACCTCAACTTGGCGCATCTATTCATTTGACTGAAAACAATCGGCTTTATATACGCTATGCAGAGGAATATCGCTTACCCAGCTTATTTGAAAGTACGGTCGGCTTCTCGGCGATGATGCCATCTCAAGCAATTAAACCCGAACATGCGTTTAATTATGAAGTGGGTTATGTTTATGACATGCGTAACTGGCTCAGTTCAGCTCGCAATGCCGATATTAAATTGGCCTATTACTACAACAAAACCAAAAACGTAATTGAGCGAAATCAAAATCTGATTTTTACCAATATGGATGAGCAAAAGCTTTCTGGCCTTGAGTTGCAAAGCCGTTTTGACAATGGTGCTTTCTTTACCGATTTAAGCATGGCTTATAACCTTAAAAATGAAGTCTGTGACAGTAATAGCGCCATTAATAAAATGATTAATAGCGGCACAATACAAACAGATCAAGGTATTCAATTCCGCGATGCTTATCAACGTTGCGTCGATGATGGTTTTCCAAACGGTTATCTCGTGACGATGTCGACACCTGAGCTCAGCGCACATGCTTTATTCGGCGCGCGCTTTCTAGATGAAAGGCTTGAGCTTGGTGCGCGAGCAACTTTCTACAAAGGCTATGAAAGTCCATTACGTAAAAATAATGATGCAGGTATCAATAAAGGCTATTACCTCAATGTGCCTCTTGCTTGGGATGATACGTGGATTTTTGATGCCTATGCACGCTATCAAGTTGATAGCTATAACACAGTTGAATTTGTTGGAAATAACCTTTCGAACCAATTTTATATCGATCCTTTAACTCGCAGTGCGATGGCTGCACCAGGCCGTACCTTGAAAGTCAGCTGGACCACCAAGTTTTAACACAGAATTTAATTCCAACTTTCTAATGAGTCGGGATTAGATAAAGGTAAATAATGATATTGAATGATTATTATTTACAAAACCAGGGGCAGTTATAGATCTTACTGTTCCTATAACTAAATAGATAACCATAGCGTTATCTTTATTGAAACAATAACTTAGCTTTAGAAAAATGGAGTAACAATAAATGAAAATCTCTCAACTGTTCATCGGTCTTGTTGCATGTTCTGCTGTGTTTGCACATGCAGGTATTGATGGTGCTTCAAGTAATGAAAACAATATCATTATTGGTGCTGCTGCAAATGCCAGCCACCCAGGTGGTGCAGCAGCCGTTTCTGTACAAGCGGCTGGTGCACCCTACAATGCATTTACAGGTTTTAGCTCGTTAAAAGGTTTGGCACAAGCGTTCACTGCACGCGGTGCAAGCAATACTGATGTTACTGTCGGTAGCAAAACTTTTAATATCTCCCATATTCCTGTTTCGGCAATGCCACCTTCACATAGTGCCTTAGGTAATTTCAATTTTGGTCAGGTGGGCTCACAGGAAGTCTATTTTGGTGAATGGTGGAAAGCGGGTGATACAGCAGCAAGTGCAAGTCATACTGTTTATTACGCAGGTGACAATACCAATACTACAGTACCAACCTCTGGTACGGCGACTTATACCGTTGCAGGGATTAATGGTTCAGCAACCAATCTGCTAAGTGGTAATTTAACTGCTAACTTTGGTGCAGGTACTTTAGAAGGATCATTAACTGGAACAGGGACTGCTGTTTCAAGCTTAAGCTTAAATGGTGTGACATTTAATCCAGGTACTGCGGCATTCAGTGGCGGCGCTAGTGCAAATGGTACGGCTGGGCTAAATAATTCAGGTATTGTTCAAGGACACTTCTTTGGTGCAAATGCCGCAGCTTTAGCGGGTATTGCCGAGTTTAACAATGCTGCTTATAACACTGCCTTTGGTGGTGCGAAAAACTAATCAGGGTGAAAGGAATCTACAGCAGTAGATTCCTTTTTCTTGTTTATGACTAAATGATTTTTTACTTTTTTTACGGTTTTTATGAAAAGAAAATTGCTGTGCTGTTTGATTTTATTGGCGAATTCATCACTCTACGCAGATGATGAGACACAACTGCGCCTGAATCAAAACTTGGATCAGAATTTATTACAACAACAGCACCAACTACAACAACAAGGGGCAATTCGGAGCACCGATGAACTACCGAATATTGTGATTAATGGTCAAGTATTTGAGGTTGAGAAGAACCAAGATGATCTTGCAAAAGCTTTATATTTGGCGGTCATGCAAAAGCAATGGGGTAATGCTGCTGTTTATCTAAAGCATTATCAACAATATGATGGCTATGACCAAGCATTAACAGATTTTGCCGAGGGAGCATTGGCTCGTGCGCAAGGCCAACTCAAATTAGCCGAACAAAAATTTCAAAGCAGCCTCAATAAACAACCGAATAACCTTATTTGTGAACTTGAGTTAGCGCGCGTGCTGTTTGAACAGCAGAAGAACAAACAAGCAGCACGCCTTTTTACATCGATTCAAAACAAATTGGGGCAGAGTGATCGTGGTGTGATTCCACCAGAGGTTGAACAAACGGTTAATCTGTTTGTCAAAGCACTTGATCAACGTGATGCATGGCAAGGCAGTGTCGCAATTGGTCCATCCTATGCCACGAATCTGAATAGTTCTTCTGAACAAAGCAAAGTATGGACGCTATATGGCTTTGACAAAGATGGTAAGGTCATTCCTGTTAGAGAAATTACCCGCAGTAGCCCTAAAGCTGAGTCGGCAACAGGTGTGGACTATGAAGCCAGTTTAATGAAACGCTTTTCTCTGTATGGCAATCATGGGCTCTCCTTACGTGGTTTGGCTTATGGACAGTCTTATGACGATCGTGCCGACTTTAATGAATCCACTCTCAATATCAATGCTGGCTATAGTTTTTTTGATTTAAAAAATCAAATCACCATTGCACCGTTATTTGAGCACAAACGTTATGCCAATGATGGCCTATACAATGCTTGGGGCGCGCGCGCAGAATGGATGCGATTCATTTCCGCTGATAAAGCACTCAAGCTTGAAGCTGAAATCAAAGATTTAAATTATCAAAAATATAAGACCCTAGATGGTAAAGAAAGTTCAGCTATGCTGACCTTTTGGAAGATTCTACCTGAACAATGGACCTTATTTGGTGGCTTGGATGTCTTAGATCATGATACCCAAGAAGAATACATGGCGGCGTACCAGCAACAAGGTGTTCGTTTAGGTCTGAGTAAACCGTGGAGTGCTGGCTTTAATACCACTTTATTCAGTTTGTATCGTTGGCGACAGTTTGATCGTTACGTGGCGGCATTTCAAACACGCCGTCAAGATTTTGAGCAAAACTACACCTTTGTGTTGCAAATGCCTCGTTTCAAATTCTATGGTGTGACGCCGAATCTAACCTATCGCTATAACCGTAATAACAGCAATGTGGATTGGTTATATTCCTATGACAAACACAATGTCAGCCTAAAACTAGAGCACCGTTTTTAGGGGGAGTGGCGATGAAATCAAAATTCCTATATCCGCGCTATGACTTTAGTACAAAAGGACCACCTATTCGGATTTGGGCACTTTCGCAGCGTAAGTTAATCATTGTAACAGTGGTCATTGTTTTACATTTACTTGGATTGTGGTCGTTGAGCCATTTTATTGAGCCTTATACTTTGGCAGCTTCACCCAAAGTGAATGCGTTGAAAGTTCATTTTGTGTCTTTATCAGCTTCAGAACGTGCATCTCCTCAAGCAACTGCAAAAGTTGAAGTTGCCCAAACATCAACAATACCCGTATTAGAAAAACAAACAAGCACTCGCGCTGCTCCGACCCATACTGAAAACACAGAGCAAAAAGTGATAAGCAGTCAGAGTGCTGTGCATGAAGTGGCTAAGCAACAAAGCAGCCACAAAGTTGCGAGTTTAGCTGCGACATCCACAGCAGCAATAGCGGCTCAAGTGTCTGAAAATAAAGTGAAGCAAGATACCCAAGCGGATCAATCTTCGCAGATGTTGACAGAAAATCTGCTCAGTTCGAAACAACAAATAGGGCAGGCTCAATCCCAGTCGGGTGGTGTAAATACAGCAGCACAACAGGAATTGGCTCGTGCGCCGGAAAGCCAAGTTGATCGTGATGAACCTGTTCAAGTCAGTAGTGTTGATGTATTGAGCTTTGGCAAGCTTGCTTACGATGATCGGGAACTTAAACAACAAAACCGTGTGGTTGAATTACGGCTACGCATCAATGAAAACGGTCAGCCCATCGAAATTCAAATCAAACAAAGTTCAGGGATTAGCAGCCTAGATCAGCGTGTTTTACAAGCCGCTCGCCAGTCCAAATTCAAACCTTACAAGATCAATGGTCGCGCTGTGGCCGTTGTGGTGGATTTCCCCGTGCAACTCAAACTCAGTCGGAGTCGTTAACCGATGAGTCCTATTCCTTTTCTAGGAGAATGATGATGAACGCAGCAACAGAGCAAATGATTGCCAATAGCCTTTCTCAGCGGTTAAAGCAGGAAACAGCGGCAGAACATGAGCGTATGCACCAGTTAATGGCGCAAGCAGATGTATTTTCAAGCAAGGAGAAATACGCTCAATTTACCTTGTCGCAATATTATTTCCAGCAGGAAATAGAACATCTTTTTGAACAAGAAGGCGTCGCTGGACTGATTCCCGATTTAGGAATTCGTGGCCGTTCTAGACAAGCCTTTGATGACTTGCAGGATTTGGGTATTCAGCCCGCAGGTCAGACATTACAAAGTGCAGAAGTCAAATTGCCTGAAGCACTGGGTTGGATCTATGTGTCAGAAGGTTCGACTTTAGGTGCTGCATTTCTGTTTAAACAAGCGCAGAAGCAGTTAGGTTTCTCCGAAACATTTGCAGCACGCAATTTGGCGGCTTATCCAGAAGGTCGGGCGAAAGTGTGGAAACGCTTTGTTGAAGCACTTGATGAGGCTGCTTTTGATCAAGATTTGCAAGATCGTGTGGTACAAGGCGCACTGGATGCATTTGACTATTTTGGGAAAGCATTGAACCAGCTCGACGAATTGAAATAAGTGTTGAGGCAGTAAAAGCTTATTCAATATGGAGAACACTAATCGCATGGATAATCAAATGAAAACAGATACCTTATCATCAACACCACAGCCAGCTAGCAAGTTAGCACGTTCAGTGTGGTGGCGATTATTGTTTATCTATCTGGCTTGGCTATGCATCGGTTTAGGGATTCTTGGGATTTTTATTCCTGGCCTACCAACGGTTGATTTCATTCTGTTGGCAGTGTTCTTTGCCGCTCGAGGCTCTGAAAAGCTGCATCAATGGTTCCTCAACCATCGCTTAATAGGCCCAATCATCCAAGAGTGGCAAGAAAACCGACGTATCCCCAAAAAAGCAAAATATATCTCGACCGTCAGTATGAGTATTGCTGCGGGTGTTATGATCTGGACTATTCCACATCCATGGGTGGTCTATCCACTGATTGCCTGTATGGCAACAGTATTGATCTGGATGTGGATGCGGGATAAAGATTGAGAGCATTATCATCAGCGAATATCGACTATTGGGCAGGCCGCATCGGCTTGCTCTTTTATTACTCGGTATAATAAACTTATCTCAATATTTGCTTCGGTTGTAAGATTGCTCTGATGTACAAGGCTATATTCTTTGATATTGATGATACTTTGCTGAATTTTAGTGTCGCTAACCGCGCTGCTTTTATTCAATCTTTCGCTGAATTTAATTTAGATCATGATGATTTGACCTATTCTACCTATAAAGCCATTAATCATCATTTGTGGGAAAAGCAGAAGCTAGGTCAAATTACCGTACAAGATGTAATTAATAATCGATTTAAAGAATTATTCCGAGCATTAAATGTTGAACTTAATCATGATCATTTCCGTGATACTTTTCAGGGAAATTTAGCCAAAGAGCATACCCTCGAAGCTGGCGCTGCTGAAGCTATTCATTATTTAAGTCAAAAATATAAGCTCTTTGCAGCATCCAATAGTATTCTCAGTCAACAAAGAGCTCGTTTAGGTTTGGCTGGTTTATTGCCACATTTCTCTGATTTATATATTTCAGATGACATTGGTTATGAAAAACCGGATCAGCGTTTTTTTGAAACATGTCTGCATAGAAGCCAGATCGCTAAAGAAGACGTCCTGTTCATTGGGGATAGTCTTGAAGCTGATATGAAAGGTGCTGCTTCTTGCCAGATCTCAACCTGTTGGTATAACCCGAAAAATCTACCGAACAAATTAGCCTTAGATCTGACTCATACCATTCAACATTTATCTGATTTGGTCAGGATTTTATAAATCAATGCGATCTGGCTGATGGGGTTTAAGATGAATTAAAATCAGCCAGTAACAGACCGCTGGAATGATGGCGATAAACCAAGCAAAAACATCAGCATAGACCAGCCACCATTGCTTCGGGAGTTGGCCTGTATACCCCCAGCCTAAAAGAATAAAAAAGGGTGCCGCAACGACTAATGAGCCTAAGCAGATTGTGAGAAAATTTAGATATTGATATCGGTTTAAGACAAGCGAGAATAAGAATGAAAATGGAACGGTTAAAAGGCAATAAGCCAAATAAACCAGAAGATGCCCAACAATAACTGCAAATATAGAACCCAATTTAAACTCATTGTTCATGAGAATAAATAGCACAGCCATAAAGCAAAGTAAGGGAATTGGGGCCAATAACAGCGATTTTAAAATGATCTTTTTATTATATTTCAACTGAAATTCCTCAAGCTGTATGATTACATATTGCATAAATTTAATACATATTGCGTAACTATATTCGCTCTGCTAGTCTTTTTAGCGACTTAAAGGATATTTAAATCTATATTTGGAATTTTAGATAGATAAACTGGAAGAATCAAAAAGGGAAGATAACAATGTTAAAAGAGACCAATATAGAGACTGAGTCATCAAAACAAGCAATTGTGATTACACTGATCCTATGTTTCATTTTTGCCATTATTGAAGGGTTTGATCTGCAATCTATGGGGGTTGCTGCACCGCGGATGAAAGCAGAAATGCTATTAAACAGTGCTGAGATGGGGTGGGTATTTAGTGCCGCCGTATTAGGCACATTACCTGGGGCATTGATTGCAGGACGAATTGCAGACTCGATTGGACGCAAGAAAGTTTTCATCACCTCGATTGCCGTTTTTGGTCTAATGTCCTTATTGACACCTTTTACCAAAGATTTGAATTCCTTACTTTTAGTCCGTTTTCTGACTGGTTTGGGCATGGGTGGGGCTTTACCGATTGTCATTACGATGGTTTCTGAAGCGGTACCTGAAAAATATAAAGCAACAGCGGTCAGTGCCATGTACTGTGGTATGCCAATCGGCGGGGTCTTAACCTCAGTGGTGGCTTTATCTCTAACCGCAGATCACGAATGGCGTCATATCTTTTATATTGGCGGGATTGCCCCCTTAATTCTGGTTCCTATTCTTATTTTGTTTTTACCTGAATCAAAAGCATATTTAAACAAAATCCCTCAGGTCACAACACAAAAACAAAGTGTACTGACCGTACTTTTTGCCAAACCACGTGTGGTGGTGACCTCTAGTCTATGGCTCAGCTTTTTTGGTACATTACTTGTTTTAGCATTGTTTCAGAATTGGTTACCGACGTTAATCTCGGGACTAGGACTCAATAAACAACAAGCCAGTTATATTCAGATTGGTTTTAATTTAGGGGGTTCTATCGGTGTATTGATTTTAGGTTTGATGCTGGATCGACTCAATAAATTCTTTATTGTTGCCAGTGTTTATGCGGGCATTTTGGCTTCTTTAATTGGTTTAGCTTATTCCAATAGCGTGTCAAGTTTTATCTTGTTTGCGACAAGTTGCGGAATGTTTGTGATTGGTTGCCAGTCAATTTTATATACCTTAGCAGCAAAATATTATCCAACTGAAATGCGAGGCACAGGAGTGGGGGCTGCTGTTGCTATAGGACGCTTAGGCGCTTTTGCTGGTCCGTTAGTAGCAGGTTATTTATTGGGTACAGGTCAAAGTGAAATTGTGGTGATTGCATCGAGTATTCCAATGATTTTATTGGCCGCAATCTCTGCATTAATGTTGCTGCGTAAGCCAGAGCATTCAGTCAACCGGAAAGAACCTCTAGGCACGGTAACATCTTCACTTTAAACAAAGCGTAAAACCTTGACGGTGAAATAAACCGTCAAGGAGAGGCTTCTGAGCAGCATTAAAACTTCAGCTTTTTAAGCCCACGGTTGATACCATTTTGTAATGCAGCCTTAATAATTGGACCAATGAATGGAAGTCGACCTTTAAAACTAATGGTGTAATCCAATCGAGTGCGATTCGCGCCTAAATCGCTAAACTTCATGATTCCTCGATGTGCTTTAATTGGACTAATGCCGCTGGTAATTGCATATTCAATCAATTCATTTTCTTGATAGACCAAGTTGGTTTCAACAAAAGAAGGGGCTAAAGGGATAGACAGTTTTCGTGCAGAACCCACGCCATTTCGTGCATCCTTACCATTACTGATTCGCGTGATTTTTGCAGGTGCAAAGATTTTACTGAGGTTTTCATGTTCACTGAGCACTGCAAAGACCTTGTCTACTGGCGCATTGAATTCTTGTATTATCTTAACTTGTTGTGTTTTTAGCATATTGGAACCCTTCCAAATAAATTGACATAGTGTATTGTCAGTATTTAGATATTAGCATGTATTTTATCCATTCTGAATTTTACTTGGTCGGAAATTCGCATGCTTTTCTATACAACTCAGTCATATCTATTTTCGGACTGAGAATGGTCGATATTTCATATTATGATTGTTTTCGTTCTTTGAGTGATTGGCTTGGTGCAATCCCAGTCCAACGTTTATAAGCTTGTGAAAAAGTAGATAAATCAGAAAAACCAAGTTGCTCAGCGACCTGTGTGAGGCTTAACTTTCCTGATAAAAGTTCATTGGCACGTTGATGTAATACTTCATTTTGAATCAATCTAAACGAGGTATTTTCTTCTTGTAAACGTCTTTTTAAGGTACGTTCACTGATATGCAATTTGCTGGCAATGTCAATCAGGGTAAGAAGCTTGCCAGGCGGTGCATTGCTTAAAAAGTCACGGACAATCATAGTGGTGGTCAAAGTGGTATGCCGTTGATTAATCAGTTCCGAACATAAACGTTCACACATAGCCGCAGTATTTGCATTGGCATGCGGTAGTGGCTGGTTTAATTGAGTTGCGTCGAACTTTAATTCATTACTTTTTTGCTCAAATAAAATCGGTGCCTTTAAAAAATGCTGTGGCAGTTCTGTGAAAGATTGCTGTGGTTGAGGGTTTTTAAGATGAAAGGCATCAAATTGAAAGCAAGCTTCATAAATATCGCTAATGACTCTCGAGGTAGCCGCCATCGCACGTGCAATGACAAACTGTTGTAATTCTATTGAGAGGCTGGCGGGTTCGGTAAAATGTATAATAGCGTGTTGTTTTTCCAAACGGAAACTGATTTTAACAAAGGTATAAGTTAGGGGAAGATAACGCTTTGCTAATTTAAATGCATCTAAGCCTGTTGCACTACTCATGAGAGCATAACCCAAAATGCCATAAGTGGTCAGTTTATGCTGAAATCCAACAATCAAGCCTAAAGTTGTTGTATCGATTGCCAAGTGCTGAGTTAAATTTGTAATCACGGCAATTTCTTGCTCAGCGCTCACAACACAGTTGGCATCATTTAATCTGTTCAGGTTTAATCCAGTTCCAAGCAAGAGCAAACTTTTTTGTAGATGTTGGCGTTCCGCTAATTCGAGCAACAACTGCACACTGGAAGGTGCACGTAGATAATCTTGAAACTCAAACATTGATTGGCCTAAAAACTAAAATCCATGTCCCAATCTAGCATGGCTGTATCGTCGCTAAAAGCCTAAGATTTAATTATCCGATATGAGGCAGCAACAAGATATGAATACCATGCAATATGTAAATTCGTTCAGTTTGGTACGTCAATATATCCAAAAATTAGGTGTAGGTATCTTGATGATGTATGCAGTCAGTAATTCCTTTGCCAAAGAAATAAAAGTGGGAGATACCGCAATGACCTATCAAAACCAAATCGCTTGGCAGCAAATCGAACAATTTCTTCCTCAACAATTCCATATTCCAAAAGATCAGTTGCCGAAGGAAGAGTGGTGGGCATGGAAAGGTAACAATATTCATTTAGATACCTATCGAAATCCACAGGCAAAAATCAAAGTGATTTTATTTCATGGTGTTGGAACCAATGGCCGACAGATGTCGATGATTCTCGGTAAGCCTTTGGCCGATCGTGGTTATGAAACCATTGCGATTGATATGCCAGGTTATGGTATGACCCAAGTCGGCAAAGGCAACTTGATTCGATATGAAGATTGGGTACAGGCAGGCAGCGACCTAATTGATTTTGAATTGGCCAAAGATAATCGCCCAATTGTATTGTATGGTTTGAGTGCTGGTGGAATGCTAACTTACCATGTAGCTGCCAAGAATAAAAAAGTAAAGGCAATTGTAGGAATGACCTTTCTTGATACAAGTAACCAAGTGGTGAAAGACACGGTTGCAAGTAACTTATTTATGAGCCGTGTCGGTACGCCTTTGGCGCATTGGAGCGCAAAGACACCATTGGCTTCAATGCGAGTGCCGATGAGTTGGGCCAGTAAAATGAGTACGTTAGTGAATAATAAAGCGGCTTTAAAAGTGTTTATGAAAGATAAAACCTCAGCAGGTAACGCTGTTTCACTGGCCTTTTTAGATTCATATATTCACTATAAACCTGAAGTGGCCGCTGAAGATTTTGATGTGAGTCCAATTTTATTGACTCAACCTGCCCAAGACCGTTGGACACCGCTTGATTTAAGTACACCTTTTCTAAGCCGTATCCATAAGGTACCTGTTAAAACCGTGATGTTGGAAAATGCAGGGCATTATCCCTTAGAACAGCCTGGTTTATCGCAAATGGTGGATGCGATTGATCAGTTTTACCAAAGCACGATAAATAAAAAGTGATCAATTGCTTACTGGCAAAAAGACTATACCGAGGTATAGTCTTTTGAATTGAAAGAAAAAATTTCAGCTTAATAAGCGAGTTTTAACAATACTCTAAAGAACATTGCAATCATCAATAAACCGAAGAATCCAGCGAGCCAAAGTACGATAAACCATTGTGTTTTAGAGAGTTTCATTACACTGCCTCCTAGTGATAACCTGTATCACCAACCCGTACTTTATCTCTAAACACCCAGTAGGATAGGATGGTATAGCCGATAATGATAGGAATCAGTATCACAGCACCAATTAAAGCAAACTTCTGACTGGAATATGGTGCAGCAGCTTGCCAAATGGTGACCGAAGGCGGAATGATATTTGGCCAGAGACTGATCACAAAACCCGTAAACGCCAAGAACACTAAGGCCAAAGTAAAGATAAACGGTTTTAACTCTTGGCGTTGTTTACATGCTTTTAAAATCAGGAATGTAAAGAGTAAGACCAAGATGGGTACTGGGCTAAAATACAGTAGATTTGGTAGGGCAAACCAACGGGCTGCAATTTCAGGATGAGTCAGTGGGGTATATAAACTGACCCCAGCAAAGACCACAAATAGTAAGATGATCAATTTAGGCATCAGCGCATACATCTGGTCTTGTAATTCATGGTCGGTTTTCATAATCAGCCAACCACAACCTAATGCCGCGTACATGGCAACCACGCCCAGTCCGGTAAATAAGGCGAAAGGAGTTAACCAGTCCAGACCTGAACCAGAAAAAATACCATTAGTGGTCTGGATACCCTGAATATAAGCACCTAAAATAACACCTTGCAGGAAACTAGATAGAATCGAACCCCAGATAAAAGCTTGATCCCATAAATGCTTGGTGCGATTCGCCTTAAAGCGAAACTCAAAGGCAACACCACGAAAAATCAAGGCAATCACCATCAGAGTAATCGGCATATATAAAGCTGATAACACCGTTGAATAAACCAGTGGGAAAGCTGCGAACAAACCTGCACCACCAAGTACCATCCATGTTTCATTGCCATCCCAGACCGGTGCGACGGTATTCATCATCACATCACGTTCTTCATGGCTTTTGATGAAAGGGAACAGAATTCCGATCCCCAAATCAAAGCCATCTAGAATGACATAGATCAGCACACCCAGTCCGATAATGCCGACCCAAATCAGAGATAAATCAATCATGGTGTTTCTCCTCTTTGGTCGGGTCTTGTTGGTCAATGCTTTCATCGACGGCACTTAAAGGACGCATTGGTGTTTTGAAGTGCCCATGACCTGCGGGCTCAAGATCAACAGCCTCAACAAATTGCGGGCCTTTATGCATCAATTTCAGCATATAGTAGATCCCGATACCAAACACAACACAGTACACCACCACAAAGATAATCAAGGTCAGACCAACTTGTTCGGCAGAAACAGGAGAAAGCGCATCTTTGGTGCGCATCACCCCATACACCACCCAAGGTTGACGGCCTACTTCCGTGGTAAACCAACCTGCGAGTACAGCAATAAATCCTGACGGACCCATCACTAATGCAAAGCGGTGAAACCATTTACTTTCAAACAGCTTTCCTGTTTTTCTGAGCCAAGCACCAGCGAAGGCAAGCAAAAGCATGAGCATACCTAAGCCCACCATGATGCGGAAACTCCAGAACACAATGGTCGAATTTGGTCGGTCTTCAGGGGCAAAGTCTTTTAAGCCTTTAACAGTCCCATCCATAGAATGGGTTAAGATCAGACTGCCTAGATTTGGAATTGCAATAGCATATTTAGTCCGTTCTTCTTGCATATCAGGAACGCCAAATAAGTACAACGGCATACCTTCATCATAGTTAGTCTCCCAATGACCCTCCATTGCGGCAAGTTTGGCAGGTTGATGTTCTAATGTATTCAGACCATGGGCATCTCCAACAAAGACTTGCAAAGGTGCTAAGACCAGAATAAGCCACATTGCCATTGAGAATGAGGTCTTGACCAAGGCATCACGACGGCCTTTGAGTAAATGCCAAGCCGCTGTTGCAGCAACGAGTAGCGCTGCAACCATAAAGGCTGCAATTGCCATATGCACCAGTCGATACGGGAAAGATGGATTAAAGACGATTGCCCACCAATCGGTTGGCACAATAATGCCATTCTCGATCGAAAATCCTTGAGGTGTTTGCATCCAACTGTTGGAGGACAAAATCCAGAACATGGAAATACAGGTGCCGATGGCAACCATCAAGGTGGCAAAGAAATGAGCTTTGGGACTAACGCGTCCCCAACCAAACAACATGATACCGAGGAAACCAGCCTCCAAGAAGAATGCACTAAGCACTTCATAGGTGAGTAAAGGCCCGGTGACACTCCCCGCAACACGGGAGAATTCGCTCCAGTTAGTCCCAAACTGGTAGCTCATGACCACGCCTGAAACTACGCCCATACCAAAAGCGACTGCGAAAATTTTGACCCAGTACTTAAACAGATCTTTATAAATCGGATCTTGGGTTCGTAGCCAACGCCATTCTAAAACTGCTAAAAAGCTGGCTAATCCGATCGAGATGGCCGGGAAAATAATATGGAAAGAAACGGTAAAGGCAAATTGTATACGTGCCAGTTCGAGTGCGGTAAAACCTAAAGTCATGGCAGCACCTCATCTTGCAATTGATCAGCTAAACCTACAGTTGCAAATATTCCTACCAATTTACAGGTATGATTAAAAAAACAGAACATTACTCTAATCTCTTGAAAATATAAGTTTTTCAAAACTCAACAGTTTTGAGCTTCAAGTCAGAATGAGATTAAGAGTGGAGGTGCTCGACCTTGAGGGGTGAGAAAGAGTTGTTGAAGCTGAAAGAAAACATGGAAATAGTTTTCAATAAAGGCCAGAAAGCGAACCTGAATCCTAACGAGAATGTGTTTTAGATCAAGATCAGGTAAAGGGAGTACATGGCTATACACCACACAATATTGACATTGGTGATTAGCATCATGGTGATGATGCTGATTAAACGGTGTTTTCGCTTCAGCTGAAAATTTATGCTGTTGATGTTCCATATCATGTGGTGAGTTAAGCATATGATCATGCTGATTCACTATATGATGGCTATGGAATGCAGAGGTAGAATGATGGTCTTGTAATAAAATTTGGGTAATAGTCTCACATACTGGAGAAACTTGATATTTCTCTGGCAGCAAGGGCTGTAAGAATACAGCGATTTGTAAAAAGATCGCATAGAACCCAAGCAATCTTCCAAGCATCAACACCCGATTGATCTCTTTTTGGAAATCATTGGAGAAATACTATAACAAAGAAATCTTTTTTTTAAAGGGGATACTTAATAATTCTTAATGAATAATGATAAGTTTTCTTCGGTAATAATTATTATATTTCATTACTGTATGCGGCTTTTTGTTCAATTTATCGTTAAATTAGACTTAATAATTGTGAGTATATTTTGATTTTCGGCCTAAATTGTTTGGATCAAACTTGTTATTTATTCATAAATAAAAAATAGCTAATATGTTCGAAATTGAAAAAAATAGACGATGAGAATGAGAAAAGGCTTAAAGCTAGATCACGACGCACTTTTTATGCGGTTATTCTTCAAATCTTCATCTGAAGTTACAGATGAGGAGGTGGAGTATTATCGTGAGTATCCAGACCAAATTGATGAAGTTACCGCTCCAATTAGTATCCATAAATTTTTTCTCTGGGCTGGTGCACTTTTAGGCATTGCTATTGTTGCGATTGCAAAATTCCTAAAATATTCAGGCACATTAAGCTTTTTATCAGAAGGCATTTTTGAATTTGTGATTGATATCATCTATGAAAGTGGGATTGCACTCATTGGTGCTGCGGTAACTGCTTATATGCTTGGTGTTGTGCTGAATAAGCAACAAGATAATGCTGCAAAGTGGCGTGAAGAAATTCGTCGAAGAATAAAAGATAGCACAGAATAATAAATGACAATGTAATAGCTGGATGTCTGGTTGCAATCATTTTTCATCCAGACAGTTTCGAGTTGCCTAGGTTTTGGTTAGATAATTATAGATCGACTGAATAATCGCATTTCTCAATGCCAGTGGCGCAATATTGACGGGTGGCTCAAGTACAGCAGCGTGTATTAACGATTCTAATAATTGAAGAATCATCCAAACCATCAGTGATTTATTTTTTTCTACAATTTCATCTTGATGTAATTCAACCAATCTATAAATTTCATCTCGAATTCCTGTTTCATCTTCAACGCGATTGATATCAAAAAATGGGAGCTTCTTTTCAAGTAGTTGATGTAATTCTGGCTCAAATGAATGTGCTGCAATGACAGCATCTACTAGGGATTCGATTCGCTGTTTTAAGGTTTGTGCATTTTGATGATCAATCACAGTTCGAAGTAAGTCATGAATGTGTTGGGTATGTTTTTTATGTAGTGCGACAATTAAAGCATCTTTATTGGGAAAGTATTGATAGAGAGAACCAATACTAATGCCTGCACGTTCTGCGACTAAATTGGTATTAAATTTTGCATAATCCATCTCTTTCAGAATTTCAGCTGCACTTTGTAATATCGCATCCACAGTCACTTTTGAACGACCTTGGCGAGGCATTTTTCTTGGTTTAAAGACCGTTTTCATATAAATAATTTAGACAGCGCAAATGTGAGCATTAACTCACTTTTTATAAAAACTTGCAATCTTATCGGTATGACAAAATATGAGTAATGACATAATTATTCTCAAATAAAGAAGTGAGTTAATTCATAACTTATTCATTTAAATAAATTAAAAAATAGCATTGCTAATGCGAGTATCTAATGTGAGCTTTTGCTCATATTATGAATCTATCGTATGAATTCTTCAAATTATTGAGGAAACTAAAGCAATGAAGATCAAATTCTCCCTCGTATTTTCACTCGCGGCATTGAGTGGATTAAATGTCTATGCAAATAGCCATGTTGTAGAAAGCCCTGTTCAGTATCAACTGACCGCGGCCCCTCTAGTTCAGGTCGAAAAGAAGCAACTTATTGCGTCAGGAGTCTGGCTGATTCCTGATCCATATATTAACTATGTGCCTAATATTGGGATCATTGAAGGTAAAGATGCGATTTTAGTGATTGATACCGGAATGGGCATGCGAAATGGCCAACATGTTTATCAAGTTGCGAAAGATATTGCCAAAAATAGAAAAATTTACCTCACAACCACACATTTTCATCCAGAACATCAATTTGGTGCCGCAGAATTTAAAGATGCGATCTATATGATCAATCAAAAACAAGAAGAAGAACTCAAAGATAAAGGCGTTGATTATCTTCAGATGTTCAGAGCGTTTGGTCAGATCGAAAAAAGTGCGCTTGAGAAGGTGGTGATTCGTTATGCAGATAAAACCTATATCAATCGAACAATACTTGATTTAGGTGGTCGATTGGTCACTTTGCAGGAAATGCCAGCACATACACGGGGAGATCAAATTATTTATGATCAGACTTCTGGCACGATTTTTATGGGTGATCTGTATGAAAAAAGTTTTTATCCGATTATGCCTGATGCTGATGCAAAAGGGAGTGAATGGATTAAAGTCATTCAACAGACAATTGAAATGAAGCCGAAAATTGTTGTACCTGGGCATGGCAGGCTTGCAACAATTCAAGATCTACAAGTGTTTAAACAACATATGCATCGAGTGAAATCTTTGGTCAAACAGCACATTGCTTTAGGACTTAATCAGGATCAAATCATTCAGACCATATCACCAACTATTTATAGCGAATATCCAGATTGGAATAACCGAGTTTTTCTGCCATTCCAAATTGCAAACTTTTATGCGGAGTTAACGCAGCAAGCAATAGTTCTGCCAAGCTTGGTCAAAGAGTTACAGTCAGACTCAACCCAATAACTTTCTTAGGGAATACGATATGGAACTAAATTTAGAAAATTTTCCTACGGTAGAAATAACACATCAGCATCAGGGGAGTTTAATTGAATTTATTGAGCAATTAGATCAGCTATTACAGAAGCAGCAAGCTTTTATATTGATTCGGCATTTACAGTCCAAGTTTAACGAACCATCACCATCACAAGAGCAGTGGAAACAAGCGATTCTGTGGATCAAGGCCCATACGCAAGCATTAGCTATTGTAAAAGGATGGATTGAAATTACAGACATAGAGATTGAAGAAAGCGATTTGCTCCGTGATCAGAAAGTTTGGAAAATCCCTTTTTATAAAACGGATAGCTTCGATGAAGCTTTACAAATGAGTAAAAGCTTGTTGAATGATTTATAACCACATGTTTGAAGTCATATTTTAAAATTATGCTGGGTGATTTTAGTTATGATTTAGCGCAAATACGGGTGATGGATGATAGTCGGTGTTTGTTGAAGACAACGCTCTAATCAAAGAAGAATCCAATGTCATTGTGCATTGGATTCATCGGGTGAAGATTTAATATTATTAATCCCAGTTTGCAGGAAGTAATTTTGCATAAACAGCGCCAATAAGGTCTATAAGTGAACCTGATTGGCCTCTAAACCCTGCAACAAAATAACCTTCAGGAATCAGGAATGAGAAGGGGTTGCCGCCATTTCCACCACCTGAAATTTTTTGTCCGTTCGTAGCTTCGAATGACAGCTGATCCACTTTTGCACCACTGCGGCCTGTTATTGATTTAAGCGATATGCCTGGGGTTAATTGAAGATCAAAACTTTGATTTCCACCATTCCCACCATGCTCTAATACGTATATTGAGTTGGTTGGATCTGAGTTTTCAAAAGTTGAAGCAATTCGATCCACATATGTTCCTGAACGTAGTTTTAAATTAACTAAACGGGTACGTTTTTGAAAGTATGAAGTTTGATTAACATCATTAAATACAGCACCTCCTGAACCTCCATGTAGGTCAGAATTAATAAAACGAAACTGTAATACAGGTTTACCTTCATTTAATGATGGAAGTTCAGGTAGTATGAAAACCTGATTTGGATTAAAAGAATAATCACTTTGTTGAATTTTTAATTTTGTTAAATCCGATTTTACTAGTTCTAATACATCTAGTAGCTTTTTGTCACCATTAAATTTATAAAAATTATAAATTAAATTAAGATTTTCACACTGATTTTTTAGATTATCTACGTCTATGCCTTTTTTTGTAAAATTACCAGTTGGATCTGTGAAATAATTAACGTTCTTTCTCACCTGATTTAATACATCGGCTGGAAAGTTTGGGACATGATCATAACTTGTGGATGTATAGGAAATAATCGCGGGGTTATCAATTTCTTTGTCAAAAAAATCAAGTGCATATTTAATAATATTATTCTGATCAGGAAGGTTAGGATTTTTTAGCCCTGAAACTATCTGTTGAAAAGTTACAGTTGAAGAAGATGATTTAGATACTTTTTCTATTTGTGATTTAAAATCTAGTGAAAGTGAACCACCAGAAAGAGATATTCCACTGGCGGAAAACTGAGTTTCTAAGGCGAATCTTTGCTCTTTAGTTTCACAAATGAATGCATAGACAGCATAGTATTCTGCTCCAGTCGCTAGCTCTGAAATATATGAATCACCATAAGCTCTTACAAAATCATTTACCTCCTTTTCGGTTGTAGGTAATTTGATCCCACTTTTAATTGAAACATTATTTGTTCTATAGATATCCTGTTTATCAGAGGCCTTAATAACAATACATAAACTTTCTTTTGTAAGATTTAATTGATTTACTAAATTAACCTTTGCCTCACCTGAGAACCCAGCATATCCTGCTGAAATAGATGATGATATATTTAGTGACTGATAGATTTCCTGTAAGGATTTTGTGACTTTGTACTGTAGCTCACTTACCCCAGAGTTTTTAGTTATGCTACCTTCAATAGCAGTATTAAGTGCCTGTGCAGTAACATTATTATATCCTTGAAACATAGCGGATGCTGTTGATAGACTAGATAAATCTAGATCTTGTTTTGAGTTCATGATATTTTCCTTTGATTATTAATATATTATTTAATTATTAAGTTTTATATCGCCTTTTGGGCTTTATTTTTATATCAAATTAGAAGTGGCTTTTGTGTAAATTTTAATCAAAACTTATTTATTTCCGATGAGTAGTATATTTATTTTTAAAATCTTTTAATAAGTTGGTTTAGTTCGATTAATCGTTTATATTATCTTGATTTTGTGTTTAATTGGTTTTTTGTTCTATTTTTAATTTAATTTATTGATTTTTAAATGGTTAGAGTGGGTTTTATTAAATGTAGGGACTACTCGTACAAGAAAAGTGGTGGAGATAATATTTTAGAATAAAACATCAGTATTTAGCTAAATAAATTCTATTTTAAAATTAAATAGCCAAAGATTCTAAGCTTTGATTGATATCTTTGGCTATCAGTACTTTAGCGTTAAACTAACATATCTAAATCATCAAAGCTCTCTAGTGTTTTTCCTGCATTGATATGCTTTCGATAATACTCAAGACGCACTTCATCTAAAATCGTACTTGAAAGACCAACATTCCAATAACCTGTCACTTGTACATCTTTTTTAGGTAGTGACTTTTCCTCTAAAAAGAATTTGCGAATTGCTCTGGCTTCATTCCGTTCGCATGCAGCCCAAACAACTAGGTCATTTGTTTCTTTAAATTGGTAAGCAGCTTTTAGCAACAGCCCCATTTTTCCTGCTTGATCTTGGCGTTCTCTTTGCAGTAAATGTATTTGAACATTTTCTTGATTTGGAAGATATTCGCAAATATTGGCGTCATGACTTTCAACAAAAATATCTGCAGTTATATTGTTTTGCCAATGTTGCAAGATTGAATAAAGCGCAGGAAGGGCGGTGTCATCAGCAAACATCACGATATGCTTTTCTGCTTCAAAATCTGGAACAAAATGTGGTCTTGGTCCAATCAGCTGCGTTTTTGTTCCTACCTTGGCTTGATGTATCCATTGCATTGCAGGACTCTCATCTTCATGTTCAATCAGATCAATTTCTACTTCGTGGTGATCACGATTAAATGAGCGAATAGTATAAACACGGGTTAAATTTTCAGAAACTTCAATACGGACAGCTAAATTTGGCTTATCCCACATACCTGGTTGATTTGTATTAATTTTACCATGAACTCTTAAAATGCTTGGGAATGGCCTTGAAATTGCAGTGATTGTCATCTCGGTCTGTTCGAGATTTCTCATATGATCGTTTTGTTTGAGTATATTATTATCGTTTGAAGTCACTTTTTGCTTAGTCATTGTCAATTTACCTATCATAATTAAGTGAAATTTCATTAATTATGCATGGTAATGATAATTATTTGCAATAACTTTAGCATAAAATAAGAGCGAGAGAATGCATTCGACATTTTCTCGCTCAGCTTAAAATAACTTTTTGTTAGAACTTTCCTCTTATCCAACCATATGCAGCTGCAAAGGGTAAAGCCGTTCGCGCCAAGTAAGGTACATGCCACAAGCCACCATGATTGGCATTTTCCATAATCAAATCTAAAGGATGATTTAACTGTTTGGTTGGATTGGTCGCACTTTCTGGATTATTTAAATCATGTACCCAAAGCGCTGCCATGATGGCATTGGTCGTCTCTGGACTGAATGTTTCTACTTTAAATAAATCTGCACCAGCAAAGGCAGCTTTGAGAATTGGATTTTTAACCACGGAGTGTGTTGTTGTAGAGGGTGCAATATTGATGACCGTTTTTTGGCCACGTGCACGGCTGCGTATTGCAAACCATTGTTGTAGGCGTTTAGCAAGGGCGTAGTTCGGCCCTTGTTCAATGACCATACAATCGGAGATACCGTACTGCTGACCATTATCAGATTGGATTAACTGCTTTGCATTTGGTTTAAAGAAGTTAGTCAAGGAAATATTGTGAATAGATCGAGTGAGTAACTTTTCTATCATTGGACGCCGTTGAGTTTTTTCTTGTATGGAGTTCACTACAGCTTTTGGAATCGCATAAATATCAGTTGGCGTCAGCATAAACATGATACTGCTGTCCGCTTTTTGTTTGCTCACTTGCTCCATAATGCTAATCATAGCGATTGAAACACGGACATGTTTTTCACCATCTAAATATGCAATACCTGCAAGGTCTAAGGTTTCTGCAAAGGTATTCAGCCAATTCGCAATTTCTGGAGTTTGGGTTAATAGGTTGGCACCGAGCTGTTTCTCTTTATTGGCTAAGCTGATCTGTGGAGCGATCAATGTCGCGTTACCTTGCTCAACTGTTTGAGTAATTTTTTCCCATATTTGAGGATTTGGTAAATCAATCGCAATAATATTGGCACGCCATTTTGCCAACCAACTTAAAGGACCTGCTTCAGATGCAGCACCAAACAGTACCATCGTTCGGGTAGATAAATCAAACCATTCTGGGTGTGCTTGCAGTAAACGTAATGCCTTAGCATGGCTTGGTTCTATGATCTGCTGTTTTTCCCATTGATCTATTTGTTCGAGTAATGCTTGTCCCTGTAATTTTTCTCCATTGAAAGGAATATACCAAGGTTCAATCGCAGAATTACCTACGCCCTTTAAAACATAGTTATCAAAAGGTTGGTCTTTAATATCAGACATTGCTTGTTCTAACGTCGATTGTTGACCAGCTCTATTAAATGTGAAGAGATTTTTAGCTGCATCTAGACCATTTTGGGCAATAAGTAATGGATAATGTACCGAGCTAATTCCTGTTTTTACAAGTTCTTGAAAGTAAGCTGGATATTTTTTTCTCCAATTTTTTTCTGCTTTAAGTTGTGATGCAAGTGGAGAATCAACGCTACTCAATGCGGCATATAGAATTTTCTTTGCTGTATTTGTCGTACTGGGAGCCTGTTTGCCGGATTGAATTGGAAATTGTATCCCATCATTTTTAGACTGTAATTTATTACTCAACTCACTACTCCCATCTATTGAATCCAGAAATCCTAGGTTAGGATGTCTTCTATGCTTTTTCCATTGTATCTTTCAGAATAAAGCCAAATCATGAAATACAAAATAGCGAAAATAGCGCAATTGATTGACTTTTTTGAATAGAGAAAATGTTGCAATAAATTTGTTGATTGGTGGAAAAATCTTTTTTATACAAATTGTTATGATGAAATAAGTGCTTTTATATTGATTACATTGATAGGTAAAATATTACTTTATACATACTTAAGTTGCTTTAATGAATAAGCTATTACAGTCAGATGTGTATTTTAAATCAACGACTAATAGTCACAATATGCTGAATTATCGGCGCTCATTTCAAAGAGGATGAGGCTGATACAGCAATTGTGTTGGCACAAGTATTTTTTGCGGACTCAACAAATTCCTCTAATCCCATTGTCTCAGCTTTCACTTTACAGCGATATATTACCCCATACATTGGATGTTTTTGATCATTAGTCATATAGTAATTTTTAACATGAACAAAAGAATAATAATGAAACAGGGTAGAATTCTCATCGCCATCATAGACATATTGGCTACCTGTAAAATGTATACGTAAAGCCTTAGTTTGGCTCATTAATTCATCTAAACTCTCTATGACCTCATGATTACAGATTTCGAATGCTTTTGCTTCTTTTTTATCAAGATTTTTTAAATAATCACCAGCGCATCGTCTGATATACGCTTCATAAATCATTCCATTTTCTTTCTTAACCGAAAAATATTGATAACTTTTATTGGCCAGTGCCTTTATTTGATTTTTTTCAATAAATTCATTTCCATTGATTGTAATTAATGATTCTTGCACATCTTTATCCAGCAAAAGCGATAAGTTTTTTGCTGAGCAAATTGATGAACTAAGGCCCAAGCACATAAATAAGGGGAGGATTCGATAAGATAATAATTGATACAGTTTCATGTGTGAACCATAGAAGATATTACTTTGTTTTTATTAAGCTATTTCTTTCATTGCGTTGCATATAAAATTTTTATGCTAGTGAACTAGCATAAAAATTTGACTTAAATCTTTTTTATTGAAGTTTATCCTGCGTTTTGGTTTCAAAATCACTGGCATCGTGGCGTTCATGTAGTTGGGTTTCCAAGTCTCCGAAAGTACGGTTGACCATTCGTCCTCGTTGCACAGCGGGACGTGCCAGAATCGCATCTGCCCAGCGTTGTACATGTTTATATTGATCTACAGCTAGGAATTCATCTGCATTATAGACCCAACCTTTGACCAAACTGCCATACCAAGGAAAAGCCGCAATATCAGCAATGGAATATTCTGTACCAGCCAAATATTCATTTTTTGCTAAGTGTTGATCTAAAACATCCAATAAGCGCTTGGTTTCCATGGCAAAGCGGTTGATCGCATATTCAATTTTCACAGGTGCATAAGCATAAAAATGCCCTAAACCACCACCGAGGTAGGGTGCGCTTCCCATTTGCCAAAATAGCCAGTTCAGACATTCGGTGCGTGCAGCGATATCTGTTGGGATAAAGGCTTTAAATTTTTCCGCCAAATAGAGCAAAATCGAACCGGATTCAAAAACACGGATTGGTGGATTCTGACTATGATCAACCAGTGCTGGAATTTTAGAGTTCGGATTAATTTCGACAAAGCCACTGCTGAATTGTTGACCTTCACCGATTTTAATCAACCATGCATCGTATTCGGCATCTTGATATCCTAAGGCTAATAGTTCCTCAAGCAGGATCGTCACTTTCTGGCCATTTGGCGTTGCCAATGAATACAATTGAAGCGGATGTTTACCAATAGGTAATATATGTTCATAGCGGCTGCCTGACGTCGGCTGATTTAAATCAGATTTTTCTCCAGTCCATTGCCAAACTTGCGGGGGGATATAGTTTGAATCACTCATTGTTATTTGCCATATGATCAACAGATCATTCTAGTCTAGGCGAGCTGACCCAAGATTGGGTAGCTTTTTTGTGGCAAAGCTTTATCCATTTTTCTGAGAATGTTATTCCTCTTTTTCACGGCTCTAACTTGGGCCTAATTTTTTGAAAATGTTGATGAATTACACTGAGCCATGCTTGTACTGCAGGAGAGACAGGAAGGTTTTTTTTCCATGCCATGGCCAAATGCCATTGAATGTTGGGCTTTTCCAGCGGGATTGCTGCGAATAATTGGGGATCAAGCATATCGGTATAATATTGTGGCAGTAGAGCAATACCCATACGTTGTAGTACCATATCAGCCAATAAATTCCATTGACTGGTACGGCAAGCAATCGTTGGATAAAAGCCGTGCTGTTGGCAGGCATCAAGAATGATGCTGTTGAGCGAAAAATTTTCAGGAAACATCAGAAAGGATTGCTGTTGCAGTTCTTCCAAATTTATTTTCTTCCGGTTTGCCCAAGTTGCATCTCGTCGCAATAGCACCATCAGTGGGTAATCACACAGTTCAATACTGTTGAAAATTTGCTGATCAAAGGGCTGCAATAATACCCCCACATCGAGTTCATTATTTAACAGCGCTTGCTCGATCCCTCGAGAACCGACTTCGAGAAAGGACAGCTCAATACGGGGCCATTGTTGGTGATAATCAAACAGGGCGGTGGTGAGCAGTTGAGCACCGAGTGGTGGCACACCGAGTTTTAAGGTGCCTGTATTTAATTGTTGATAATTTTCAATTTCTAAAAAGATATTTTGCTCAGCTTGCAGTAATCCTAAAGCATGTTGATAAATACGCTGCCCAATTTCAGTCAGCTCAACTTGTCTTTTTCGACCATGTTCAGGCTTTACAAACAACTGTACCTGTAGTTGTTCTTCAAGCTGTTGCAGCATTTTACTGATGGTCGGCTGCGTTAGGGAGAGCGCTTCAGCGGTACGGGTAAAGCTTTTGCTTTTAACCAAATGAACAAAGCATTGTAATGATTTGAGAGAAAGCATAGTCAATCTAAAATTATTCCATTTATGCATAATTTTAGCATGAATAATTCATATTACATCGATGCACAGTGGATAAGATAATCATGTTGTTCACCATTTGATGTTGTTAAATGAGTACCGAAGCTGTTTCTAAATCTCTCCCAAAAAATTCACTCTTGATGTTATTTAAACAAATTCTGATTCTTGCTGCATTTTGGTTGGCAGGTTATGTCTTAAACCAGAAACTGGGTATCCCGATTTCAGCAGGGATATTGGGAATGTTTCTACTGCTTTTCAGCTTGTTTTTTAAAGTGATTAAGATGGATCAAGTGGCAATGGGCGCGACCTTTATCTTAGGAGAGCTATTGCTGTTTTTTGTACCTGTGGTCGTTGCTGTCGTGCAATATAAAAGCCTGTTTATGACGGAAGGCTGGCAAATTGTCTTGAGTATCGCGGTTGGGACAATTTTAGTCATGTTGAGTACGTGTTTGACCATCCATTATTACAACCGCTTAAAGTCCTATTTACACGGACGTAAACACTTTCAACATAAGCATAGCTAAGGCAGTCAAAATGAATATGTGGTCAATTGTTTGTTTGATCTGGACGCTGCTTGCTTACATCGTGGCAAAGCGTATCTATCAAAAACACCCTCAACTATGGTTATCACCTGCGATTAGCGTGCCCGTCGTCACGATTCTGTTGATGGCGATCTTTGGAATTTCATATCAGACCTATGCACAAGATACGCAATGGATTGTGAATTTACTCGGGCCAGCAACTGTTGCATTCGCCGTACCAATTTACCGTTATCGGGAAACGATTCGTAAAAATTTGGGTGTACTATCGATTGCGATTGTGGTCGGGATGAGTGTTGGTGTGATCTCTGCCTATGAAATGGCAAAGTTATTTCATTTTAGTCCCGAGGTAACCCAAAGTTTAATGGCTCGTTCCATTTCAACACCTTTTGCCATGATTTTGGCAGAAGATATCCATGGTTCAGCAGCTTTGGTTTCTTTATTTACAGTGATTACTGGGTTGGTCGGGATGATTTGTGGTGATGCTATTTTAGCCATCACCAAAATCCGCTCCAATGTGGCAAACGGCGCTGCATTGGGTAATGCAGCACATGGCTTTGGCACGGTGAGAGCTCAGCAACGTAATAGTGAAGAAGGGGTAATCGCAAGTTTAACCATGGTGATTGCGGGTATTTTGATGGTGTTGGTTGGACCATTCGCGATACATTTATGGATGCTAATCTAAAGCGTTAAAATGGCTTTTATAAATTTGAAAATGATAACGCCTTTTCAAAGCAACAAAGGGAAGGGCATTGGATGTTTAAACCTTTAGCATTCGATGCTTGTGAACGGAAGAAAAATTAAAAAAATACTTGAGAAAGAAAAAGAGGCGTTTTTATTCACTTATTTTTTGCTAAGATATTGCTAATAATTCTCATTCTCCTTTAAAAAATGTCTGATCCCATCAATACGCTCTATCGTCATCATCACTCTTGGCTATATCAATGGTTAAAGCGTCGTCTTAATCAGAGTGAGGATGCTGCGGATTTAGCCCATGACACCTTTATTCGTATTCTGAAACGTAAAGATCAATTGTATTTTGATCAGCCACGGGCACTTTTGACAACAGTTGCGAAAGGCCTGCTAATCAACTGGTATCAACGTAAATCAATAGAAAAAGCTTACTTGGAGGCGCTTGCAAGCCGAGCTGAATATGATGAAATTACACCTGAGCAAAAACTCTCAGCCATTGAATCTTTGTGTTTAATTAATCAATTACTCAACCAGTTACCAGAACGTCAACAGCAGGTCTTTATCTGGTCACAACTGGAAGGGCTTACACAACAGGAAATCGCAACGCGTTTGAATATTTCGACAAGAACGGTTATGCGAGATTTAGTGACTGTACTGACTCAATGTTTAGCAGTCATGGATTGATATTTTAATGTCTCAAGCACAAATTTTGACTGAGGCTGCTGAATGGATTCTAAAAATTCAGACAGCTGAATTGACCGAAACTGAGCAATGTGAATTAGAACACTGGAAAGCTCAGAGTGCAGCACATCAAATGGCATGGGCTAAAGCAGAACGTTTATTGACAAGTCTAGACTATTTTCCAGAGAACGGGCAGGCAGTGATCCAAGCCGGCAATCATGCTGCTCAGTTTAAATGGAGCAAACAACTTCTATTGGCTTGTTTTGCCTGTTTAGGGGGGCTCGTCGCTTGGCAGTCTGATTATAAATATTTATGGTTGGCAGATTACAGCACAGCAAAAGGTGAACAAAAAATTGTGAAGCTTGAGGATGGAACGCAACTCCAACTCAATACAGACACTGCTTTGGATATCCGTTATACATCCCAACAACGAACACTGCACTTACATTATGGCGAAATACAAATTCATACCGCACATGAGCAGCAGGGTTATCGTCCATTTTTTGTAGAGACGCAATCGGCTCATTTACAAGCATTAGGAACTGTTTTCAATGTGCAATATCTGCAAAACCAGCAACAACAAACCTGCTTAGGGGTCATTGAAAGTGCGGTAAAAGTTACCTTGAATCAATCTCAAAAAATGACAGTTGTGCAAGCGGGTGAACAGTTATGTTTTGATGATACAAACTTTAACGCTTTGGGTCCTTTAGATTCAAATGTATTTGCATGGAAAAACCAGATGATTATGGCTTTTGACATGCCTTTGGCGCAGCTATTCCAAGAGATTGGACGTTATCGACATCAATATATCGACATCGATCCACAATTGAGAGAATTAAAAGTTTCGGGTTCCTTTCCTGTAAATAATGTAACGGATTTACAGGCGGCGCTGGAATTGAGTTATCCCATCAAAATGGATCGATCTTTCAATGATCATTTCATTAAAATTCAGGCGAATAATAAAGGTGTGAAAAAAGAATAGAATTTTTTTGTCAGCTTTTGCGTATTGAACGGGTAATAAGATTATAGCAAACACACTGGAAAAACTGATGTCAACTTTACTTGCGACCAATCAACTTGCCTTACGGTTAAAAAATGAAACTGTGAGTCAACATGAATATATGCACCAATTAATGCACCAAGCACAAGTCTTTTTAGATTCGCAGCATTATGCTCAATTTACTCTAGGGCAATATTATTTTCAGCAAAATGTCGAACATCTGTTTCGCCATCCTGAAGTATCTGCGTTGATTACTGACTTGGATATTCGTGGTCGTTCACAAGCGGCATTATTGGATTTATATGATCTCGGAATCAAACCTGATGCGCAGCAACTCGTTACAGAAAAGGTCGGCTTTGCTGAAGCCTTAGGCTGGATTTATGTCTCAGAAGGTTCAACTTTAGGCGCCGCTTTTTTATTTAAACAAGCACAACAACAGTTAGGCTTGTCTGCTGACTTTGGAGCACGCAATTTGGCTGCCTATCCTGAAGGACGAGCAAAAGTATGGAAGCATTTTATCAATGAACTGGATACGGCTGAGCTGAGCCAGCATGAACAGGAACAAGTGATTCAGGGTGCTAAACAAGCCTTTGATTATTTTGGAAGCTTGTTAAAAAATATGCTTTAAGCACAAAAGTTATGCAAAAAGATGCGTCTTTAGCTCAACAGACAAAAGGAGAAGATTCAGTTCATGCTGAGCCTTCTCCATGCATACACAAAGTGAAACTTCATGCATCACCGCTGGTGCGTGGTGCTTATATAGTTTTGACCATACTTTGTCTGATTTTGGCCGTACTGGGCATTATTTTACCGGGTGTGCCTAGCTTAGACTTTTTATTTTTAGCCACCTTTTTTGCAGCCAGAAGCTCTTCAAGATTACATCAATGGTTGCTTCAAAATCGCTATGTCAATCTGCTAATGATGCAATATCAGGGCGGGTTTAAAAAGATTTCCCGCTTACGCAAGTTCATGCTGACCTTTAGCTGTGTATTGATTTCAATCAGTTTATTTTTTTCTTCCATACATATGCATTTAAAGTTAAGCCTCCTATTGATATTGCTTATTTGTTTAGTATGGATATGGAGCAGATCAGAAAAAATTGAAAGTTAATGTCACATTCTTCGAAATCACTGGGTAATAGTTAGTGAAAATGAAAATCATTACCTAATGTGGATCTCCTTATGAAATTCAAGCAGCAAACTTTGGCAATTCTCATACATTGTGTCTGTATACATGGGGCTTATGCCGAAATCACCTCGTCGGTTACAGCTCTTGAGAAACCGACTTCGGAAAAATACTATCAAATTCCTGCAAACCAATTGGGTTATGTACTGTCCAGCTTTGCTGCACAGTCTGGCATTGTCTTAAGTTATGATTCTAAACTGCTAAAAGGGCTACAAAGCAAAGGCATTACAGGACAATACTCCATACAGAAAGGCTTTGATTACCTATTGGCTGATCAGCCTTATCGTATCATACGACAAGGCTCGACCTACTTATTACTTCCCCAAGCTCAAGCAACATCCACATATTCTGAAAAAATCAATACGAATAGTCAGCGCGTGGAGTCATTCAATCAAATGGCAACAGATGTTGTTGTTCTGCCTGAGATTAAAGTGAATGCTGAACCACAAAAAGCCAAGGTGAATACCAGTCATCTTAATCGGGAACAGATTAATCGATTTAGGGGGACGGGTAATGGTGATGTTTTTTCTGATATTGCTGGGGTGCAGGTCAACAGTTTAAGGAATGAGGCAGGCGCAATTGACATTGGAATTCGCGGGATGCAGGGTGAAGGGCGTGTTCCAGTGGTGATTGATGGAAGTCTACAATCGAGTCATACCTTTCGGGGTTATCAAGGGGAAAGTGATCGTACCTATATTGATATGGATTTAATTAGCCAAATTGAGGTTGAAAAAGGTGCTTCACGCGCAAAATTCAGTGTAGGGGGAATTGGTGGCATTGTAAAAATGCGAACCTTAAGCGTCAATGATATTCTACTTCCTAACCAAAACGCGGGTGTCATGCTTAAAGGCAGTTTTTATAACAATAATAAAACGCCTAATACCTCTGATAATGAAAAGGAGCAGATGTCTTATCTGCTCCACAATAAAATTTCTTCAAACAATTTTCAGAATGGTGCGGGAACACTTGCTCTGGCTTATCGGAATGAGATGTTTGACTTGGTGGCTGCCTATAGTAAACGAGAGGTCGGCAACTACTATGCTGGAAAACATGGTATTGATTATTATGAGAAACGGGATATCCTCGACGTTGGTCCAGGTCAGGAAGTGGTGAATACCAGTTATCAAAGCGATTCGGGAATTATCAAAGCTGGTGTCAATCTCAGTGATGAACACCGTGTTGAAGTAAATATGCGACGCCATGTACAAAAAGCGGGTGAAGTGATGGCGTTTTATTGGAGCCGATCAAAGGTCATTGATCCAAATTCACCACCCTACGGCTATATCGATGGTGACTATGTTGAGCCACAATACATTGAAAATGCGTATACCATGCCACAATGGTCACTTGGTTCAGCCGCCATTAATGCCTTGAGTGGTAGTTATACCTACAAACCTAAACAGAATAACTGGGTCGATTTGGAACTGGGCATTTGGCATACCAATGCCAAATATCGTCAGCATAATGGCATGATTGGTATGAAAAATTCAAGTTATGGTGATCAATATTGGGGGAGTTTTCAAGATTATCGAACTGGCCTAAATTTAGAAAACACCAGTAAAGTTGAGAATTTGACCTTAAATTATGGTCTAACTTATGATGAACAGCGGATGAAGCCGCAGAATCTTATTGATCATGAAATTGCCCGTGATGGGTTACGTAAAGAATCCTCAGTCTTTCTCAACGGCGATTATATTTTTAATGATTTCACTTTGAGCCTAGGCAGTAAATGGCATAAAGCAAAAGTAAAAGACTATGGTGATCAATATCGACCAATGACGCCAATCGCGCATTCAGACTTAAATGCAAAAGGTTATGCAGCACGTCAATATGAGGGAAAAATAGATTGGATGTCCCAGTTGAACTATCAAATCGTCAATGGGATTGATGTCTATGGGAAACTTTCAAATACCTACCGTAGTCCAAGTTTATTTGAATCGACAGTGTCGGGTCAAACCTTTAGCTATGATCCTGATTTACCAATTAAATCGGAAAATTCTCGTCTGATAGAGCTGGGTTTTGTTGGAGAGCGTGACAATCTATTCTCAGCAGCCGATCATTTAAAATTCAATCTTAATTATTTCCGTAATCAAACCAAAGATTTTCTAACTCAAGGCGTGCAGAAAAAAGATATTGAAAATCAGATTACACCAGATTTTATTCTTCCTTATACCACCTCTTATACTTTTGTAAATTATAATCAAGTCGTACTCAAAGGTTTAGAGTTTGATCTTGCTTATCATCATCCAAGTTTCTTTACTAGTTTGAATGGTACCTTATATCAAGCGCCTAAAGTTTGTCCTGCGAGCAAAGAAGATTGTAATGAGGTTGGTGATTCTTGGAGCTTGATTTCAACTCGTCTTCCACCTCGCAA
Organism: Acinetobacter gyllenbergii CIP 110306 = MTCC 11365; assembly: GCF_000413855.1. Classification (GTDB taxonomy): domain Bacteria; phylum Pseudomonadota; class Gammaproteobacteria; order Pseudomonadales; family Moraxellaceae; genus Acinetobacter; species Acinetobacter gyllenbergii. The sequence continues at coordinate 272,412 of NZ_ATGG01000011.1, read as the reverse complement.
GATTTTGAATCTGACGGTAGGTAAAAACCTATTGGACAATAAACTCGTTCTAGGTGCGCGTGCCAGATATCATTCAGAAAAGAAAAACCCGAAAGGCTGGTTAGCTGGTACAGGGGTCAGTGGACGGGCAGTAACAGAGATTTCTTCTGAAACTTTAATTGATGTGTTTGCGAGTTATCAGTGGAACCCTAATCTGGCTCTTTCTTTTAATGTCGACAACCTGACCAACCGTTATAACTTTGATCCAGGTACTGTGATTAGAATGCCGATTCCTGGCCGCACCATCAAAGCTGGGATAGAAATTAAATTCTAAACGGAAAGTTATTCAAGCCCTATATTTTAACTAGGGGCTTGAATAGCGAATTTTTCAATTGATACATAACCGAGTTTAGCGATCTATGTCCAAGGCCTGACCTTGGCAATTTAAAAATAACTGTTGCTGATGCCAAGCCAGTTGGCCAGAAACAATGGTGGTATCGACCTGATAACGAAAAGTCCTATCCTGAAACGGGCTCCAATTACAGTGCATATAGTTTTTTTGATCTTTCACCGCGATTGCTTGATGATTCTTACGCAATAATACGAGGTCAGCCCAATAGCCCTCTCGAATATAGCCCCGATCTTTGATCTTAAACAGGTCTGCAACTTGATGAGATGTTTTACGCACCAACGTTTCGATACTCAGTTTTCGATCTGCTACCAGCTCCATTAGTGCAGGCAATGCATGCTGAACCAGTGGCAGGCCAGCGGGAGCATTTAAATATGATTGCTGCTTTTCATCCCATGTGTGTGGTGCATGATCCGTGCCAATAATATCTAAACGATTACTCTGAGCAAGGGCAGTGATGAGCGCCTGTTTATCCTGTAGGGTTTTAATTGCGGGGTTACATTTAATTAAATGCCCAAGTGTTTCGTAGTCTGAATCATCAAAACTAAGATGATGAATACAAACTTCGGCAGAGATATGCTTTCTATTTAAAGGTAGATTTTTAAATAAGCAGAGTTCTTTGGCGGTTGATATATGCAAGACATGGAGTTGAGTCGCATATTTTTCGGCCAATGAAACCGCTAGGCGCGAACTTTCAAAACAGGCATGTTTATCACGAATTTTGGGGTGCATTCGCGCGGGAATATCTGCGCCGTATTGTTGTAAATGTAGCGCTTGTTGCTTTTTGATCTGAGGTGTCGATTCGCAATGGGTCAGCAAGATCGTCGGGACATTGGCAAATAAACGTTCAAGTGTTTTGGGATCATCCACCAGCATATTGCCTGTAGATGCCCCCATAAAAACTTTGACACCGCTGACGAGTTTTGGATCAAGTTGTTCAATGAGGTCTAAGTTATTTGCACTCACGCCAAAATGAAAAGCATAATTTGCTCGACTCTGCCGTGCTGCAATCTGCTTCTTTTGCAGCAAACTTTCAAGATCTAATGTCGGGGGATTGGTATTGGGCATATCCATATAGCTGGTAATACCACCAATTGTGGCTGCCATGGATTCTGAGGCAATACTTCCTTTGTGTGGCGCACCTGGTTCTCTGAAATGAACCTGATCATCAATCATGCCTGGGATAAGCCAAGCCCCTTGAGCATCAATGGTTTTTGCATTAAATATTCCTGTTATTGTTGTCGCTATTTTTTCAATTCGACCATTTTGAATAAGCACATCTGCGATCTGCTGCCTTCCTTCATTGACCAGATTAGCATTGCGAATAATGATGTTTGGATACTGTTTAAAATTCATTGTGTAATGCCTTGTAGCCTTTGACCAACTCAATATTGGTGGTGACGACACTTTCTGAAAACTCAGTGATCGAGATATCAATAGGAGGATATTGGCTTAAATCAGTTTTTGGATTGATATAGCTCATAGCCGGTACATAAAAATATGCAGGTAAATCTCGTCCATCGACAACGGCATTGTGTCGGATTGCACTGTGAGCACCAATCTTGCAGTTAAACAGCACGCTGTTAAATCCCACAAAAACATGATGCCCAATTTCACAAGGCCCATGAATGATGGAACGATGCGCAATAGATGAGTTCTCGCCAATGATCACAGCGGCACCTGCTTTGGAATGAATCACCACACCATCTTGAATATTAGAGTTAGCGCCAATGCTGATGGGTTCCATTTCTCCATTTTCATTGGTTTCATCGGCGCGAATGACAGCATAAGGACCAATAAACACATTGGCGTGTACTATCACTTTGCCACAGATAATCGCGGTTTGGTCCACATAGGCAGACTGATCAATGACAGGCAAATGTCCAGTTGGGTTTTTTCGTAACATAGGATGACCGTTTGAATAAGTTAAAGCATGGGTTCAGTTAAGATAGTGACTTGATCAGTCGTTATTCCCAGATAAAAGCAGTTGGGACGCCATGTATGGCAGGCAGGGCCAATTTGATTGACCACCAACAACAGGCTATCGCCATCACAATCGAGACGAGCCTCGATCAAATATTGGTGATGACCTGAACTTTCACCTTTGCGCCATAAACATTGACGAGATCTGGACCAATAACAAACTTGTCTGGTGATTAAGGTTTCGAGTAGAGCCTCTCGATTTACCCAAGCCATCATTAAAACGGCTTTGTTCTGCTGCGCTTGGGTAATGACTGGAATTAGTCCATCCTGATTCCATTTGATCTGTTCAAATACACTATCAAAGGCAAATTGTTGTCCTAGAACAGCATGTTCCATTTGCTCGAAGATCGTCTGTTCTACCATTGCCATGAACCTTGAGCGACTGCATCATGTGCATGTAGGCTTTCTGCATGAATGACTTTGAAATTGAAAGCTTTAATACTGTGGTGATGGATAAACGTGCCATAGAGCCGTCTCAACGCATCTTCACAAAACATCAGGTTTTGACCATTGGCAATTGCAAAGGCCTGCTCATCAATGCGTTTGACTGCTGTCTGAACAGGAGTCATTAAAGCCTGTTCAGCTTGATTAATAAATAAGATCAATGGGATATGCTTTATATTTCGATCTAATTTGAAATGAAGAATGGCAAAGCTTCTTTGGCTATGCGGTGTTGCCGCAATCGCATCGGTTCTGCTCAGCCAGTTCAGAATCTCGTGTTGATCTAGACCGATTTCCTGTTTTTGCAGCGCCGATTCAAAGCGTTGCTGAATAATATTTCTAGCAAGCGCGGCAGAACAAGGACAGGTCGAAGAATAGGGAATTTCAACTCTAAGTTCAGCCTCAAATCGATCATTTAACAGTTGGCATGACAGCATAAAGGGATAGCTTTTCCATCCTGATAAGTTGCTAATCAGTGCGGATCGTTCGATATAAAGCTCGCTGTGAATTTCAATTTTGGCATGTTTGGATAGATCGTGATGGCTTTCCAGAAAATCCATGAGTGTCAATTCAAGATCAGCCAAATTAATATTTTGAATCGAGCTTAATTCTAATAGGCGTGTATACAACCGAGACATATGGATGCCCTTGGCTAAAGGATCATCCAGACTGACATAAGCATTGACTTGGCTTTGACATAAGGTATTTTCCAACCGAATAGGTAATGCAATGTTTTCCATGCCAACCCAGTCAAGGGCATAGCTATAGGCTTTGGGAAGATGAGATTCAGCAGAGATATCAGGTAGGGCGAGATTCATTTCTTCATTTGCTTCAGTTGTAATGCATATTGTTATGTTATAACATAACAATATGCATCGACAAGTTCGCTGCCAAGTTAATTTGAGTTGAGAGAATCTGGCGAATCAAACAATGAAAAAAATTTATCTATTTGGCTGCATTTGTGCGCTTTCTGCCTGTCATTCCCCACAGCAAACGATTCAGCCAGAACAGACGGTTCTACCTCAGACCAATCTCACACGACCTGAATTGATCGTGCAAGAGAAACAAGTACCAAGCTCATATCAACTGTGGATGAGTCACCCGAAATACCAACAGCAAATACAAGCCTACAAAAAATTTCTAAAGCGTCAGGGGCTTAATTCTTATATTCCAGATTTTGAATTTTTTCAGACCGCGAGAGATTGGCAAAAATGCAACTATGTTGAATATGAAATCCCACCAAGAGAACTATGGAGCAATATTGTCCCGACATTAAGTATTTTAAATCAATGGATTGAACAAAAGCTAATTGATCAGTTCACTGTGACTTCGGTTTATCGAAACGATGATTTAAATCGGTGTGCAGGAGGCGCAAATGCTTCACGGCATGTTTTTAATGCTGCATTGGATTTTCGTATCGGAAGTGAAAGTCCCGATCTAATCGAACAAACACATATTGAAGAGACCAAAACCAAACTTTGCCAATTTTGGCAAGACCATGGAGAAGCACTCAATTTGGGCTTAGGTGTATATGCATCTGGACAAATCCATATTGATACGGCGGGATATCGCACATGGGGAGTCGACCATCGTTATAGCTCATCACCGTGCATAAATAATTTTTTCAAAAAGAATAAGGTATAAAAAGATGAAACTCGCAAGCGCCCAGCAAAAAATTTTAGACATTTTAAGCACTGAGAATAAAGCCATGAGTGCTTATGAACTATTAGAAAAGGCCAGACCTTATGGTTTTCAAGCACCAATGCAAATCTACAGAATTTTGAAAAAGCTCACAGATCAATGTCTCATCCTGAAACTGAATACATTAAATATGTACGCCAGTAAACAAGCTGAAATGAGTTCCAACTATCAACTCATCACAATTTGTACAGAGTGTCAGAGCGTGCAAAGCATCACCATTCCACAGCTTCGCAGCTGTGTAGAAACCACAACCAAAGCGCAAAAGTTCAAGCCTCAATACCCATATTTGGAAATATTGGGACGATGTTTTTCATGTGCTGCAAAACCTCAAAACTAACATATTTAACCAGTGAGAAAGCCAATGAATCCTTCTTTAGCCACTCCATCCAAACTCCCTGTAACCGTCTTGTCAGGATTTTTAGGTGCAGGTAAAACCACATTACTCAATCATATTTTAAACAATCGCGAAGGGCGCAAAATTGCAGTGATTGTCAATGATATGTCAGAGGTCAATATTGATGCAGCATTGGTCCGTGAGGGCGGTGCTGAGCTGTCAAGGACCGATGAAAAGCTGGTAGAAATGAGTAATGGCTGTATTTGTTGTACGCTGCGAGAGGATTTACTGATCGAGGTCCGTCGCTTAGCGGAAGATAAGCGTTTTGATCAATTGGTCATTGAATCTACAGGAATTTCTGAACCATTACCTGTAGCAGAAACGTTTATCTTTGAAGATGAAAATGGCATTTCTCTGTCTGAATTTGCTCGCTTGGATACCATGGTCACTGTGGTTGATGCTTATAATTTTCTGAAAGATTATGGTTCTGTCGATAGTTTAACTTCACGAGGAGAATCACTAGGTGAGCAGGATGAACGCAATGTGGTTGATCTTTTAATTGATCAGATTGAATTCTGCGATGTGATAATACTGAATAAAGTAGATCTGATTGACGTAGAAGAAAAAGAAAAGCTATTGGGTATTTTACATTCACTCAATCCGAGAGCAAAAATTGAAATTTCTGAATTTGGGCAAGTGAATCTGGATAAAATTTTAGATACTAAGCTATTTGATTTTAATGAAGCCGCGCAAGCACCGGGTTGGCTCAAAGAGTTAAGAGGAGAACATAGGCCTGAAACTGAAGAATATGGGATCGGTAGTTTTGTCTATCGGGCCAGACGACCTTTTCATCCACAACGTTTTTTCGATTTTATCAATTCTGAATGGCAGGGTGTGATTCGCTCAAAAGGCTTTTTCTGGTTGGCATCTCATCCTGAATTTGCAGGTTCTTGGTCCCAAGCAGGCGCCATGGCCAGACATAGCGTAGCAGGGTATTGGTGGGCGGCTGTACCAGATGAACACTGGCCTGAGGATCAACCAAGCCGCGATGCCATCGCAAAAAATTGGGATGATGCAACAGGTGATGCACGACAAGAACTGGTGCTGATTGGGATGGAAATGGATCAGGCGGGACTGACTGAACAGTTTGATGCCTGTTTATTAAATGATGAGGAAATGGCCTTGGGTGCAGAACAATGGCAGAAATTTGAAAATCCCTTTGTAGAGTGGCATCAGGTCGTGGCCAGCTAAAGCGTAATAAGCTGAAAAAATCTTAGATATGGTGCATAACATGCTTGTCCTATCTAAGAAAATTGTGAATACTCATGCCCGCAAAGTGTAAGCTTTATTATTATCTTTTGGGGTTAGGCAACAACTGTGAAAACGTATCCATTTTCTCGTTTACAAAAAGCATTATTGGCGGTTGGTTCATTTTCATGCCTCGGATTAAACACCGTATTGGTCCATGCAGACACTGAAACACCGCGACTAGCTCCAATTCTGATAAAAGCTGAAATTTCTGAGCTTGCGTACGCTCAGCCTAAAGTGAATCTATCTGGTTTTACCCAGCAAAATCTCGCTGAAATTCCTGCTTCTATTTATACCGTGACAGCCGCGCAGATTGCGGATCAACATGCCAAGACCTTAACCGATGTGGTGAAAAATGATGCCGCTGTCGGTGAGGGTTATGCACCGATTGGTTATTATCCAAACTTTGTAATGCGTGGCTTTGCTCTAAATTTAGGATCAAGTTACTTATTAAATGGTCACTTGGTCAGAGGTGAGCAAAATATTGCACTTGAAAATAAAGAGCAGGTTGAAATTTTAAAAGGTATCAGTGCGATTCAAAGTGGTATGTCCACACCAGGTGGTGTAGTCAACTATGTAACTAAACGTCCAGCGGATATTCGTTCTTTTACACTTGAAGCAGATAGCCATACTGGTAATCGTATAGCAGCTGACATAGGTGGTTTAATTGGTTCAGATCAGCAGTTTGGTTATCGGGTCAATCTCGCCAAAGAAGAAATCCATCCGTATGTCGAACATGCCAATGGACAGCGTTGGTTTGGTTCAGTCGCTTTGGACTGGAAAATTTCAGATCGTTCAAAACTCGAATTTGATCTTGAATCACAACGTCAGCGCCAACGTTCCGTACCTGGTTACCAATTACTTGATGGTAAAAAAGTACCTACAGATGTGGATTGGGATCGTTTATTGGGTCATCAAAGCTGGGGCAAACCCGTCAGTAATGAAAGTCTCAATGCTGGTTTAAAGTATAGTTACCAAGTGAACGACAATTGGAGCGCTAATCTTTCAGCATCACAAAGTCGAGTGGTGGTCGATGATTATTCTGCATTTGCATGGGGCTGTTATAGCGAGATATGCCAAACGACAGGCTTAGGTAATACTTTTGACCAAAATGGCAATTACGATATTTATGATTTCCGTAGTCCCGATGACAGTTATCTCACCAATCAATTTAAAACAGGCTTAAGTGGAAAATTTAACACAGGAACTTGGCAACATACACTTAATGTAGAATTATCTAATAGTTATAAACGCCATGCCCAGCATGATCCAATCAATGAATTAGTAGGTACTGGAAATATCTATACAGATAACATGACTTATCAGCCTTCAAAAGCAACCTTAGGTAAGCATTACAAGTCATTCAGTAGTCAGCAAACGGCATTGAACCTACTTGACCAAATTGATTTTAATCAGCAATGGTCGATTCTGGCGGGTGGAAAGCTTTTGCATCTAAATGAAGATGCTTATGATGTTGATGGCAACAACATCCGAGATACCAACTTTAATCGCTTTTTACCTCAATTTGCGTTGATGTATCAGCCTTGGGAAGGCACCAATGTCTATGCTTCATATGCCAAAGGTCTGAGTGATGGTGGACAAGCACCGTGGTATGCCGAAAATAAATTTGAAACATTGGCACCAAAACATTCAACGCAATATGAGCTAGGTGTTAAACAGCAATGGCAAGATTTATTGTTTACAGCAGCATTGTTTAATTTAAAGCAAGACAACCAATATACAGATATAGCCAGTAATTTTGTTGCTGATGGCGAGCAACATAATCTTGGCTTAGAACTCGGCGCACAAGGTCGTGTAGGTCAAAACCTAGAGATCACCTCGACCTTAGCATTGACACGTTCACGCTTGAAGGATACTCAATCAGCCGAATATCAAGGCCATCAAACTCAAAACATTCCTGCAGTGCGTTTTGCGAGTTATCTGTCTTATCAACTCCCACACGTGGAAGGACTGCGTTTACTGGCGGGTATGCAATACAGCAGCAGTAAATATGCTGAGAAAACAGGTACTGTAAAAGTATCGGGCTATACGGTATTTAATGCAGGTACAGCCTATAATTTCCGTGCTTATGGTTATGACAATACTTTGAGATTAAATGTAGATAATCTATTTAATAAAAAATACTGGCGAGATGTGGGCAGTTTCTTCGGCGATGATTACTTATTCCTTGGGGCACCGCGTACAGCACAGTTATCATGGAATATCAAATTCTAAAATGAGTCGCTTTCTTTATTTTATTAAGAATAGATGAGAGCAAAGGAATAGGAAAAAGACCAGTTAACGGATTCACTGGTCTTTTTTATTTGTGACTTTGACTAATGGTCCATCTTCTTTTTTGTTTTATAGATAGAACAATCTATCTTAATAATGTTGCTGTATTCTTTTGCTTACTTTGTAATATTGGTTAGATATTTAAGACGTGACGCTATCTTGCGATCAGCCTTTATTTTTGTTCAGTCTATTGCATGGAAAATGAACTGAACTTCGAAATGCAATGATAGAACTACGCTTGGAGGCGTATTGCAGAGGATTAATCGCATGACAATGAATAGAAAAACTCTGATCAAGCGCCTTGTTTTGCTTTGTCTCTTTTACAGTTTATCTGCCTGTCAGCTCGTCAAACTTCAACAACGAAGTTTAAGTGCATCCTTAACCGATAAAACTCAAAGCATCTTAACGCGACCTCAATTAAGTGATGCTTCACAAAATACTTTGCTTCTTGCTGGTATTCCAGCAAATGAATGTATTAATCAATCCGATAGATGTGTACAGACTTTAGAAAAAAAACTAACTGATAATAATGAACAACGTTATGCTGCAGCCAGTGAAGTGTATTTGGCTCAGGCTTTACGCTTAAGTGAAGAAAAACAATGTCATGTGTCGTTGTTGGAAAGACAGCATTCAATGAAACAAAATCAGTGTTTAGATCAAGTACTGACTTTACTTGATCAGAGTATTCGTTTTAGTTATGCCTATTTATTTGAAACGCAACATACACCTCAACAACGTATTTTTGATCAGAGGCAAACGCAGGTTCGGCTTTTTTATAATGTAGCACTTTCACGATTGATCACGACTGCTTATTTACGCTATCAATTTACTCGTTTTCCTAAACAATTACTGATTAATCAGCACCTTTATCATTTTAATTTCGATGATTATCCAGAACTTGCAACGACAGATATTCAGTTATTGCAATCGAGTTACAATATGCGTTTTTCTGGATTTTATAGTGTGAATCGTCGCGATGGCTTTGGTTCAGAGTTTGTGTTAGTCGCAAAGAATAAGCAGCTCTTCAGTTCAGACTATATTTATGATCCAGAAACTTTCTATGCCAATAAGAAAAACCCATATATTCATACGGCGAGATATTTATCTGTCACTGCCGTAGCGCAGCCATTAAAACAGAGCAATGTTAAAAATTTGGCTTTGCTTCGAGATGCTGCACTAGAAATAAAGCTGATCGATCCCTTTCGCCATGATGAGGTGAAAGTCGCAGGTGATAATTATTTATTAACAGCCAATTACTCAGCGCCATACGGTCTTTGGTTGGCTGAAAATAATTTGGGCGGCACGGGCTATACGACTTTAATTGATCGTAAAGAGCAACTCAGCATGCCGCATTTATTTATACTGGAGCCTTATCAACCAGATAAGAAAATCATTATCTTTATTCACGGCTTAGCCAGTAGCCCAGAGGCATGGATTGCGCTGACGAATGATATTTTAGGAGATGAGAACCTGCGTAAGCATTATCAGGTTTGGCAAGTTTTCTATTCTACCAACATGCCGATTTTAGAAAGCCGTGCCCAGATTTATGCCTTGTTAAAGCAGGGATTTGCAATGCATGATCCTAAAGATGCTGCAATGTCTGACGCTGTTCTGATTGGACATAGTATGGGAGGAATTATTAGTCGCTTGATCATGGGGCAAGGCGATATCCGCCAGCAGGCTGTAGACGCGATTAATAATGAAAAAGCTCATGATTTTATTTTTTCACCTGCAGTCAGTAAGCGCTTTATCTTCCAGCCAATTGATCAAATTAATCGCGTTATTTTTATTGCAACACCACATAAAGGTACGGCCTATGCGGATCGCTGGTTTACACTGGCATTACGTAAAGTTATTCATTTACCGAGTAAGTTTTTAGCGGCAGCTGAGGTTGCGGTCACAGAAAAGAAAATTAACCTACAGCAAATGAAAAACAGTCTTGGATCAGGCATTATTGAAAATGGACCGAGCGATTTAAGCTATCAGTCTAAATTTATGAAAATGAGTCAGGATATTCAACCGATAAAGGGTTTAGCCTACCATTCAATTATGGGGAATATCACGCAAAGCCAAGACCCCAATAAAATGACAGATGGTATCGTGCCATATACCAGCTCGCATCTAGAAGGGGCATTATCAGAAAAAATTATCCAAGGTGGGCATTCGATTCAAGAGAAACCTGAAGCAATTCTGGAGTTAAGACGAATTTTAAAATTACATGCCAAACAGCACGCTTTGCCTCAATGATAGTTGAAAGCGCCAGCGTCTAACCATGGGAATTATCGTAGTTTCTGAATTTTAGCCATCTCTTAAGATTGTTTGACCTGTGCGTGGATTGGTGAGGGTTACGTTTTCTAATGCGCGGATCAGCCAAAAACCATTTTGCTTGCTGAGAACAGCAAGAATTAATGTATCGACTTGATGTGGACCCGCTGGATGGGCAGTGCCAGCGGTTAATCTGCTCCAAAAATGGATAATGACCACATCATCGGTAATTGGACTCAGCTCTATGATTTCATTCTGAAGCGTCGAATCACGATAGATGGTTTCATGAATAGGAAGATGTAAGGCAACAATTTCTTTTATACCTTTTACATAGTGTCCAAAACGATTTACAAAGCTTGCATCCTCAGCAAATAACGAGGCAAAGGCCACCATATCATGTTCATTCCAAGCTGCTTGGAATAAATATGGAATTTGCTCTGGTGTAGTTGCTTTAACGGTCATATTTTCCCTTATTTTAATCCACGTATCAGCGCACTGATCGTCATTTCTTTTAGCGTATTTGGATTTCCCCATGGGTATTCTGGGATGCCAATCAAACTTAAGGTAATCCCTAACATACTACAGAGTAGAACGTTCTTGATTTCATTGGCATCAACAGCCAAACTAAGTCGTAGCTCATCTGTGAATTTTTAATTTTAATAAAAGCAATAATTTCAAATAGATAAATCAATTTTATACCGCTTTTCATCTAAACTGAAATTAAATTTTCCAAATATAAATAGAAAGGAGCATAACAACAAAACATTAACTTTAAGTTAACAATATAACATTTCAGTTGATTGATCCAAATCTAGAAAAAGCTTTTTATAAGGTAAGTCAAGTCATCGTTACCAAGGAAAAGCACATGGAAGATTGTGTTCAGAACAAAGCAAATCTATGGACAAAACGTCGACATGCGAAACAATTGAAATTAGAGCGGGCGCGTAAATATGCTGATGGTGTGGTCATTCCTCGACAGAATATTATTCAAGTTTTGGAAACCTTGATTTGCTCAGGCGATAAAGTTGTATTGGAAGGAAACAACCAAAAACAAGCTGACTTTTTATCGCGTGCGCTTGCACAAGTAAATCCCAAGACCCTGCATCATTTACATATGATTATGCCAAGTGTTGGTCGTCCTGAGCATTTGGATTTATTTGAAAAAGGGATTGCACGTAAACTCGATTTTTCCTTTGCAGGTACACAAAGCCTACGCATTAGCCAACTACTTGAGGATGGATTACTCGAGATTGGTGCAATTCATACCTATATTGAACTGTACTCACGGTTATTGGTTGACCTAATCCCAAATGTTGTCCTCTCTGCAGGATTCATGGCAGACCGTCACGGCAATATTTATACAGGTCCAAGTACAGAGGATTCACCTGCATTAATTGAACCTGCTGCTTTCAGTGATGGCATTGTGATTGTTCAGGTGAATGAGCTTGTTGATGATGTACAAGATCTACCTCGGGTTGATATTCCTGCATCTTGGGTAGATTTTGTCGTAGTCGCAGATAAGCCTTTTTATATCGAACCATTGTTTACGCGTGATCCCAAGCACATCAAACCTGTTCACATTTTAATGGCCATGATGGCGATACGTGGAATTTATGAACGCCACCAAGTGCAGTCGCTCAATCATGGGATTGGTTTTAATACGGCGGCAATTGAATTAATTTTACCAACCTATGGCGAATCGCTGGGTTTAAAAGGAAAAATTTGTCGGAATTGGACTTTAAATCCACATCCAACATTAATTCCTGCGATTGAAACGGGTTGGGTTGAAAGTGTGCATTGTTTTGGCACTGAATTGGGGATGGAAAAGTATATTGCTGCACGTCCAGATATTTTTTTTACAGGTCGTGATGGTTCCTTACGTTCGAATCGCATGATGTGTCAGCTTGCTGGTCAATATGCTGTCGATTTATTCATTGGTGCAACCTTACAGGTCGATGGCAGCGGCCATTCTTCAACTGTAACCAAAGGCCGTTTAGCGGGATTTGGTGGAGCCCCGAATATGGGACATGATCCACGTGGTCGTAGACATCCAACAGCGGCTTGGATGGATATGCGGATCGAAAGTCAGGATGAGACTGACACCTATCTAGCTCGTGGGAAAAAATTAGTTGTACAGATGGTCGAGACGTTTCAGGAAGGGGGAAAACCAACATTCGTAGACAGACTTGATGCTGTTGATGTCGCGAAAAAAGCAGGGATGCCTTTAGCCCCCATTATGATCTATGGGGATGATGTGACCCATTTGCTTACGGAGGAAGGGATTGCCTATCTTTATAAAGCACGGAGCTTGGAAGAACGTCAGGCAATGATTGCTGCTGTCGCGGGTGTTACCGATATTGGCCTAAATCATGATCCGAAAAAAACAGAGCAATTACGCCAAGAAGGGTTGGTTGTTTTTCCGGAAGATCTTGGCATTCGCCGTACCGATGCAACACGTGAATTATTGGCTGCGAAAAATATTGCCAATCTAGTGACATGGTCTGACGGACTGTATCAACCACCTGCAAAATTTAGGAGTTGGTAATGAATGCGCTTCTAAAACAGACTGGTTTTAACACAGCAGAATTTCTCGCTGATATGGCCGTACAAGCATTAATTGATGAGGTTAATTTAACCCCTAAACCGGCTTTGGTTGATCAACGCGGAAGTGGTGCACACGATGATTTAAACCTTGAGTTAATGGAACTTTCGGCCCAGTGCTTATTTCCAATGTTTAAAGCGATGGCTGAAGCCGCTGAACTGCATGGGGATGTCTGTACTGCACTGAGAGAAGATATAGGCCAATTAGGTCGCTATGGTGAGCATCGGATGCTGCAAGTTACGCAAGGCATAAATACACATCGTGGTGCGATTTGGTCGATGGGTTTAATGGTGACATCAGCGGCATTAACGCTATTCAACCAAAACACATGCACAGTTGATGTGTTATGTAAAACAGCCAGTGAGTTAGCTCGAATCGAAGACCGCTTTATCCCAAAACAACAATTGACACATGGACAACGTGTCCGACAAAAATTTGGTGTAAATGGCGCAAAACAGCAAGCTCAACAAGGTTTTCCAGTTATTAGACAATATGGATTAACCCAATTGCATCATAGTCGGATTCAGGGTGCCGCAGAGTCTTCGGCTCGACTTGATGCCTTACTGGCCATGATGGGGCAACTAACGGATACATGCGTGATTCATCGAGCAGGTTTAGATGGATTACATCAAATGCAGGTTGGTGCACAACAGGTTTTGGCACTTGGCGGTAGTTCGACGCTTCAAGGTCAACAACGCCTGTCACAACTCGAACAGGACTTATTGGCCATTCGAGCTTCTGCAGGCGGCGCAGCAGATTTACTCGCAACACTGTTATTCCTTGATGGCATAGAAAAATATCACTGGAAAAGATTTTAGGAAATAGTGCAATGGAAATACTTAGTTTTGAGTTTGCAGCGGGAGAGATTCCCAATAAATCAGCTGTAGTTGGATGTGTAGGATCAGGTGATCTGGAAATTTTAATGCAACCTAATCATTCAGGTCAAATCGCTATCATCAAGGTGGTCACTTCAGTCGATGGTAGCCAACAACGATGGAAAAATCTGTTTGAACGTATTTTTTCGGTTGATCATCCTCCTGCTGTCAAGATCGATATTCACGATTTTGGTGCAACACCAGGAGTCGTCCGTTTAAGACTTGAACAAGCTTTAGAGGAGGTGAACAGTGACTAATTTTCATCATTTATTAGATAAGCAAAGCTTTATTGAACTTGGGGCACGAGATCGGGCGAAATCTTTGCTTGATACAGGCAGTTTCCGTGAATTATTAGATCCGTTTGCAAGAATCATGTCACCTTGGTTATCCAAACAAAACATTGTTCCTCAAGCAGATGATGGCGTTGTGGTGATAAAAGGGAATATTCAGCAACATCCAGCTGTTGTGATTTCAATCGAAGGGATCTTCCAAGGGGGGAGTCTTGGTGAAGTGGGCGGTGCCAAGATTGCAGGTGCATTAGAACTGGCCATTGAAGACAATCTGAAAGGCATCCCAACTACAGCCATTTTACTGCTGGAAACAGGTGGTGTCCGTTTGCAAGAAGCGAACTTGGGCTTAGCCGCGATTGCTGAAATCCAATCTGCCATTGTCGAGCTCAGACAATATCAACCTGTCATCGGTGTCATTGCGGGGAGTGTGGGGTGTTTTGGAGGGATGTCCATAGCAGCTGGGCTGTGTAGTTATTTGATCATGACGCAAGAAGGTCGTTTGGGCTTAAATGGCCCTCAAGTGATTGAACAAGAAGCTGGTGTCCAAGAATACGATGCCAAAGATCGTCCTTTTATCTGGAGTATCACTGGTGGCGTACAACGGTTTGCCAGTGGTCTGGTTGATTTTTATGTTGAAGATGATCGTCAGCTGATTCAACAGCAAATCATGCAATGTATTTCACAAGCTAAACCTCCAATTCATCGTAGCAGTAATGCAGCTTTTTACTTATCCAAGCTGCAAGAGGTTGATACGACAACACAGATTTTACCTGCTGAAGTTCAAGTTTTATATCAAGGAAAAGGGGCTTAAAGATGAATACAGTTGTTGTTCAAGCTTCCTCACGAGGGCGAAACTGGTTTAATGCCTTAACTCAACAATTTGATTTAATCGAAACTAAAATTGACTCATTACTAATTGCCGATGGTCAATTGGCTGGTCAGGCCATTTGTGTTTTTGCCATTGTTGCCGATGAGTATAATGCTTATCCACGTGCACGACAGGGTGAAGTGGGTTTATTAGAAGGCTGGGCGCTGGCACACGCAATTGATGAAGTCATTCAAGCTGATCAAGCAAAAACAAAGAAACGCGCAATTTTGTGTATTGTCGATGTACCGAGTCAAGCTTATGGACGTCGAGAAGAAGTGCTGGGAATTCATCAGGCACTTGCTGGTGCCGTAGATGCTTATGCAACTGCCCGTTTGGCGGGTCATCCCATCGTTAGCCTGTTGGTGGGTAAATCCATGTCTGGTGCATTCTTGGCACATGGCTATCAAGCGAATCGTATTTTAGCACTTAAAGATCAGGGCGTTATGGTGCATGCGATGGGTAAAGAATCTGCTGCACGTGTCACGTTAAGAACAGTGGAAGAGTTAGAAGCTTTGGCGGCTCAAATTCCACCAATGGCGTATGACATTGAAAACTACAATAGCTTAGGATTGCTATCTCAAATTTTAGAGGTTGAACATGCTGAACAGCCAACACCATCTGATGTGATATCCGTTCAGGCTGCTTTACTCGAGGCAATTCAGGATATTCAACGACAGGGTTCGGTGGATTTAAAGCATCGCTTAGAAGGTGAAAATCGCAAAGCCTCAAAATATGTCCGTGAGCGGTTACGTGAGCAATGGTCATGAATCATCCTCTGCAGGCACATGATTTATTGTGGGGAATGCGACCACACATGTTAGCTGATAACGTGCCAGATTGGGTTATTCAAGTGCTTTCTGAGCATAAGCCAGTTGTGGTCAGACGGGCAGTTACTAAAATGCATATAGTTGCAGTGGGTATTCGAGGTGAACAACGGAATTTGCGCTTTGCCACTGAAATGCCTGTTGAGGCGATTGTTAAAAAAGTAAGCCCAGAAAATTTAATTGATAAGGATTTGGCTTTATTCCCACATTTACAACACAAACTGCAAGCTATTCACCAAACCATGCAAAGTTTTTCATTGCCATGGGGGTATACCGGTAGCGTAGGCTATGAGCTGGCAACAGGCTTGAAAACTGTGACGGAAAACAGTGATGTTGACGTATTGATTCGGACCGTGCAAATGCTCTCAAAAGCTGATGCACACAGCATGTTAATTGCGCTAGAACATTTAGGCATACAAATTGATGTGCAATTACAAACACCGTTAGGCGGTGTGGCTTTACGAGAATGGGCAAGGTCGACAGGCAGCGTTTTACTCAAGAGTAGTGATAGCGCTGCTTTGGTTAAGAATCCTTGGAGTGCAGAGGAATGCATATGAGTTCAATCTGGGTCTATCCAGGACAAGGCGCTCAAAAAGTGAATATGTTGCATGATTTACCCCAACATTCGCTGGTGAGGGAATATTTAGAACAGGCATCGGATCTACTGCACCAAGATGTTCTATTGCTTGACCAAAAGGAAGCTTTGCAATCAACCTATTCTGTTCAGCTCTGTTTGTATATGACTGGCGTGATTTGTTCTGTATTGCTGAAAGAACAAGGTCTAAAACCAGATTATGTTGCGGGTTTATCGATTGGTGCATGGGCAGCCGCTACAACCGCTGATGTCATTACTTTTGAAGATGGTCTGACTTTGGTGGCAAAGCGTGCTGAGTTGATGCAACAAGCCTATCCAAAAGGCTTTGGTATGATGGCAATCCTTGGCTCGGACTCATCTAAAGTTGAACAGTGGGTTTCAAAAATTCATGAACATTGTTCAGATATTTTTGTTGCCAATTTTAATGCACCAAACCAAACCGTGATCTCAGGTTCAGATCTTGCAATGCAGCAGGTTCAAACGCTTGCAACACATTCTGGGGCAATCACCAAAAGATTAGAGGTCAGTGTGCCATCACACTGCTGTTTATTGGAAAAACAAGCCAGACAATTGGCTAGTTTGGCGGAGGATATTCAGTTAAATCAACCTAGTATTAGATATTTAAGTGGAACGTCAGCACGTTTGCTCAACACACCTGAACAAATTATTGATGATCTTGTTTTTAATATGAGCCGAACCATCGATTGGGAAAGCACCGTTCAGGCGGCATGGGAGCGAGGTGTTCGATTACAGATAGAAGCTTTGCCAGGTACCACACTGACAGGTTTGGCACGTAAAGTATTTAAAGAAGGAACGCTTTTATCCTTTCAAAATACCAGATTAGAAAATTTGATTATTGAAATGCAAAAACAATGTAATTTTGCATAAACAGAATCAGAAATAAATGAAGTTACTCAATGGATAGAGGAAATTGAAAATGATTATTTATGGAACCGCTATTTTAGCAATTTGCCACTTATTAGGCGATTACTTGGGTAATACACTTGGAAGTTTATTAGGTGTACAAGCCAATGTAGGTGGCGTTGCGATCTCGATGATTTTACTGATCCTATCGAAAGAAGTGCTCACAAAAAAAGGCTATTTACCTCAAATTACCCAATTTGGTGTTTTGTATTGGTCTGGTATGTATATTCCAATCGTGGTCGCCATGTCAGCAGGTCAAAATGTGGTTGCTGCGCTTTCAGGGGGAATGTTAGGGCTTGCAGTATCTGTCGCGTCCCTTATTGGTACAGTTTTGGTGATCCGCTACCTGAACCGCCTGAGTGGAGATTATGAAACATACGAATGGTCAATAGAAACAACTGAAAAAATTGCTTAAATATAATTACTTAGGAATATAAAAAATGGATGCTTTGATTTCGGTTCTAACTAAGAACGCATTGGTAACAGCACTCGCCGTGACTGGTTTAATGATGTTCTTTTCTCATTTACTTTCTAAATATCTCACTAAGGGTAAGTTACAGAGTTCGGCAATTGCGATTACTTTGGGTTTAGTGATTGCTTATTTTGCAGGAGTTTATACGCAAGGTACGAAAGGAATATCAGATATTGCCATTTTCTCTGGTTTTGCATTATTAGGTGGAGCAATGATTAGAGACCTTGCAATTGCTTCAACTGCTTTTGAGGTTGATGTAAAAGAAGTTAAAAAGGCAGGTAAAATAGGATTCATTGCCTTAATGCTTGGCTGTGTTGTGCCGTTTGTAATCGGTGTCGTGATTGCTTGGTGTTTGGGTTACAAAGATCCTATATCTATGACGACCATTGGTGCTGGTGCCATGACCTATATCGTTGGCCCAATAACAGGTTCTGCGATTGGTGCGAGTTCTGAGGTTATTGCCTTGTCAATCGCGATTGGCTTAATCAAATCTGTCTTTTTTATGGTGGCTACACCATTATTGGCTAAATTTATGTATCTTAAAAGTCCCCGATCAGCAATGGTTTTTGGTGGTCTCGCTGGCACAACAAGTGGAACTGCAGCAGGACTTGCAGGTACAGATGTACGTTTAGTTCCTTATGGTGCTTTAGTTGCAACATTTTATACAGGTCTTGGTTGTTTATTGGGACCTTCAGTATTCTTTCTGACTGTGAATGCAATTTTTAGTTAATTTAAAAGGATTAGAGTCGGGCAAGGATGAAAATTTTATGAATTGCCCGAAAATACCGTTACTTTGTTAAGAAACGTTTGGAAAACATTCGGCATTCAGCAATCAACGCCAGTAAGTTTGGATCAGGTTCTTTACTTTTCAGAAACACTAAACCAATTTCTTGCTTGATCTGAAAAGGTTCTTTTAAGGGAATCAATTTCACTGAACTTTCGTAAATTGTCGAAATACGCCCTGGTAATAACGCCAGTCCTACACCTGTGCTGACCATACTCACTAAAGTAAAAATATCACTCACTTGCAGAAATACTTTCGGATCAATTCCTGCTTTTTCAAACAAAATATCTGAATCATTACGGGTCGCAAATCCTTTAGAAAGCGTTAAAAACTTTTCATCCTTTAAAGTACTCAGGTCAATCTGTTCCATCAGTGCAAGTGGTGAGTTTGTATTAACGGCTAGATATATATTGTCTTGAAACATAGGAAGTGTTTCAAAGTCTGAGTCATAGGTTGTGTCATTAAGCGCAACGATAATGGCATCCAACTCAGTAGACTTCAGTTTCTTTACTAAATCTAAGTTGGAACTCAGAAGAAGCTGAATATCTAACTCACCTCGACGAAGCTTCAATCTACTGATTACATTTGGAATAGTGTTTACGGTTAATGAATAGAGTGAGCCTAAATGTAATATCTTTGCAGCAAAACCTGCGGCTTCACGGGTTTTATTTACTGTAACAATCACATCTTGAATAAGCTTTTGTGAGTGCTCTTGTAATACATAAGCACTTTTAAGTGGAATCAAATTCCGCCCTTCATTTTTAAATAAAGGGCAACGCAGGGCACTTTCTAAAGAATGCAATGCTTTATGTACACTAACATTACTGATTTGCATCTCATCCGCAGTTTTAGATAAATTTCCATGACGCATAAAAGCCAGAAAAATCTGGATTTTTTTTAGTGTTAGTTCTTCTTCTATTTTCATAATTTAACTGAATTTAAAATAATGAAAACAATTATATAGATAGTTTTATTTATTTAAATAAAGTATTAAATAAATATTTAACAAATCAATAGCAATCGATACTCGCCATCTTTTTCAATCGGTGCTCGATGAACACAAGGGAAGGCCTGTTGTGTTGGATGATCTACCGCTAAACGCCAGAGATGGCCTATGCCTAAATTCACTGGTTTTGCATCTGGTTGAGGTTGGTAATGTAAATCAAAAAAATACTCTGCTAGAAACGTTTCAAATTCAGCTTCTGGGCCACCATGTAATTCTTTGAGTTTTGCTCTAATTTCTGGAACCAAAATTTTCTGTTCAACTTGATCATGTGGCAGGATATCGCTTGCTGGACCATGATAGGTACATAGAAAAGTATCTGTTTCGACGGGTGAACGATCTACATGATATGAATATACATCGGTTGAAATGAAATCAAGCGCTTCATCGCGTTCGTAGCATTTAAGTAGATTAAGTGAAGGGGAAGCACCTAAATCAGTTAAGCGCTTTATATCACTTAAGATCATCTCTCTTGCCTGGCTGCCTTGTTCTGAAAGTTGCAAGGCCAACAGATCTTCAACAGATACTTCTGTAATATTTTCTTTTAACTCAAGTTTAGCCACAATCTCTTGAAAATCACCTAACAAATCTCGATGCCAGCAAAGAGCATTCATAGCACCTTGAAAATTAGAATTCACAAGTTCAGAAAAGGTCGAAACCATGCTAATTTGGGTGTTATCAGACTGTATATTCTTCATATTAAGACTAAATCATGCACTATTGCGAATTATACACTTATGCCTATAAAAAATATTGTATTTCTATTTAGTCATGCGCCAAAAAAGAAACCTCAAAAGTAGCGCTCTACTTCTGAGGTTTTCAAATAGACCCTTGTTAAGGAACAATAACAAAATCTGGGTTTGCTATTGCAAAAATTGCTTCACGGTCTGCGACTGGTGGATAAATCCATACCGTATTAATTTCTTGCTTAATTTTTTTCGCTTCTTCACGCACAAATTGAACCTGTCGATCCCAACCTTCAGTATAAAGTGCACCCCATGGACCTAAATCAACACAAGTTACATACTTGGGCTGACTATATGGATGTAATGGTAAATCTACCAGTTCTGCAGCTGCATTATAACCTGCGACTCGACCTAAGCTCATCGCGTGTTGGCAAGACATCACGTTGAAATTGCCTAAATTATCAGTCGGAACTTTTACCGTATCACCCGTCACAAAAATATGTTTTGCTTCAGGCGCATGTAAATAAGCATCACCTAGAATACGCCCCAAATTATCTTTCTCACCTGCAATTTGAGCAGTAAGTGAATTGGCTCGCATACCCGCCGTCCAAATGACGGTTTCGGTCTCAATTCTTTCACCGTTAGAAAGGGTGACGCCAGTGGCATCGAGTGCAGTAACCCGTAACCCAGCTTTAGCTTCTACACCGAGTTCGGTGAGCGCTTCACGAATCACAGCTGCTGCTTCGTCACCAATTGCTGAACCAATTTCTGCTGATGAATCAACCAAGACTACACGAATATCAGTTTCAGTTAAAATACTACGCAGACGTTCAGGCATTTCCGTCACTGTTTCAAGACCTGTAAGTCCACCACCAGCAACGACGACGGTGTTACGTGCCGCACTGACAGGTTTATTAGCTAAGCTTTTAAGATGTTGATCCAGTTTCTTCGCATCTTCTAATGTGCTGACACTAAATCCATAGTCTTTAAGACCAGGTATAGGCGGCATATAGCCAGTACTTCCTGTTGCCAAAATGAAACGGTCATAACTTAAGCGCTGTGTATCGCCGTCGATTGTTGTCATCACAAGATTTTGGGCCACAGCATTCACTTCATTGACCCAACCAGCGACATATTTAACGTCAACAACATTTAATATCTCTAAAATGTCAGGGTACATATTTTCAAGTACAGCTTCATAGAGACGGGGACGAATATCAACATTCGGACTCGGAGAAATCATCAGAACTTCAATATTTTGTTGTTGTGCAGCCAAATGAATTGCGCGTTGTGCGGCAAGTGCAGCCCATAGACCAGCAAAGCCAGAACCGGCAATAATAATACGCTTACTCATTTAATGATCCTTTTGGTCGATTCATTCGAACATACAAATTCCAACTCATCATAAAATTCAGGATGAGTGAATCCTTTCTCTGACTGTTCGAAAAATCTGAGAAGGGGGTTAAAAAGGTTAGGGAAGTAATTACGTTAGGACGCTAAGTCCTATCACGCTTTAGTCGGGAATATCCCTTGATATTTTACTTTTCCGCATTTTTGCTGTTCTTCCTTCGATGCGTTCATTGATCCAGCCATTTACATCACTAAAAAATACATCAGGGGCATAACGACCAAAACGGTCAGCAATATCACCCAGTGTATGTGCGCCTAATGCATCTCGCATCGCTTTCTCGGCCTGTAGCATAACTGCATGTACGGCACATACTCCATGTGTTGCCCAATCAGGGGGAGCACTATTAAAGACCGCGCATTTGCCACGAACTTCTTGGCATTCGAAAAGTGGTTTTTCACCTTCAATTGCATTCACAATATCAAGAAAACTGATTTCATCAGCAGGGCGAGCCAGTAAATACCCACCACGAATACCTTCTTGTGCCAAAACAAGCTTTGCCTTTTCAAGTTTAGGAAAAATCTTGGCCATAAAGCTTGGCGAAACGCCTTGCAATTCAGCCAGATCCTTACTACTCAATGGTTTATCTTCATTATTTACAAGAAAAAGAAGACAGTGAATCGCATACTCGACGCTACTAGTGATATAAGCCATTTAATTTCATAATTGATCAACTACAAACACAGACTAATGTAGTCTGTGTTTGTAGTCAAGAATGAAACTAAGACAATGTTAGTCCTAGTTTTATTAATGGATCATTCAAGTTCAAAAAAATAGCGCTATATCACTGAATCTAAATACCTTTAAATGAGGATTGAGGGCCGTCAATAATTTAAAAATTATCGAATAAAATTACGAACGCCACCAATGGTTTTCGACATTTGGCTCGTTTAAGTTCAATACTTCACCCATTTGAGGCGTACTAATCGCTAAGTTATTTTGATGAGCCAAAGCCACGATCCGTTCAAACGGATCATCCCAAGCGTGCAGTGCCAAGTCAAAAGTCCCATTATGGACAGGTAACAAATGACGTCCTTTTAAATCGAGATGTGCTTGTAAAGTTTGCTCAGGTTGCATGTGAACATCTGGCCATTCTGGATCATAGGCACCAGTTTCTAGCATGGTAAGATCGAATGGGCCGTAACGATGTCCAATCTCTTTAAATCCATCGAAATAACCCGTATCACCACTAAAAAACACCCGTAGATCATTATCAATAATCACCCACGATGCCCAAAGTGTTGCATTGCTATCACCCATACCACGGCCTGAAAAATGATGGGCAGGGGTGGCAATCAGCTCAAGACCATCCACATGAGTAGTGTCCCACCAGTCAAGTTGCTGTACCTTTTCTGCTGGCACGCCCCATTTAATTAGTGTGTCACCGACACCAAGCGGTGTTAAGAAGTGTTCAACCTTGTCTTTGAGTTGGATTACTGCATGGTAGTCGAGATGGTCATAGTGATTATGTGACAAGATCACACCCTTAATCGGCGGTAAGTCAGCAATGCTAATTGGTGGTTGATGAAAACGCTTTGGGCCAATCCACTGAAAAGGCGAGGCACGCTCAGAGAAAACAGGATCGGTTAACCAAAATTCATTACGCAATTTTAATAAAATGGTCGAATGCCCAAGACGAAATAGAGAGCGGTCAGGGGCATTCATAAGTTGCTCTTTAGATAAACTTAACACAGGAATTTCTCGGTTTGGCACCGTATTTTTGGGTTTGTTAAACAAAAATTTCCACATTAAGCCGAGTGTTTTTCCAAAAGAGTGTGTCTGCAGATTCGGTCGTGTATTTCTAAATTTACCATTATGCTGCTGTGATGACATGAAGGGAGAAGGCAGGTCTGTTGTGTTTGAAATCGTCATTTTATTTTCCTTGAGTGGAACAACCTATATCTGTCAATAAGAACTCGAGTTAAGTGCTTATTTAGATTTATTTAAATGAGTATTTAATCACTCATTAATTGATTTAAAAAAATAAGAATGCTGCGCATCCTTACTTTGGTCTTTATCTACATGGAAACTGCATGCCAAAATGCTTCAAAACCTGACTTCCGATAAAGATCAGCCTGAGAGGCATCTTGGGCAATAAAATTAAGTGTAACTTCAGCTAGTGCACCCAAAATTGAACCGATAAACAGGGGTGGGTAATCTCTTAATTTTCCCTCATCGATATGTTCTTGAATGGTCTTAGTAAAATCACAAAAAGTTTGCATACCGATTTGCTTGCTCTGTTCGGTAATTTGTTCAGAAGTTGATAGTTGTGCCATCACTTTACGTTTCAGTGGGGCATCTAAACTCCAGTCCAAATAGCTTTGCCAGATATAAAACAGTTGAGTTTGCAGATCTGAGTTGTTCGGATAATTCAGCATGATGACCTGACGCAGTTCGGCCTTTAGCGAAAGGTATAACTGGTTAAGTAGTTCCTCTTTATTACTGAAATAAGTAAACAAAGTACCTTCAGCTACACCAGCGACTTTGGCAATTTTTGAGGTAGACGCACGCTCTCCAAGTTCTGCCAATGTTTCAATCGCAGCATTTAAAATTGCATTACGTTTATCTTCACTACGGGGACGGGCCATATACAAACATGTTAATTGAGTGATTACTCAATCATACATAAAAATAGAGAACGCGCAAGATATATTTTTTATAGAGCAGGGCTTTTCAAGATCATAAGCCATAACATCGCTTAAATAGGTCTACATAGCAAATTTAACCCCTTAAATAGCTTGTATACAATTCACAAAAAAATTAGAGTGTAGAAAAACTACTTGCTTAAGTGTTTATGGTATCACGTAGAAAACTGCCATCTTTAAATGCCTTACGTGCATTTGAAACAGCTGGCCGAAAGTTAAGTTTTCGCGCTGCTGCCGATGAGTTGGGAGTGACTCAGGGTGCGATTGCTCAACAGGTGAGAGCATTAGAAGATCATCTAAATGTTACGCTATTCCAACGACTTCCTCGGGGACTATGTTTGACTCCTGAGGGAACAAAGTATCTGGTCGATATAACGCGTGCCTTTGATATTCTTGCTGAATCAACAGAATCATTATTCGATCAGCCAGATCGAGTAACCATTAGTGTAACACCAACGATTGCAACCAAAATGTTGATCCCTCGATTAGGTGATTTACATGCAGTACTGCCTGAGATCAATTTATGCACGCTTGCAACTGAGGTTGTTTCAGACTTTGATCGTGATCAGGTTGATATCGCTATCAGGCTCACTCAAAAATCATTTCCAGAAAATCTAGAAACACAGTTATTGTTTCATCAGGAACTTATTGCTGTAGCAAGTCCTGATTTTATTCAGGATTTAACGCTGCCTTTGCAACTTGAACAGTTGATCAATATGCCACTGCTACACGATGCTCATGATCATTGGCCAAATTTTTTGAACACGAATGCAAAGTTATCTGGGGCAGTATTTAATCAAACCACGCTGGCACTAGATGCAGCTTTGTCTGGGCAAGGGGTTGCTTTAGCATGCCAAGCATTTGTAGATGCAGATATTCGGTCAGGAAAGCTCGTCCAAGTCACTTCGGAAACAAAAATTGTTGAACCAAGTTATTATCTGGTTAGAAAAAAAAGCTCACATCCCAATAGTACAGTCGATAAAATTTGGCAGTGGTGTATTGAATATTTAGGCACGGAGCAAACATACAAATAGATACTTATTGGTGATGATTCAGTGAGTTCAAATCTTGAAGGAATCATGTATAGATCATTTATCCCTTCAAGTTTTTATTAAATGTCGTTATACAGAGCGAGTTAGACCACCATCTACTCGTATATTCTGTCCAGTGATATAAGCCGCACCATCCGACACAAGGAAAGCCACTGTAGCTGCAATCTCTTCTGTTGAACCATATCGTTTCATTGGAACACTATTGGTTCTTTCATCTGTTTTGGGTAGGCTATCAATCCACCCAGGTAAGAGATTATTAATACGAATATTATCAACAGCATATGTGTCTGCACAAATCTTGGTAAAAGCTGCCAATCCTGAACGGGCAACCGCAGACGTTGGAAATAGTGAACTAGGCTCAAATGTCCATGCACTGGAAATATTTACAATCACGCCGTGTTTTTGTTGTTGCATGATCGGAATCACTAAACGAATAGGGCGTACAGCATTGAGAAAATAAGTATCTATGCCATCATGCCAATCTTGATCTGTTAATTCTAAAATTCCTTTGCGAGGGCCATGTCCAGCACTGTTGACTAAAACATCTATACGTCCCCAACGAGCAAGCGTTTCATCAATAAGGCGTTGAATATCATCTATTGATTGATTTGATCCAGTAATGCCCAAGCCATTCAGTTGATCCGCAAGAATTTCACCTTTACCGGATGATGATAGAATTGCAACTTTATATCCATCTGCTGCTAGTTTTTTTGCAACTGCAGCACCCATACCACTTCCAGCGGCCGTAACAATAGCGACTTTCTCAGCCATGATTTTTACCTCTTAATGTCATTCGAAATATGAAAGAGTTAGCTCATTTTAAAATCATATTAAAGTTCAACCGTGTGCTGAGCAAACGATAAATTTTCGTTAAAGCCAGTAGAAAATCTACAGGCTTGATTCGTAATCCAAAGATATGGAAAGGTTTTAATTATTATTCACGCTAAATTGATAGGGTTGCATTCCACTTAAACAAGCCACGCGGATTTGCGTAGGTTCGACTAATACACAAGTCAAGTAGCCTCTTAAAAAATCAATAATGAACAACTTTTTAGAAATGTGTGTAATCCTGAATATGTGCTGTTACAACATGTGTAAATTGCTAGATTCTCTCATCAGATTGTTCCAGTATAGGTTTAGACACTCGAATTTTCAGGACAATGATCATGGCATTTAGATACTCTATATTATTAAAATATATAGCTATTTTAGGTTTTGTAGCAAGTTCTACTGTGATGAGCAGCGTAACTTTTGCAAGTTCTGAACAGGCATGGAACAAGCATGATCAGGAAATAAAAGCGGCTTGCATAAAAGCGAGCCAACTTAAAAATGCCAAGACAGTGAGCAATGTCATGCTGTTTGATGATCGTGTTGGATATTCAGCAGTCTTGATTGAAGGAAAATATCCGCAAGCACATATGAAAAACAAAACAGGGCAAGAACTGTGTTTATGGAATAAGACATCGAAAAAAGCTTATTTAACTGAAACAAACATGAAAGCACATTGAAGTCATAGCCATACAGAGTTCTGATCGCTACGATTTCTGTTTGGCTTTTTGGCGTAAGACATACAAATATAAGCTTTCCACTTTTTCACGTGCCCATGGTGTAGTACGTAAGAATCGCAACGATGACTTAACACTTGGATCTATGCAAAAACATCTAATCTCAATTTTACGACTTAAGCCTTCAAAGCCACCGTAGTAATCCAATAATTCATCCAAAATGTCAGCAAGTTTTTTGCCGTGTAGAGGGTCATTGGAGGCGTTCATAATAGATCAACCATATATTGGGAGGCCATCATTATAACCTGAGCGAGTTGAAAAATGAGAGGTTTGTAATTTAAGCGTAATTAACATAGAAAATTACAGCTTATCTTCCTATATTGTGTAAAGCATAGGGCAAAAACATGGACAAGACGAATCTAGATCAAAGACTTTCTTTTCCAAATGAATTGTCTTTAGGGCAAACATAGTAAAGTTTATGAAGTATTATTTAGGTGTTTTTTAGATAACTTATGTTCACCTAAAATCTAGTTCATAAACTTAGCTATGAATATATATTTTCCTACTAAAAAGATTTTAAGAATAGACTAAATTTGTCTAGGAGAGTGGTGACAGTCCACCACTAATTAAAATACTTAGGTTATGATTTCTATTTGGCCTTTTGGCGTAAGACAGGCTATATTGCACAAATATTTATAATTTGAAAAGTCCCCAACTTACTAAAATTTAAGTTAAAACTTGGGTTTTAGGTAGATCTAATTCCGTATCACGTAATAATAGATAAGGTTTTTATACCAATCGTTGCAATACAAAATTCATAATTAATTTAACTATATGAAAGTAATTATTTTTTTATTGTATTCTTTAATTATTTTAAACTAAAGTTACATTTTTTTATTTAAGTTTACTTGAAAAAATCATTTTTTTAATCAGAATGGAAATCACATGGAGTAATCAATATTTCATGTTTTTAACATTATCAAAAGAGGAAGTAATAATATGAAAAATCTTAATAAAATGTTCAAAAAAGAGCAGAAATATCATAAACAATTGAAAGTTATTTCTGTTAAAGGAAGTGCTTCAAAAATGACGCTAGGAGGAAAAGGTCCAATTTTTGAGACTTGGGTAACAGAAGGAAACTACTACGGCTAAATGTTTGAAGTGGTTTATATTGGAATGCCAGACTTGGCATTCCAATTTTTAGAAAGGATATTGATATGCCTTATAAATTTAGAAATAATATTAAAGCAACAATTTGTGAAGATGACTTAATAATACTGGATATTGAAAAAGATGCTTATTATTTAATTAATAATATTAACGCTGATCTAATAAATAACTTTTTAAAAGGAGTAGATCATCATGATCTGTCAGATATTTTAAATTATGATTGGTTGAATGAGAGTGAAAATATTTATGACCAGCTTATTGCAAAAAAATTAAAAGGTTACTTTGAACAGAGATGGATTACACATAATATTTTTTGTGAAAAATTAAATTTTAAAATTTATCTTAAAATTATTATTGAAATATTTAAAATAAATTTTAAAATTCAAAAGCTAGACTTTAATACCATAAGTAATTTAAAAAATAGGGGAAGTATTGAAGATTTTAGTGGAAATTATGAAGATATAATTTACTCAGTAGTTTCTTCTTTAAATAAGCTCTTTGTTCTGGATATGTCTAATAATAAATGCTTAGCGTACTCGTTTATTTTGTTTAAGATCTTAAAAAGTTATGGAATAAATGCAGTTTTAAAAATTGGTGTAAGAACGAAACCATTTTTTTCTCATGCATGGGTGGAAGTCGATAAGAAAGTTCTCAGCGATGTTCAGATGGTTAATGAAAATTTAGCTATAATAATGGAGTTTTCATGATTTTTTTAAGGCGATTAGTAGAAAAGGATGAGTTGAGTTTAAATAAAAATAATTCATATAAATCAAAGGTTTTTGATAATTTTTATTTTGAACATGATACCAGTTTCGATGTGTGTGAGCATGATAATTTTTGTGTCATATTTAATGGAGAAGCTTTTAGTTATACTAGTGCTAAGTCACTAAAATCTATTCTATTTGAAGTAGGTAGTGTAGAACTGTTGCTAAAAGAAATTAGTGATTTGGTCGGTAAATATACTATTCTTATTATTTATAAAAATACACTTAATGTAATCCAAAGTTTATATAAGAATATAGATATTTACTATATGGTTGAGAATGATGAATTTTATGTAACATCTAATTTATCAGCTCTTCTAAGTACAGGTAATTTTGAAATAGATACTAGCTATGCATATAGTTTCATCCTTAATAAAAGAAACTTTGGTTTGGAGACTCCATTTAAAAATGTAAAAATTGTTCCACAAGGGGAATCTTGTCTATTCAAATCTTCTAATAATATAAGCAGGAGCCTAGTTAGCTTTAGAGAAATTTCTAAAGTTAATTATATTGAGGAAATATCAAAAAATATTAATTTATTTAATTTAGATAAAGACTCTCCATTGTATGTAAGTTTCTCTGGTGGATTGGATTCTAGTGTAGTACTTTACTCTGCTCTTATGGCTAACTTTAGACCTAAAGCTATACACCTATTACCCCCAGAAGAACATTCATCTGAGTTAGAGATAGCTCAAAGTGTTGCTAAAGAGTTTGATGTAGAATTATTAGTTTTTAAACATCCTTATTTTTTATCAGGAAGAGAAACATTTCAGCCCTCAACTCTAACATATAATATTTCTGATATACATATTCTATCTTCTGGTCTTTGTGAGACATCCGAGATTTATAATGATTTGATGAAAAGTGAGGCATTGCCTTTAGGCCTTACACTAACAGGACAAGGTGGGGATTTTATTTTTATGCAAAATCCGCCTGAAAATATTGGCTTTGATGCATTAAAAGAAAAAGGTTTACGTTCTTTTTTAAATAAAACGAAACAATATAGCTTATTAAAAAAAGCTAGATACTTTAATATACTACATAAAAATATAAAAAATTTTATTGGAAATCTTTTTTCTGATACCAGTGTTTACAACAATTTTTTTGATAACAATGTTACGCTCTCTGAGAGTAAGCATCTGTTATTGGATAGTGTTTCTAATAAATCGGCAAAATATGATTATATACATGGTGTTTTAACAGGGCTATATAGTGTTAAGCCAACAAGAAATGATGGTTATAAAATTTTACATCCTCTTTACTTACAAAATATAGTTTTTAATATCATTAATAACTCAGTATGTGATATGTTTAATGAGGATCATGATAGGTTAATCATTAGGGAGCAATTTTATAGAAAATCTCAGTCTGAAGTGGCTTGGAGAAAGACTAAGAGATCATCATCAGGAGCATTGTTTATGTTTCTGAATAACAATAGGGAATTAATCTATGATTATCTATTGAATGGATATGTAGTGGATACATTGAAAATTAATAAAAAGTGGTTGGATGAGGAAATTTCTCAAAACACAATGGTAGGCATTACTAACAATTGTGGAATTGTGATGAATATACTTCAATTAGAGATTTATTACAGACAATTTGTTTGGAGGGTGAAATAAATGTCTATTAATTCAAAGTTTATTTCAACTATGTTAATGTATATTTTTAATAAATTATTAAAAAATTCGAAAAAGGAATTTTTAATAATTTTTTTAGTTATGATTGTATCCTCATCTATTGTTGTATATATACCATACTTATTTTCAAATATTATTGATGGTCTCTCAGTTGACACTTTAAAGGTTAGCTCTTTATATATTTTTGTTGCTTATGCAATTTTATTAGGCCTTTCTTTGTTTTTTCAAAATTCCATAAACTATCTTGCAGCGATAATTGCAGAAAAGGTTAAATTTTTTGCCTCTATTAGTTTTTTTAAAAAAATTGTTTATAAAAACTCTAACTTTTTTATAAATCATAATGCTGCTGAAATTCAATCTACTCAAATTAAAGGTTCAGATGCAGTAAATACAATAACACAATTATTTGTTATGATATTTTTTCCTTGTATTTTACAGTTGTTTTTTTCTTTATATTTAATTGGGAAGAATATTGATCCAATTATGGTTTTAGTGGTTTTTTTATACGGAATCTTTTTTATTGGATTCACTTTTTTTTCTAATATTTGGATTAGAAAATATTTAAGTAATGCAGTAGAGCAAGGTCAATTAAATGCTAATTTGGCAGGGAATGCCATTCTAAATATAGAAAATTTAAAATATTTCAATTCTTCTAATTGGATGTATAATAAGTTTAAGTTTGGCGCAGGTGAAGTGCTAGACAATTGGAGGAAGTATTGCATCAAAAGAATAAGTTACTCTTTGGTGTATGGCGTAGCTTTAACCATTCAATTTATTATATTTTTTCTAATTATCTTACCTAAGTTTGAACTGGGGTTGATTACTATAGGTAATATTGTTTTGTTTAATGCTTTGTTACTACAACTTAATAAACCTTTTGAGATGGTGGGTTTGTCTATAGAGAGTTTAATCAGATCCTTCTCTGAACTAAAACCATTTGCAGTAATGTGGAGTAATGATAAAAATGATAGACTCTTTTTTGAGTTAAAAAAAGAGGTGGATTTTACTAATAATGTTATAGAATTTAAAAATGTATCTTATAAATATGATAATGGTAGAGGTATAAATAATCTAAGTTTTAAGACGGAAAGTAATAAATTAAACTTTATAGTTGGTCCAAGTGGAATTGGTAAATCAACAATTTTAAAAATTTTATTAAAGAATATTGAACTATTTTCTGGGAAAGTTCTTGTTGGTGGTATAGATATTGTAGAGGTTGATGAGTTCAATCTTTATAGTAGTGTTTCTGTTGTTCCACAAGATATTTTATTATTAAACGATACTTTGAAGTCTAACATTGTTTTAGGGCGAGATTATAATGATGGGATTTTTTATAGAGTTATAAAACTTGCATCAATTGAGCACCTTATCTTTAATATGCCAGATGGTATTGAAACTAAGCTGGGAGAAAGAGGGTTAAGTTTATCTGGTGGTGAACGTCAAAGAATTGCATTAGCTAGAGCTTTATATGGAGAACCAAAATTTCTTTTGTTAGATGAGGCTAGTTCTAGTTTAGATTTCAATACTGAAAAAGAAATTATTGAAAACTTAAGAACTTACTGCAAAGATATAACTATATTAGCGATCACTCATAGGCTGAGTATTATTAGGGAGGATGATCATATAATTAAATTAGGTTAATGGCTTATTCTCTATTAAGTATTAACTCTTTGCTTCATGTAGTATTCTATTTCTTTGGGTAAAATAGAAATCACTTAAGTTATTGAATAGAGGTCAGAGAGTGAAAGAGATTAACTTATTATCAGGTGCAATCTATTTAACATAATATACATTATACGAAATAAAATTATATTAATAATTTGATATGTAATGACTTTTATAATGTCCACTTTCTTTCAAATCCTGATGTATGTTGACATGCACTTAAATATTAAACACAATACTTTCACTATATAAATGTGTTTATTCCAATAACAATGCCTTCGATTTATCAATTAAAACCAGCATTTCAAAATTTACTTCGCCCATTTGTACAATGGCTTTACTCAAAAAAGATCACGGCGAATCAAGTTACGCTCTTAGCCATGTTTATCTCTGTTGGATTAGCTGTCGTACTTTACTGCCTACATCTTTACCAACAACCTATAATCCTGTTTTTACTATTTCCTGTATGGATGTTAGTTCGTATGGGTTTTAATGCAATTGATGGCATGCTCGCACGTGAGTTTAATCAACAATCAAAACTTGGCGCCTATTTAAATGAAATTTGTGATGTCATCTCCGATTCTGCGCTTTATCTGTGTTTTTTAGGCTTAGCTTTCATCAACCCATTTCTGTTGGGCTTAGTTGTCTTTCTAGCGATTCTGAGTGAATATGCTGGAGTTATGGCACCATTAATTGGTCAGGAGCGTCGTTATGATGGTCCTATGGGCAAAAGTGATCGTGCATTTTGGTTTAGTTTAATTGCTGTATTTGTCAGTTTTAGCCCGTATTTAATTGAAAATAACTACATTAATTCAATCGTTTACATCTGTAATGGACTGCTTATTTTTATTGCAGCACTATTGATTTTGACAATTTATAACCGTATTAAAAATAGTATTCAACTTTAAGGAAAATCAGATGCAAAGTTCGCAAAAACATGTATTTACCAGCCATGATGATACTCAGTTAGCCTATCAACATTGGCCAGCAGCTACAGAAAAAGACACAAAAAAGGCAATTATTTTATTCCATCGTGGACACGAACACTCCGGACGCATGTCACATTTAGTCAATGAGCTTAATCTACCAGAATTTGATTTTTTTGCATGGGATGCGCGTGGACATGGTGAATCACCAGGTTTACGTGGTGATGCGCCAAGTTTCTCTGCGTGTGTGAAAGATATTCAATATTTTGTGCAACATATTGAATCCACGTATAATATTTCATCAACCAATATTGCAGTTATTGGTCAAAGCGTTGGCGCTGTTTTAGCAGCAACTTGGGTCCATGATTATGCACCAAAAATCAGAGCCTTATGTCTAGCTTCGCCCGCATTTGATATTAAACTGTATGTACCATTTGCAAAAGCTGGTTTAACGGTTCTAAGCAAGCTCAAAGGTAATTTCTTTATTACCAGTTATGTAAAAGCCAATATGCTGACGCATGATGTTGAGCGTGCAAAAACCTATGATACCGACCCACAAATTGCCAAAGCCATTTCGGTACGAATGCTGTTGGGCTTATATGCAGCGTCAGAACGTATCGTCAATGATGCACAAAATATCTTTGTTCCCACACAAGTTTTATGCTCTGGATCAGACTTTGTGGTATTCCGTAAGCCACAACAACAATTTTATGAAAAACTTCCTCATCCGCGTAAAGAATTTCATGTTTTAGATGGTTTTTATCACGATACTTTAGGTGAAAAAGATCGTCATATTGCAATCGAAAAAATTCGCCGTTTTATCTTGCAAAGCTTTGCTGAAGATTATCTAGCGCCAGATGTACTCAATGCCGATAAAATTGGTTCAAGCTGTGCAACTGCTGAACAATTGAGTAGTCCATTTCCCGCTTCTTCAATCAAGAATCTGTTCTGGAATTTAACCAAACGTAATTTAAAACTCGGCAGCAAATTCTCCCGTGGTCTTAAAATTGGTGAAGATACCGGTTATGACTCTGGCAGTACTTTAGATTTTGTTTATCGAAATCAAGGTGAAAGCAAAAACATTCTCGGCAATATCATTGATCAACAGTATTTAAATGCAATTGGTTGGCGTGGTATCCGCGTGCGTAAACAGCATATCGAGCAGTTATTGGCGAAATATGCACAAGTTCTAAATAAGCAACGTAAAGACATTCGCATCCTAGATATTGCAGCGGGTCATGGTCGTTATATTTTAGATGCTGTGAGCCAATTGCCAACTCCACCAAAATCAGTGTTACTGAGAGATTATAGTGAATTAAATGTTGAGTCTGGTTCTGCATTAATCCAAGAACGAAAACTGGACAATATCGCCCAATTTGAACTCGGTGATGCCTTTGACACGGCGTCATTGGCCAAAGTGAAACCAAAGCCAAATTTGGTCATTGTGTCTGGGCTTTATGAGCTGTTTAGTGATAATGACTTATTAAGACAATCACTTTCAGGTATTCATCAAGCCATGTTGCAAGGTGGTTTTCTGATTTACACAGGACAAATTTGGCACCCACAACAAGAGTTTATTGCACGTGCTTTAACTTCACACCGTCAAGGTGATGCCTGGGTGATGCGCTTACGCTCACAAGCCGAAATGGATGCACTGGTTGAACAAGCTGGCTTTAAAAAAGTGGATCAATGCATTGATGAATTTGGAATTTTTACGGTTTCTGTTGCTCAAAAAATTTAAATAAAGACCTTTTATGCAAAATAATATCTTAGATCGTCAACCAGGTACATGGAAATGGGGGCTACTCTGTTTAGTCTTTTTAGCCCCTTTTTTCTTTTTAACCTATGGTTTTGCAAATCAGTATGCATCCAGTTTAGCTCATGTTCCAAGTATCGTTTTCGCTTGGGAACATCACATTCCACTTTGGGCATGGACTATTGTACCTTATTGGTCGATTGATCTTTTCTATGGTTTATCTTTGCTATTATGTTGGAATAAATTTGAATTAAAACAACATTCACTTAGGCTATTTTTTGCCCAACTTATTTCCATCAGCTGCTTTATCATCTATCCGCTCAAGTTTAGTTTTCAACGAGCCGAGTTAGATGGGTTCTTTGGACTCTGGTTTGATGTGCTCATGGGTTTTGATAAACCCTTTAACCAAGCACCCTCCTTACATATCGTGCTTTTGGTTATTTTGTGGGATTTTTATCGTCGACACATCAAGCCAAGCTACCGTTGGTTGGTTCATGTTTGGTCATTCCTGATCGGACTCTCTGTTTTAACCACATGGCAGCACCATTTTATTGATATTCCATTGGGTTTACTGGCAGGTGCGCTATGTTTATGGCTATTTCCACTTACAGTGAAAGCACCTTATCAAAAAGATCCATTACAACAACGTACATACAAACATTTAAAATTAGGCTGTTTTTATCTGATAGGCGCCTTACTGTGTCTGATACCTGTATTTTTATTTAAAGGTCCTTGGTTATGGATGTTATATCCAGCCATCAGTCTATTGCTAGTTGCATTGGCTTATTTCACGGTTCGACCACACTTTTTTCAAAAACAACAAAATGGCCGAATGACGGTTGCTGCGTACTTGCTGTTTGCTCCTTATTTTCTAGTGGCAAGGCTAAATAGTCGATTATGGACTTATCGACACCCTGAAGACTCCCTGATTCTGAACTTAAACGGCGTGGATCTCTATCTGGGGCGTATTCCATCTGCTGAACATAGTAAACAATACAATGCCTTATTTGATTGCTGTGCTGAGTTAGCGTTAAATCAACAGGTGCAACACTATGAAAAATTTAGCACACTTGATTTAATCCCTGTCCAAAGTCAGCAATTGTTGTCCGCCGCAGCAGCATTCGATGATTTTATTCAACCTGTTATAGACAGCCATAAACAGCAAAAAATACTGATTTTCTGTGCGCTTGGTTACTCGCGTAGCTGTAGCATATTGATTGCATGGTTATTACAGCACAATCACGCGACTAGCGTTGAAGACGCCATTGCCTTAATCCAACAATCTCGCCCTTGGATTGTTTTGAGTGAGACGCATATTGCTGAAATTAAAAAATTTCAAGTGCTGCTTACTCAGGAGATACCACAATGAAAATGAATTTTGTTGTAGTAACACGCCTGTTAAAACAGAGTCAGAGTATTTTAAAGTCCGGCTATTTGGTCTTTGTTTTGTCAGTTGTAAGCCTATTTTTATTTTCAAGCATACCAATCTTGATTCCACTTTTACTCGTAAGTGGACTATTGGCGATTCATCATTATTTATTTATTCGAATTGAGTTTGATCGTGGTCTGTTACAGTATATGGTGGACCAACCAGAGGATATAGACCGTCTTACCCAACAACTCGATCAATCACTGTTAAATTTGAAATTGATCCCTGCGAATAAAACTGGCCGTGAATGGTCTGAACGCTTCAAGGGATGTTTGAAATTACTCAAAATACAAATTGCTATCGTGTTGGTACAATATGCTGTATTCATCATACTGTTTTATAAATTAGCGCATAGATGAAAGTTGAATGAAGAAAAATATAATTACGCAATCAGTTGCACGTTTTATTGCTTTCCTTACCCGTCGTGGGGCACGGTTATTAACGGGTGCAAGAAGTTTATGGGTCGGCTGTGAACCAGAACTTAAGCAGCGTATCTACTATGCCAACCATAATAGTCATATCGATTTCATTTTATTATGGTCTTCCTTACCCATTCATATACGCAGACAAACTCGCCCAATCGCAGCGTCTGATTATTGGCTGAAAGATGGATTTAGGCGTTTTTTGATTCAAGACACTTTTTCGGGTGTCACCATTCAACGCAATCGTAGCGATCAACAAGATCCCTTACAACCGGTTAAAGATGTTTTGGCGGAAGGCTATTCCATTATTTTCTTCCCTGAAGGAACCCGTAACTTAAATGATGATGTTGAACTCCTTGAGTTCAAAAGTGGACTGTTTCATCTCAGTCAACAATTCCCCGATGTTGAGGTTATTCCCGTTTGGATTTCTAACTTAAAACGGGTGATGCCCAAAGGTGCTTTTATCCCATTACCTTTACTTTCTACTGTTATTTTTGGTGAACCTTTAGTCCTCAATCAATTCGCAGATAAGGAACAGTTTTTACAACATGCTCAGCAGCAATTATTAAAATTAAAAGAGGCCGAGAATCAATGAGTTTAGACAACTTACAACAAACGTATTTATTGTTTGGCATCTTTGCCGTGATTTTGATTATCGCCTCAAGTATTGGCTTTATCCTCAAACAGAAAGCAGGCATAACCCCCTCCCCAGTGATTGATAACTTAAATGCCCGTATCAATGCTTGGTGGATCATGCTGATTGTCTTGGCAGCCGCCATTCTATTGGGAAAAACTGCTTTTATTGTGCTATTCGGTCTTATTTCGTTTTTTGCACTACGCGAATTTATTAGTTTATTACCAACACGTCGTGGCGACTATCTGCCTTTGCTGATCGCGTTCTACTTTGTTATTCCCTATCAATATTATTTGGTCTATACCAACTGGTACGGACTATTTTCGATTTTCATTCCGTTGTATGTATTCTTACTGATTCCAATTGCCAGTTTAAAGCTAGAAGATACCACACACTTTTTGGAACGCAGCGCCAAAATCCAATGGGGTTTAATGGTGAGCGTGTTCTGTATCTCACATGTTCCAGCCCTGTTAAACCTAGATTTACCTCAATTTAAAGGGGAAAAAATTTGGTTAGCGATTTGGCTGATTATGGTGGTTCAAGCCTCAGATGTACTGCAATATGTATGCGGTAAGCTGTTCGGGAAACATAAAGTTGCACCAACCTTATCCCCTTCAAAAACAGTTGAAGGACTGCTAGGTGGTATCATTCTGGCAACCGCACTGGGTGTGTTGATGTCAGCATTGACCCCATTTACTTACTGGCAAGCAGCGTTGATTGGTTTGATTGTCTGTATTTTTGGTTTCTTTGGTGGACTGGTGATGTCTGCCATCAAACGTGACCGTGGCGTAAAAGATTGGGGACAGCTCATTCAAGGTCATGGCGGTATGTTAGATCGTATCGACTCTATTTGTTTCTCTGCGCCAATCTTCTTCCATATCCTACGCTATTGGTGGAGCTAAGCCTTAAAACGAAGAATGACCAGTGCTGACTTCACGATAAAACTTAGGTGTCACATTGGTCCACTTCTTAAATGCCCGTGAAAAGTGGGAAATATCGGCATAGCCCAAACGTTCTGCAATCTGTTCAATCGTGAGTTTAGGCTGTTTTAATAAACGTTCGGCTTGTTTACGACGTACTTCAGCGACAAGAACTTGAAAAGAAGTTTGTTTACGGCTTAATTGGCGCTGTAAAGTGCGTTCGGAAAGATGGAGCTTCGTCGCAACCTGCTTTAATGATAAGAAACCCTGATGCTCGTCATAGAGTAATGCTTTAACCTGCGAATCTAAACGGTCTTTTTGATCCCTTTTCAGCGCAAGTTTATGAGCATCTTGTTCACATTGTTGCTTGCTTAAACGTGCTAATAGCGCATCAGCACTCTTTAAGGGAAGTGATAAAGCCGCTTTGTTAAAGATCAGGCAATCCTTCTCTCCATTAAAGTGCATATTCATTTCATTAAATTTTTGAGTGTTTTTATAAAAATCAGGTTTATCTTGCTGGAACTGAAAACAGATTCCAAGTTTGTCTTGAGCCAAGTTTTCCAAAATTTGTGAAAAGCCTAGAATCAAAAACATCATACCATGTCGATTTAGCTTAAACTTTGGTGATGGCTGATCAAAGTCTAAATACGCCATCTCCCCATCTATTTTGAGTTTGGGTTTAAACACAGAACAATGTAAGCCAATAAATTGTTCCAGCACAGCAATCGCCTCTCCCAATGTTTCAGAAGCCGTTGCCGCAATCCCCACATGCCCATAACAAGAGACTTTCATGTCTTCGGCTAGATATAAACTAATTGCAGCTTCATTTGTCAATAATGCTGCCCGTTCTAATAAATGATTAAAAATATTAAAGTCGACATACCAAAATGGTGCTGTTAACGTCTGCTTAGAAATTCCTGTACCTGCCAGGAGTTGTTCTGAAGAAATGCCCCATTTTTGGATAAGATCAACCAAAAGATTGACATAACTTCCGGGTAATTCTGGATTCATTGTCGCTCCAAGATTGAAGAATAAATTGGCGTGAAATGGTAAATATTGGCGGTTAATGAACTATGACACCTTTCTTCATTTAAGCATAGTAGAGCAATCTGAAAATTCATCATGATAAGAGATTAAATCATGCATATTTTGATTGTACATGCACACCCAGAGCCATTGTCATTCACTACAGCACTGAAAAATACGGCACAACATAGTTTTGAACAGCAAGGTCATAGTGTCGAAGTTTCTGATCTCTATGCCATGAATTTTAATCCTGTTGCCTCAAAGCAGGATTTTGAGAGTTTGAGTCAACCCGATTACTTTAATTACGCACTTGAGCAACGTCATGCGTTTAAGCAGCAACACTTGGCACCCGATATCCAAACTGAAATCGAAAAAGTTCAACGTGCTGATCTGGTTATTTTTAGCTTTCCTTTGTATTGGACTTCTATACCTGCCATCTTGAAAGGTTGGATTGATCGTGTATTCGTATCTGGCTTATTCTACGGTGGTAAACGTTTTTATAATCATGGCGGTATGCGTGGTAAAAAGGCCATGCTGTGTTTAACACTCGGTGGGCGTGATCATATGTTTGGTGAAGGTTCTGTACATGGGCCTTTGGAGCATTATTTGTCATCATTGCAACGTGGTACGCTTGCCTATGTTGGTTTTGACGTTCTCCCTCCATTTGTTGCCTACCATGTCCCTTATATCAGTCAGGAAGATAGACAGAAGATTGTGATTGATTTTGAACAGTATTTGCAAAATATAGATGATCTACAGCCCTTAGTATTTACACTACTGGAAAATTTTGACGATAGAATGAATCCGTTATAAGAACAGTAATATAGAAGAAATCAATGGGATCAGACTCTTTCAAAGCATGAAAATCTCTGAGCATTACTGCCAAGGTCTTTCTTAGCTCAGTAGCTGATCCTCCCTTCTTATCTTATTGGAAAAATAAAACCAATTACTCACGAATGAATAATTGGTCAGGGTTTTTACGAAATATTAAAGATTAACCTGTTTGGCATTCCACCCTACAATGATCGAACGAGACAAAACATCGGCTTAAATAATGTGTTGATTAATTAATTTTTAATAAAATATGATAATTCATTTCTTTCCACAATTTGATTCAAGAACTCCTTAATATTATTCAAATTAACACTTGACAACAGAACTAAATTTTTATCATAGAAACAATTGCTGCCAAAATAGTTAGCATTCTCCACACTATAGATTCTTCTCATATCATAAAAATTAAAAATATAAGAATCTTCAAAAATTGTGACATCAATTTCTAAGCATCCTTTAGCTTCATATTCCCAATCATAATCCTGAAAATCATCAGGTGAGTTAATAGTATAGTTTTCCATTAGTTTCATCTCACACATTTCATTTGAGAACACAAATACATATATTGCTCAGGAGTTAAAAAAGTTCCAGGAGTAGGAAGAATTTCAAAATGTTTTGGATCTGAACCTCTTTGAAAAATTCCTAATCCTACTGGAAGAGTCTTCGGATCAACCTTATGTGGGGTCATTCCCTTTGAAATTAGACTACTAGAATTATCAAATAATGACACCCCTCGTGCATAAGGATCACTTCCATTCTTTACAAAACCATTAACATCTATTTTGAAATCATTAGGTCGTGGAGTAAAATTGTGTATTTTTTCATTTTTATCTCCTTTATTTGATTTTAAAATCGCTTAAAATCTGCACGATTATACTAGAGGAGTCTGTCTAAAAATTAACAATTGCGACATTCAATAGTGTTAATTTCTTCATATTTTTATTGTAAATAGTGACTGAAATCTAAAAATTAAAAGGGAAAATATATTATATAAAGACATATATTCAGAATGGTTGCTTAATGATATTGCTGCACTGAGACATTCGTTGTTTCCATCTTCAAAGTCACTTCAAAGATAAATGATAAATATCAATTAATTAATAAAAAACCTATACCATTTCTACATGAGATGAGATCCAAATCTTCCTAAAATAGTCTAGCTCTCTTTTGGTCAATCTTGCTTTTGCTCTCATTTTTATATGAATCTTCATATAAATGAAACGGTGCTGTCATAAGCGCTGTCTAGTGTGTTGACATCTTTAATATGGATGAAGCAGATGTTGAAAAAGATGAAACGATGGCTCTCATGTCTTTATGTTGTTCCCATGCTATTGGCACTCACCGCGTGTAATGATTCAAATACCGATCAGGCCGCAGCGAAACCTGATGATGCCAAAAAACCAGTCATGCGCTGTGCGCCATAAACATAAAGAACAATAAGAGGAAATCGCGTGATTAATCGTCGTCAATTTTTAGCAAACACACTTAAAACAGGTTTTGGTGCTGCCGCTTTAACAACTTTCCCAGCAAGTATTCAAAAAGCGTTAGCGATTCCAGCCAACAATAAAACAGGAACCATCCAAGATGTTGAGCATGTGGTGATCCTCATGCAGGAAAACCGCTCATTTGACCATTATTTTGGAACTTTAAAAGGTGTACGTGGTTTTGCTGATCGCCTGACCATTCCTTTACTCAATGGTCGTACAGTTTGGCAACAACAACGTAGTAATGGCGCGTTATTAACTCCCTTTCATTTAGATGGTTCTAGTAATAATGCGCAACGTGCGCCCGGCACCAACCATACTTGGATAGATAGCCAAAAAGCATGGGACAATGGCCGTATGTCTAACTGGCCAACCTATAAAACAGACTATGCGATGGGTTATTTCAAAGAACAGGAAATTCCTTACCAATTCGCTTTAGCCAATGCGTTTACCATTTGTGACGCATATCATTGTTCTATGCATACAGGCACAGACGCCAATCGCTCATTTCATCTCACAGGCACCAATGGTGCAGTGCCAACCAGTACCGCATTTGTCAATAATGAATGGGACTGGATTGATGGCGATCCGAAAACGGTTGATGTCGGTTATACATGGAAAACCTATGCGGAACGTTTAGAAGAAGCGGGAATCAACTGGATTTGTTATCAAAATATGCCTGATGAATGGGGCGATAACATGTTAGGTGCATTCCGCACGTTTAGAAAAGCCAATATCGATTCTGGTTTTCCTGTTTCGAGTGGTGGTGCGCCCAATAGTCCTTATAACAAGGCTGCACAAACACTGCCATACAAAGCTTATGATGCAACAACAGACAATGCTAAAAATCCACTTTATAAAGGCGTTGCCAATACTTTACCCGGCAACAAACCAGAAGAATTTTTAGATGCATTTAAAAATGATATCAAAACTGGAAAATTGCCTCAGGTGTCTTGGATCAATGCCCCTTCCATTTACTGTGAACATCCTGGCCCATCTAGCCCAGTACAAGGCTCTTGGTTTATTCAGGAAATACTGGATGCCTTAACAGCCGTCCCTGAGGTGTGGAGCAAAACTGTTTTCCTGATCAATTTTGATGAAAATGATGGTTATTTTGACCATGTTCCATCGCCATCAGCACCGACATTGCAAGCGGATAATACTTATGCAGGTAAATCAACGCTCAGCCAAGCAGATATGCGCCATGAATATTATGTGCATGACGCACCACTAGGCAGTACCAGCCAACCCCAAAAAGACAATGGTGTTTATGGCCCTGGCCCTCGTGTTCCACTCTTTGTAATTTCACCTTGGAGTCGTGGGGGGATTGTTAACTCTCAAGTATTTGACCATACCTCAGTGTTGATGTTCCTTGAAAAACGTTTTGGCGTTAAAGAAAGCAATATCAGTCCTTATCGTCGTGCAATTTGTGGAGATCTCACTTCTGCATTTAACTTTAAAACCCCCAATGAAGATGCACTACCAACACTAAATGGCAAACAAACCCGTGAACAAGCTGATCAACTTCGTCATGCACAACAACAATTACCCAATGTGCCTATTCCAAGCAATTTGCAAATGCCAATCCAAGCCAGTGGTATCCGTCGTTCTAAAGCACTGCCTTATGAACTACATAGCAGTGCACGTTGCCAAAATGATGGGACTGTCAAGCTGCTGTTCTCAAATACAGGAACACAAGGTGCTGTCTTTCATGTCTATGACAAATTAAATTTAAGTCGAGTTCCGCGCCGTTACATTGTCGAAGCAGGAAAAAGCCTAGATGATGTATGGAATGTGCAAAAAGACAATCAAGGCTTATATGATCTCTGGGTGATGGGGCCGAATGGTTTTCATCGACATTTCAAGGGTGATCTGAATCGTAATCAAGATCTGCAAATCAATGCTGAGATTCGTGTTTGCTATGATATTGCCAATGGCAATGTATATGTCGACCTCAAAAACTCAGGGACGAAGGATATTGAATTGGTGATTAGCCCCGTGGTTTATCGCACGGATGCTCCACTGAAAGTAACCGTGAAAGCAGGACAAAGCTTCACCCAGCACTGGGATTTGGATGAGACAGGTCAATGGTATGACTTCGCTGTAACCTGTACACAGGAAGCCAAGTTCTATCGTCGTTTTGCTGGACGAGTTGAAACAGGTGAAGATTCTGTGAGTGACCCTGCAATGGTTTAAGGATTAACACTGTATAATGACTTTCACCTCCTCGGTTTTGACTATAACC
This sequence comes from Acinetobacter gyllenbergii CIP 110306 = MTCC 11365, assembly GCF_000413855.1. Lineage (GTDB taxonomy): Bacteria > Pseudomonadota > Gammaproteobacteria > Pseudomonadales > Moraxellaceae > Acinetobacter > Acinetobacter gyllenbergii. Next base: position 228,252 of record NZ_ATGG01000011.1, on the reverse strand, counting down.
GAGGAGGTTTTTGTTTTTCAGTATGAATCAGCTTTTGTTCAAACTGAATACTCAAGCGTTCAGTTCTTATGCTGTAACTTATAGCACTCATCTAAGGCAAGTTCATAATATTCCAAACCTTCTTTTGCGGCCAAGAAAGCTTTTCTTTGCTGCTCAGGGTCTTTATCACATAAGCGCTTAATCAGCTCCATCGCTTCATAAGGATGTAAATCATCATAATGTGCATGTGCTCTTAACCATGCTAAAGAACGCTTATTGATGTTTACTTCAGGATGTTGCGTATAGGTTTGAATCCCTTTGTACACTTGAATCGTCCAATCCCCTGTGGCCCATTCAATCGCAAGATTAGTTGCTGCAATACTTTCAGCCAAACTTCCGCGAAAATTAACATCCCAAAGAAAGTGATTAACCGCATTCATCGCAACAGGTGGCTTCACATTATTCAACATTTCAACTGTCAGACCAAAGCCCCCCGCCCAGTCCTGATACCAGTTTAAATGTCGCTCTTCTACCTTGATGTTTTGAATCAACCAATCTCTGGTTTCAGTCACGCCATCAAGTGAAAAAGCAGTTGCTTTGGCTAAAGACCCTGCCATATAAGAAGGAAAATGTGCAACCAAAGGATAGAAGTTCAATAAGGCTGAACGAAAACATTCAAGACTTAAACAACCATTGGCCATATCTAAGAATAACGGATGTTTGCTGACCCGCTCTTTTGAGGGTAATAATTCTTCCCAGAATCGTTGAGCCCAACCCGAATGAGGTGTAATTTCTAATTTTGTTCCATATTGATTCATAGCAGTCATTGCGATGCATCCTATTTCGTATGACTTAATCCAACCATGTACCATGATTGCTGCTTTTTTATAAATTGTATCCTAATACCGTAAAGATACAATCGTTTGTGATTTAGTTTGTAACAGTTTTTATTTCTTGAATCTAATTTAAACTTGAATCATTATATTAGGCAATGGCTCTTATATAAAAATTAATATTTTTTTATAATCTAATACACATTCTATTTAAATCAGTGTAACGTAGTAAAAAAATAATCCCTATTTTGACATTTATAAGAACATTTTGGGAGTGGTGAGAGATAAGATGAAGTTGAAAGCTTCCAATATTTTGGGACAAGAACAAATCGACTTGTTAATTTCTCGCGGGCTAAATTTAGTTTGGTTTCCTAAAGAATTAGAAGTGATCTATCGAGATCAGTATAGAAATGAGGCTGCGCATGAGTTCCGCTATCGCGCCCCTATTATTTTAGGTTTATATCTATTTCTAAGCTTCGGTATCTATCAGGTCTTGCCTATAGACCTACGTATTACTTGGATGGCAACCTACGGTTGGGTAGGTATCATCATTACATTGGCATGGTTACTCTCGTTCCTGCCCATCATGAACAAGTGGTTTGATCACTACGTGTGTATTGGTTCAACCGGTGCAGTGGCAATTTCCTTCACCATCATTAACGTATTGGAGCAAGGTCAGAACAATGTCTTGTTCCATGCTGCCATGATGTATGCCGTAGTGATCATCTACGGCTTTGTTGGAATGCGCTTCTATACCGCGATCATTGCGGGCTGGGTTGGTGGTTTGATTGGTATTGCAGCCAGTACTTGGCTCAGTGGTGCGATTGATTGGACCTTCTTAAACCGAACCTATACCTTCAGCAGTTTTCTGGGTATGGCACTTGCTTATGCCACTGACCGACAGCATCGTGAGAACTATCTACAGAACTGTATGATTGAGCTCAATCGTTTGGAGCTCATGCGACAAGCACAGCAGTTGTCTATTTTATCTCAGCAAGATGCTTTAACAGGTCTCGCCAACCGGCGCTATCTGGATGAAGTACTTGAGAATGAATGGAAACGTGCAACTCGCCATGAAATGCCGATTACCATCATGATGATTGATATCGACTTCTTTAAGCTCTACAACGATACCTTAGGACATATTCAAGGAGATCAATGCTTGCGACGAATTGCAATTATGTTGGGCTCAATTGCCTCACGTAGTGGTGATCTGGCGGCGCGTTATGGAGGCGAAGAGTTTTTATTACTTTTTGCGATGACAGATCGTGATCAAGCAATTACACAGGTACAAAGATTGATGGAATTGGTACGTAATATCGGAATTCTGCATCCACGCAGCAATGTATCAAAACATGTGACCATTAGTGTAGGCGTTGCTACTATGGTTCCGAGTATGGGTGATAGTCTTTCAGAATTTATTGCACAAGCAGATCATGCATTATATATCGCGAAAAGTAATGGTCGGAATCAGTATCATATTGCAACATCAGATAATATCGTTTCTGAAGCTTTATAATTTCTTGATCTTGATTAAATGAATATTAAACTAATATTTAATTAAATTGTTTTTAAAATGTGATGCAAGCCGCAGATATAATAAATTATATGTGCGGCTTAATATTTTTATTATGGTTCAATTGGTTTAAACGGTGCAATCACATCTGCATTTTGTGCACGATGTCTTAAGAAATGATCCATCAATACAATCGCCAACATCGCTTCAGCAATTGGTGTTGCACGTACACCCACACACGGATCATGACGGCCTTTGGTCAATACATCTGTATTTTCCCGATCAATCGTAATGGTTTTACCTGGCGTGGTTATACTCGCGGTTGGTTTTAATGCAATCGCCACACGAATGCTTTGACCACTTGAAATCCCACCTAAGATGCCACCTGCATGATTGGCTAGGAAACCATCTGTCGTCAGCTCATCACGGGTTTCATGACCAAATTGTCCTGCGACTGCAAAACCATCACCAATTTCAACGCCTTTGACTGCATTAATGCTCATCATGGCATGGGCAATATCTGCATCTAAACGATCAAATACAGGCTCACCCCAACCCACGGGCACTTTCTCAGCAATAATTTCTAGCTTAGCGCCACAACTGGTGCCTTGCTCACGTAAGGCAGTCACCAATTGCTCAAAGCGTGGTACCGCATCCACATCACCACAGAAAAATGGATTATTCGGCACTTCTGCCCAATCTAGTTTTTCAGCAACTTCATTGCCGATTTGTGTGACATGTCCACGAATATCAATACCAAATTTTTCGGCAAGGTATTTCTTGGCAATTGCACCTGCAGCAACACGCATTGCCGTTTCACGCGCACTTGAGCGACCACCACCACGATAGTCACGGAAGCCGTATTTTTGCGTATACGTGTAATCCGCATGGCCTGGGCGGAAAGTTTGAGCAATATTGCCGTAGTCTTTTGATTTCTGATCGGTGTTACGAATCAATAAACCAATCGATGTTCCTGTGGTTTTACCTTCGAAAACACCCGAGATAATCTCAACTTGATCTGGTTCTTTACGTTGCGTTGCAAACTTCGATGTTCCCGGTTTACGGCGATCTAAGTCTTTTTGCAAATCTGCTTCACAAAGCTCAAGACCAGGTGGCACGCCATCGACAATCGCCATCAAGCCAGCACCATGTGATTCACCACAGGTTGTCACTCGAAAGAGTTGCCCAATACTATTCCCTGCCATGCTTTAACCCCTTAGTTTTGAACTGATTGCTGAAAAACTTCTTTATAACGGCGACATTGTTCGGCAGTTAAAGCAAAAATACCAGTACCACCTTTTTGGAAAGTGAGCCAATGGAAGTCAACTGTATTGAAGTTCTGGCGCATTGCCCATTCAGAATTACCGACTTCAATCACAATCAAACCATCTTCCGTTAAATAGTCAGCTGCTTGGGCTAACATTTTGCGGACTAAATCTAAGCCATCTTGACCTGCAGCAAGTGCAAGCTCAGGCTCATGTAAGAATTCTTCTGGTAAATCCGCCATATCTTCTGCATCCACATACGGAGGATTACTGACGATCAGGTCATATTGGTTTTCAGCAGGAATTTTTGAGAACAAGTCAGATTCAAGTAATGCCACTTGGTACTGTTTATCGTGGTGCTCTGTGTTGATTGAGGCCACTTCCAATGCTTCTTTTGAAATATCAGTCGCATCGACTTCTGATTCAGGAAAAGCATAAGCCAAAGCAATGGCAATACAACCTGAACCCGTACACATATCCAAGATACGTTGTGGTGTTTTCGGATTGTTGTTTTCAGGTAAGTTATTTAATGCTTCTAGCATACGGCCATTTTCATCTAGGCAGTACGGCGCGAAACGTTGTTCAATCAACTCAGCAATTGGTGAACGTGGAATCAAGACACGCTCATCCACATAAAAAGGCTTATTGAAGAAATAGGCCAAATTCAATAAATACGAAGTTGGAATACGATCATTGATACGACGTTCTAACAAGCTTAAGAATTCTGCTTTTTCGCTTGGTAAAAGTTTGGCATCCAGAATTTCAGCATCTGCTTTCCACTCTAGCGATAGTGTCTGTAGTACCAATGCAGAACTCTCTGCAAAATAATCTTGAGTACCTTGACCTAAGTGCGCGTCATATTGACGCATTGCGGTTACCCCAAAACGAACAAAATCTCGAATGGTTACTAGGTTTTCAGCCGCTTCTTGTAAATGTTCAGGGCTGATTGTAGGTCGCTCCACTTAGGCGTCTCCAAAAGTGCTAATTGCAAAACGCTTTATTCTAACGGGATTAAGGTTGATTTAACAATAAAAAAACCGCCTCTCTACACGAAGCGGTCTATTAACCTTGAGATATTCAACAAGAACTTATAGGCCTAGCTTTTCTGCCACATAATCCGAGTCTTTATCGCCACGTCCAGAAAGATTGACCACGATCTTAATACCTTTATCCAACTTAGGCGCTTCACGTAACGCCCAAGCTACCGCATGCGAACTTTCCAAAGCTGGGACAATACCTTCTACCCGTGAAAGTGTCATAAAGGCATCCAAACATTCCTGATCCGTCGCCGTTTCATATTGCACACGACCAAGCTCTTTCAGGAAACTATGTTGTGGCCCAACACCCGGATAATCCAAGCCCGAAGCAATCGAATGCACTGGCAACGGCTCACCGTTGTCATCTTCCAGCACATAGCACGCCATACCATGAATCTGCCCCGGCTTACCCAAAGTCAAAGTGGCTGAGTGTTTGTCGGTATCTAGGCCATGACCTGCAGGTTCTACACCCACCAATTGAACTTCTGGCGTATTTAAAAATGCAGTGAATGCGCCTATCGCATTAGAACCACCACCAACACAGGCAACCACATAATCTGGATTCTGTCCAAAGCGTTCATTAGCCTGAGTTTTGATTTCATTGCCAATAATTGATTGAAAATCACGTACCATTTTCGGGAAAGGATGTGGCCCAACCACCGAGCCAATCGCATAGATATAGTTTTTAGGATCTTTTAAATATTCTTCAAAAGCACTATCCACCGCATCTTTTAAGGTCGCTGTGCCTTGTGTAACTGAAACCAGTTTCGCACCCAAGATTTTCATCTTCACGACATTCGGATGTTCTTTTTCAATATCGACTTGACCCATGTGGATTTCACATGGGATGCCGACCAATGCACAAGCCGTTGCCAAAGCCACGCCATGTTGCCCCGCACCCGTCTCGGCAATGACTTTGCTTTTGCCCATATATTTCGCAAGCAAAGCCTCACCCAAACAGTGATTAATCTTATGCGCTCCCGTATGGTTCAGGTCTTCGCGTTTGAGATAAATCTGTGCTCCACCCAATTGATCAGACAAACGCTTGGCATGAAACAATGGGCTTGGACGACCAACATAGTTTTTGAATAAGTCATTCAGCTCATCCTGAAACTCAGCGGTATGACGAATCTCTTCATAGGCCTTATTAATTTCATCCATTGCTTCTTTTAAATGTGGTGGAATGAACTGACCACCAAAATTGCCAAAGAAACCTGCTTCATTTGGCAAAGCAACGCCATTAATTTGATGTTCCATGTCTTTTCCTGTTCTTATAAAGTCTTAATATAAAATTTTAACGCGATAGGTAGCGTGTCATATCCTCAAGACCTTTTAGGGTCATTGGAAACATGTGATTCTCAAAAATGTCTTTAATCCAGTTAATGGTCTGGGTGTAATGCCAATAACCTTCCACTTCAGGGTTCAACCAAGCGGTTTTGTCAAAATGCTGACGTAAACGTCTAAGCCATACTTCGCCCGACTCTTCGTTCATATATTCAACTGAACCACCCGCAGACTTTAACTCATATGGTGCCATACTGGCATCACCCACCACGATGACCCGATAATCACGTCCATAAGTATGGAATAGATCCCATGTATTCATACGGGTTGAACTACGGCGATGGTTATCCTTCCACACATGGTCATATAGACAGTTATGGAAGTAGAAGTATTCGAGGGTTTTAAACTCTGATTTAGCCGCACTAAATAGCTTTTCACACTCTGCGATATATGCATCCATCGAACCACCGACATCAAACAGCATGAGCACTTTAATGCGGTTACGACGCTCAGGGACCAACTGTACATCCAAAATCCCTTGTTTGGCTGTCTCACGAATGGTGCCATCGACATCGAGCTCTTCAGCAGCGCCTTGGCGGGCAAATTTACGCAAACGGCGTAAGGCAATTTGCATCTGACGGGTTCCCAAAACCTGATCATCATCTAGATTTTGGTATTTACGTTGTTCCCAAACTTTAACCGCTGAACGTTTACGCCCTGGCCCACCAATACGAACACCTTCTGGATGATCACCAAACGCACCAAAAGGTGAAGTTCCCCCAGTGCCAATCATGCGATTGCCACCCTGATGTTTTTTATGCTGTTCACGTAAGCGTTCTTCCAGCATTTTCATCAGCTCTTCGAGAGAACCTGCCTTTTGTAGCTCAGCACGTTGTTCAGGCGTAAGATGTTTCTCTAATAGCTCAAGATCAAACCAGTCTTTGGGTAGCTTATGAACTTGTTTTAGCAATTCATCTAAATCAAAAGTTTCGATGCCATCAAAATAATCTTTCATGGCACGATCAAACTTATCAAAAAAGCGCTCATCTTTGACTAAAACAGTTTTAGCCAATTGATAGAACTGTTCCTGATCTGCAAATACAAGACCTGACGCGACCGCCTGATTAAGATCAATGAGCTCACGTGTTGTTACAGGCACGCCATATTTGCGTAAGGTGTAAAACAGTCGCACAAACATTTTTAAACACTCTTAGCGGCGTGACATAAAGGCTAAACGTTCAAGCAATTGCACATCTTGTTCATTCTTAATCAAAGCACCATATAAGGGTGGAATCGCTTTTGATTTATCGTGATTACGCAATACATCTTCTGGCATATCATCTGCCATCAACAGGCTTAACCAATCAATGAGTTCTGATGTTGACGGTGGTTTTTTCAAATTCGGAACTTCACGTAATTTAAAGAACACCTGTAGTGCTTCACTGACTAGGGTATTTGAAATATTCGGGAAATGTACTGCAATGATGTCACGCATAGTTGCATCATCAGGGAACTCGATATAATGGAAGAAACAACGACGCAAGAATGCATCTGGCAGTTCCTTCTCATTATTCGAGGTAATAATCACGATTGGGCGTTGAGTTGCGGTAATGGCCTCACCAGTCTCATAAACATAGAACGACATTTTGTCGAGTTCATGCAATAAGTCATTTGGAAATTCAATATCCGCCTTGTCGATTTCATCAATCAACAATACACAACGCTCTTCGCTGGTAAATGCTTCCCACAATTTACCGGGTTTAATATAGTTTTTAATGTCGTAGACACGATCATCACCTAGCTGGCTGTCACGCAAACGTGAAACAGCATCATATTCATACAGACCTTGCTGGGCTTTGGTGGTTGACTTGATATGCCAAGTAATCAGTTTCAAACCCAAGCTTTCAGCCACTTGCTCTGCAAGTAATGTTTTACCTGTACCTGGCTCGCCTTTCACCAATAATGGTTTCTGTAAAGCACGGGCAGCTTTCACTGCAAGCTTTAAGCTATCAGTTGCAATATATTGATCTGTACCAGTGAAGTGTTGTGTATCAGCAGACATTTTAAAACCTTATTTTTCTATATTTAACGTTGTATCTAAACTGAACCTGCAGTTTTATTTGCAGTGTATTTTGACCAGCAGAAGCCGATCAGTAACCCCGTACCAATGACAAATAAAATCAATGATAAGTTAGACCAGACTAAGACATGTTCTTTGGTGAGGACACCAAAAAGCAAACCAAAAATTGCTGGCGCTAAGGCCGAGTTTGGACCTTCTGAAATTGTTGGAGTCGCAAGAACTGCAAAGGCAATAATCCAAAGGATGCCACCAATTGGATTGGGTAGGCGTGACATCAAACGATACCAGCACCACAATGCAATGAGTGTCCCTGTAACATAAACAATGATCGCAACATTTTCTTCTGGAAATTGATCCAGAACCGAAAGAATGTTAGACCATATCGCTGTTAAAGTCTCAAGCACCACGTAAGCCCTCTGGTTCTACCGCATTCGGATTAATTAATCCTTCTGGTGGCATCTGAATAAAAAAGCCTTTGGTATTTAATGAATCTAACACATGTAAAACGTTAGCACGTGCAAGTTTACGCTCATTATGAAGCTCTAAATGCATGACAAAGGTGGCTTTGCCGAATGCTTGTAGAACTGTTTCTGGAACACCTTCAAATGGGTTTTCTTGTTCCTTGTCATCAGGATAATTTGGACGAGCAATATACATATACATTTCATCTTTTTTGCTCGATCTATAAATATCGCAGTGCATGTTTACTCACATCTATTAACAATCAAAGACAGCATACATGAAAATAAAAATGGATACATTAAGGATTGTTAACGCTGGAGTCGTGTTTTGCGGTCTTAATGGCAAGTACAAAACGAAAAGACAAAACAATGCGTCAAAATAAAAAAGAGCGAATCATTGATTCACTCTTTCCTGTTTATCGTATCACTTTCATTTGTGTGGAAAGATATTCAATATCTTCTTTTAACAACGCAATCAATGGTTGTGTCAGAATGTCATAGCGCCAACCCATTAAATAACTCGGTAAAGACTGCTCATCTAAATGAAAGACCACATGTTCATAGATGGCATTCATCCATTTCTTACGCAGTAATACTTCTTTCGGTATCCCAGTTTCTAAAACTACACTTTCAATCAACGCATCAATTTTGGGTGCAACTTCTTTAGAATTACTCTTGATCGGCTTAGCCATACGTAATGGCCACTCTTCCTCTGGCGGTAAGAACTTGAGTAAATCAAGAATCATTTTGCCATGTTCACGTACAATGTGCGGACGAATATCTTTAATTCTTGCCAACTGAAAATTATTGCGAGGATTCTTTTCCACCAAATCGATCATGGTGGAGTTTCTAAGAATAAAACTACGTGGCTGATTCAATGCCTTGGTAATCTGCTCTCGCCAAATACTGAGTTGTTGCAACTGCATCAATTCACGGCGTGAATGGCGATAATTACCGATATCGGTGTACAACTCTGCCAGTGGTGTTTCCAAGGCAATCTCTTTGGTGAGATTTTGACAATCTTCCAATACGTATTGATACAGCCCTTTTGCTTTCAGATCTGTTTTCAGCGCATCTGCAAGTTTGCTTAAATAGATCACATCATTTGCCGCATAGCACATCTGCTCTTGCGTTAATGGTCTAGCAAGCCAGTCCGAACGGGTCTGATCTTTTTCAATCTCAATATTCAAACAAGTTTTAAGCGCATTTTGATAACTGACTTGAAGCCCATGTCCGAGAAATGCCAACGCAACTTGGGTGTCGAATACATTATTTAATGGTTTTTGGTCGGCATAATGATAGATCAGATCAATATCTTCGCCACAGGCATGAAAAATATTTTGTTGAGCCGCAAAAATCTTTGGCCAAAAATTGCTGAGATCTAATGCTGCACCATCAAGCAACAGAATTTGACCATTTAAATTGATTTGGCAAACACCAAGTTTAGGATATAAGGTATCGACCTTAATAAACTCGGTATCAAGGGCGTAGACAGAACACTGTTCCATCTGCTTGAGGAGAACAGCTAAATCTTGTTGCTGTTGGATAAACTGAAACATGTGTGCTCAAGTAAAATAATAAAGAACCATGTGCAATAAAACTGCCCAATGTCAGTCATTGCTCAACTGAAAAATACAAAAAAATTAATTGGTATTCCACATGCAAGACATGAAATTACTCCTCTTCCATTCATCAAAAAACGAAAATCCTTTTCGCCCGTCAATAGTGCCACAAATCACAATAAATAGATCTACGATAATGTTAGACAATATGTAAAATTTAATTATTTGTTTAAATTAACAGCATGAATTTAATATAAATATATAAAAATGCGAATGAACCCCGTTATTTCATTCGCATACGGTTATGTACAGCTTGACTTAAGGTATGACTATCTACATATTCCAGTTCACCACCTTGTGGCACACCTTGCGCAATTCGGGTCATGTGAATCGGCAAATGCTTGGTCGCCTCAACCAGATAATGTGCAGTCGCTTGTCCTTCCACAGTCGCATTAGTGGCTAAAATCACCTCTTGAATCTGTCCTGCACTGAGCCGCTGAATCAAGTATGGAATTCCTATCTCTTCTGGGCCGATACCATCCAATGGAGAAAGGTGTCCACCAAGCACATGATATTTTCCGCGAAAACTGCCACTCTGTTCAATCGCCATCACATCGGCTGGTGATTCAACCACACACAGCAGTTGCTCATCACGCTCTGCGGAAGCACAGATATCACAGATTTCATTTTCAGTTAATGAATGACAAATCTGGCATTCGTGAATATGGCTCGATGCTTCATGTAAGGCATGCGACAAAGCAAAAGCACCTTCCCGGTTTTTCATTAATAAATGTAATGCCATACGTTGTGCTGATTTGGGACCAACACTTGGCAATATACGTAATGCTTGAACTAATTGTTCAAATCGTTCACTAAACACAAATCAACTCGATTGTTTATAAAAAAAGACTCCCTAAGTTCCATTTGAAAGCTTAGGGAGGGATTTATTAAAATAAGCCAGATAAGCCTGGTGGTAAGCCCATACCGGTGTTCGCACCTTGTAATTTCTCTTCAGAAATGGCTTCTGCTTGACGCGCGGCATCATTCATTGCCGCAGCAATCAAATCTTCAATCATATCCGCTTCGTCTTGCAACAGGTCAGGACTAATTTCAATACGCTTAACCACATTACGGCACGTCATGGTTACTTTAACCAAGCCACCGCCTGCTTCAGCATGAACTTCAGTTTTTGCAAGCTCTTCTTTGGCTTTTTTAAGATTTGATTCCATATCTTTTTGCATGCGCTGAGCTTGCTGCATGAGCATATTAATGTTCATAAGTTTCTCTCGTTAAATTAAATCTAAACCGCGTGATATGTCGCGAATAATATCATCAATGTCTTCTAAACCAACAGACACACGAATCAAACCTTCTTCAATTCCTGCAGCTTGTTTAGCTTCAGCCGACATTCTACCATGCGAGGTCGTTGCTGGATGTGTAATTGTTGACTTAACGTCACCTAGATTACTGGTAATCGACAAGAAACGGGTGTTATCAATCACGGTCCAAGCACCTTCGCGCTCACCTTTCACCACAAAGGATACAACACCACCAAAGCCTTTTTGCTGTTTTTTCGCAAGTGCATGGCCTGGATGATCAGGTAAGCCTGCGTAATACACTTTTTCAACTTTTTCGTGCTGATGTAACCATTCCGCCAATTTTTGTGCACTTTCACAATGTGCTTTCATACGAATGCTCAGTGTTTCCAAGCCTTTCAAGAAAATCCAAGCATTGAATGGACTCATCGAGTTACCCAAAGTACGGATTACACCATTTACTTCTTCAAGTAAGTCATGTTTTCCAACAACAGCACCCCCCAAGGCACGACCTTGGCCATCGATATACTTGGTTGCTGAATAAAGGACTAAATCCGCACCAAACTTAATCGGTTGTTGTAATACTGGCGTGCAGAAACAGTTATCGACCGCAAACAAAGCGCCATTGGCATGGGCGATATCAGCAATGGCCTGCATATCTCCCACTTGTGCCAAAGGATTCGACGGCGTTTCGATAAATAGAATACGCGTGTTTGGACGAATCGCCTGTTTCCAGCCTTCAAGATCATCTAAATCGACAAAAGTCACTTCAACGGCAAATTTCGCGACATATTTTTCAAATAAAGCAATGATTGAACCGAATACCGCACGAGAACAAATGACATGGTCACCCGCTTTTAAATAAGCCATACACATTGCATGTACTGCAGCCATACCTGAACTGGTCGCGACTGCACGTTCTGCGCCATCCAAAACAGCCAAGCGCTTTTCAAAAGCCTGTACGGTTGGATTGGTATAACGTGAGTAGGTATTACCAGCAATTTGCCCTGAGAATTTGGCAGCAGCATCAGCCGCACTTTCACACACAAATGACGAGGTTAGAAAGATTGGCTCACTATGCTCACCTTCAGAGGTACGATCATGCCCTGTGCGAATTGCCAGTGTTTCTAATTGGTATTCTAAATCATCGCTTGGATTCATCGTTCTGTATGCCTTATGATCATAATGTCGAAATGTGCCAATATTTTGAGCGCCTAAGGTATTTAAGGTCAAGGCGTAAGATGAAATTATCGCTTAGACTTCGTGCAATCTTGACTCATGATGAGACTTTCTAAGATGAAATCGCTTGTGGAACAGCAAAAAATAAATTTTAAACATCTGGCTATGCGTGTTTTCGATGCCGACAAACTGGTTTTGTCTCAATCGACGCCGTATCAAGTGATTGCTCAATTTAAACAAACTCGCGTCCGTTTCTATGCGTCAGAGAACAAACGCTATAAAGAACCGTTAGTATTCGTTGCACCGTTGGCCATTAATATGGATATCTATGATTTATATCCTTATCGTTCTTTGGTGAAACATTTTCAAGACAGTGGTTTTGATGTTTATTTGATTGATTGGGGTAAACTGACTTATAAAAACTACCAAATTAACTTTCTATCTTTTATTGATAACTTTATACCTAAATGTATTGAAGCAATTCAACAACACTCCAAATCTGAAAAAATTTCGCTGCATGGCTGGAGTATGGCGGGAATTTTCGTCACCCTTTACACTGCTCGCCATCAGCCGAGTGTTGTCAAAAACTTGGTGGTGTTAGGTAGTCCGATCGACAGCTATGCTTCGGGTTATATTGGCAAACTTTATAAAACTTTGGCTTATCTGACTAACCGCAACCCCACCATTAAAGATTACATCTATAATCGTTTACCGAAGTTAATGATTCATTCACCAGGCTTCCTAAACTCGCTTGGATTCAAGTTGTTAGATCCTAAAGGCTGGATTGATGGCAACATTCAACTACTGAAAAATTTGGATAATCTAAAACTGGTGCAAGAAGATGCAACCCTGAGCCACTTCTTAAACAATATGATTGATTATCCTGGTGGTGTGAACCAAGATATGCTGTTCAATGTCTGGTTGCAAAATCCTTTAAAAAACGGCGCGATTCAGCTTAAAAACAAAACCATTGAATTGAAAAAAATCAATTGCTCTTTATTTGTTGGTGCTGGAAAAGGTGATCAACTAGTCACTTCTGAATCTGCATTTCCGTTGACTCAGTTGACAAGTAGCCAAGATGTCACGTTTACTCTTATTCCTGGCGGACACTTAGGTTTAATGTCTAGTCATAATAGTTCAATAGAGTTCTGGCCAACACTTACGACATGGTTAGCCGAACGATCAACGCAAATAAAAAGGTAAAGTATGACTCAATCTGTTGCATTCATCGGTTTAGGGGCTATGGGCTATCGTATGGCAGCGCATTTGCCTAAATATTTCGAGAAGGTCTATGTCTGGAATCGAAATTTTAGTAAAGCTGAACAGCATGCAACAGAATATGGAACTACAGCCGTTGAGCTTACTCAAGCGGTTCAGGCTGATGTGATCTTTTCTTGCTTACCAACCAGTGAGGACGTCGAAGCCTTGATTGATGGTCTAGAGATCAAATCAGGTTCAATCTGGATTGACTGTACCAGTGGTGTGCCTGAAGCGGCACGCCGTCTGGCTGAGAAATTAAAAGCTCAAAATGTAGACTTTTTGGATGCACCTGTCAGTGGTCAAACCGTAGGTGCTGAGAATGCAACCTTAACTGTCATGGTGGGTGGTGATGTTGATGCTTTTGAACGTGCTTACCCTGCTATGGCCGCAGTCGGTAAATTGATTCAACATGTAGGTGAATCTGGTGCGGGTTTTGCAGTAAAAGCCATTAATAATATGTTGCTTGCTGTGAATTTGTGGTCAGTTGCTGAAGGTTTCAGTACTTTAAAAGCACACGGCGTCAATTTGGATGCAGCACTGAACTGTATCAATGCATCAAGCGGTAAAAGTCTGGTTACAGAAACGATTTTTCCGCAACGCGTATTGAGTCGGGAGTTTTCTGTAACTTTTGGACTACCATTACTTGCGAAAGATACAGGTATCGCACTTGATTTAGTTAAGGATGCAAAACTCCCTGCTCCGATTTTGTCGTTAACGCAAAGCTTGATTCAAGCAGCAAATTTAACCGCTGAACCAAATAGTGACTTCTCCGCAGCCGTAAAAATGTATGAATCATGGACTAAAATCACTTTAAAATAAATTTTTGAATTAACACATAAGTGTTTGTATTAATTTATTTTTTAAATAAAAAGACATATTCCATGAATATGTCTTTTTTATATTAACCGCTATGTCAAATACAGAACTTTTTTAAGAACTTTCAGCAAAGACAAAATCATAGCCTACTTTTTAAAATAAGGAGCGAGTAAAAAATCCCAAGCATCGACGATTTGATTATACTCATGCTCACATTCCTCTGAACGATCTTTATTGAGCAACTCATCACTGATTAGATACTGAAAGTTCTTTGTATCAGATCCATATACATAGCATAGAAAATTAACCGCACGTTGAGCATCTAATGAATGAGAATCATAAAAAGGAAGATCGTCCAATGATTTTGCTCGTTGTGCTGCAAGGCTATACGTATCAGCAACAGTAAGAAGATAATCTTTATCCTCATCATTATAAGTTAAAATATATGCAGCTAATTGATCAGCCACATCTTCTTCTCTACCTGTAATTTTTAGATTAAGTACATCAATCAAGGCGTGTCCAGCCTCATGGAATAGCGTTCCTACAGCACTTTGATAAAGTTCGTTCTCTAAAATATCCCCAGAATCACCTGCATCAGTGAACATTTTTCGCTCTTCTGCTCCTAATTCATAACACAACTCGATTGTTTGTGTTTCACTATCATAAAATGCGTTTGCTTCCTGACACTCTTTTGCTACAACTTTAATGTCTACAGGAATATTTACAAAACTATTCATCTCTGCTGTGTAGCCTTCCAAAATTTTTCTGCTGCGCCAAAGATTTTCTTCAATTCGGTTTTCGTTCGTTCGAGCCACTTCATAGACTGGAATAAATTTACCTTTCAAAGATGTATTTTCCACTACTGTCCCTGATTTAATATTTTTAGATTTGGAATCTGAACTGTCATTACACCCAACCAAATTTAATAGCGCATAAATTGACAAAGAAAAAATAATTGTTTTCCTGAGATAATTGCTATGAATGATTTTCATCAAAAATGTAACCTTTTGCATAGAATATTTAATATTCATAGGAGAGTATGCATGGATACATTTTGTATGTTTCCATGAGTTTCTAAATCAAATTATTTATAGATTTATCGGCTAAAACAATCTGCAAATGCAGACGCTCTTGCAGAATTTATCGTAATTAAAGTATGCTCCTACCGAGTAAAGAAGTCGGGGCTAGAAAGCTTTTGGAAGAAATACAAAATATTACTTCAATTGAAGTCTTAGGCCATTACTTATTGAAATTAGGAAAGATTTCCAAAGATCATCTGGCTTCAGAATTTATTCGGCAGTCATTGCAAGAATTAAAAACAATCATATGTTTTGATGCTGCTTGGTGGGGACTCATCACACACGATAAAGACAAAAAAATGGTGGGTATTCATCACACAGAGACAATCAACCTACCAACAACTTTTCCGTCTGAATGGAAAGCTGTTGCAAATGATGATGAATTTGCTCATGTGGTTGACAATTTATCTGATATTGCCCATAGGTTCAGTTATTCATCTGATTTTCAAGATGAAACTGAAAGCCATGAGCTCAACCAATTTAGCCGAAAATATCAACTCTTACATGGCATGTCCATGTCTATAAAAGATACCTTTACTGGACATATTTTTTTTATAAGTTTATATCGACATAGTGGAGCTTCATTTAGCAATATAAATATCGCCTTTTTCGAACAGTCAGTTCGTCATATAAATCAAATTTGGCGTTATAACTTGCAAGAGGCTTTAGAGCTTTCTCCTAATCACAATATGTTTCATGCGGGACTAGTACGAGAAGATGGTTATATATTAAGCATTGGTGCTGGTCTATGTGAAGTTATTTACGCAAAATGGCCAGAATGGAAAGGGGTTTATATTCCTGAAGAATTGATGTTTCAGTTCGATAAAATACCAACCAGTATTCGTTTAGGTAAAGTCAACATCAATATTTTCAAAAAATCAGATAACATTAGAATTGAAATTTTAAATATAAAGAGAAATTTAACATTATCACCACGTGAATATCGTGTTGCTTACCTTTTCTCACAGGGCCATTCTTATAAAAAAGTCGCTGAACTATTAGGGTTAAGCCCATCTACAGTTCGGACCTATCTACAAAAGGCTTATATGCAATTAGGCGTTAGTAATAAAGTTGAATTGATCAAAGCGCTACATATTATTTCTTCTTAACGAAATCTTCTAGCTCAATTTATCTATGCACGCCCCTCCTTTCGCTTAGTAAAACCAACTTCATTCACCGATGTACAAATGATAATTTCATCACCAAGAGACCATTCTGCCACTCTAGCTACCATAACAGCAGGCACACCATCCGATCCCGGTCCTGAGGGCACATCATAAGTCGCATGCGCATCGTGCGGTAACAATACATCATAACCAAGCTCTAATGCTGCACGGGCTGTTGCAGCTACACACATTTCGGATAGAACTCCACATATTGCGAAAGACCTAATCTCATCATCTTCCAATTTCTGTTTAAGTAAAGTGCCACTAAAACCATTATCTTGATTTTTTCTTATGATAAATTCATGAGATTGTGGCGGAAAAAATAGCTCCCAACCCACTTTGTATGGTTCATCTAAAGTCCCTATATCTCCATCATTTTGCAGGAAGATCACGGAGGCATGAGCTAATCTCGCTTTGGCAAGTAAAATACTGATTGATTCAATTAGTTGTTTTGATGCAGGTACAGCTTCTGCACCTAACACAAAAGCATTTTGCACATCCACAATCACCAATGCATCGACGACATTAAGTTCAGTTGAAATATCGGTCTCCTTATGCTTCGAAAGCAACTTAAGGTATGAGTTTGAATTATTTATTATTCGCTTCCATGTTGAAAATCCTCCAGTTAAAACTGAATAGACACCAAATTTTAGCGAAAATTTCTTCTAGTGTAGAAAAATAGAGAACAACATCGAACTGCCGGCAATCAATAGCATCGCATCAAGCATAAGGTTAAAAGTTCGATCTGACATTCTCAATACAAAGGTTTTACCAATATAATTACCAATGATTAAAGAGATCCCTACTGCAATTCCTGCAATTAAGATATTTTGCTGTAAAACACCCAATGCCCCAAAAGTTAGACTTTTTGTCAAGTAAATTGCGAAGGAAGCTGCTGCCTCAGTTGCTAAAAGAGCTCCTTTTATCAGGCCAAATCCATTAAAAAATGGCAGTAATAAAGGCCCTGTTGAAAACACGATACCCGTAATATATCCAAGCACACCTCCAGCAACCACCATTTGCCAAGCATTCAAAGTGAAATTACGATCTTTTGCATAATGCCGTATCGGGATAAGACATAAGAAAAATAGACCAATACATAAATTAGAAAGAAATGGCGACATGACCCAAAGTGTGTTTGCGCCCAGTACGGTGGCAGGAATACCAAGACTGGAAAACAATAAAAAGGCCCTGATATTTAATTCTTTGCGCCACATTACAACACGAGAGATATTCCCCATGATTGAAGCAATTGCCATAATTGGAACAGCCAGCTTTGCACCAAAAATATAAGCAAGAATAGGTAACAAAATGATCGATGATCCTGTGCCAACTATGCCACTAATCAAGCCTGAAATAACACCAATTAAGGCAAGTGCAACATAGATCATAGAATATCGACAGCAAACAATTTCTTATATTCTATAATATTTTATTAGTCACCTACTTAAACTGTTTGAATCATCTCGAAACTGTCTTAAATGGTCATGCCTAACAACAACAAGAAAATTAAATGTTGTAAGTCATATTCAATAAATAAATCTCCCGAAGGAGGTCGAATTTAAAGCGTTGTTCCACAAATATCTTTTGTTCCTGTAGGGTAAGTATTTGCAAGCTTTGTATGGTCAGTAATAAACTCTATAGATAAATTTTGCCCAACAACAGATGCCGATGTCGCAATAGCTCCAGTCCCCCCACCTGCCATAAACGATAAAGTAGAACCATTGCTCTCATAACCTGAGATATAACCTTTGTTTACTCCATTAAAAATATATCCAATCTGTTTACTATTTTGATTCACATAAAACCCGAAAGTCTGATAACCATCAGCGGTATTTTCAGGTTTTAAGGTCAACACACCAGATGACTGTGTACCACCATTAATCAAAAGCAGAATATTATTGTTTGTATTTGTGGGCTGGCCATTCACATGAATTAAAGCGATATTAAAGGCATTCTGATTACCATTCGTTGCAGCAATCTGAATTGGGAAAAAAGTTATTGTTTCACCTGCGGGTAGAACATAAGTTGGAATTTTTAACTTGATTTCAAAAGCAACTGTACCACCAGCAGAAATTACCTTGTCTCCAGGCACATCTTGAAAAGCAAGATTTGGATAACTAATTTTATTATTTGCGAAAGCATTACTCATGGACATATAAGATTTCACACTGCTACTTGCATCTACATTAAAACTTGCTTTAGCACCTAGTATGTTAGGAAACCTAGTCATGGTTGAATCAATTTGTGATAGCTGAGCCTGTGTGGCATCTAAATTATAAGTACAAGCAGCAAAGCTACTCCATGTAATCATCGTACTCAAAAACGCCCCTAAAATTATCTTTTTCATATGTTAATCCTTTTTATAGTAGAACATTCAGTATACATTTTTGATTTAATTAGTGAGTAAAAACAGATAAATGGGTACAGATAGCACTGTTCTATTGAAAAATAGGAAGTATTAAAAACCCACGTTTAAACGTGGGTCAATGTCTTCAAGCAATGGCCAATGAATCTACACTGCCCCGACATACCGGTAAATACTGCCATCTTTAGGATTTTCAAAGAGTAAATCCATATTGGGTAGAAGAATCTCCCCTTCAACTTCGATATGTTCAATTCGTTTAAAGAAGGGAATTTCTTGATCATTGACAGCTTTTACTTTGGCTGTCGCGATCTTTTCGGCCT
The DNA here is from genome assembly GCF_000413855.1 of Acinetobacter gyllenbergii CIP 110306 = MTCC 11365. Taxonomy (GTDB): domain Bacteria; phylum Pseudomonadota; class Gammaproteobacteria; order Pseudomonadales; family Moraxellaceae; genus Acinetobacter; species Acinetobacter gyllenbergii. Next base: position 208,731 of record NZ_ATGG01000011.1, on the reverse strand, counting down.
CAAACTGATCCTTTACCTTAATTTTTATAGTACTCATTAAAAACTCCAATTTTTTAAATTTTAAATACAGCAGCAAAACCAAAATTTAGAACGATGAAATTGCTGAATAAGCCAGCGGCATCGCAAAGAAAGTTAAAACAAATGCTGCTGAACGTTGTAAGTTACGTTGATTCAGCCACGAAATTTTGTTGGAAATTAAAATAGATCCAAATGCAATCCATAAAAAAGCAATTGGGGTGATCAATGCTAAGAATGTTCCCATATGAACAACATATTCATGTAGGTTAAGCCAAGCAGTGTGTGGAAAAATGGCTGAAGCGAATAATAAAGCTTTAGGGTTCAGTAAGGTTGCTACAAATAAAGCCTTAGTTGTAATCAAAGGTTGATTCAAATCCAACTCTTTAGTTGAAGTAATCCATAACTTAATTGCCAAATAGATAATAAAAGTCGCACTAAGCAGCTTAATTAAAGGTGGTAGCCAAGGCACATAGTGTGAAACAGACTCAAGTAAAAAGCCCCATGTTGTAATGGCAATAAAATAACCTATAACTTCAGCAGGGATTAATTTTAGTGAACCTTTAATACCCGCTTGGATTCCAGACGAAGCCAATAATGTATTCGTTGGACCTGGTGTTAGTAAGATCGTAATGATCAAACCAATAAATAGAAATGACACCATAGACAAATACCTTTGCTAAGTTTCGCAAACGCAATATGGCAAACCAGATCTAGTCTTGTCGACAAAATGGTTGTAACCAAAAATATTTGGTCTTATATTTTCCATTAAAAATCAAAACATTAATTCATTTACAATTTGATTTTAGATTTAACCAATTTTTCGTATATGTGTGATAAAAGTCACATTATTCTCAATAATTCCATATAGATAGAGCCACGTATTTCACACAATATTATGATTATTTCTAAGAATTCATAGAAGAAATTCAAGTCTAAAAATTGAAGAGGCTATCTCACTTCTGCGTGAAAAAACATGACCTGCTACCACTTCACTTTACCTAGCTCTAGAAAATCACAACTTATAAAATTCGATATGTGTGTTACAGACTAAGGTATACAAGCCATTATTTTTTCTATATAACAAGAATTCAACCTCAAAAATGAGCAAAACTGATGGAGTCTGTAAGACTTTTATATGTAAGCAAAATTAAAAATATCGACTCAAACTTAAAAACAGATTTGATTAAAATCCTTGATGAAGCTGTGGATTTTAATTATCGCAACGATATTCGAGGTGTTTTATATTATGGGCATGGCTATTTCGTGCAATGTTTAGAAGGTCCAAAGAGCATCGTAGACGATTTGTTTTACAACAAAATTGTGAAAGATGAAAGACATATCAATTGTGAAATCCTCTATTACACCGAATGCGAGAATCATTTTTTCTCTCAATGGTCTATGAAGTTTTCACCCATTAATCCCAATATTTCAGACTTTTTCATGAAGTACCATTTGGAAGAATTCAACCCTTATCTGCTAACGGCTGATACTGTTGAGAAATTCGTTTCTGTTTTAGCTGGTGAACCAGAATATGATGTCCAAGCTTATGTTTCGTGAATAAGAAACGTATTTCCACGAATGTACTAAAGGTATCTGTTCTTTCAGGTACCTTTTTTACCAATTGGAATAAAAATTAACAAAAATGAATTGAAGTCATTCACCAATAATGCTTATATAGTCTCTGAAGAGGACGACCTCTTTATTCAAATTTTCAAGCTTTAGGACGACCTAAAAATATTAATAATGAGGTGTCGAAATGGCTTGGGCTTATCTAATTTTAGCTGGTATTTTTGAAATTGTATGGGCATATTCCATGAAAATGTCCGATGGTTTTACCAAGCTTACGCCTAGCATCATTACAATTGTCTTCATGATTTTAAGCTTCGGTCTGTTAGCTGTTGCAATGAAAACACTCCCCTTAGGTACAGCTTATACAATTTGGGTGGGTATTGGTGCTGTAGGTGCATTCTTGATCGGGATTTTTTTCCTGCACGAGCCGATGGGATTTTTACGTCTTTTAGCAGCAGCATCGATTGTATTTGGCGTGGTATTGATGAAAGTGACGACACCCTAATTTTTGATTTTTATAAAACCCTCATTTTGAGGGTTTTATAAAATTAGCTTATTTAAAGCAATATCGCTTAATTGGGATTAATATAATAAAAATACACAATAAGACTGACCAGTAGAATGCTCGCAACCGTTAGATAAACCCCCACCGTATTAAAGCTTCTCAAGAATTTTAAAATGTTCATATTTTCAATTTATTGATAAATCGAGAGAATTATCACATAATATGAATTAAATTTGAATTTATTTAGATTAAAAATCAATCGCTTACTTTCTACATTTTTAGATATGTTCCCTCTAAAATTTTCTAATTTCAATACATAAATATTTTGAATGAAGAAAAGGACGTTTTGAATTGGTACTTTTCTTCACTCATTTTATCGCTTAAAAACGATAACCTATTCCGACATAGGTAATAAGTGGATCTATGTCAATTTTTGTTGAGGCATGAATTAATTTGGCACCAGTAGTTTTGTTCACAACATCAATATTTGCCTTATTATTGAGTTTTGCGTATGACACAGAACCTACACCATACCAATCGTCATTAATATCATAGGTAAAACCAACAGAGACAATTGGAGCGATTGCATCATCTGCATCAACCTTAACTTTCATGTCACCACTTGATTCTTTACGGTCTAACGCAGCGCCAGCTTTTCCATCTAATACATTTTGGATCATATGACCAGCTGAAATTAAATCAGATCTAATCCCCTCATTGAGTTTGATTTGATTAAAATGTGCATACATTAAGCCAGCCCCAATATATGGTCTAAATTTATCAACTCCACTTTGCCCAAACTGATACTGCGCCTCGATTGCGGGTGTCCAAGCACGGACAGTTGCGGCATTCGGTTTATTACCCAAATTAGTAATAGGAACAGCTTGGCCTAATACAATCCCATCAGGGAAAAGATATTTAACTAAGTCAGCAGATGACATTGCTAACCCGCTCAATGGTGCATATATTTCGCCTTTACCCTTGATATCAACTTTAGGTGGAATTCCACCAATAAGTTGTAGTGATACATTATCATTTAGATAATAGTTAAACATTAAACCCAAAGTATCTACATCATCTACTTCTAGACCCGCATCTTTCTGCTGCCAGTTTTCTAATCCATTGATTCTTGCGGTACCTGTAACTTCAGCCAGAACATTACCATTACCATCTGTAAGTTGATCCTGAATTTCGGGTTGGGCTAAGAACTCTGTGAGTGTATCTTTTAAATTCCAAACCTCCCCGCCTAAATCAGTCATCGTTGCATTTGGATCAACTGAGTTTAAAAAGCTAGTCGTTGAAATAGTTCCTACAGTAGCCACTGTTTGATTTTTCACACTGGTATTAATGTTAAATGGATTGGCTTTACCTTGAGGCATAACATGTAACCAACCCGCCGAGACAGAGAATCGTTTAAATTCCTGAGCATAAGATAAGTGAGTTAATGTGATTAAAGTCGTTGCTATTACGATTTTTGTTGCTGTTTTTTTTCATTGTATTTCATCCTGAAATTCCACATTACTTGATTTAGTAATATGTTTCCCGAATATAACCACTATCTATTTTTTATCAAATGTTAAATTTTACTTCCTGATAAAAGGTGATTAATCACTTAAATTTCGTGAACTGGTTAACAAATAGACAGAGTTAATTAATGGATAATAAAATGATACTTTAAAAAAACTGAAGCTATAAAGATCTAAATTGGAAGGGATTAAAGCCAATATCAAGGGCTACATCTTTAGTGAAAAACTTGTTTAGGTCTCTAGACAGTGACTTCACTGTTTTAATGCTTTTCCATCTGCATCCTACACTTTTCAATCTCTCCTAACTGCTCTTTGTGCTGCTGATCAAAAAAATTGCACGTTATATTTAATTGCTATAATAATGCTAGACAAGTTGAATCATAAAATTCCGAACCTGATGTCCTGACAAAATATGTTTTTATAAGCAATAATAATTTTAAGGAAGCTATAAAATGCGACACAAAATAATATATAACAAATTCACATGGGTGCTTTGTTGGATAATTCTCGCTTTTCCTGTAATCGCGGCTTTATCAATTGACCTTTTCTTAATCCCCATAGAAATATGTCTTTTTATTTCAATATTTTACTTCGTTAATCGAGAAATCACCTTTATTTCAATTCTACTATCATTATTCTATTTATTCTTTTTATGGTTTCCGCCTTATTATTCATTTATTCGGCCATACTTTGAGGTTGGGTTAAACATACAGGATACCATCCAATTTATATTGGACATAAGAATTAGAAGTGAGGGTGTTTTTAAAAACCTAAGTCTATTTTCTATAATATTTTTCGTTTGTCTATTCATTGTGCTGAATTACAAAAAGCATCGCTGCTTATAAATTTCATCAATTAATTAACATATTTTAGATTGAATTTAATAGGCATCATTCAAGATTTTAAAAATAAAGATCTCTCTGCTTCACGTCGGCGGACTAAACCTTTTAGCACCTTTCCTCCAGCTTTATTCCAGACCAGAAACTGCTCTGCCGCAGCATGTTCATCAAGTATATTTAGATACTTCACTAATGTTGAGCTCTTAAAAGCATGGCTGCCAATATTATATGACAAGGAAACAAGAGCATCGAATTGATTTTGAGAAATGGGAACGGTTATCGCTTCATTGACCGCTTTCTCAAAGCGTTTTAGATCATATTGAAAAAAGGAATTTGCTTGCTCTAATGTACAACTATCCCCTTGCCTAACTGGAACACCAGTTGGATAAACTGTAGTACCGAAGCCGATAGACCACACCCCCACGCCGTCATCATAGGCATTTAGTTTTAGATCTTCAAAGCTTGTAATAAAATTGATACCATGAGTACTTATGGACATTTCGTAATCTATAGCTACACCAACCATATCAACTGCATCATAGGCCGTTGCAACATTAATATGCGTATCTTTAGCATCAATCCGTTGTTGAGACTGCTTAATATCAACAATCTTGCGGAAATAATCCCAAATAGCCTTCATGATTCCTCACTTAACATTTTACCCATCATTCGATCTTACTACGAAAATCCACAATAGCATTTACAAAGATTGGAAAACGTATATTTAATGCTAAATACATCAAAACACTGACAATTCTTAACATTCAAAATTTGTATTTGAACGTTTCTTAGCAATCAATCTAAGTAATGTATTGCGTGTAATAACTCGCTGCAAAGTCAAAATTTCTGTTTAATCAACACCTACTTCACTGGGTTCCCGCCATTGAGGTCGTCTTAAGCTGATCTATTTCCAAAAAGTAACACTTTGGGAAGCCTATCGAACGAAGGACACGACCCCTGATCGTTTCTTTTGAAGCTAATTTGAGTAAAACAAACATGGTCACATGTGAAACCATGATTAAGACTCCAATCTACGGGCTTTTATTTTTTGTAATACATAACAATTTTGCTTTCTCGTTTAATTGGAAATAACAAACTCTCCCTATAGCTCTACTTCCAGTACCAATAAGTTGGATATTCAATACAATTAAAAAGCCCACTCAATGAGTGGGCTTCCCCTTAATTCTTTTTGCGCTGAATGAAGGTTATTGTTGTTTAGTTATTATCAAACAACATGGCAAATATAGACAAAAGTGTGACGCAAATCAACAAATTTCCACTTATTTTGAGAAAATTTTAAAGCTGAACTACACAATAAGGAGCTGTAGGCGACCTTGATCATTGTTGTGCTGAAGCCTCATTCCCCTATGCTGAACTTAGCTATTCAACATGATTTAATTAAGATAAAGTATTACTTTATCCTTATGAGGATGAAATCCAGAATCTCTACTTTTAATAAGCATTTGAAACAAATGATCTTATTTTTCAACGAAAATGGTTACGAGTAACAGCAAAACTCATTACAGAAAGATGAGATAGAAATAATTTCAGAACCAGACTACCAGCAAAAATTAGTCGACAAAATCCAATATCTTTATTGTAAAAAAGCCCATCCGTTGATGGGCTTTTATTGATAATGTTGTGTTTATATCGAAAAATACAGGTTGTAATATCTAGCGACAGATGAACAGCCTCCTAACCTGAACAAATTAAGATCAGTTCTTTAAAGACAAATCGATTAGAGATTCAATTTTTTGAGATGCAATTGAGTTATAGTAGGTGCATTCATTCTTGACTTCATTAATTGCACCAGTAAATGAAACTTGATCGTCATAACCAATAGATTGTTTTAGTGAGGCTTCATATCCCTCAGCCAATGACTCAATTGATGTATTCGGATTTTTCGTATAATAACCTGCAGCAAGTTTATTATTGATGTTCATATAGACATCAATTGAATAGTACCTAGGGTCATTTGCCGTTTGCTTCGAGTAAGCCCATGCTGTCGTTCCCCATTTGCCAGTAACAGCATTGCGCCCTAAAGTAGAAACATATTCATTCAAGCTATAAATACGTTTAGCATCCGTATATACACTAGTATCGGGATCTGTGATGACATAAAATGGCGTCGAATAGGTTGTTTTTTCAACCTTAAAGCATTTTGCACCAACAGGAAAACGAGTTTCTCGGGTAAGCGCCAAAAAGTTTTTAAATTGAGTTCCTAATAAATTCTTGCTAAAAAAGACACTTGTAGGAATTTTCTGTGCCAGCAAATTCCAATATACAGCAGTTCGGTCACTGATTCTTACATTCTGTAAATCAATCCAACGACCTTTTTCTTCAATAACTAAGTTTTTGTGCCCTTCGATGTTATAGGGTGTTTTTCTAAAAACAGTACCATCCTCTGAGACTGATCTGATATTAAAGTGTCGATAACCTAATGGATATTGGGTCTCATCAGGTGTATATAAACCATCTGTACTTAACATCCGTCTGCCGATATCTGGCTGGCTCTTTGAATCTAGTTTTTGATAATCAACATATAAAACCTCTGCATTCCGTGTATTTCTAGCTATTTCAACAAAGGTAGTATTAAATTGAATGGATGCCCATGAATAAGAGGTCGTATTATCAAAGTTTTTATTAAAAACACCTTCTTTTTGCGATGTTGTACCCGTAATTTCAGCATTACTTCCACCACCACCACATGCTGTCAGTATGCCCGAAATAAAAAGGAGAGAAATAGTTTTATTAAATGTCATGAATCGTGCTCTTATAATGAAAGATATGAAGTAACTCAGGATAAAAGGTGTTTTAGCCAAGAAGAAAAATTTATCGAATACTATATTTTATTTTTGTAATACACAATTGTATTTGCCTTTATCATGAAAATGATCTTTAGCATACCCATACTGTTCACACACGATGAAATGCTGTGCTCCACGTATTATTCAGGAATAATCGTACCTTGAACTTAGAAAATATGAACAAACCGAGAAAAGAACATGAGCAAATTCAAACAAAATAGCAAGAACTGGAATAGATAATTATTTGTTTTATATAAAGTTATAACAAAGATGTTGATATATAAAGCTTTTTAATATTATATGGATAAATTATGGAGTAAAATTACACTCGTACCATACAGTTTCATTGAAATTTTATTAATAAACCTTATATTGGTATATGTGTAGCGATCAATCGCCATATGGACATACTCCATACAGCATTGATTTATACTTTTTTGATTAGAGGAACACCTCATGAATAAGTTAATGGTTGCTGTTTTTGCTGGCTTAATGACTTTAACAGGTTTTAGTGTACAAGCTGCGACACCAGAACAAGAATGTAAAAAGTTACAGGATGACTATAACCTGATCTATGCATCTAAAGGATTCTGTTTTAAAGACGCTGATGCTAAAGCAAAGTTTGGTAATGAAAATTGCCACACAACTAAGCCAAAATTTTCGGATAAAGAGCAACAACGTCTTGATGAAATCAAAGCTCGTCAAAAAGAGCTGAACTGCAAATAATCAAGTCAATTACGGAGTTTAATACTCCGTATCACTCTGCTAATTGAGTGCACATTTCACCAATTTAAAGCTTACGCCCTATTTAAAGGATGAATCATGGCATACGATGACCAAAATATTTTTGCACGAATCCTTCGCGGTGAATTACCTGCAATCAAAATCTATGAAGATGATCAGGTCCTCGCTTTTATGGATATCATGCCCCAAGCAGATGGTCATGCTTTAGTGATTCCAAAGATAGCAGCAGTTACATTGCTGGACCTCCCTGCTGATGCAGCTGCCTATACCATCCAAATCGTGCAGAAAATTGCCAAAGCAATGGAAACTGCCTTAGATGCCAAAGGTATCGTGCTTATGCAGCTTTCAGGCGCAGCAGCGGGACAAACTGTCCCTCATGTACATTTCCATCTGATTCCTAGTTCAGTGCATGAACTTGGTCGCCATGCAGCAAAAATGGGTGATCAGGAAAAAATTACAGCACTCGCTGAAAAAATCAAAGCTGTACTCTAAGTTCTTATTTTTATAAAGACGGAGTTTTTACTCCGTTTTTTTTGTTTGCTAATTATATAAAAAACAATAAGAAATATAATTATTACCAAATATGAATCGTCATCAAACTGTCATTTTTCTTTCACTTCTCTGTCACAAAGTTTACCGATACTGCATACAAGTCAGTGAGCTATGTAACTTTATGTACATAAGCAAGCTCATAACAGTAACTAAGGCATCAGCCATTTACAAAAAGTGTTTTGGAGAAATCTCAATGAAAAAATTGCTTCTTGCTGCTACTGTAGCAACTTTAGCCATGAATGCAGCGCAAGCAGCACCAACATTGTATGGTAAGCTCAATGTGACTTTAGATCAAATTGATAAGAATGGCTTTAAAGATGAAAGCGTAACTAAAGTAAACTCAAACGCTTCTCGTATCGGGGTAAAAGGTGAAGAAAAACTGACTGACAACCTTTCAGCAGTTTACTTAATTGAATGGCAAATCAGTGCAGATGGCGACGGTGATGTATTTAGTAACCGTAACCGTTATATCGGTATTAAGTCAGACGGTATCGGTACTTTAAAAGTAGGTCAACATGACTCTTACTTTAAAAATGCTGCGGGCAATAACCAAGATATTTTCAACGATCACAACGAACTAGATATGACTAAAGTTTTAGTTGGTGAAGATCGCTTAAAGAATGTGATTGCGTTTGAAACTGATAAAAAATTACTCGGTGGCTTAGCATTCAACATTATGTTCCAACAAGGTGAAGAATCGTCTGCTGTAAAAAATAATGCAAAAGGCCAAAAAGGCAGCCGTGATGGTTTCGGTGATGGTGTATCAACCTCTCTTACTTATGAAAACAAAGATTGGGGCTTAGCAGCAGCTGTTGCGGGTAACTTTGGTGTTGCTTCTAAATTTAATGCTTATAGTGACTTAAGTGGCGACAATAGCGTTTATTCAGATGCAATTCGTGTAACAGGTTCTTTAGACTTAACAGCAGCTGGTGTTAATGGTTTAGTGCTTGGTGCATTATGGCAAACAGCTCAACCAACTGATGACACGGTTGCAGTAACAAGCGGTACTCCAGCTGTTGTTACTTCATATAAAGGTCTGCAAGAAGATGCCTATGGCGTAACAGCTGCATACGTAATCCCTTCTACTCCTGTGAAGTTAAAAGCAGAATATATCTCTTCTACAACTGAAGTGAATGGTCGTGATGATCGTAAACAAGATCTTTATGGTGTAGGCGCTGATTATCAAATCAATAAACAAACACGTTTCTACGGTGTTGTAGGTCAACAAAAACGTGATTGGTTAGTGAAAGATGATAAGAAAACAACCATCGGTTTAGGTATGGAATATAACTTCTAATTTGAAGCAATATTCAAATTTATATGAAAAAGGGCGATCTTGATCTGCCCTTTTTCTTTTTATGTTGTACTCACAACTCTCAGTTACTTTCTAATTTGGAAGCTTTCTTCAAAAAAAACCTTTGATAATCTTACGGAAACTTTGAATGACAGGGTCTTGGGCTCTACCTCGCCTAAAAATAAGTGAAAATGGTGCTGCATAGCCAAACGTTGCTGGAAGTAACACTTTTAAACGCTGTTGTTCCACCCAATATTGGGCAAAATGCTCAGGTAAATAACCAATATATTGCCCAGATAAAATTAGCACCAACTGCGCCTCCATCGAATCTACTGTGGCAAAAGCATGTTTAAAGCCCTGTTTTGCCAGCTCGGTATGACTCCAATAACCACGACTTACCATTTTTTCACGGCGAATCACTTCTGCTATTAGCCCATGCTGCTCAAACAAGGGGTGCGTATCGCTACAAAATAGCCATTGTTGTTCTTTATGCAAAGATTGATACATCACGCCATTCATTTTAAGAAAAAAAGATCCTATCGCAACATCAAAACGATTTTCCAAAATTCCCGATTGTAGTTCATAGGGTGATTGCACCTGCAATTTAATATAAACATTTGGATTTTGTTCTGAAAACTGCTGAATAATTTGATCTAAGGGGATATTTCGATCTGTCACCATGGAATCCAGCAGTCCTATTTTAATGTTGCCTGTCAGTTCCCCCTTAATCTGTGCAGTATGTCTGGAAAAATTTTCTAATTCATTCAGTATGCGCTTGGCTTCCTGAAAAAACATGTCGCCTTTTTGAGTTAAAGAAAAACCACCACGACCACGTTCACATAACTTGAAACCGACCATATGCTCTAATTGAGTCATATAGGTACTGATTGCCGAAGTTGATAGATTGAGCTCTTGTTGGGCATTGGCAAAACCTTGATTCTTCACAATGCTGACAAAAATTCGAACTAACTTGATATCCATCTGTGTCATGGCTTTTATCTCAATTTTCCCTCTGCCTCACTTCATCTTAAAACATTCTTGTAAATCTTAGTTTAGAAAAATCAAAACTAAGTTTTTAAAAAATAGGATTTAACCCTGTTCCAAGCTGATCAATAAATAAGAAAAAGGAGAAGCAAATGAACAAGCGTTTAAATCAACCACTTGGTGGCAATGAAATGCCGCGTTTTGGTGGTATTGCCTCAATGTTACGACTACCAGTTGTCGACAATGAGGCAGGTTTGGCCGAATTGGATGCGGCTTTTATTGGGATTCCTCTAGACATTGGTACATCTTTACGCTCGGGTACACGTTTTGGTCCTCGGCAAATTCGTGCTGAATCGGTCATGATTCGCCCATATAACATGGCAACTGGCGCAGCACCCTTTGATTCACTCAATGTAGCTGACATTGGTGATGTCCCGATCAATACTTTTAATTTGACCGAAGCGGTACGCATTATTGAAGAACATTACGACCGTGTACTGGCCCATCCGATTATCCCACTCACCATTGGCGGTGATCACACACTGACCCTTCCGATCCTACGTGCGATTCATAAAAAACATGGGCCTGTTGGTTTGGTTCATATCGATGCGCATGCAGACGTCAATGATGAGATGTTTGGTGAAAAAGTCGCACATGGCACTACCTTTCGAAGAGCTGCTGAAGAAGGACTACTGGATTGTCAGCGCGTTGTGCAAATTGGTTTACGGGCTCAAGGCTATAGCGCAGATGATTTTAACTGGAGTCGACGTCAAGGCTTTCGTGTAGTGCAAGCAGAAGAATGTTGGCATAAATCACTCGCTCCCTTGATGGATGAAGTGAGAGCCAAAGTGGCTGGAGGTCCTGTATATCTCTCCTTTGATATTGATGGAATTGATCCTGCGTGGGCACCAGGTACAGGAACTCCTGAAATTGGTGGCTTGACCACGATTCAGGCCATGGAAATTATTCGCGGCTGTCAGGGCCTAGACTTGATTGGCTGTGATTTGGTTGAGGTTTCTCCACCCTACGACACGACAGGCAATACCTCATTACTGGGTGCAAATCTGCTATATGAAATGTTATGCGTCCTCCCAGGAGTGAAAATACGCAAATAAATTTCTGCGATAAAACAAGAAAAACATATGGATAAAAATAGGTCGAGATGGAATGAAAAAAGATCAATCAAAACGGGCTGCTGCCGCAGCCTTCGTAAGTACAACGATTGAGTTTTATGACTTTTATGTTTATGCCACGGCTGCAGCGCTTGTGCTCGGCTTGGTATTTTTCCCTGAAACCGATCCTGTAACAGGGACAATAGCGGCTTTTGCAACCTTTGCTGTCGGTTTTATTGCAAGACCAATCGCTGCCGTTATTTTCGGGCATTTAGGCGATAAATTAGGTCGCAAAAAAATGCTGCTATTTACCATGCTGTTGATGGGGCTGGCGACTACTGGCATTGGTTTGATCCCCAGTTATGATCATATTGGAATTTGGGCACCCGTTCTACTGATTGTACTGCGCTTTTTGCAAGGCTTGTCCGTCGGTGGAGAATGGGGTGGCGCCGTGTTAATGGCCAGCGAACATGCGCCTGCCCATAAAAAAACTTTTTTTGCCTCTTTTGCCCAAATGGGCAGCCCAGCAGGTTTGATTCTGTGCCTATTGGTCTTTAAAGGTATTACGTCTTTGGATGAACAAGCCTTGCTGAGCTGGGGTTGGCGGGTGCCTTTTTTACTCAGCTTTGTATTTATGCTGATTGGCCTTGTCATTCGTTTAGGGGTCGAAGAATCCCCTGAATTTAAACAGATGCAAGCCAAGCAAGAAATCGCCAAATACCCTGTAAAAGAGTTGCTTAAAAACTATTGGCCTCAAGTGGTTTTTGCTGGACTGGCGATTACCATTGGGACAGCGGGTTTCTTTTTCACCAATACCTTCATGATTAGCTATGTCACCCAATATATGGGGATCAGCCGCCCCACGATTTTAAATGCTTTGTTCTGGGTCACCCTATTTGAGTTTTTAGCCATGCCTATTGCGGCTTGGTATGCCAGTAAAATTGGAGCACATCGCTTTTTATTCTGGGCAGCAATCCTCTGCATCGTTATTCCATATCCAATGTTTATGTTGGTCAGTACTAAAAATATCTATTTCATCGTGTTAGGCATCACCTTGGCTGTGCTTGCATTGTCATCGTTATACGCTGTGGTCGCTGGCTTTATGGCGGAAGCTTTTCCTGCACATGTGCGTTATTCAGGGATTTCCATTTCCTATCAAATGATTGCGGCCATCACCAGTGGAACAACACCCATCATTGGCACTTTGTTGGCTCAACATTATGCAGGCCAATGGCTACCTTTGGCCTTCTTATTTAGTTTTCTCTCGCTGCTGTCCCTCATTGGCATTTGTGGCATTACCCGATTAAGACAAAAGCAACACTCTCAGGAACAGGCTGAACAAAAGCACGGCAGCCCCAAACAAGCCGCTTAATGGATGAGCAAACAAGCGAATCTGAATCTGATAAATGGATATTAAGAGTAGCGTATTATGCAAAGAGATCGTTCTAAACAGATTACAACAATTGAAAGTTTTGGCATCGAAGAAATACCGGCTCATGCTCGTACAGCAAGCCCTTTTGATCTATTTCGTTTAAGTTTTGGTGGTGCTAATACCTTTTCGACCTGTGTCTTAGGCAGCTTCCCGATTGTATTTGGCCTCTCTTTTCAAGCTGGATTCTGGGCAATCTTGTGCGGAGTTATCTTAGGGGCCTGTATCTTGGCACCAATGGGAATTTTTGGTGCGCGTACAGGAACCAATAACGCCGTGGCTTCTGGCGCCCATTTTGGTGTCCGTGGCAGAATCGTCGGTTCGTTTTTATCCTTACTCACTGCCATTGCCTTCTTTTCACTCTCCGTTTGGAGTTCTGGCGATGCACTGATTGGCGCAACTGAGCGACTGTTTGACAGTTCTTATCAAAGCAATTGGCTGTATGGATTGGTCTATAGCGGCTTTGCCTTAGTGGTACTGATTATTTGTATCTATGGCTTTCGCTTTATGCTACTGGTGAACCGAGTGGCTGTGATCGCCTCTAGCCTGTTATTCTTTTTAGGTCTGTTTGCTTTTTCCAAGCAATTTGATTCAACTTACGCAGGACAAATTCAACTCGGACAAGCTGGATTTTGGGCGGCTTTCATGAGTGCTGCATTGATTGCATTCAGTAATCCAATTTCCTTCGGAACTTTCTTAGGTGGCTGGTCACGTTATATTCCAAAGGAAACAGCTTCATCTAAAATCATGGCAGCCGTGTTTGCATCCCAACTTGCAACCCTCATTCCCTTTCTTTTTGGCCTAGTCACCGCCAGCATTGTTGCTAGTAGTACTCCCGTATTTATCGAACAAAATAATTACATCGCTGGGCTGATTCAGATTGCACCTGCTTGGTATTTTATTCCTCTGTGTCTGATTGCACTGATTGGTGGGTTATCTACTGGAACGACAGCCTTATACGGTACGGGCTTGGACATGTCGAGTCTTTTTCCAAAATCGCTTACACGTGTTAAAGCCACGATCTGGGTTGGCCTATTGTCCATCCTGTTTATTTTTCTAGGTCGTTTTGCAGCGAATCTGACTCAAAGCGTCATGACTTTTGCCACTTTAATAGTGGTGTGTACCAGTCCTTGGATCATCATTATGATTATCGGATTTATCACACGGAAAGGTTACTATAAAAATGATGATTTACAGGTGTTTGCAAATGGCCTAAAGGGTGGCGCTTACTGGTTTCATCATGGTTGGAATTGGCGTGGCATCATCGCATGGATACCCAGTGCGGTCATTGGCCTTTGCTTTGTACATTTACCAGATCAGTTTATTGGTATCTGGGGGCATGTATTCAACGGTCTTGATCTGAGTTTACCGATCAGTATTACACTCGCAGCACTGCTTTATATTTCACTGCTCAAACTATTCCCTGAACCAAGTAGTGTATACAAAGCAACATCTAGTGTGAAAAAGACCAAGCAGCAATGTAATCGATCATTGGTGTCAGAATAGCAATGATGCAGATATTTAACTTAGAAAAAAGCCTGCTCAAGAGAACAGGCTTTTTCGCATCGGATTTTTTACTTTTTAAGGAAACCACTCACCAAATTCAAGACTTGTTGAATATCTTGGTTGGCTTCTTGCGGATTGGTACTGCTGCCTTGCGGTGTTAAAGAGTCAATCACTTGCGGTAATACTGAAGCAATTGCACCATAAATGGCTTGTTTCGGTGCTTGGGTTTGTTGTGCAACTTGTTCTACATCTTGGTCATCAAATAAACTTTGAATATTTTGCTCTGGCACATCTTGTGCATTTTGTTGCTGTGGATCAACCCAGCTTTGCACTTGATTCGATAAACCCGCATTTTTCAGTTTATCCAATGCACCTTGTAAACCACCTTGTTTTTGAATCCAAGCTAACACCAATGGTAAAACTGCAATCAATAAAGTTTGTGCGGTATTACCACCAGTTGCATTACTTTGGGTTGAAGTATTTCCACCACCCAATTGCCCTAAAACTGAACCCAAGATACCACCCAAGCCGCCTTGCTGGCTTTGGGTATTTTGCTGTTGGCCGCCAAGTTGACCTAAAACAGAACCTAAAATTCCACCTAAACCACCCGTTTGGCCTGATTGTTGCTGACCGCCTAAAGCTTGCTTTGCTAAAATTTCAACAATGTTGGTTAAATCAGTCATGACTTAAACTTTCCTTTGGAATTATTTATGCAAAAAGCATACGCTGCTTTGAAAGCACAAAACAAAGTTAAATTGTTAAATTTTGCAAGAACTTGCAACTCTTTCCAGTCTAATTATTTTACCAGCGGAATTTATTCCAATTCTCAGGATTCGCCCAGAACTTGGAGTTAAACCAGTCAGGTACATGCTTATAAGTCAAAATATTAAATTGCCATAAAGCAAAATCACTGCCGTGTGTGGTTTTATCAATCAATTGAGTAAAGCCAAGCGAACGCAATAATTTTTCATCACCCAATTTACTAACCACGACAATTCGTTTTGCCATCAGGTCACGTAGCTTCACTAACAGCTGTGATTTTTGCGTTTCAGTGATGTTTTGCATTTCTTCTGTATCAAATAATACAAAACCTAAATCATAACGCTGCGTAAATGGCAGACTTAAAAAGTCAGTTACGCTAAAATAATGCCATTGAATTGAAGCATTTTGGTCAATCTGCTGACCTATACAAAGTGCAGTATGAATGGGCTGTTCTTGAGATAAATCGTCTAGCATAGAAGTGATGACATTTTGTTCAGCCATAACTGCAACCCTTGATTGAAAGATGAGAGTTTATTAATGGAACTACAAGGCATTTGTCATAAAATGCATGCAGCGCTCAAAACGCATAGTGTAACTGATCAATCAACAAGCAAGGCAAATGTTGAATATAAATTTATATTAGATCGTTCAGAAACTGACCTTCCTTTTGTTTTAGGTCAAGAAATTGAGATCGAATGGACGGGTAATATCTTTTGTACCTCTTGTGGCGCAAAAACACCGAAGTCTTATTCACAGGGTCATTGTTTTAAATGTTTTAAAACCAAGGCCGAATGTGATTTGTGCATTATGAAACCTGAAACTTGCCATTATCACTTGGGAACTTGTCGTGAAGACCAGTTCGCACATGATGTTTGTTTCCAGCCACATATTGTGTATTTGGCCAACTCCAGCGCCTTAAAGATCGGGATTACCCGTATCGTCAATATGCCAACCCGTTGGTTAGATCAAGGGGCAACGCAGGCGTTACCCATTATGAAAGTCGGTTCACGTCGTTTGTCAGGGCATTTGGAAACGTTAATTGGTACACAAATCGCAGATAAAACAGACTGGCGCAAATTGCTGAAAGGTGAAGCTGAACCTTTAAATCTGCTTGAGCAACGTGATCAAATTTTGGAAGAGTTCGCTCCAAAAATTCAGAGCATCCGTGAAGAATTTAATCAGAACCTTGAATTTAACGAAAGCTTGGAATTCTTGGAAGATGAAACGCCACGCGAATTTATCTATCCGGTTGAGCATTATCCTGAAAAGATTAAATCGCTGAATTTAGATAAAACACCAAAAATTCGCGGTGTATTGCAAGGAATCAAAGGTCAATACTTATTATTTGATATCGGTGTGATCAATATCCGTAAATATACAGGTTATGAACTAATCCTTCGTGCCTGAAGAATATGCATAAAAAAGGTGGCCTAATCGCCACCTTTTTTATTTAGCCCGTTTTTAAACAATTCAAAATCGCCTGTACGGGGTCTTCCGTATTGCCTGAGATTAGCTGTTTATGCATACTCAAATGTTGCATCATTTGGATATGCGCCGTTTCATGATCCATTAAACGTTCAATTTCAGTGGCTAAATGCTGTGGTGTTGCATCGGCCTGAATCAGTTCCTCAATCACTTTCTTGCCCGCAATAATGTTTGGCAATGAATAGTACGGAATTTTGACCATGAATTTCGCAATCAGATAGGTCAACCAGTTTAACTTATAAAAAGTCACCATTGGACGGTGCAATAACATTGCTTCCAGCGTCGCGGTACCAGAGGCCAAAGCGACAATATCACTGGCATTCATCACCATACGACCAATTTTTGACTCGGCATCACTATTTTCCAAAACATGAATTTTAGATTTCAAGCTCGCATCTAGATTTTGAATGCCTTGTTCAATCTGATGCTTGCGCGCATCATTAATTGCAGGGATTAAAAACTCCAGATCAGGATGCTTTCGATGCAGAATTTCTGCAGCGCCAGTCAATAAGGGCAATAATCGCTCAATCTCACCACGACGACTGCCTGGTAATAAAGCAATATGGGTTTTATGTGCAGACAAGCCCAATTGATGTTTGGCTTCAGTAATTGGATTTTTTAAAGGGAGTTGCTTTGCCAATGGATGCCCAACAAAAGCGGCGGCAACCTCATAATTTTCATAGAAGGTTTTTTCAAATGGAAATAAACACAGAACCAAATCGATACTGCGTTTAATGCCATGAACACGACCTTGGCGCCACGCCCAGACCGACGGGCTGACATATTGCACAGTTTTTATCGGTAAATGTTTTTCTTTAATGGTTTTAGATAGGCGTAAATTAAAATCGGGCGCATCAATACCAATAAAAATATCGACAGGATGCTCGGTCCAACGTTCAACTAGACCATCACGCACAGCAAACAGCTTTTTTAAATCTTTAAGGACTTCAACAATTCCCATCACCGAAAGAATTTCCATCGGATAATAACTGTGAAATCCCTCTGCAATCATTTGTGGGCCACCAATCCCCTCAAATTCAGCATCAATGCCCTGTTCGCGAAAACTGCGCATGAGTTTCACTCCTAGAGTATCTCCAGAAACTTCCCCCACCACGATACCAATTTTTAGTTTTTGCTTTAACAAGACCTACGCCCCACAGAAATGTTTAAATGATTCTAACAGAATGATTTTACATCGAATCACCCTACACCGTGCAAATTGTTCATGATTGGTGAACATCAGTTCTGATCTAAGATGACATTTATTATTCAAAATACAATCTAGATTTACGATGAATGAAGAATTGATTGAGATTCTGCTAAGATTTAATATAAACAAGAATCATTTCCATATGTGATCTATTTCTCCCTTCTTTTGCTTCAAGACCCTTTATGGCTAAATCTGCATCTGTTTCGCTTGTCTATCGACTGAGCATTTTCTATCGCTTTGTACTGAGCTTTGTTCTTGGCTACGTGTGCATGATGTATTTGAGCCTTGGACTTGGTTCATTGTTTAGCCATTTATTAGACAAGGCAGAGGCAATCTATCTTGCGGCCTTTATTTCAATTCTCTTTTATCTGGCCTTTATCATTTTGAGTTTTTGTATGCATTCATTGATCAAACTCAGCTTGATCAGTCTGGTTTTGACTGGCGCATTGTTTGGCTTATCTGTGGGTTTAAATTAAAAATGCAAAATAAAGGCGTTCGCCAATCAATGGCATGGTTGCATGCGTGGGCAGGCTTAATTTTTGGCTGGCTTTTATTTGCCATTTTTTTAATGGGTACCAGCTCCTATTATCGACATCAGATTAATCTATGGATGCAGCCACAACTGGCGCAATACCAAATTAATCAAGACACTGCTATCCGTACAGCAACGGATTATTTAGCTAAAAATGCGGCTGATGCCAAATCTTGGTATCTCAATATTGCCAATCATGAAGAACCCGTCAATAAAATGTATTGGCAACAAGCCAGCGGCGGCTATGAAAGCCGTAGTTTAGATGCCAATACAGGGCAAGAGCTAAAACTCTCAGCGACCCAAGGCGGAAATTTCTTTTATAATTTCCACTTTCAGCTCTATGGTGTTCCCATCATGGTCGGACGGCTGATTGCCTGTCTCGCTGCCTTTATTATGCTGATTGCTTTGGTCTCTGGGATTATCACGCATAAGAAGATCTTTACCGATTTCTTTACCCTCAGAACCTTTAAATCGCAACGCTCATGGTTGGACTTCCATAATGTCTCTTCTGTACTAGCATTGCCCTTTTTCCTGACCATTACCTTTACAGGCTTGGCGATTTTCTTTTATCTGTACTTGCCTTGGGGTATGCAAAAGCTTTATCCAGAGAATCCTTTTCAATATTTTACTGAGATCAGAACCACTGAAAAAAGCACAACGCATCAAGCTGAACCTAAAAAAGCGGAAATGTTGCCGATTGGCAGTTTATTAGAAAAAGTAAAACAACAATGGGGAGATCAAGCCTTAGCATCGATTGAGGTCAAAAATCCCAATACAGACCAAGCCATCATTACCTTTAAGCAATTAGAAGATCGTTCGATTAGCTTAAATCAGGCACAAATCACCTTTGATGGTCAAGGTCATGTATTGGCGAATACCCGAAATGAAAGTGCTGTTGCGACCTTAAATGCAGGTGTTTATGGCCTACATATGGCGACTTTTGCTCAGCCGATACTGCGCTTCGCTTTCTTTTGCTCAGGCATTCTGGGATGTTTGATGATTGCGTCTGGCCTATTACTGTGGAGCCTAAAGCGCCAGATTCAAAATAAATCGAATCAATTTCATTTCGGCTATTATTTGGTGGATCGTTTAAATGTTGCAGCCTTTGTCGGTCTTCCTACGGCAATGCTCGGCTATCTATTCGCCAATCGATTGGTCCATATCACTGAAACCACACCCAACTATGAAATTTATACCTTTTTCAGCGTATGGGGACTGAGCTTTATCATCGCTTTATTGACCCAAAAACAATATTTATGGAAATCACAGATTTGTATCTTCGGATTGATTACTTTGATTCTACCGATCTATAACTTGGTGTACTTGATTCAACATCAGTTAATCACTGATTTACATAGCTATTGGATATTCTTGCGAATTGATTTGTTTCTGCTGGTCTGTGCCCTATTTGCCGTGTTTATTTTTAGAAATATTCAGCCGATTCAAGCGAAATCCGCTCAGAAAATTAAAAGCAAGTTGGCGAAGCAACAAGAGGTTAAAGCATGATTCTGTTGAGCCTTGTATTGACCTTCATCGGGATGTTGTTGCTCTATAAATGTAGCGCCAAGCAAGTCAGTAAAGCCAAACAACAGGTTTTCATTCGCTATCAAACACACCTTAGAGTCTTAGCTTATCTCTGCTTCTTAATTGCGGGTAGCCTGCTTTGTTTAGAGTATGGTAGTTCCATTGGCTTTATTAGTTGGTGGATCTTTGCCACACCAGTGACCTTTATATTGGTGTTATCAGTGAATGAGTTAAAACCCACTAAAAAGCTAAAATGATTTTGCTACAACAGCTATCCTCAACTTCTGCCAAGGATAGCTTTATTACTTAAAAATTAATGCCCGTGATGGCTATGATCTTCCTGAGCAGCCGTTTTGTCTTTGTCATCACAACATTTCATCTTTTTTTCACAACACTCTTTTTTATTGGCGGCCTCTTTTTCCTTACAACAATTACCTGCAGCAAAAGCCGGTACAGTTGTAGCCAATAAAAGTGTTGAAAGCAAAATGGTTTTAATATTAAACATAATCATGTCCTTGAAATAAAAATAAAAAATTTGAATTTATAAAAATAGGACATGATTTGGAGGGCGATAAGGTAACTGATAAATGCCTAAAGTCAGTTGATCTAGATAAGTTGAATTTGCTGTTTTAAACGATTGTATGCTTCGTTCGATGGAATGAGGGCTATCTTCAAATGTTGCCACGACACAGCACAGACTCTTTTGGCAATGCGATGTATCTATTTTGCCACTGTCCATAGGGTCATGCTTCGTCATCGTAGCCATTCCACAATCTGACATTGCAGCATGATTTTTCATGACTTGCGCTACAACAGGTTGACTCACTTCAGACACAGCCATTGCATAGCTATTGGTGATAAAACACATAGCAATCAGCAATGAAATGAGGCTTCGAATGAAAATAGACATAAGGCGAAATAATCAAACATACAATCCGTGTATCAATCTCAAAATAAACCAATCACCGTTCATAAAGCAAGCCAAACTGAATAAAAATTGATCTAAAAAGCTGTAAACTCGGCTTTCTTTAGCTTTTTTTTGCATAAGCAAATCATTATTCATCACAACGAGTTATCTAAAAAAAGCATAAGATATGCTGATTTTTGCATAATTAGGCATATTGTCGATGTTTGGTCCTATAGAATTTATTATGGCTGGGGTATTGGTTGGCTTCTGTGTCGGTATCACAGGTGTCGGTGGTGGTTCATTGATGACCCCAATCCTGATTAGCCTATTTAAGATCGAACCGCATATTGCCATTGGTACTGATCTACTTTATGCCTCAATCTCAAAATTCTGTGGTTCAGTGGTTCATGCCAAAAAACTGAATATTGTCTGGCCAATTGTACTTTGGTTGTCTTTGGGCAGTATTCCAGCCTCTTTCGCAACCTCTTGGGTACTTGAACATTATCTCAGTCAATCAACGCATTATAAAGCGGTATTGACCATGGTCTTGGGCTTTATGTTGACCTTGACGGGCATTTCGATTGTGTTCCGTACGCAAATTGAAAAGTTCTTTGACAAATTCCGTAACCGCGAACAAGCGGATATGGAAAGTGAACAGCATGCATTGCAACACAAGCGTCATTACATTGTGATTATGGGTATCGTGCTTGGTATCTTTGTGACCTTATCTTCTGTGGGTGCAGGTGCTTTCGGTATCATGGCCTTAGTGCTTATGTTCCCAAACCTTCCTATGATCCGTATCATTGGCTCAGATGTAGTACATGCGGTATTACTGACAGCGGTTGCTGGCCTAAGCCATATGTCTTCAGGTAATGTCGATTTTACCCTGTTAATGTGGTTATTGGTGGGTTCAATTCCAGCCATTATTGTCGGTACACTCATCAGCTCACGTATGCCAGAACGACTAATCCGTAAAATTCTAGGCATTACCCTATTTGCCTTGGGTGTGAACTTTATGGTGAACCCAATTAAGGCGAAACCAAAGCCAGTTGAAACACACCAAGCTGTTGTGATTCAGCAAACAAAGCATGTAACAACAACTGTTTAAGCGTTGTAATGCCGATTATTTCTACATAAATTATGCTTTTCGCTAGTTAATCAATCGGCATTTCATGCTATATTCGTAGACAAAATAACCTTTTCTTTCGATTGAATTTGTGACAGCAATGAATACTCTACAGTCAAATCCAGTTTCTCAGCCAGATATCGACGACGTTAATATTAAAAGCATTCAAACTTTGATTACCCCAGCAGAACTGAAAGCTGACCTCCCTTTATCTGATGCTGCTTCTCAAACTGTGTTACAAGGACGTGCAACTGTACGCAACATTTTAGATGGCAACGACAAACGCTTGTTTGTGGTCATTGGCCCTTGTTCGATTCACGATCCTAAAGCTGCACATGAATATGCTGACCGCCTGAAAGTGCTCAGCGAAAAAGTAAAAGACACTTTATATCTAGTAATGCGTGTTTATTTTGAAAAACCACGTACCACAGTTGGTTGGAAAGGTTTAATCAACGATCCAGATATGAACGACTCTTTCAATATTGAAAAAGGTTTGCATATCGGTCGTGGATTATTAATTGATCTGAATGAAAAAGGTTTGCCATGTGCGACTGAAGCACTTGATCCAAACTCACCACAATACTATCAAGACTTGATTTCATGGTCAGCAATTGGTGCACGTACCACTGAAAGCCAAACTCACCGTGAAATGTCTTCAGGCTTATCCTCTCCTGTTGGCTTCAAAAACGGTACCGATGGTGGCTTAACCGTTGCGACCAATGCGATGCAATCTGTTAAACATGGTCACAGCTTCTTGGGCCTGAATGAAAATGGTCAAGTTGCGATTATCAATACCAAAGGCAACCCTTATGCACACGTGGTATTGCGTGGCGGTAATGGCAAGCCAAACTATGATGCAACTTCAGTTGCCGAGGCGGAAGCCGCTTTGGCAAAAGCTAAAGTCAGCAACAAGATCATGATTGATACTAGCCATGCCAACTCAAACAAAGACCCGTACTTACAACCTTTGGTTTTGAAAAACATCACGGAACAAATCCTTGATGGTAACAAATCAATTGTTGGAATCATGGTGGAGAGTCACTTAAAAGGTGGTCGTCAGGACATTCCTGAAAATCTGTGTGATCTTGAATACGGCAAGTCAGTGACGGATGGCTGTATTGATTGGGAAACCACAGAAAAAGCATTACTCGAAATGCATGAAGCATTGAAAGACGTCTTACCAACACGTTAATTCGATCTTCACAAAAAAACAGGCCCTTATGAGCCTGTTTTTTTGTTCATCAATTCAGCTAACTTGCACAAACGTACAATACAGCGCATGGCACTTTGCCCTATTTTGATCATCCTTTGCTATTGATTCATTTAGGTTGGTCATGGAAATTTTTCTTTATACCTTAAGTGTGATGTACAGCCCTGGTCCTGTGAACTTTATGGGGTTAAATGCTGGGCTAACAGGACAGTTCTCCCGAACATTGGGCTTTTTTGCTGGTGTGGGTTGTTCCATGCTGATGCTATTTGTTGTATTTGGTTATGCCGGTGCAGCATTAATTCCCCATGCGTATTTGCATTTGATTGCCTTGATTGGGGCAATCTATACATTCTATTTAGCCTATAAAATGATGACGGCACATACTGAGTTAAAAACAGATCAAACCCAACACAAAAGCCTCAATTTTTGGAATGGTTTCTGGATTCAAAGTCTGAATCCTAAAGCGATTTTAGTGATTTTACCTGTGACCACCATTATGTACCCTGCTGCACATATCACAGGTGGCCTGATTCTCATTGTTTCACTACTCATTTCTCTTGGTGCAGCGGGTGCTCCGTTGCTTTATTCATTTGCTGGATCAGTAATTGGCAAAAAATTGAGTAATCCAATTTGGCTCAATCATCTAAATAAAATACTGGGTATCTTCCTAATTATTTCAGGTCTATTTATGTTGAGTGATTTCTTAAAAGGTATGCATCTTATTTAGAGCTTTTTTAGTTGCAAACACAGCTTATTTCTGACGTGTATAAATCTGTTTCCATCTTGCTGGGGTAATCCCAAAAGCTTTGGTAAAATGCCGAGTCATATGGCTCTGATCAAAAAAACCAGCAATGATGGCAGCCTGCGTCAGCGACTCTCCGTACATCAGACATCTTTTCACGATATCTAGCCGACGCATGGTCATATAACGATGCGGACTGGTGCCGAATAGCAGTCTAAAATCACGAGAAAGACTCCAACGATCACGCTGTATATTCTGTTCTAAATCATCCAAACTGATGTTCTGATCCAGCGAAGCGTGAATAAACTCTCTGGCTCGCTCTGCTGCAATATAATCATAGCGTTGCCGCGCGCGTGATGACTGACCTGCAACTTCATACAAAGTTGTTGCCAAGTCATACAACGCATCTTCTTCTTCTAAAAGATCCAATGGATCCTGCATGTTTTGCAAAAGTGTATGGGTAACACGATAAAGCCGTGGATCATCACTCAGCCCATGTTTGAAAAAAGGCAGCGGTTTGCCTTTCATGATCTTTTGAATCAATGCAGGTTCAACGTACATCATTCGGTAGTGAAAGCCTTCTTGAGTTCCCGCACTGCCATCATGCTTTTCATCTGGATGTAACACCATGGTCATGCCATGCTGACTATGTCGGACTTCACCACGATAATGAAAGCTTTGTACACCAGACAAGGTACGACCAATCGCAAAGGTATCATGTTGGTGTGGTTCATATGCATGATCAGAAAAGAAAGCTTCTATTCTTTCCAAGCGCTCACTATCAGAAGCCCGCACAATCCAATCGGACTGATTTGCTATTTTTGACACGCTGATCTGCCTATAAAATATTGAATTCAGCAGTCTCAGAATACCTCAATTTTGCTTTGATCTATAAGTCATTTTTTGATTATACTGCTGCCACATTTCTCCTACGACGTATCGCTGATATGAAGTCCAGTTTTCGTCAACATTTGCTTAAGTGGCGTGCCAGTTTCGGCGCGATAACTTTGCTTTGTTTACTCTGGCATATCTTCTTACCAACAATGGTCCATACAGGCGTCGTACCTGCACTTTATGCAATGCCAAGCCATTGCCAAGTCACTGAAATTCAAAATGCATCGTTGATGTCACAGATGCATTCGAGTCATCATCAACACAGCATGCATGACATGCATCACGGACCGCAGTTACAGCATGCCAAACATGCCCAGCTCAGTGAATATGCACAACAGGTATATGCGCTGGCTAGCCAAATCATGAAGCATTGCCCTCTCTGCTCACATGGTTTAGATGCCGCTGCGATCGTGCCGCTGATTGCATTCATTATTATATTTCTACTGGCTTGGTTCAGTCGCGTTCGCTGCCTGTGCCATACGTGGACAGAAGATCTGCACATCGCCCGTATCTTCTATATTTTTCCAATCAAACAAGCCCCGCCACTCGCTTTATAAAACGCAAATTTTACTTCGTACCCCGTAAATGACGGCGGTGCGTTCTCGTTTATTGCTTTTTATAGAGTTCAAAATGAATACTCCATTCCGTTTGTCTGTACTCACGGCTGCGTGCCTGTCTGTTGGCTATAGCTCTGTTGTTTTTTCAGAAACTGTACCTTCTGATGCGACTAAAACCTTAGCCACCATCGTTGTGACCGCGAGTCGTGAAGGTGAATCGATTAATAATACCCCTGCTGCAATCAGTAAAATTAACAGCAAGGACATTGAAGATAAACATGCAACTTTTATAGGACAAATCATCAATCAAACACCGGGCGTACTGATGAATGATTTGGGTAATGAACAGCATATGATGTCGATTCGCCAACCGATGACCACAGCTGCCGTTTATCAATATTTAGAAGATGGGATTTCAATTCGTCCCGTGGGTGTATTTAACCACAATGCCTTATATGAAGTGAATCTAGCGGGTATTGATAGCATCGAAATTTTACGCGGCCCTGCCAGTAGCTTATATGGCAGCAATGCGATTGGTGGAACCATTAATTTTCTGACCAAAGCACCAAGTGCGACAGCAACAGCCGATCTGGGCATCAGTGCCAGTTCTGAGGGATATCGCCGTATCGATGTCGGCGCTTCAAATACCTTTGATAGCGAATTTGGTGAGCACGGTTTAAGGCTTTCGGCCTATGCCAGTGATCGTGGTGATAGCTGGCAAGACCATGCTGAAAGCAATAAACAGAGTGTGACGCTCAGACACGACTGGCGCATCTCTGATGCCACACAAATTAAAAATATTGTCAGTTATAACCATTTAAAGGCAGATATGACCGGTAGCTTAAATCTGGACGATTATCGCAAACGTCCTGGATACAGCTACCAAACCTTTACCTATCGTGAAGTTGATGCCACACGGCTTTCTTCTCAAATTAGCCATCAATGGAATGATCAGCAACAAAGCCAAGTTACCTTGTATTATCGTAACAATACCACCGAGCAAAACCCAAGTTATAACATCCGCACCGATGTTAAAAATGGCACACCGACTGGCACTTATAGCGGACAAACCACCTATAACGCCTTTCAGTCCTATGGTTTAAATGCGCAGCATTCTGCTACATTTGATCAGGTCAAACTGATTGTCGGGGCAATGGCTGACCATTCTCCTAACCAAGCCAGAACCAATGATATTCAGGTGTTCCGAGACCCGAATACTTTGGTCTATACCGGTTATCAACAACGCCAGCGCTTACGCGACTTTAATGTAGACGTCAATAACCAAGCCGTCTATGCACAAGCCAATTGGCAAGTGTTACCGACTTTAAATTTAGTCGGTGGTGCACGTTATGACTGGATTAGTTATGACTATGAAAACAAATTAACCCCATCAAAAACCACAGGCGCACCGAATGAAAAACGTGATTTTCATAAAGCCAGTCCTCAAGTCGGTTTTGTCTGGAACATCACGCCAGCAATTGATCTTTATAGTAATTGGTCACAGGGTTTTGTACCGCCAGAAGTCAGCAGTTTATACGGTGCAAATTTGGTGACACCTGACTTGAAAGAAGCCACATTTAATAATATCGATGCAGGTCTGCGTTTTAAATTATTCGATGATCGCTTAGACGGTGAAATCACCCTATATCGCTTAGAAGGCGAAGATGAAGTGATGAGCTATACCAAGCCAGATAACACACGCGAGCCACGCAATGCAGGCAAAACCTTACATCAGGGAATTGAAATTGGGGGAACATGGAAACTCAGTGATTTATATGATCAGCGCTTAAAACTCTCAGGCAGTGTGGCCAAACATGAATATCAGCAGTTTCAACCTTCGAGT
Organism: Acinetobacter gyllenbergii CIP 110306 = MTCC 11365; assembly: GCF_000413855.1. Lineage (GTDB taxonomy): Bacteria > Pseudomonadota > Gammaproteobacteria > Pseudomonadales > Moraxellaceae > Acinetobacter > Acinetobacter gyllenbergii. Next base: position 181,054 of record NZ_ATGG01000011.1, on the reverse strand, counting down.
GTTTTAGATTATAGCGGCAACACCATGCCAAGTGCGCCTAAAACATTTGGTACGCTTGAATATCAAATCAAGCCATTACCTGAGCTATTACTTTCTGCAGAAGCGGTTTATGTCGGTTCTTACTGGATTAACGATGCCAATACGGAAAAGTATGATGGCCATACTTTGCTGAATCTACGTGCCAACTACCGTAAAAATGCTTATGAAATCTATGGGCAAATCCTGAATGCCACAGATCAGCATTATGCAGAAAGTACCTCATTTAGTAATAACCAAGTCAGTTATACCCCCGCTGCACCACGAACCTATTTATTAGGTTTACGTTACCATTTTGGGAAATAAGCAATGAATGCCAAACAACTGAAAAAACTACTGTCTTTACACCGTAGTTTTGGGATGGTGTTGGGCGTTCTCGTTTTACTTTGGTCTTTAACAGGTGTGTTGCATCCAATCATGAGTGCAACACAACCCCAGCCTGTAAAACGAATGCCACCATCTCAACAACTGGATTTAACACATGCCTTAGCAGCAACGGATGTTCTGAAACAACATCAAATCGCGCAATTTTCGGCCTTACAGGTAATTGAATTAAATACTCAGCGGATTGCCTATCGCATATTACAGCCCAATCAAAAGATTGCTGAATACTATGATAGTCAGACTGGTCAATTGCTGGCCAATGCGGAGCAATTTGATGCCCAACGTTTAGCACTTTGGTATACAGGCTTATCGCAACAGGACATTGTATCCAGTCAAATCATCACCACATTCAGTGATGATTATCCGAGTGTCAATCGTTTGCTGCCTGTTTGGCGGGTTGATTTTCAAAATGGTTTACGTGCCTATGTTGATCCTTCACAAGCCCGATTGGCTACACTCTCCAATGATCAAAAGATGTGGATGGCAAAAATCTTCCGCTTAGGTCATACCTGGACGTGGGGTGATCAAGCTTGGATAGGCCAAACTGTTCTTATGCAACTGGCTTTGATTGGCATACTCTGCATGATTTTTATGGGGATAAGCTTATTCTTTAACATTCACAATCGGCGCAATCATCGTCTAGGGCAAAAACCAATACGCTTTCTGCATCGCTATTTAGGCATCAGTTTAAGCGTCTTTATTCTGCTTTGGGTGCTTAGTGGTTTCTATCATATTTGGCAAAAAAAGCCCGATATTAAAAATATTCAACCTGTTTTCCATACGGCTGATTTAACTACAGAAGTATGGCAACACATCACTCAACAGCCTATTCAACGGCTGGATCTTGTTCCCACATCCTTTAGAGAAACACATAGCCGTGCAGCTTGGATGATTCAAGCCATCGGACGAGAGCCATTACAAGGCAGCATGACGGCGGCAACGAAGCAGCATGATCATCACACGACTAAAACAGTAGTTCCCGCGATTCAGTTTGTAGATGCTGGTAATGGTGAACTGATTGATATTCTTAAACAAAGTAAACAATTGGCTGCAAGTTATTTAGGATTACAACCTGAACAAGTTCAACAGGCCGCATGGGTGACAAGTTTTGGAGGCGAATATGGGTTTATCAACAAGCGTCTGCCCGTGATTAAGGTTGAAACGCAGTTAGAGAATCAACTCAGACTGTATATTGAGCCGAGCAGTGGCGTAATTGCAGCTCAGGTGACGCAACAAGATGCTTTAGAAGGATTTAGTTTTGCTTATCTACATAAATGGACATGGTTGCCAATAGATAAAACGCTTCGGGATATCATCCTAGGTACGATTGCCGGGTTGGTTGCTTTACTCGCTGTGCTAGGTTTCTGGGTTCAATTGGGCAAACGCTAATCATCAAAGTGATCCTTCTGTTTGCAGGAGGATCACGACAATCCAAGCATTCAATTTTTTAAATCACATAGAATGAAGCAATCACAAAACTGAGAATCACACCAGTTTCAGCCAGCTCAATTGCAGCGCCTATAGTATCCCCAGTAATCCCGCCGATTCGTTTAATAAACAATGATCGCATATAAAAAAGCATCACTAAAAAAACCAGTAAAGCAATTAACCCAAGCCATTTAAACATACAAAGAAATGCGATTGTAATGACAAAAACCATCCAAAGTTGTTTTTTAGGCATAAAATCTGTCATAGAACGGCCCAAGCCTTGAGCACGTACATAAGGTGTTGTGAGGAATAAAAACAGCGGCACACTGCGCCCAAGCATAGGCAAGACGATTAAAAAAACAGCCATTTGTTGTTCAAGCAAAACGTATAGAGCCACAAATTTCAGCAAGCAGACGGCAACTAAACTCAGCACCCCGATTGGACCACATGCAGGGTCTTTCATGATTTTCAAGGTTCGTTCAGGATCACCAAATCCACCGACCCATGCGTCGGCTGTATCCGCTAAACCATCCAGATGTAATCCACCTGTCAGCCAAATCCAGAGTACGAGAATCAGCACTGCACTCAAGATGATCGGAAGCTTTGCCAATAACATGGCAGATGCAAACAAAATCAACCCAAGTAATACACCCACCAAAGGATAAAACAGCATGGCCTGAGCATTCTGCTTTGCGCTTGGCATCGTTTTGAGTTCAATGGGTAAAACAGTCAAAAACTGCAAGGCAATCCAAAAAGGTGTCATGCAACCTCTCAATGACAACGAGTTCATCATGCCTGAATTATGAAGAAATAAAATTGGGAATAGCAAGCGATTCCCAAATGAAAAGACCCAATATCTTAGATTATTGAATTTGATAACATTGTTTAAGCTTCAAATAATCATAATAAAAACTGTTGTTGCTATAACGTGCGTAGTTACAACTCGACTTAAATAGGGTTTCTTTCTCGTTATAGAACATTTTCACCAAGGTTGTACCTTGCTTGTTTTGATAAATATCCCATTGTAAATTCGCTGCCATGGGTGACACTAGCTCACCTCGCCAAGTGCTGCTGTTGTAGCTATAAGTTTGACGTAAAGGTAAAGGCTGCATCATATTGTGCAACTCTAAACTGGTCGCCAAAGGAATAATGATTTCGGCATGAGCAAAACGTAATACCGCACGATGGGTTTGCTGCTGATCTACAATCGCATCGACTTGTTTAAATAAGTCCTGCTTTAATCCTTGAGCAATTGCACTGGTGACGTTCTTCGATTCGGTAAAACTTGGCCCTTTGCTATAAAAATCATTGGCATCGTTAAATTCAGCATAGAATTTTGCAGCATCTACAGGCATATACTGATCAAAATCAACACCTTTCAATTCAGTTTTCATACCGCCTGATATTGAATATAACTCATAGACATAGGCCGCCGCATCCACAGCACTGGCAATGCTATTTTTACCTTTACCTTTTTCAGTGATGGTTTCGCCTTTAGGTGAAGTAACGCTATATGAACCAATATTGCTAAATACATAGCCTGTGGTTCCCAGTTTTTGAATAAATTCTGCTTTGAACAGTGGATTCAATACACTCTTTGCCACTTGTTCAGCACGACTATTTTTCGCAAGTTCATTTAACTTATTGACCAGATCTGCATCCTCTTCTTCAAAATGCTGATAGGCTTGGCTGGCATCGTAAATCGCCTGTTGTTGTGCGGATAAGGGCTGTGCTAAATCTTGCTCTTTATTTAAACTATGAAAATAAAGCTTAAAACGATCCACTCCACCATCTTCAAGCGTTGGCACACTACTACTGGCTAAACTGGTGTATGAGACTGGGGTGATGTGTGTTTTTAATTGCGGTTGCTGTTGGATCAATTCAGCAGTGAAAAATTTGGCACTATCCACCGCACGGTCTACCCCCGAACTTTGCACTAAAATTGATGTCGGTTGTTGTGCTGCGGTTTGAAATAAATTTGGAAGTCGCTGCAATAAACGATCAGCAATACCACGATGCTCCTGAATACCTTGCATGGTTTCATTGCCATAACCAAACTGACGGATGCCATCCACACCATAACCCAAAAGAATATTGGCTTTCATCATGCTTTCTAAATCTGCCCCCAGTTTTTCACCTAAAGGTGTGAGTGCATTTTCAGCTTTGGCTTGTTTCCAAAGGTTATACAACGCTAAATCATATTTGATGCTGGATAAACCGCGCGAACCATGACGTGCAACCAATTCAGTAAATACAGGCTGAAATCCTTGTGGAATAGCTTCATATTTTTTGAGATCTTGTTGTGGTTGGTACGGAGTTTTAGTCTGATAATATTTTGATGCAGCGTTATTTTCTGAGGTTGTTTTCGATTCTTGGTGATCGTCGTTATTACATGCTGCCAATAAAATGCTTGCGCATAACACACTGCTTTTCAATAATATATTCATGAATGATTTGCTTATAGGTCAATAAATGCCATGTATCATAGGCAGTCGCAATGACAGTTCGATTACATCAAGCAAGCAAATACTGGAAACAGAATAAGATTTTATCGCTACTAGATTTTTGTCTTTTCAGAAAAATGAATTTGATTGTCAATTTGAGTTAGCTTTAAAGCATATAAGGTTCCTAACTCTGCGGGCATGGTTAATAGGTCATCCAGCTTTTGGTGACGTGCCAAACAAGTCAGTAACTTAATCACCCCACCATGCGTCACAATCAATGCCTTGTTCCAGTTGTGTTGCTGCATTTGAACATAAATTTCATTAAAACCATGCAAGACACGTTGCTGGAATTGATTCAATGACTCCCCATTCGGGGCATGATATTGCGTTGGAAATTGCCAGAAATTTGCCAATCGCTCAGGCTCTGTTTCGTAGATGGTTTGAGTCGCAATACCTTCCCAATCGCCAAAATACATTTCCTTAATTTCTGCATTGAGCAGCAAAGGTAATTCAAGTTGTTTCGCCAGTGCTGCCGCAAACTTTTGACAGCGTTGTAATGGCGAGCTGATGATCACATCCCATTGTACTTGAGCAGCAAGATGCTGCTCAACGGTAGATTGCATTTGTAACCAACCTTGTTCTGTGAGTGCATCATCGAGATGCCCACGCAAGGTATGGCTCAATGCTGTTTCCCCATGCCGTAGTAAATCAAGGTGCAACTTTATCACCCGTAACTGCAGCTTCGGCAAAGGTGGCCATTTGATTGTGTAAGACACAAGCCAGTTGTAACATGGACAAGGCTGCTCCTGCGCCGCTGCCTTCACCAAGACGCAAATTCATATTTAAAATAGGCTGAGCGTCTAAGGCTTTTAGCACACGCTGATGACCATATTCAGCCGATTGATGTCCAAACAACATCCATGCGCGACTGTGGAGTTGAATACGTACCGCACACAAGGCTGCAACCGAGCTAATAAAACCATCCACCACAATTGGTAAACCAAGTTGTGCACAGCGAATATAAGCACCTGTCATGGCCGCAATTTCTAGACCGCCAACAGCTGCCAGAATTTTTAAAGCATCGTCAGCAACAGCTGCTTGATGTCTCTTCACCGCTTGATCAATGACCGAGATTTTATGTTGCAACTGTTGATTCGTAATTCCTGTCCCCACACCCGTCATTTGTGCGGCATCTTCATGCAACAACAAACAGGCCAGTGCTGAAGCTGAACAGGTATTACCAATTCCCATCTCACCAGCAATAAAAATATCGGCAGCTTGAGCTTTGGCACGATCAACGCTGTCTTTACCCAGTTGTAATGCCGCTAAGCATTCCTGTTCCGTCATTGCCGCTTGTTGGGCAAAATTAGCAGTACCTGCACGAATACAATAACGCTCGACCCCAACATAATCATAGGCTTCACCCACTGTACCGCAATCCACCACTTGTAAATGTGCATGATGATGTTTGGCAATCACACTGATAGCTGCACCACCTGAAGCAAAATTTTGCAGCATTTGACGGGTCACGGCCTGCGGATAAGCCGAAATATTTTCGGCCACAACACCATGATCACCTACAAAAATGGTAATCCAAGGTTGTTGAATCTGCGGATGGACCGTGCCTTGTAAGCTCGCCAATTGAATGGCTAGCTGCTCAAGTTGCCCCAAAGCGCCTGTGGGTTTGGTCAATTGCAGTTGACGTTGTTCAGCTTGTTGTTTGGCTTCTAAATCTGGTTGTTGTACGGCAGCTAAAAACCATTGCGCTTGTTCAGTCATGTTATTTCTCATCTTTTAAAATCATTGGAAAGCCTGCCACACAAAACATGACTTTATTGGCGAGTTGCCCCAAGGTCTGATGCAAACGCCCTGCTTCATCGACAAAACGACGGCTGATTTCTCCCATTGGTACCACTCCCAGCCCAGTTTCGTTACTGACCAGAATAATCTGAGAGTGTAGTTGTGGTAAGACCTCGAATAGTTTTTGCATCTGTTGTTGCTGCAAGGCTGGATCTTCAGCCAATAACAGATTACTGAGCCACAAGGTCAAGCAATCGACCAAAATCAACTGATTGGCCTGATCGCATTGCAAGAGTCGATCTGCCAGATAAATCGGTTCTTCATATACTTGCCAATGATCAGGACGTTGCTGTTGATGATGTGCAATACGCTGCTGCATTTCTGTATCTAAGGCCTGCGCCGTTGCAATATAAATGACGGATAAGCCTGTATCTTTGGCGGTTTGTTCTGCCAAACGACTTTTACCTGAGCGCGCCCCGCCTAAAATTAGTTGCAACATATCTAACCTAGTTCAATTTGCTGATAAGGATACAGTAATCCTTGTAAAATCTGTGCCTTGTAATAGCCAAAAGTCAGTTTTTTGACCTGAATCTTCATGGATTTTAACGAAAGCTGTTGTATCCGCTGCAATACCCTATCACCCGGCCAAGCTTCACCATACAAACCTAAAGTAATATGCGGACAATATTCAAGTGCTGCGATCTCTTCAGATATGAGCAAATTGCTGACGAATTTGGGCCAGTACACCCTGCCGATCTTGAATCTGTAAGAACAAAGCACTACTAAAGCTATCGATCTGTGTGATTTCAAGCTCAAAAGGTTTGAGCTGTAATGCTTCAATTAGCTTGATCTGCTGCTGTAATTGTTGAATCTGAAAATCATCGTCGTATTGCTTAACAGTAGGCTGCAAGAAACCGCACACAAATAAAGTAATGTGATATTGGCGTTGCTGTGCAGGAAGTAATAGATCTGAAAATTGTGCCTGGATTTCGTCTAAATATTGAATTAATTCAGGTTGATCAATCTCAATATACCAAAGCCCATAATCTGAGCGACCCTTGTGCCATTCAGGATAATCGCGTATTGCGGTCGCAATCAACTGGGTGTCTGTTTGTAATAACACAACTTCAGCATCATAGATAAAGTTGTGTTATTCAAACATAAACCCAGATCAAAGTTAAGCTGCATTCACCGTGAGCACTGATGTTTATGCCGTTAGAGGTTTCAACTCCTCCAACTGTGATATGAATGCATTGTCATTGAGTTCCGCCTGAATCCCGTGATAGAGCTGGTTTAATAAGGCTTTTTTTTGATTTTCAGTGATGTCCATATGCTCAATATTGGTCTGGACATGTTTTACAATCTTAATCTCATCCAGCCCAAGCCTTTTCAAGGCATAGGCATAGCCATAAATTGCACCTTGTATCAGCTTTTGATAAGGAAGCTGTTGTTGCACCTGACATTCTAAACTGCCTAATACGCGCTCATTCAGATTGAGTTTTCTAAGCGGATCACGAGCTACACGTTCACAAGGATCTTTATAGGCCGCTCGGCAAGAATGCAGGAAACTTTCCGCCATTCGGTCCAGTTCTTTGGCTTGATTGGGAATCATATTGGCTAGACCCAATTTAACTTCGTTAACCACCTGCTCTGCATATTTCATGATTTTTGGATCCGCCATGGCGATACCAATGGTGTCATGTCCAAGTGCACTGGCATACCACGCCAACATGGCATGACAGCCATTCCATAGGCGGTTCTTAATGATTTGAATCTCAGAAATCTGATCCACTAAAATCATTTGACGCATTTTGCTTAATAACGGGCTGCGATTTTCCACATAAATCGGCATATCCGTTTCACTATGGAACAGGATCAGATCCATATTTTGTAGGAATTGCCCTGTTTGAAACTGTCCGCGCATATCTTCTAAACAATGTGTGATCTGCTGTTCCTGCTGTTCAGTCAGCGCAGTTTCATCTGACAACTCAATCGTTTCTGGATTGAGATCATTTTGATATTGTTTGAACAGGTTATGCTTAATATTGAGCTGACGATATAGGGCCTGATCGGTAAGCTTGGATACCATTCGATTGACCACGGTATCGCAAAAATAATGTTCACTTAAAATATGTTCGGCAATATCCTCATCCGTCAATTCCAATAAAGCTTCACGGATATGTTTCAAGACCAAATATTTTGCGCAGACTTTATTTAAAATAATCAAAAAAGTAATCGGCTCATTGTTGTCTGCATCTGCTGACATGAAACGAGCCAATAATCCCTTCGCAATGATTTTTGCCTCAGACTCAATCGCTTGTTCTGGTAAGCACAGTGCGATCAGGCTAGATTGCATATACATTTCTAACATCTGCTGTTCATTGTCAGCATCAATCACTGTGAGATTATCAATACGCTCATCATAAGAAGACTGACCATAGCGAATGCTATAGCTGCCGAAACTATTGACTGACTCTAGATATAGACGATTTCGGGTTGAGGCCAGAATGCGTTTTGGTCGTGTATAACCATCCCAATACGACAAGATTTGTGCAATATAGCCACCACCAATGGCACCAAAACCATGAATCCCAACAGTCAACTGGTTAGAACTTTGTGGAAATAACTCTTGTAACTGTGGCATGCCCATTTCGGGAATAAACTCATCTAAAGCATTCAAACATTCGTACATATCAGAATAATAGAAGTTTGCTTTCGAGAGCATATGATCGTTGGGTTCTTTTATATCTTTAAATAAAATGGTAATTCCGCCTGCATCATAGGCTGAACAAATTCCATTTTCAGAATCTTCGAACATCAGACACTGTTGCGGTTGTAAGTTTAGTTTTTGTGCGGCTTTAAAAAAGATTTCTGGATGCGGTTTGCCTTTTTCAACTTCATCCCCACAGACCAAAAGATCAAAAAATTTATAAACATTCGCGTTAATGAGATATTCTTCTGCAATCGCTCGACGACTCGAAGTCGCGACTGCCATTTTTAAGCCTGATTTTCTTAGACGCTCTAAGACTTGTACCAAGCCTTTTTTAATCGGCACGCCATTGTTACGGACAAACTCTAATTCAACTTCATCTGCACGTTTGCGAATGGCAGTATAAGGAACATTTGCACCGTAAAACTTTTGTGCTAGCTGCTCAGATGCTTTCGCACTCAACCCTAGACACTGCATCAAATATTCATCTGAAAATTCCTGTCCAATCAGCTCTTTTGATGCCTGTTTCAATGTCTGGAAGCGTAAACGCTCGGTATCAAACATTGTTCCATCCATGTCAAAAAGCGCTCCTTGAACAGGATAATCATGAAAAATAAGCATCTTTACTCCTTTATCTATCTTGTTATGACGTTTTATAGGGTACATAAAAAAACCAGCTAAAATCTAAAACGTCAATAAATGAAATAAATTTGGTTAAAAAATAATCGATAAGGCTATTTTTCTCAGCTATATTCGATTGAAATAGTCAGAATACTTGCATTATGAGGAAAATAATGAACGTTTTTTCACCTAAAAATCATAATTTGGTTGACGAAAATCAGAAAGACATTAAAAAACAGCTATTAAAATATACAGATATAAAGTATCAAAAAAATATCCGTAGCGATGACGGATATTTTTTGATATCAATTAGTTAATAGTTAAAAGTATAGCTTAGACCATAGGTACGACCTTCAGCTGGAATCGCAAGTAATGGATTGCCATTTGATACTGCAGCTTGTTGTGCGAATACAGTATTATATTGAAGGCCCCAAACATTATATACACCAAAATCTACGCGGCCTTTCCAGACAGGAACATGTCCTAATACATCCATAGTCGCATAGCCTTTAATTTTTGCTGCACTATTCGCATCTGCTTTAACAGCAGCTTGGAATGCGGTATCTTGGCTTGCATTCGCACGAGCAACAAGTTCACGATCATCATTATAAGCCTTGTTGCTTCCTTTGATTGCTTGCATCTGAACGCGAACACCATAACCTTCATTGTTGTCCCATTCAGCAAATAACGTTCCTTTGATTGGAGAAACTGCAAATGAATTGAGTTCATGCCATTGATTTGCTGCATCTTTATATTGACCACGAGTATATCCCAAAGTACCACCAACCTTGTAGCTGTCCATAAATGGATAACTTAGGGTTGCTTCTGCTCCATATACACGTTGATCAGTGTCTACAATTTTTGCTGCTCGGTTATTAAATTGTACCGTTTTATCAGAGGTATTATAAAAACCAGTTAAAGCAAGGTTGAAACCATCATCCTGATTTAAACGCCAACCTAACTCATAACTATTTACCGTAATCGGCTGAAGGTTTGATGTTGAAACCGTGTAGGTTGATACGTCACGGAGCATACGCTGTACATCTGGAAAGCTAAAACCTTGAGAAAAGTTAGCATAAACTTGCTGAGTATCGTTGAGCTTATAAACCGCACCTAAATTAAATAGCGGTTTATCGTCATGTGTTGAATCTGCAGGGACTGTTACAGACTCACGGCTTGGAATATAAGCATCAGTATCTGCTTGAATATATTGATAGCGAATACCTGCTTGAATATTCAATTGGTCATTCACAGCAAAGTCACCTTGTACAAAGGTGCCAATATTTTGAATTTCGGTGTTAGGACCGTATCCTTTGCGTACACCAGTTGGCGTATAAACTAAATATGGGTATTTCGTCGCCAAGATATCAATATACTGCTCGTCTTTTTCCCAATCATAGTCGAGGCCATAGGTCAGTTTTAGCTCTCTATCTGCAATATTAAAGTCTGACTGCATGGTTGATCGTAAACCCGCAACTTTAACTTCTGATTGAGATTGATTCACTGAAGTTACAGCTTTGGTTGTTAAACCATAAGGGAAAAATCTTGCTTTCTCATTACGGTAGTAAGCTTCAACATTGAGTACTTGGCCTAAAAAATCTTGATTTTGGTACTGCGAATTTACTGCATAGCGTTCAGTAAATAGATGATCACTCAATTTCAAGCCTTTAATTGCTTTATAGCTTGGGGCTCCCATGTCATTACTTGTCCCCGTTGTCGGTAAGTATGAATAATCAGGGCCGTAATCTGTATCTTGTTTGTCTTTATAATATTGTGCGCCAAAGCTTAGGCTTTGTTTATCTGTTAGATTGAAATTCAAACGTCCATTTACATCGAGGGTATCCGTATCCATGGTGCTACCTTGCCAAGGACTTAAAGAAATTCGATCCCCATTCCCATCAAACTGAGAACCACGACTGGTAAAGTTTGCGCCTAAAAAACCATCCACATTGCCTTGACTAAATGAAACCGATTGCCCCACTTCATATGCTAAACCATCACCTCTAAATGTATCCGAAGAAGTAATCCCAACTTTAGATTCAAAGCTCAACGGTTTTGAGGTGTCCGCACGTTTGGTAATAATATTAATAATACCACCCGTTGCGCCAGAGCCATAAATACTGGTCGCCCCTGAGATAATCTCAATACGCTCAATCATGCTTGGACTAATACTATTTAGCTGACGCGAAACATCTCGTGAACCTGTTTGTGAAACACCATCAATCATTACCAAAACATTGCGCCCACGCATGGTTTGACCATAATTACTGGTATTACCGCTGCTTGGTGCGAGTGATGGAACAAGTTGTGCCAGTACATCTGCAACTTTTCGCCCTGCTATGGCTTGCTGTGCAATCTGTGCTTGGTCAATGGTCTGTACTGTCCCTGCAATTTCTGCAATATTCTTCGGTGTACGGGTTGCAGTCACAACAATTTTTTCTAACTGTGCGACAGGTTTCTGTGATGACTCAACTGCAGCAGCATTTTCTGCATTCGCATGTTGTACAAACATTGCCATAACAGCAAGATAACATGGTGTCATTTTAAACAGGGCTGATTTTGCCCTAAACTCATTATTGGCTGTCATTTTCTCTTTTCTCCAAGACCCGAATATCACTCAAAAAACATCCAAAAGGCAGGCTATAATACTAAATAAAAATAATAATGAGAATCATTTTAAAAAAGATGTCTTATCTATATTCATTTTGTTAAGTTGTTAATATCACCACCCTGCTAAATCTATTTAAATGGTTGCATCAATCTTATAAACAACAAACCTTTTGCATCACAATGATCAGCCAAGCATGAATAAAACGTTAAATAGCGGTATTTGCCCGACAAATACGAAAATAGACATTATTGACTCATTTACTCGACTAAAAGATACTTTTGTTGTTGGCGTATAAAAAACCAGCAAAAGTACAATCCAATGAATAACATTAAAAATAAGAGTAAATAAAATGGAAAATGAGTGTTAAAACGGTACAGGAATGTACTCAGTAAGGGACCAACAATTAAACCCAATGCCTGTGTTGCCGTACAAAAACTTGCCATTTTAACTTGTGATTGTTGTGATACGGCCTGAGCAGCGCCTGTGGTAAATGCTGGTAATAAACATGCCACAGAAACCCCATAAAAAATATAACTGGCCTGAAATACAAAAATTGTAGGTGCATAGAGTGAAAGTAATAAGCCAAAACACATGGTGACTAAACCAATAATCACTAAACTATTTAATTTAAGTTGTAAGACTTTCACAATTAAAAGCTGCGTCAGTACCAGACAGACTCCAACCACTAACATACATTGAGAGAAATAAATCGCACTTTGTTGGCTACTGAGATAAAACCGATCCTGAATATAAAAACCAGCCGTCATATTCAAGGTCACAATCGCAACATATGTCGCAAAACCAAGAACTAACCAAATAAAACTTTGTTTGAGAATCGACTCATGCTCGGTGGTACTCTTTTCTTCTTGTTCAAACTTAGAGCTATCAGTTTGGCTTTTTGGGATTTTACTAAACAGGATGCTAAGCGCAATACTCACCAAACCCAGTAAGGCCACTGCAATCCACATCGGAAAAAGTAAACCGCCAAATAATAAAACAGAGGTTGCAAATGGACCTACAATCATGCCAAAACTATTCATTGCGCCAAACATAGCCATCTGTTTGCTACGATCAGCGGCTTCACTCGCATGTGTCATTACATAGCTTTGCAGACCAATTTGTGGCAAAGCCATAAAAATGCCTGTAGAAGCACGACTCAGTACCAGCAAAATAAAAATCAATAGTGTCGGTAAAATGGCCTTTGTTCCAAAATACAGAATCAGGGTAAAAATAGCCCAAGTAAAAGTCATTCCCCAAAAACCATAATTGACGAGTTGCTTAGGAGACTGATTGCTTTTATTTTTCGCAATCCAAATCGATGCTAATGCCATACAGATTGCCCCTGCTGAGACAATCACACCACCTTGGAATTCAGATAAATGTAATTGACGAGTCAGTGGAGCCAATAAAGGGAGAATCATGGAAAAACAAGTTCCATTGATCAAAGCAGCTAAAGCTAAAAATTTTAGATTATTGTTCATCATCAAAATCATCAAAAGAAAAGGCATCTAAACAGATGCCTTTTTGATTGGATTAGTATTTGAGAGTATAGCTCAAACCATAAGTACGACCTTGTGCAGGCAGGCTAGAGATAGGACCATATACTGCTTCAGCTGCTTGACTAAATACAGTTTTATATTCCGTATTCCAAACGTTATAGACACCAAAGCCTAACGTTCCTGGACCAGCTTTCGCATTGGCAATCACATCCATAACAGCATAGCCTTTGATCTTAGTCGCTGCATTTGGGCGAACATTGGTATCATATTTCGCCTTTAGAGAATCTTCATATGCTTTATCCGTTCCCTTCACAGCTAACATCTGCACTCTTAGACCATTGCCTTTGTCATCGTTCCATTCACCAAACAATGTACCTTTGACTGGTGAAACTTGTAAGGCATTCAGTTCACGCCAAGAACCACCCGCATCCTTAAATTGTCCACGCGTATAGGCTATTGTTCCACCAACATTGAATTGATCTAGAATCGGCATACTCGCATTCGCTTCAACGCCGTAAATTCGTTGATCTGTATCTGCAACAGTGACTGAACGATCCGCTTTAAATTGAACCACTTTATCTGATGTATTATAGAACGTGGTTAAACCTAAATTTGCGCCAAGGTCGTTTTGAAATCTCCAACCAAGTTCATAGTTGTTGACCGTAATTGGATCGACATTACCTGAGCGAACGACATAACCTGCTGAGACATCGCGTAATACGCGTTGAATATCAGGTAAACTAAAACCTTGTGAGAAATTGGCAAATACTTGTTGCTGATCATTTAATTTATAAACTGCCCCTAAATTAAACAATGTCTTATCATGTTTTACAGAGCCCGCTGTGACTGTACCGACGGGTTGGCCCGTGATATCCCCTTGAATGGCTGCGACTGTGGGCTTAAATGCTGTGGTATCACTTTCAATACGTTGATAACGCAGACCTGCCTGTACATTTAATGCATCAGTTAAGTCATAATTCCCTTGAATAAATGCACCTAAATTTTTGATGGTCGCATCTGGGCCAAAATCATAGGTACGTCCTGTATTATTATATTTCAGGCCATTGTTAGTAAAACTATATAAGTCAGCTACTTGCTTATCTTTTTCATGGTCATAATCGATACCATAAGTCAACTTTAAATCACGATCTGCAAGATTAAGCTTTGATGTCATTGCGGCACGTATCCCAGCGACATCAATATCAGACTCTGATTGATAGGCTAAGTAGTACCCTGCTGGGATAAAGTTACTGAGTACCGTTGGATAAAAACGCGCTTTCTCATTACGATAATACGCTTCTACATTCAGTTCTTGACCCAATAAGTCAGTATTTTGATACTGAGCATTAACTGCGTAGCGTTTAGTAAATGGTTGATCGTCAATTTCAAAACCTTTTAAAGCTTTTAAGCTAGGAGCATTACCCCTTAAAACTGCAAAATTAGGGCCATAATCAGGACCGTAATCAGAGTCTTGTTTATCGTCATAATATTGTGCACCAACACTTAACTTCTGTTTATCTGTAAATTGCCAGCTTAAACGTCCATTGACATCAACAGTTTCTGTATCTTGGCGGTCGGTCTGTGCGATTTCTGGTCCAATTCGATTGCCATGACTGTCTTGAATTTCACCACGCTTGGTATAACCAGCTCCAAGGAAACCATTCCAATCCCCTTGGTTAAAAGCAACTGATTGATATGCTTCATAGGCTAAGGCATCATTTTTAAAATTATCACCAGAGGTTACACCGAGTTTTGACTCAAAGTTTAAGCCATCACCAGCACCCTTTTTAGTAATGATGTTAATGATCCCACCCGTTGCACCAGAACCATAAATACTGCTTGCACCAGAAACAACCTCGACACGCTCAATTGAATCAGGGCTGATACTATTTAATTGACGTGATGCGTCTCGCGATCCTGTTTGTGCTACACCATCAATTAATATCAGCACCTGACGGCCGCGCATGGTTTGACCGTAGTTGGTTGTTGTACCACTACTTGGGCTTAAAGACGGTACTAATTGCGCCAAAATATCAGCCAGTTTACGTCCCGCAGCTGATTGTTGTTCAATCTGTTTTTGCTCAATGGCCTGAACTGTTCCTGCAATTTCAGCAATACTTTGTGCTGAACGCGATGCTGTCACCACAATAGGTGCAAGTTGTGTTGGTTTCTGACTTGTTACAGCAGCAGTCGTTTGAACAGATGCATCTGTTTCAACTGTTTGAGCATATAGCTGAGTACTGATTGCTAAGCTTAACAGCGTTAATGATGTTGAAAGTGAACGTACTTTCATAAATTACCCCTAGGTGAGTTGTTCCGTTTGTTTTGCTTTATGGATTAACACTTGGCTGAGCAAAACGCTCAACACAGATGCTGCCGCTAAAATGAGATAGAAATTTCCATAACCAAAGGCTTTGGCCAAGAAACCAGACATTGCACCGCCAATGAAATAAACCAGCAGCTCAAAACAGACCAAAATGGTAAAGTCTGTTCCAGCTTGTTCCTTAGAGCTGGTATGCATGAAGTGAGCATATAAAGCGGTCATCGCGATATAGCGAATCGCCAAAATAACCACAACAAATAGCCCCAATAACATATGCCATTGGTTAAACCAACTAAGTAAAACGGCTACGCCAAGTAACAGATAGACCAAACTGCGTGCCCAACCAGCCCAAATCAGCAATTGTGTTGCTGCAATTTTTTTTAACAGGAATGCGGCTGTTACTGCGGCCAATAAACCAATGCCCGCGCCAATCACAGACATCAGTACACCAATCTCTGCCAATGACCATTTTTGATCAATCAACATCGGATTTAGCATGGCCATTGCTGGCGCTTCAACCACGCGATAACAAACTATCAACGCCAAAGCCCATAACATTTCTGGACGTTTAAATGCTCGAATCAAACTCGGCGCTTGTTTGGCAATTTTTTCTGTATTCGATTTTTCTTTGATTTGAAACACCGCCAACATGGTCAGTGCTGTCATAGCAGCTAAACAGATCAGTGCAGTTTGCCAACCATACAATTGATACAGCCACAAAGTTGCAGCACCACCAATCATACTGCCCAGTGCCACACCAATACTTTGCGCCATACTGCCTAGGCGATATTCGGATTCAGAAAAGGTTTCAACGGTATAACCATCTATCGCAATATCTTGGGTTGCGGCAAAGGTTGAAATCCATAAACCGACAATGACAAAGATACTTAGACCGTAATCGAATTGAGTCAAAGCCAAGGCAACGACACCTAATACCAAGGCAATTTGAGTAAATAAAAGCCAAGTCTTACGTTTACCGAGCGCCTTAAAATAAAAACGATCAATTAAGGGCGCCCAAAAAAACTTAAATGCCCATGGGATATACAGCAATGACAACATGCCAATCCAGCGTAGATCGACCCCTTGATGACGTAAAATCGCAGGTAAGGCAACATTGTAAAAATACAGCGGTAATGCATGTGCAAGGTACAACACCACCACTACAGATAGACTCAGTGCAGAGACTGTTTTGATTGGAAAATCTTGGTCAGGTTTTATTTGTTGATTCATAAGTACCTCTGCATCGCCCATTGCACGGCATCGGTCTTTTCTAAACTGACAAAATAAGGAACATGCCAGGCTTTTTGCAAAGCTGGCGTGTCTAATCGAATACGATCTGCTTCATCTTGGGCAATGCGAGCAAGGCCTAAACAATATTGATAAAAATCTTGTTTATATTGTTTGTACCATTTCCCCTGAATCACCCGATATTCTTCAGGAAATTCAGTGTTCGGCTCGGTTTGCATAATCAGCACAAAACTTCTTTTTTGTTCGAAATATTGTTGAATATGCGTTAACCATTGCTCAAATTCGGCCACTGAGACATGCGCGGCAAAGCGCATGTCCAAGATGTGCATCTCATTGATGGATAAGCTCATGTAACACTCAGTATTTTGGCTGGCTGATCAGCTAGCTGTTGTTGTGAGGTTTGGTAATATTCACCAAACTTGTTATAAAAAGTTTCTCTAAAGCAGTAATACAGCATTGCCGTTTTTTCTGGCATCGGAATTAAACGTTGAGTTTCGTAGCAAAGTTCTGCGACCACAGCAGCATAAGGTTTAACCGTATGGTCTGGTTCACCCACGATTTTTTTCGCTTGTGAATGTTCAAAAATATAGAAACTCAGTAAGCGAATGGTTGGACGTAAAAAGCCTTTGCCAAACACAGATTTATCGCCAAATAGCAAATGCCAACCGAGATCATTGTCATCACCTTGGTAATAACGGCCTAAACGATCACGTTTACCTTCATAGATTTCGGTATATCCCACATCTTTGCCATCCACGCCCACAATCAACAAACGTTGATGGTCATCTGCTAGCATTTTGTCGAAGTAAACTTGTAGATCTAACTCTGATTTATTCAATTGCCATTGTGGAATGACATGCGGTTCATGCATCCATTGATGCAGCAAAGGAATATCTTGTGGATATTGCACTTGACGTAAGTAATACTGTGTTCCATCTTCGTGGTATTCAAAGTAGTCAGGTAATTGCTGAGAAATTGTTTTCATATCGAACCTTTATAAAATTTAGAAGAAGACTTAACCCGCTTTCGATTCAGTTTGCTGAATCGACCATTCAGCCAATGTTTCAGGGCTGACTGGGTTCGGGATTGGATCGAGGAATACAGGCACTGGACGCTCTGCTTCATCGTTATAACTTGTGGTAAATAAGCGAACACGGTTCAAACAGATTTTGGTGTAGGTTGGGCGCAACATGGCAAACTTTTCAGCACGTTCAGCCAACTCGGGATGTCGTTGGTTAAACTCAACAATGGTGTTGGAAATGGTCTGCCAGAAATCCTGTTCTGAATATTCTGGGTAATCTTGCAAGAACACATTACAGATATAGCGGTAATGCACCATGAATAGACCAGTGAAAATAAAATGACTTAAATCGGCAGCATCATGACGCAGTAACAAATCACCTTCAGATGGCAATTGAGCCAACTCAGGGAAATCTTCATCCACCAAATTGATGTCATCAATAAAGTCTTTTAATACCAATGCTTTTGGCACACCATTTTCATGTACCAACATGGTATTTTCACCATGCGGTGAAAAAGCTAAGCCATAGCGATACAGACACAGTAATAACGGGCTTAAACACACTTGGGCAAACTGCGCCAACCATGTCAAAGGACTTAGACCTGATGCTTGAATCAGTACGCTCAGGATTGATTGACCTGAAATATCCCGATGCAATAAGGCTGCTTGAGAGAGGACTTGCTGTGATGGATCAACATAGCGATCGACACTCTCACGCCATAAACAGCCAAATAACTCTTTAAATTGGTAAGGTGCACCTTCAATTCGGTCAAAACATGGCTGGTGAATGGTTAAAGTTGCAACTTCACCCAAGAAAACCACACCAGTCTTCTGCAGGTCTTGATCTTGCTGATGGATTTGCTTTAACCATCCAGTTACAGCTGGCGCAGCAAGATTACGTTTTGATGGTAGTCCACGATAAACAGCGGTATTAAAAATACTGACTGGCAGTTTAATGTAATGACGTTGTAGGTTTGATGTATTGCACAATGTGCGAATAGACTGCATTGGCACATAGCTGTCTTGGCTAATGTTGAGCTCAATGATTTTCTGGTCGACAATTTCATTGGCATAGGTTGGAACCAGCCATTGATGCCATTGCCAAGCATGTACAGGAATCAAAAAGTAATTTTGCGGATCTAAATTCTTTTCTTTCAAAATTTGGATGAACTGTTGCAGCTCATTGGCATCAAATTCATGTTGATATAAACCACAAGCATCCCATTGTTCTGTACTGCGGAATTCTGCTAGATCACGATGTACAGCCAACCAGAGTACTTTGACTTCTGGTGAGAGTTCAGGTGCCGACGTCAGATAATCATCATAACCAAAGCCCATGCGGCCTTTACTCATAATCAACCAAGGGTGACCACGCAACATCCCTTCAACTTTATAATGTGGTTCAGTCAGTACTGCAGTGCTTGGTAGGCGTGCTTCATTAAACAGATGTGCTTCTGCCAACCAAGTATTATTCATTTCCTTAATCAAATACGCTTTGGTGAATGGCTTTACATTGGAACTGTCAGCCATCGCAACAATAAACTCATGTAAATTCCAGGCAGGTTGGTCACTCTGCTGACCCTTGCTTACATCACGTACCGAGCCGTCCTGAATATTCCAGTGCCCTAACAAATATTGATGGCCTTGAAACTCATACTGACGATTGCCCAGATCTAACTGATAACGTCCTGCTGATATGGCTTTCACTTCAATAATTTCTTCATATAGAAACTCTGCAATCGCCATTTCAATGAGACGCTGCCCAGCGGCACGCCATTGCTGCTGATTAATTTTTAAAGTTGCAAAGTTCATATCAATTTCTCATAAGTTGAATGTACAGAAGCATTTTGTGCCCGTGTATTTGCACAGCGACTATTTGAATGTGCCGTAATCGTGTTCTGTTCTGTTTTCTTTAAAATAGAGTGTTTTTTGTTCACAACTTTTCCAGAAACAGCATCTTCTGGCAGCGCTTGGTCATCTACCATTTGGATTTTAGGATTTTGAGTGATTTCAAAATGCTGGAAGGTTTGCGCCTGCTGAGCAAGTTCATAAAGTGGCTCACCAAGCAATTGATTGATAATTGTCGCTGCACGATAAGCACCCAGCCCTAAGTCTGGTGTACCGACACCATGGCTATGCATTTCTTGATTTTGAACAAAAATATGGCCATTCAGATGATGTACGACACGATAGTCTGCTGTGATTTGCCAACGTTGTTTATGATCAAATTCAATATAAGGTTTCAGCAACTGCATAAAGTCAAAGTCAGGCGTAACGTAACCTGTTGCAGCAATCAGGAAATCACAATCTAAGTGGAAAGCCTGTGCCGTGGCACGATGTTGGAAATGCAGCCGAATTTTTTGCGCATCTAATACTTCTGCATCTTTCAAATCACATTGGCTATGTAAATGTGTCTGCAAACTTTGACCCGCAATGCTACGGTGATACAATTTTTGATAGATTTCACGGATGGTCTTTGCACTAATGCCCTTGTATAACAAAGACTGCTGCTGCAATTGCTGTTCTTTCTTCTCAGTTGGTAAAGTATAAAAATGCTGTGCATAATCTGGGCTAAAATGCTCCAGTCCTAATGGCGCATATTCCATTGGGAAGAAGCCCTGAGAACGCGTAAACCAGTGTAGGTCGAACTGATGATTGGCTGTATCTTGCTGCTCATCAAACAGATCAATAAAGACTTCGGCAGCAGATTGCCCTGAACCAAGTACCACCACATCGCCGTGTAAATCTGTATCGGCATGCGTCATATATTGCGCAGAATGCAGACATTTTTGTGGTTGCTGTTGCTGTACTTTGGTCAAACATTCAGGCAAGTGAGGCACATTACCGCTTCCGATGACCAGATGACGGCATAAATAACTGTGCTGAACACCTTCCGATTCCACCACAACTTTAAAGCCAATGGTTTGAGGTTCAATCTTCAGAACACGAGATTGGTATTCAATACAATCCAATTGCTCTGCAACCCATTGGCAATAGTGGTTATATTCACAGCGTGGAATATGCGGCTGTTCTAAAAAGTAAAACTTATATAAACGCTGCTGATGACGCAGATAATTCAAAAAGCTAAAAGGGCTGGTTGGATCAACCATTGACACCAGATCGGCCATAAACGGCACTTGCAATACAGTGTTGGGTAACTGCATTCCTGCATGCCAGTCAAACTGAGCTTTCTGCTCGAAAATTGCATAGTTCAGTGTACTTTTATTATGTAGCAGGCTGGCCAGACTCAGATTAAATGGTCCTAGACCAATTCCAATAAAATCAAGCATAACTGACATCCTTCTGTGAAATACGCAGCGGATTTGGCAGTTGCACATAGACAGATTGATTTTCAACTGGTGCGATGAGCTCATCTAACTCATGCAAACGTGTGAGCAAATTACCTTTATAAGGCAGTGTTGAATTAAACAATAATCCCTGCAACAAGGTACTGTCTGGATATTGCTGCAATTGCTCCTGCAAGAAACTTGTTAGATGTTCGAGCAATTCATCTTCAGTAATATAGCCTGTTGCGCCAATGGCATTAATAATGCCAAACAAGGTATTACCAAAGAAATAATAACTAAAACGTTCATCCACGAAATCTTTAGGGCCAACGGCAAATGCTTTTTCTTTCAGTTCAGGCAGTGCTTGCAGAATTTCGGTTGCAAACTCTTCAATATAATAAAAACCTTGGTTATCACGTAACCATAAGGTTTTAGGGAAATGATTCTCTAACTCCAACAGCACATTCTGCTGATGCGACTCAAAAGCCATGCCATAACGATGGTATAGATACATCAACGGTTGCAAACTGACTTCAAGGAAGCGGTTAAACCAATCCAGAGCAATTTCTGAAAAATCGGTTTCATGATGTGCTTTTGCAATTTTTGCGAATAAGGCATTAAAACGATTTAAAGGCTTATCTGGATGATCCTGACATAAGGATGCAATACATGTCACTTGCTGATGCGGATGGAATGGCTGATCGCGGAAAATACAGATACTTTCATTCACCACTTCATCATCAATTTTTAAAGCAATCCATGCTGGATCATTCACCGCTTTTAAGCTTGGGCATTGCTTTAAAATATTCTGACCAAACTCACTGTGCCATAGACGGTGGGTTAACTCACCACGGTGGCATTCTTTGGCTAAGTTCACCCGAATCGAGTTGGTGATCATCACCGAAAGTGATGGTTTTACCATCCACGGCGCATTAAAACTCGCCAGTGTTCGGATTGAAGTGGTTGGAGAAAATTGCCAGCCTCGTAAGCCTACATCAATTAACTGCCCCGTTTGTTTTAAACGTTCAAACCAAGGCTTACTTTGCAAATAACGGGCTTGCCAAGGATGTAATGGGAGTAATTTATATTCGGTGTGGGTCTTGAGCAGATTGAGATCATTTTCAGACAAATACCACTGTAACGCTGTTTTTAATTGGACTGAAATACTTTCATCCGTAGCGCTGCCTTCTGAAATATAGTCCTGATGCACTAACCAATAATGCAATTGAGTCTTGCCTTTGTGTTCAGGTGAGAACTTTAACCAATCCTCATGCACAAAACCGGTTCTACTTTTCGGCGCTGGATGCATACTATGCCCTAGAATAAGCGCCTGCTCGGTTTCAATAAAACTCTGGCCTGCTTTGACTAAGTCATCAAAATCAGCTTCACGCTGTGCTAAAAACTGTTGCAATGCATCACGGCTCTGAATCCACTTCTCCAGCAAAGAAGCTGCATCTAATGGAATAGAGGACTCAAAAACCAATTCCTCAAGCAATAACCCGACGATTGCAACTGTACTAAATGGTTTGACTTGTCCATGGATAATAATTTGTGGAAGATCTGCTAAACGATGTCGCCCGACTCGACTGACATAAGATAAAGGGAAATTACATTGCGCTTGAATAGAATGGATAGGGATTGATAACAGCGTCAAACCTTGGCTTAACGCTTGTTGTTGTGGACTTTGCTGACTGTTATCTAGCAAGTGACCTTTGCCAGTTTCTTGCGTATATGCATTGACGAAATGTTGCATCGCCAACCGATTGGCAAGTGATTGCATCTGACGGTATCCTCTTTCAAGAGAGTTAATTTGTTTTTCGAAATGTTTTAGGCCTGAAACATATCTTAAGCACAAGGGAGTTTGCGATTAAGATGGAACTAATGATAATTATTATCATTTACTATTTCAATTCCATAAAAGAACCTGAAATAAATGATATAAGCTATTGAATTAAATTGTTTTAAATATTGATTTAGCTTAATAAAGATACAAAAAGATAATAATAATTCTCATTAAATAAAATGATAATTTTTGTATTGGCAATAGCTTTTATAGATTTATAAAAACATAGAAATAACAGTATCTTAATAATTACATTGTCTACAGCTTTTATTTTATTTGTCTAAAAGATCAAAGAATCCTGCGCCAAGCAATGTTGCTAAATCCTGCGGGTCAACACCAATGTCCAGCCCTCTTCTCCCACCACTGACATAAATTTTATCAAACGCTTTCGCCGTCGCATCAATAACGGTCTTAAGACGTTTCTTTTGTCCTAATGGGCTAATCCCCCCTACCAGATAACCTGTTAGGCGCTCAGCATCTTTAGGATTGGCCATTTGTAGTTTCTTACAGCCTACTGCTGTCGCCACTTTTTTTAGATTGAGTTGGTGATTCACTGGTAGAACTGCAATGAAATAATTCTTTTCGTCGGTCACCATTAAGGTTTTAAAAACTTCTTCCACCTTTAAATTGAGTTTTTCTGCTGCTTCCAGTCCGAAACTTTTTGCATTTACATCATGTTCATACTCATGAATAGAAAATGATATTTTATTTTTTTCCAATAGTTTACAAGCAGGTGTCATAACAATTCGGTATTTTTGTCTAAGTTTAGCAGTTAGATAAGTGTATCATTTTTAAATAAAGGTTTAAATTTGCTTAGGCTATTTTTGATATAAATCTATTCTTGATAAATACCCTAGCAACCTCATATATTGGCTAACGGTGAAATAAACAGGCTCAATGGTTCTATGAGTTATAAGCATAATAATTTGATGGCAATGCGTCAGAATTATTGGGATGATGAATCATCCAGCACAGTACAAGCTGAAAAACAATTTCTCAGAGAGATGCTTATTGAAGAAGGCATTTTCAGAGATGCGACTTTAGACGACACCAAGTATTTTTTCTTTACGCTCCCCAGTATTATTATTGTCAAAGCTTATGCGGTTGGCTTTCATCATAGTCAGGTTAAGCGAATGTTAGTGAAACATATCCATAGCAACAGAGCGGCTTTAATGCGAAAGTCTTCACTCAAAATTCAGTTTAAAATTTAGGACATATGTATAGTAAAGATCACGTAAATACGAAATTTTTACTTAGGCTATTTAAGAGTAGTTGCTCTTATTGCACAAATTTAGACTGATAATTCAAGAGATTGAACTATTTTAATACGTTCAAAAGCTGTAATATCCGCTACAATTCAAGTCTCGGCTTTCAACCCTCCGATTTCAGCATAGGACTTTTCTTTCATGTCAGATCAGAACGATAAGCTTAAGAATCTAAAAACCTCATCGGTGGATCGTCGCTTATCTATTGCAAAAGCTTCTTTACTTGCTGGAACACGTTGGGCAACTGCAAGTGCTACTTCCCTATTTTCTAGTGAAGAAGAAAAAGAGAAGAAACGTAAAAAAGCCATGGCTGAACAGGCGCACTATTTAGTTTCTGAAATTGGGAAATTAAAAGGTTCAATCGTCAAGATTGGGCAAATGATGGCGCTTTACGGCGAACATTTTTTACCTGAAGAAATCACACAAGCCTTAAATACACTCAACAACCAAACTGTTGCCTTGGCTTGGCCTGCAATTAAAACGCACTTACAAGATCAACTGGGCTCGAAACTCGATGAGCTGACGATTGATCATGAACCGATTGGAACAGCCTCACTTGCCCAAGTCCATCGTGCTACCCGTAAGTCAGATGGTTTAGAGTTAGTGCTGAAAATCCAGTATCCAGGTGTTGCTGAAGCCATTGATTCCGACATGAATCTGTTTAAGAACATGCTGAAGCTCACTCGCATGGTACCTCAAACCCGCGAGTTTGATCAGTGGTTTGATGAAGTTCGTGAAATGATGCATCGTGAAGTCGATTATGGCATTGAAGCGGCAACGACACGTCGCTTTGCTGAGCGATTGAAAGATGATCCTCGTTATGTAGTGCCTGAAATCATTGAGGAATTTTGCGCTGAGAAAGTGTTGTGCATGACTTTTGAGCGTGGCGTACCAGTCAATAGCCCAGTAATGCTTTCCCTCCCTCAAGAGCGTCGCAACCGATTAGGCGAAGCCTCTTTAGAAATCGCAGTGCGTGAACTATTTGAATGGGGTGAAATGCAGACTGACCCGAACTTTGGTAACTACTTGGTTCGTTTAGGCAACGGTGAGGATGTTAAAGATAAAATTGTGCTACTCGACTTTGGTGCAATTCGCCAATTTGATAACAATTTACTGACCGTAGCCCGCAATCTGATTCATGCAGGTTATGAGCATGATAAAAATGCCATGGTTAAAGCTATGACAGGCTATGAATTTTTTGATGCCATGCCTGAAAGTGTTAAACCTGGTATGGCGGATGTGTTCCTGATTGCAACAGAGGCATTTAGCTGCCCGAGCAACAATCCAGATATGCCTACAGGGATTATGGATGATCAAGATCGCTATGACTGGAAAAAGAGCCAACTGCATAATCGTGTAATGCAACAGGCGGGGCAATCGATGGCGTCACGCTATTTCTCGATTCCTCCAAAAGAATTTATGTTTATTAGTCGCAAATTCATTGGTGCTTATACCTTTATGACCGTGATTGAAGCAAAGACCAATGTACGTAAAATGATTCCGCAATTTGCTGAATAAGTTACTTATTCAATATTTAAAAGGCCTGCCCAACGCATTGGACAGGCCTTTTTTATTTGCTCTATTGAGCAATTGAAACATGGACTTGCTCAGTCATGTTTTTACTCTCATAGGGTAAACCCACATAATTTTCTGCTAAGGTCGTCTTACCCGCTGTAGAGCCAAGGATATAACTGAGTTCGGCTTGTTTAATCTTATGTTCAAACTCAGTTTCTGTTTCAAAGCGATGCAATAAGTGGGTCATCCACCAAGAAAAACGCTCAGCCTTCCAAACTCGTTGTAAACATTTTTCTGAATATTCTTGGATACCCTGATCTGAACCTTCGACATAATACTCAATCAATGCACTTGACAGATAAGCAATATCTGAAGCGGCAAGATTCAGCCCTTTTGCGCCCGTTGGTGGAACAATATGTGCCGCATCACCGGCTAAAAACAGCTTGCCGAAGCGCATGGGTTCAGTCACAAAACTGCGTAGTGGCGCGATACTTTTTTCGATTGATGGTCCTGTTAGCAACTTTTCTCGGCTTTCAGCATCTAAACGCAATTTGAGCTCTTCCCAAAACCTCTCATCTGACCAATCTTCAACTCGATCATTGATCGGCACTTGCAAGTAGTAACGGCTCCGCGTTGCTGAACGCATACTGCATAAAGCAAACCCACGTTCTGATTGGACATAAATCAATTCATCGGCAACAGGAGGCACATCGGCTAACACGCCTAACCAGCCAAATGGATATACTTTCTCATAAGTCTTGATTTTATCCTGAGGCACACTGGCTCGGCATATTCCATGATAGCCATCACAACCTGCAATAAAGTCTGATTCGATCTGGATGGTTTGACCATGATATTCAAATTGCACCTTAGGCTTTTGATAAAAATCGCTAATCTGTACATTTTGAGCTTCATAAAAGGATCTTAGGTGTGCAGCTTCTCGGGCAGCCATCAAATCTTTAGTCACTTCGGTTTGACCATACACGGTGACCTGCTTTCCGCCCGTCAGTGCAGATAAATCGACTCGATGCTTATGGCCATTGGTCAATATCTCAATGCCTGAATGCGGTAATCCTTTCTCTTTTAAATGCTGATCGATACCTGCCTGCTTAAGTAAATCGACAGAAACTTGTTCCAAGATACCTGCGCGTATCCGTGAAGCGACATAATCAGCACTGCGCTGCTCCACGATAATATGCTCAATACCAGCTTGGTATAGGAGCTGCCCAAGTAACAATCCGGCTGGACCAGCACCAATAATTGCGACCTGTGTTGTTAAAATTTCCATGACATCTTCCTTGTGATCTCCTGTCTTTTAACTTACTGCTTTTAAGTTGTGTGCACGAGATAGCCAAGTTGAAAAGAACCGTTTATCATTTCATTTGTCCGAATATCGGACAAAACATCACAATAACAGGAATGGAAGCATGGTTAAGGTTGATGCTGTATTAGAGCACCCTAGTTCATATGAACAGATTCGTCAGGAAGACTACATTGCAGGTTTAGCAAAGGGCCTAGCTTTACTGGAGGCTTTTGGGGTTGATCGACAACGTTTAAATGTCACTCAAGTGGCTGAACGGACTGGAATCAGTCGGACAGCAGCACGGCGTTATCTTAAGACTTTGAAATATCTAGGCTATTTAGAGACAGATGAGCATTATTTCTGGCTCACCCATCGTGTATTACGTTTCTCAAGTTCTTATTTAAGTTCAGCCCATCTGCCTAAAATTGCCCAATCTTTCCTGAATCTTTTATCTGCACAAACCACATTAACCTTTTCATTGGTGGTTCTAGATGATAACGAGGTAGTCCCGATTGCTCGTAGCTATCTGCCTCAACAGGATAATCTTCGTGTCAGCCCTTATGGTATGCATTTGGGCAATCGCTTACCTGCACATGCAACCTCAACAGGCAAAGTATTATTAGCAGCGTTATCTGAACAAGCTCAACGGGACTGGGTGAAAAGGTTCGGTTTAAGACGTTTAACCCCTTTTACAATAACCGACGAAATCAAGTTTTTTGAGGTACTGAAAACAATATCAGAAGCAGATCACTGCCTATCCAAAGAAGAACACGAACTCGGTGTGATTGCGATTGCTGTACCTGTGATCAATGCCCAAGGAAAAGCGATTGCAGCGCTAAACTGCATGTCACAGACCAACCGAGTACAAGAAGATTATTTAGTCCAGCAGATTTTGCCGCTACTGCGCAACACCGCCAATGAACTACGTAATGTAATTTAAAGGGATTTGTCCCTAATGCTTTAGAGACAAATCAGAAGGAATTTCCAAGATAGCTTAGAATGGATAATGAGGCGCTTGTGCCTGAATCGTCATCCATTGCCATTGAGTAAACTCATCCTCATTCGCAGGTCCACCAATCCGTGTGCCATTGCCTGAAGCACCAAAGCCACCAAAGGGATTCACCGTTTCATCATTGACGGTTTGATCATTGATATGCAATAAGCCTACATTCAATTGTTGGCCAAGCTGCATGCCACGCCCAACATTGGCAGTAATAATCCCCGCCGAAAGCCCGTAATCTCCATCATTTGCAAGTTCAATGGCCTGTTCATCGCTGTTAAAAGGAATCAGCACGGCAACAGGACCGAAAATTTCCTCAGCAAAAATTGGATTGTCCTGTTTGACATCTGCTAAGACCGTTGGTTCAAAAAACACACCATTGGCCTGTCCACCAACCTCCAGTTTAGCCCCATGCGCTATTGCTTCATTGACCAACTGCTCAACCCGTTGTGATTGTTTGGCATTAATCAAAGGGCCAATCGTGACATCGTTATGCAAAGGATTGCCCACCACAAAATTTTTGACCTTTTCAATCACACGTTGTTTGACTTGCGGATAGATCTTTTCCTGAACCAGGATTTTTCCAGAAGTCATACAGATTTGACCTGAATGCAAAAAAGCACCCCACGCGATATTCTCTGCCGCAAGCTCAATATCGGCATCGTCCAGAATAATTAGCGAGTTTTTACCGCCTAACTCAAGCGATACTTTTTTCAGTGTTTTAGCCGCATTTGCACCCACAATCCGCCCTACATGCGTTGAACCGGTAAATTGAATACTGGCAATATTTTTATCCAAGGTCAGTGCTTCGCCCACTTCAGCCCCACCAGGCAGTACATGTAGCAGTCCTTGTGGTAAACCAGCCAATTCAAAAATACGGGCAATCGCGTAACCGCTACAGACCGCGGTACGTTCATCAGGTTTTAAGACCACCGCATTTCCAAGCGCCAAGGCTGGTGCAACCGCACGTAGCGCAAGATACAATGGAAAATTAAACGGCGAAATCACACCGACCACACCTAAAGGCACTCGCTTAGCCAAACTCAATTTACCTGCTGCTGTTGGCAATAATGTGCCCTGATCAGCTGCGGGTAATGCAGTACAATGTTTGAGTACTTGAATAGCAATGTTCACTTCAAAACCAGCTTTTAACGGTAGTGAACCACTTTCTTTCACCAGCCATTGGATAATTTCAGCCTGATGTTCAGTTAAAATCTGCACAGCACGCTCAAATACTGACTGACGTTCTTGATAACTGAACGCCCACCATTGCTTTTGTGCAATCTTGGCTTGCTGAGCCGCCTCGACCACATCGGATGCATCGGCATAACCAATCTGTCCTAAGGACTCACCTGTCGCAACTTCAACCACTTGATAACCGTTTTTGGCGGATTGCCATGTACCACGAAATAATTTTTGATCCCAAATTTCTTTTGTTAAAATAGACATCATTAACCTCGTTTTATTTCCTTAAATAAAGTATTCACTTTTAGGCTGATTTATATCCAAAAATGTAGTGAAAATGCTTTCCTGCATTTTTCTGACTTAAAAAGTAGAAAAATTTACACTCCATCATCAACTAATATTTAAAAACAAACTGTTGCTTTTTGATGTCTTGTTATCGCGGAAGTTCAAAAGAAATTGATCAGCTCAAATGTTCTATTTATGCTGTTGTTGGCTTGATTTGATGATCGGACTGAAAATCTTGATAGGTCTTACGTTCAGGTGAATTTTCCACTAAAGGCAGGACTTCTGTCATGCTGTTTAAACAACGCTGCGCCAAGTGAACATATTCTTGCGTTCCTTTGATTTTCCATGCACGTTCTTGTTCGGATAACTCTCGCACAACTTTTGCTGGGCTTCCCATTGCCAGTACATTAGCAGGAATTTGATCTTTGGTTTTGACCAAACTGTTTGCACCAATAATGGTATTTTCACCAATCTCGGCATAATCCAGAATCACACTATTCATACCAATCAACACATTTTTACCAATACGGCATCCATGCAAAGTGGCAGCATGACCAATATGCCCCATTTCTTCAATCAGGGTGATACTTTGTGGAAAACCGTGAATGATACAATTGTCCTGTACATTGGCATTCTGCTTGATATGGATACGACCAAAATCCGCACGCAATGAGGCAAATGGCCCAATATAAGCTCCAGCTTCAATGATCACATCACCAATTAATACCGCAGTAGGGTGAATAAATGCACTGGGGTGAACCACAGGAATCACCCCATCAATGCTATAACAAGGCATGACTTAACCTCTCGTTACTCTGGGTTAAGCCACCAAAACGACGCCAAAAATGTGCAGTTGCATTTGGCATTGGCCCTTCTGAGGTTGCAGCGACTGACAGGAAATAGTCATCTGCCGCTTCAAAAACTTTCTTATAAATATTCATGGATAAAGTACGAGCATTGATTGCAGGCCAGTCCGCAGATAACAGCTCTAGGGGTAATGCAGGGTCTTTGAGTAAAATCCGACGATAATAATGAATCAGTAAGGTACGAATCTGAAAAGCTTGTATCGGTTCAATCGTTTCATCTTCCTGCATCAAGATCGTACCAATCTCTCTAAACATATCCAGAAATTGGAGATAGCGTTGACGCAGTTCATCAATTGGCCAATTGGTTTCTAACATACGGCTAATGGTGTCAGTTGAGTTATTAAACAACTGTAAGGTCTCGGCCTTAAACACGACCACTTGTTCACTCATATTGAGGTCAACCAACAGCTTTTGCAATTGCAGACGATTCGAGCCTGGATAAGCCATCAGATTGGTGGAAATATTGGCAAAGCCCAACCACTCCAACTCTTTCTTTAAAAAAGCCTTATTGTCAGTGTCCAGACTCGACATCAAAATCAAATCCCAAGAATGATCCCATTCTTTCATTTGATCATTATAAATCCGCTGCTCAGCCTGTAAGTATTTTGAACGACTGGCATCGGTAATACGATAAAAACTAGTTCTGCCGATCTTGTCTGAACCAAGCCAATCACTTTTAACCAAGCGAAAAACTGAAGTTCGTACAGCACGATCATTAAAATTAAATAGCTCCAGTAACTGAATCAAGCTGGCAAGGCTAATGTTACCGCCACGATGCAACACCGAATCCCCAAAAATAGTGGAAATGAGCGAAGTTCCGCTTAAGGTTTCATTCTGAATAATCGAATCAATAATTTGCTGTAACTTTGCACTCATACTTTTATCTTGGCGTTTAGATTCAGGATATAGAGGATACTATACCCTGAATGGTCATAATGTTAAGCAATCTGACGCATATCAATGACGCGTTTTGCTTTCCCTTCAGAACGTGGCAAGGTCAGTTCGTTGACCACCTCCACAGTGACTGAGATCCCAATCATGGTTTTAATCCGCTGCATCAACTGCTGAGCCAACTGCTGCGCCTGCTTGTCACAGTTATGGCACATTTCGGTACGGATATGCAAAGTATCCATATGACCTTTCTTTGCTACCAAAATTTCATAATTCGGCACCAGACTTGGCACTTGTAAAATCTGTTCTTCAATTTGAGTCGGAAAAACATTAACACCACGAATGATCAGCATGTCATCACTACGGCCTACGATTTTATCCATACGGCGCATGGCAAGGTTCTGTCCAGCCAATAAACGAGTTAAATCGCGGGTACGATAGCGGATAATCGGCAAACCTTCTTTGGTGATGGTGGTAAAGACCAATTCACCGAGTTCGCCATCCTGACACACTTCACCTGTTTCTGGGTTAATAATTTCAGGATAGAAATGATCTTCCCAAATCGTCAGTCCTTCACCTTCGCCCAAACACTGCATCGCAACGCCTGGCCCCATAATCTCGGACAAACCATAAATATCCAAGGCTTTGATATTCAAACGCTCTTCGATCTCACGGCGTAACTCTTTTGACCATGGCTCAGCACCAAAAATACCAACCTTTAACGAAGTATTACGGGCACTGCCGAATTGCTGCTCCAGTTTTTCAATAATGCTGACGCAATACGATGGCGTGACCATAATTGCTGTCGGTTTAAAGTCCTGAATCAGTTGCACCTGTTTCTCTGTCTGACCACCTGACATCGGAATCACGGTTGCACCCAAACGTTCAGCACCATAATGAGCACCTAAACCACCAGTAAACAGACCATAACCATAAGCCACCTGAATCATATCTTTGGCACTTAGACCTGCCATACGCAGACAACGCGCCACGATGTCCGACCAAGTATGAATATCTTTTTGGGTATAACCGACTACAGTGGGTTTGCCTGTGGTGCCTGAAGAGGCATGTAAACGTACAATCTGCTCCTGTGGTACTGCGAACATACCAAAGGGATAGTTCTCTCTTAAATCCTGTTTAGTGGTAAAAGGAAATTTAGCCAGATCATCCAAGTTGATAAAATCATCTGGATGCACACCTGCTGCATCAAACTTTTTCTTATACACTGGGCTATGCGCATAAACATAGGTCAAGGTGTCTTTTAATCGTTTGGTTTGCAACGCTCGTAACTCCGCAAGCGTCATTTTTTCTACATCTTCTGTGATGAGGCTATCCACTGCCGTCTCTCCTATGTCGTTATATTATTCGAACCGTTTCAATTGCTTTAAGCTAAATTTTCTAAGATTAGGGCGACACCTTGCCCGACACCGACACACATGGTGCATAGTGCATATTTTCCTTGGCGTCTTTTCAACTCTCGGGTTGCCGTCATGACTAAACGCGTCCCACTCATCCCCAGTGGATGGCCCAACGCAATTGCACCACCATTCGGGTTGACTCGTGCATCATCATCCTTAAGGCCTAACTCACGCATACATGCCAGAGATTGAGCTGCAAAAGCTTCGTTTAGCTCAATCACATCCATTTGCTCTAAACTGAGACCTGTTTGTTTCAACAATTTTTGCACCGCAGGCACTGGGCCAATACCCATATATTTCGGTTCAACCCCAGCACTGGCAAGTCCCACCACACGTGCCAAAGGTGTTAAACCATGTCTATCGGCAAATTGACGATTGGTCAGTAACACACAAGCCGAGCCATCATTGACACCCGATGCATTACCCGCAGTCACTGAACCGCCTTCTTTACGGAATGGCGCTTTTAATTTCGCCAAGCTTTCCAAACTGGTCTCTGCTCTTGGATGCTCATCTTGGCTAAAAATGGTAATGTTCTTTTTACGATCAACCAGTTCAACGGGCAAGATTTCATCCCTAAAAAAACCATTTTGTTGTGCCACAGCCACTTTTTGTTGACTACGAATCGCAAACGTATCTTGATCTTGTCGGCTAATCTGGTATTTCTCAGCCACATTCTCAGCCGTTTCAGGCATGCTGTCAGTGCCATAGTCGGCTTTCATCTTTTTATTAACAAAACGCCAGCCAATGGTGGTATCAAATATTTCAGGGCTACGACCAAATGCTTCGGTTGGCTTGGCCTGTACAAAAGGTGCCCGACTCATGGATTCGACCCCACCCGCCAATACAAATTGAGACTCGCCCGATTTAATCGAACGTGCAGCCAAACCGACCGCATCTAGCCCCGAAGCACAAAGACGGTTGACCGTCATTGCAGGAACCGACTCAGGTAAACCTGCTAACAACGTCGCCATACGTGCTACATTACGGTTATCCTCGCCCGCCTGATTGGCACAGCCTAAAAACACTTCATCTAAATCCTGCCACGGTAAATGTGTATGCTTTTCTTTTAGATGTTTGATTGGCAATGCCGCAAGATCATCAGTACGCACCGAACTCAATGACCCTGCATAACGTCCAATGGGGGTACGAATAAAATCACAAATTAAAACGTCTTCCATGATCGCTCCTGCTTATGCACATTCTGTTAAATTTTTTGAAGAGTCCGCAGTCACGCTTTGCTGCTGAGCCACATATTGCTTGAGATATAAACTTGCACGATATTTTTCTTCGCCGTAGATGGCATATAAATTAGTTAAAGTCTGCAGCACATATTGCGCACCCAATTGCATCATCCATTGATACGGCCCTTTAGGATAATTGACGCCATAGCGCATGGCATTATCAATATCTTCCATACTGGCAATCCCATGCAGACTGGCTTCACAGGCTTCATTGATCAATAAAACAATGGTACGTAAAGTTAACAGTGCAGGATGATCGCTGATCCAAACGACATTAATCTGGTATTGACTAAAAAACGCTTCGATTTTTGCCAGATCTTCAGCTTGGCAAAGATGATTATGGCTCAGTACTACGGCTTGCGCTTGCGCGAAATCATGGTGCCAATCCATCAAGATGGTTTTTCGACTTAAATACTGTAAATTGGCAGATTCACCCTGACTTAAACGTAGATCAATATCATCAATTTGAATGATATTTTCATTGCTTGTTAAAGCACGACTTAAGCCTAGACGTTCTAATAAATGCGGACACTGAGCCCATGTACCTTTAACTTGAACATCAGCATGAAAGGATTGCGTGACAATGGTTTGAGGCTGAAAAGTCGCATACTGATTTTTTTCATCGTAGTGATAGAAGCCTTGTTTTGACTTACGCCCCCATGTACCAGCATCAACTAATTCTTTCTGAATCAAACTTGGGCGATAACGCGGCTCATAAAAGAAGGCTTCATACACAGTTTGAGTCACGGAAAAATTGACATCTTGTCCAATTAAATCCGTTAATTCACACGGCCCCATCGCAAAACCACCACACTGCTTTAAGGCATAATCCAGCTGGTCATAAGTTGAAACCTGTTCTTGTAAGGCACGAAATGCTTCTGCATAAAATGGACGGGCAATCCGATTGACAATAAATCCTGGCGTTGGCTTGGTCAGTACCGGGATCTTTTTCCAAGCCAGCATCAAACTTTTTAAAGCCTGACATAATCCTGCTGGTGTTTTTAAACCTTGCACAATTTCCACCAGTTTCATCACCGGTGCAGGATTAAAGAAATGTAAGCCCACCACGCGTTCAGGATGTGGAATCCCTGCAGCAATCGCAGTGACCGAAATTGAAGAGGTATTGCTGGCAAAAATAGTATGTTCACTACAGATAGCCGCAAGCTGTTGAAACAAAGACTGCTTCACTTGCAGTTTTTCCACTACAGCCTCAATTACTAATTCAGCATTGGCTAAATCGTCTATACCATTGGCAATGTTTAAACGTGAACATGCCTGCTGGGCTTGTTCTGCCGTGATCTTGCCTTTTTCAACCAATTTAGCAAAAGTCTGATGCAATCCATCCACCGCCTGCTTGGTCTTTTCATGATCAAGATCATAGAGAATGGTAGAATGACCGTGTATGACTGCCAACTGAGCAATACCGATTCCCATGGTTCCAGAACCGATGACAGCAATACGGGCATGAGACAAATCCAGATTATTCATGCTTAACGCCCCTGAAAGTTTGGCTCACGCTTATTCATAAAGGCTTGAACCCCTTCACGATAATCCTCCGAACGCCCAGCGATACGCTGTAGGTCTCGTTCCAAGTGCATCTGTTCATCAAAACTATGATTACTAGATTGATGGATGGCCTTTTTAATCAATGACAAGCCAAAGGTCGGCTGCTTGGCTAAACGTTCTGCCAGTTCAGTGACCTTGCTTTTCAATTCACCATCTTCAGCCACATCCCAGATCATGCCCCATTCTTTGGCAGTTTCCGCTGGTAATTTGTCACCCAGCAATGCGAGCCCCATAGCACGTGCATGACCGACTGCACGTGGCAAGAACCAAGTTCCACCTGAGTCAGGAACCAGACCTAAACGGCAAAATGCTTGTACAAAGTTGGCAGATTTGGCGGCAATCACCAGATCACAGGCCAAGGCAATATTGGCACCTGCCCCTGCAGCTACACCATTCACCGCACAAATCACGGGCTTCGGCATATTTACAAGGGTTCTAATCAACGGGTTATAGTAGGTTTCAATTGAATAACCCAAATCAGGTGCGGCAGCATTTGGATCAACCACACGGTCACCCAAGTCTTGCCCTGCGCAGAAACCACGGCCTTCACCACTAATCACGATGCAGCGAACCTCTGGTTTTTTAGCCCATAGATTCAGAATCTCGGCGACCTCGCGGTGCATCTCGACGTTAAAGCTATTTAATGCTTGGGGACGATTAAAGGTTAAATAACCCACCGCATTTTTTTCTTCCACGATAATATTTTTATAGTCCATCACTCACCTCTAAACACTGGTTTTCTTTTTTCAAAAAATGCATTAATGCCTTCATTTCGATCTTTGGTTGCTGCCAACCAAACAAAATTTTGCCGTTCGGATTTCAGTCCCTGACTTAAGGTGGTCTCATGAATACTTTTAATCGATTGTTTGATCACGCGAATCGCTAAGGGCGCTTGTTTGGCAATCTTGCTTGCCAGTTGAATGGCATATTCCACCGTGAGTACAGTCGGCACCACTTCACTACAAATCCCATACTGCTGCGCTTGTTTAGCTAAGATCATTTCACCTGTCATTGCCCAGCGCATGGTCAATTGCTGCCCCACTAAACGCGCAAGACGTTGGGTACCACCTGCACCAGGTAACATACCCAAACCAATCTCAGGCAAAGCAAATTTGGCATTTTCACCACAAATCACCATGTCAGAATGCAACACCAGTTCAAAGCCTGCACCCAAGGCATAACCATTTACTGCGGCAATGATAGGTTTGGTAAAACTGTCGATCTTCTGCCATAACTTTGGGCGAATATCGAGCTGTAAAGCCACTGCATCCATTTCTGCCAATTCACTCAGATCGGCACCTGCAGCAAAACAATTACGATTGCCCGTTAACACAACCACTTTGACTTGAGGATCGTGTTCAGCGTGTTCTAGCAAATCACATAAACACTGTAAGGTGGCGTTGTTCAAAGCATTGCGTTTTTCTGGACGGTTTAAGCTAAGCAGCATGACACCCTCAAGCGGTGTTTCAACCTGAATCAATGTTTGCATCGCTTTCTCTCTACTCATCAAAGCTCAAACGCACATTCGCGCCTTTCGGCAAAGTCTGGCAGCTCAGTACATAGCCTTTTTCCACTTCATCGTCTTCAAGGCTATAATTCAGGAACATATCCACTTCACCTGAAAGTACCTTACAGCGACAGGTAGCACAGACCCCACCTTTACAGGCATAAGGCAAATCTGCACCTGCACGTAATGCTGCATCCAGAATGCTTTCGTCCTCTTGCCCCACAGCAACGATCAACTCTCGTCCATCGAGTACGATGTTGACTTTTTCTTCTTTACGGTTGGCATCGGTTTCAGTTGGACGTTTGCGCACATGCCCCGTATTAAAGCGTTCCGTGTGAATCTTCTCTTTGGTCACACCATACATAGGAAAGAGGCTTTCAACGGTGTCCATCATTTCATCTGGACCACAGGCAAAGACATGGTCAAAGTTGGGCTCTAACACTTCATGTTCAAATAACTGTTTGAGCTTGTTCTCATCAATACGACCATTCAATAACTCACTGTCATTGAACTCGCGTGAGAAAATATTGATCAGTTGAAAACGCTCTTTAAACTGGTCTTTTAAATCCATAATCTGCTCGGAAAACATGGTCTGTTTCCACGAACGATTGCCATACAACAAGGTGAAATTTGCCGATGCTTGCTCAAACAGCACCTGTTTGATGATGGAAAGAATTGGGGTAATACCACTACCTGCAGCAATACCCAAATAGGACTGACCACCTGTGCGTGCTGCCTTCTGAAAAAACACCCCTTGTGGCGGCATCACTTCCAGTACATCACCGACTTTTAAATGCTCATTGGCCCAATGGGAAAACTGGCCCTGCTCAATCTTTTTGACTGCAATGCTAATATCTTCTTTAGGCGCATAACTACAGATGGAATAGCAACGGCGAATTTCTCCAGCTTCGGTTAAATGACGAATGGTCAGATGCTGGCCCGGCTGAAATTGGAACTGTTGCTGTTGTTCAGGGACCAAATCAAAAGCAATACAGATCGCCTGATCGGTCTGAGGTGTAATTGTTTTTACTTTTAATGGAATAAATTGGCTCATGGCTGATTTCCTTATCCAAGGCTTTAAATACATTTAAAATAATCAAAGGGTTCAAGGCAGTCCCGACATTTGTACAGTGCTTTGCAGGCAGTCGAACTAAACTCGGTCAGCAATCGAGTGTCGCGGCTTTTACAGTGAGGACAGACCACACCATCACTCAGATGCACATGCGTTCCGCATAGCTGTGCAGTCCCTTCTGGTGGCGCAATCCCATAGGCTTGCAGCTTCTGCTTACCTGCGTTCGACATCCAGTCCGTGGTCCACGCTTCTGATAAATCAATCATGACTTTTGCAGGGGTCAAATCTTCTGCCGCCAAGGCTTCGACTATTTGTGCTTTTAATAAGTCAGTGGCTGGGCAACCACTATAGGTCGGGGTCAATCGAACAATAATTTCTTGCTGCTCATTGATTTCCACGCCACGAATCATGCCCAAATCTACCACCGACAGCACTGGAATCTCTGGATCGCTGACCTTTTGTAAAACATCCCAACATTGGTCAATACAATGACGAATCATCTGCATGCTGACGCTCCTTGTGCTACCAAGTCATCTCAGGATAACTGCGTTGAATAGATTGCATTTCAGCCAACAGATAACCCAAATGCTCGGTATGCAAACCTTGTTTGGCCCCACGGCGATAGGCACCATTTTCAGGAATCGTTAATTCAAAACGCTTCAATTCCGCTATAACGGTTTGCTCCCACTGCACTTTTTCAGTGGAAAAATCAGCAATGATGCCTTGCTCAACCAACGTCTTTTCTTCGGTCGTCAACTCGAACAGTTCAGCACTAAAACGCCACAAATTGTCTAATGCCTGTTGTACACGTTGATGTGCTTCTTCTGTGCTGAGGCTTAAACGCTCCATCCAGCTGGTTGAGAAACGAATGTGATACTTGGCTTCTTTTAAAGATTTCACCGCCAATGCCGCGACTTCTGCTGTTGCTGATTGAGTTAAAGCCGTTAACAACAACACATGGTAATGATCGATCAGCCATTGACGAACGATGGTCTGTGCAAAATCGCCATTCGGTTGTTCACATAGCAATAAATTAAAAAACTCACGTTCATTACGGAAATAAGCCAATTGGTCTTCATCACGTTTTTCAGCTTCGTATTGGCCTGCCAAGGTCAAAAAATTTCGAGATTGCCCCAGTAAATCCAGACCGATATTGGCCAAAGCAATATCAATTTCCAACTCTGGCGCATGACCGCACCATTCAGCCAAACGTTGCGCCAATACCAGTTGGCTATCACCGATATGTAATAAGAACTTAGATAAAATAGGATTATTCATTTGCATCCTCCCTTACATGTGCTCAATGCCATCAGGGATATGATAGAAAGTCGGATGACGATAGACTTTGTCCAATGCAGGTTCAAAAAACTCTGCTTTTTCATCTGGCTGTGAGGATTTAATCAGTTCTGAACGAACCACCCAGATGCTAATGCCTTCATTGCGGCGGGTATAGACATCACGCGCATGTTGCAGTGCAATTTCATCATCTGGGGCTCTTAAACTACCCACATGACGGTGGCTTAAACCTTGTTTACTGCGTACAAACACTTCATAGAGCGACCAATTGTTGTTATTTTCCATTTCGATATCCTCAAATTTTTCCCTAAATCTTGTTTAAGCAACTTTGCCCACTTGGTTTTGCTGCTTTTTGGCATAAATCACGGCCGCATCTCGCACCCACTTGCCATTTTCCCAAGCCTTACGGCGTGCTTCGATCCGTTCATGATTACAAGGGCCACGACCTGCAATCACTTCATTGAACTCTTGCCAATCAATCTCGCCATAGCTGTAATGACCTGTTGCTTCATTCCACTGCAAATCAGCATCCGGTACCGTTAGACCGAGCTGCAACACTTGTGGCACAGTGTTATCGACAAATTTTTGACGTAACTCATCATTACTAAAACGCTTGATTCCCCATGCCATGCTTTGCGCACTATTAGGAGAGTGATCATCACTTGGGCCAAACATCATCAATGCAGGCCACCAAAAACGATTCACCGCATCTTGTGCCATTTGTTTTTGTTCGGGTGAACCCGCCGCCAATGCCATCATGGCTTCAAAACCTTGGCGTTGATGGAAACTTTCTTCTTTGCAAATCCGTACCATGGCACGTGCATAAGGACCATAAGAGGTACGGCATAAGGCCACCTGATTCACAATTGCAGCACCATCAACCAACCAACCAATTGCCGCTACATCGGCCCAGCTGATGGTTGGATAATTAAAGATTGAGGAATATTTCATTTTTCCATCAATCAATTTTTCCATCATCTCATCGCGATCCGCACCTAAGGTTTCTGCAGCACTGTAAAGATAAAGACCGTGCCCTGCCTCATCCTGAACTTTTGCCAATAATACGGCTTTACGTTTCAAGGTCGGTGCACGGGTAATCCAGTTGCCTTCTGGGAGCATACCGACAATTTCTGAATGACCATGCTGCCCAATCTGACGAATCAAGGTTTTGCGATACGCCTCAGGCATTTCATCTTTGGCTTCTATCGTGATGTCATTGGCAATATTGTGCTCAAATTTCTGATACTTATTTTCCATTTGTAGATTCTCTTGAGAACTCCATCCATGAATCTATTTTTCGATACATAAAAAACAAAGTCAATTAATATTTTTGTATCAAATTAAAATCAATCAAAAAATCACAGACAAATTATTGTTTTATTTAAAACTATTAAAATAAATTAAAATTTAACCCCCCAATAAAAACAAAATAATGTTGACTTTTTGCTGAATCAAGATGAAATTATGAATCATATTTTAAGTATTTTTATAATTGATGTATCACATAAAAATGGAGTTTGATTATGCTTGAACAAGCACAACGTGAAGAAATAGCACAGGACACCGAATACCAAAACTCAACTCAACAGCTGCCACAACTGGCTTCTTATGTTTATGGAACATGGCATTCAAGCCATGAAGAAAGACGTACTGTTGTACATGCCATTACTGGCGAACCGATCTATAGCGTCAGCAGTCATGGCATCGACATGCATCAAGCCGTGCAATATGCCAAACAGCATGGTACTGAGCTGGCAAACTGGACCTTTCATCAACGTGCCAATGCCTTAAAACAAATTGCCCAACAGCTACTCGAGCAAAAGGAACAGTTCTATACGCTTGCCTACGCCACTGGTGCGACACGTAAAGATGCTTGGATTGATATCGAGGGTGGCATCCAAACCTTATTTGCCTATTCAAGTCTGGTACGCCGCGAACTCAATGACGAAAAAATTATTACTGAGGATAGCTGGATTCAGCTCTCTAAAAACGGCACTTTTGGTGCCAAGCATATTCTGAGTCCTAAAGCAGGTGTCGCAGTACATATCAATGCCTTTAACTTCCCGATTTGGGGCATGCTAGAAAAAATTGCGCCTACGCTATTGGCGGGTGTGCCTTGTATCGTCAAACCCGCCACTGATGGTGCTCAACTCACCCAAGCAGTTGTTAAAGCGATTGAAGATACGCAAATTCTACCGAAAGGATCACTACAACTGATTTGCGGACAAATTGATGATCTTTTTGATCACTTAGGCCCACAGGACTGTGTTACCTTTACGGGTTCAGCCTATACTGGCCAAAAACTCCGCAACCACTCCCATCTGAACAAATATTCAATTCCATTTAGTATGGAAGCTGATTCGGTAAACAGTGCGATTCTCAGTCCATCGGCAAATGAGGCAACTATAGATTTATTTG
Organism: Acinetobacter gyllenbergii CIP 110306 = MTCC 11365; assembly: GCF_000413855.1. GTDB lineage: Bacteria > Pseudomonadota > Gammaproteobacteria > Pseudomonadales > Moraxellaceae > Acinetobacter > Acinetobacter gyllenbergii. The sequence continues at coordinate 138,971 of NZ_ATGG01000011.1, read as the reverse complement.
TACGCGAAGTATTTCGTGAAATGACCACCAAAGCAGGACAAAAATGTACCGCGATTCGTCGTGCCTTTGTACCTCAAGCACTTCTTGAACAAGTACAGCAAAAACTCAGTGCTAAACTAGCAAAAGTCGTCGTAGGTGATCCACAAAAACAAGACACCACCATGGGCGCATTGGCCAGCCCTAAACAAAAACTGGATGTAGCTGCGAAAGTTGCAGAACTGGCGAAAGAAGCCAAAATTGTATTTGGTGACGAGACAACTTTCAAAATCAATGCTGACCATCCTGAGAAAGGTGCATTCTTCCCACCGACCTTGTTATTGTGTGAGCAACCACTACAGGCAAGCTTGGTACATACCACTGAAGCTTTTGGCCCTGTATGTACCTTGATGCCTTATCAATCAATTGACGAACTTTCCGATCTTGTGGCGCGTGGTGAAGGTAGTCTGGTCGCCTCTGTGGTAAAGAATAGTGATGAGAATGTCGAATTGATCATTCAAAAAATTGCGCCATGGCATGGTCGTGTACACATTCTGGATGAAGAATCAGCCAAAGAAAGTACAGGACATGGTTCACCACTGCCTCATTTGATTCATGGCGGACCTGGTCGTGCTGGTGGCGGTGAAGAACTAGGAGGCATTCGCGCAGTCAAACACTATATGCAACGGACCGCGATTCAAGGTTCACCGAACAGCCTTACTCAAGTGACGCATTCATGGACCGCGGGTTCAAACATCAAGCAAGACCGCGTCCATCCTTTTAAAAAGGATTTTGATGAACTGGTCATTGGTGAGCGTTTATTGACTGCACGTCGTACCGTGACTGAAGCCGATATTGTTAATTTTGCCTGCCTCAGTGGCGACTATTTCTATGCGCATACCGATAAAATCGCGGCAGCAGACTCTTTCTTCGGTGAGCGTGTGGCACATGGCTATTTCATTGTTTCTGCCGCAGCAGGTTTATTTGTCAATGCCGCACAAGGCCCTGTGATTGCTAACTATGGTATGGATAATTTACGTTTTGTTGAGCCTGTCAAAATCGGTGATTCTATTCGGGTTGAATTGACCTGCAAACAGAAAACTCCTAAACCACAAAAAGATCCATCTCAACCCGAACACGGTGTTGTGGTTTGGGATATCAAAGTCAAAAATCAACGTGATGAACTGGTTGCAACCTATGATATTTTAACTTTGGTTGCCCGCGCAGCTTAAACTAAGTGCGTTGATGGATCCCATTGCGTATCCATCAACAATATTCGAGATATGCTGTGTTAAAAATAAACTCAATTCAGGAAAATCCATGAGTGCCTATATCATTCTTATTCGTACGCAATTAAAAAACCAAGATGAAATGAAGACCTACACCACTTTGGCACGTCAAGCGAGCCAAGGTTTTGCAGCTGAACCCATTGTTTTTTATGGTCAGTCTATTGCATTAGAGAATATCGAAAGCGACGGCGTTGCCATCATTAAATTTCGTAGTATGCAGGAAGCACAAAATTGGTATCACAGTGATGCCTATCAACAGGCCAAAAAGCATCGTGATTTAGCAGGTGAATATATGGTGATTCTGACCGAAGGATTAGGCTAATCGTGGAGACCCCAAAATGGCAGAATCACCTTACTAAACAATAAACAGATTAAGCTGGGCACTGGCCTCTGTCATTTTGGTCAATTTTTAAAAAAACAATTTCGCCCATATTTTTTTTAATATTTAAAAAACAATATGATAAAAAACAATAAACGGCTATTTCACCCTTTATCTTTCTCCAATCGGCATGTCAAACAAGACATAGTTTTTTGAGCAGGAGCATGTCAGCATAAATTTACAACCATCCTCTAGGATAAAATCATGTCGAATATGATGAATAAGGCTCAAGGTCTTGGGCTATCTTTGATCACCAAACTCGCAGGAAGCGAAATGCTGGATCAACTCAAATTAAGAAAATTTGTAGAGAAATCATTATATCAAGGTTCAAAAACTGGCTTTAAAGTACTCAATAAAACACAAAAAGCATTTAAGCCACAACCAATCGATAAACAGCGTCTTCCAAATCAGAGCAACAAAAATTTGTTTGATCTCAGTCTGACTGAAGAACAGCAAATGACGGTTGATGCCATGTCACAATTTGCTGAAGAAGTGCTCTACACATTGGCACATGATGCAGATCATCATGCTCAATTCCCAGAAGAACTGTGGCAACATTTGGTTGATTTGGGGCTCAACTATTATGCGTTGCCAGAAGCATTGGGTGGTGTGGCAGCAGAACAAAATATTGTGAGTAATATTCTAATTGCAGAAAGCTTGGCGAAGGGTGATTTCAGTCTGACCGCAGGTTTGCTGAGTACCTTTAGTGTCATCAATGCAATAACCCGTTGGGGTTCAACTCAAGTTCAATCCATGTACTTACCGGTGTTTGCAGAAGATACTGATGTTACGGCGACGTTTGCCTTTCAGGAGGCAACCCCTGCTTTTAACCCATACCAGTTAAAAACCACGGCATCTGAAGCCAATGGACAATTCTATATTACGGGTGAAAAGAGCTTAGTGCTTTTAGGTGATATTGCCGATGTGTTCTTGGTCAGTGCGGAGTTTAACGGTCAAGCTGATATTTTCGTGGTGCAATCCAATGAAACGATTGCCATCAAAGCCAACCCTGCAATGGGTCTAAAAGCTGCTGAAACGGCGACTCTTCAATTTAATCAAACGCCAGCCTTACGCTTAGGCGATGCTGATTTTGATTACACCGCCTTTGTCGATCTAGGTAACTTGATGTGGTGTGCGATGGCGATTGGGACTTGTGAAGCAATCAAAACCTACTGTATTAAATATGCCAATGAACGTACTGCCTTCGGAGAACCCATTTCTCACCGTCAAAGTGTTGCATTCATGATTGCAGATATGGCGATTGAAATTGATGCGATGCGTATGCTGGTTTTAAATGCTGCGAGTTTGGCAGAAGCTGGCAAACCGTTCCATCGTGAAGCCTATCTTGCTCGCCTGCTCTGCGCTGAAAAATCAATGAAAATGGGCACAGATGGCGTTCAGATTCTTGGCGGTCATGGCTTTACCAAAGAACATCCTGTTGAGCGCTGGTATCGTGATCTTCGTGCGACTGCAATCTTGCATTCTGGCTTACATGCTTAATTTTGGAGAACAATAATGAATTTACAAAATCCGAAAAAATTCAAAATGCTGGTTGATCAGGCACACGAAACTGCTCTCAATGTACTCCGTCCGATTTCACGTAAATACGATAAAGCTGAACATGCCTATCCCAAAGAGCTGGATATGCTTGCGGCTTTACTGGATGGCATGAATGAAAGTGGCGAAGGTGTTGGTGCTGCTAATGCCAGTAAACGTGGAACAGCTAATCTGGACGCTGTTGTAAACGGCGGCAATATGTCTGCGGCACTCGGCATCATTGAAATGTGTTATGGCGATACGGGTCTATTATTGAGTATGCCCCGCCAAGGTCTGGGCAACTCTGCAATTGCAGCAGTCGCCAATGATGAACAGCTGGAACGCTTCAAAGGCACTTGGGCAGCCATGGCAATTACCGAGCCGGGTTGTGGTTCAGATTCAGCTGCGATTCGCACCACAGCAACCAAAGATGGCGATGATTATATCCTGAATGGCGAAAAAATCTTTGTTACTTCGGGTGACCGTGCTGATTCGGTTGTGGTCTGGGCAACCTTGGATAAAAAATTAGGTCGTGCTGCGATCAAGTCTTTTGTGGTACCAAAAGGCACAGCAGGCATGAAAGTTGAACGTCTTGAACACAAACTGGGCATTAAAGCCTCAGATACCGCGGTAATCAGCTTTATCGACTGTCGTGTGCCCGCTGCTAATTTATTGGGAAACCCTGAAATTGATGTGGCTAAAGGCTTCGCAGGTGTAATGGAAACCTTTGATAATACTCGCCCGCTTGTCGCAGCCATGGCCGTTGGTTGTGCCAAAGCATCCTTAGAACGCATCAAAGAGATTTTCAAAGATCAGCTTGATCCAGACTACACCACTCCCTACTTACAGACCTCAAATCTAGCAGCACAAATCTATCGTATGGAAGCTGAGTGGGAAGCTGCACGTCTATTAATGATTAAAGCAACCTGGATGGCAGACAATAAAAAGCCAAATTCGAAAGAGGCTTCGATTGCAAAAGCCAAAGCGGGTCGTGTGGGTAACGAAATCACGCTCAAATGTGTCGAGTTAGCAGCAAGTGTTGGCTATGCTGAAGATGAATTATTGGAAAAATGGGCGCGTGACTCAAAAATTCTGGATATTTTTGAAGGTACGCAACAGATTCAGCAATTGATCATTGCCCGCCGTGAATTGGGTAAATCATCAAGTGAACTAAAATAATTTTGAATCGGCAATAACCTAAAAAGGACGTTTTCATAACGTCCTTTTTATTTGATGTATCGCCATATAAATCGGCATTTCTATTCATCGATTTTTATTCAAAAACATGTTTTAAATCCTTAGGTAAGCCCTGCGCTGTTTCCATTTGACCTTGACTATTTTTCCAGACTAAAGCTGGTGTGGCATAAAAACCATATTTATTCATCATTTCTTCATTCGATTCCAATTTTTCTGCAAGATGCGCTGGAATCGGTTTTAATTCTTTCAATTTTTGTTTCCCTTTCGCCGCATTAAATGCTTCAAAAACCTGCTGCGGATTGGATGCAGCCAAAAGTGTGGCAGCCTGTCCTCGACTTTCAGCACGGATCACACCAACTTGGATATGGCGCAGTTGCACCTTGCCTGCTTTGACATAAGGACGGGCTTTTTCCCAAAACGCATGACAATACGGACAGTTTGGATCAGAGAAGACATAAATAATCCGTGGTGCTTTGACATTGCCATCCTGAATCCAAGTCGATTTTTCCAGACTTTTCCAAACATCATCCAAAACCGATTGTTTGACATGCGTATTCAGCGCATCAACGGTTAAATTATCCCCCTTGGCATTGTGCAAATCCCCAACGATATAATATTTATTGTCATTCGAAATAAAAACCGTCATTGGATTTTGTTGCATATGTCCAGCCCAGCCTGTCATTTGGGCAGGTGCTTCAATTTGTTTAACAAAGCTAAATCCGTCTTTTTCCAGTTTCTGTTTGATGGTCGGGACTGCGGCAAATCCTTGAGCTGTAGAGCATGCGAGAGCAACAGCAGCTAAACGTTTAAGATTCAGGTTCATTGAGAAGACACCTCACGTAGTTGAGTAATTTTTTGCAGATATTGTTTCAGCATTGCAGGACTAAGTTCCCCCATATGCCGCTCTACGAGTTGCCCCTGAGCATTGAAAAATAAAGTACTGGGCATACCATACATCTTCATTTGTTGTGCCATTTCGCCATTTGGATCGGCTAAAACGTTTTTAAAATTGAACTGGTGCTGGCTGAGATAATTTTTAATGACATCCGTGGTTTCACCTTGATTGAGCATGACAAAATGGATATTTGGATAATCTTGTTGTGCTTGGTACAACACAGGCATTTCTCGATGACACGGCGGACACCAGCTTGCCCACAAATTAATCACAGTAGGTTGCCCAATAAATTGGGTTAAAGCCTGTGGTTGCTGTTGCAAGTTATTAAAGCTAAGTGCTGGATATTCAGCTTGGACTTGAAAAGGCTTAAGTAAGGCTAGATTTGCAAGTTGTACCGCAATAAAGACCAGTAAACTACTGCCTAGCATCTTGTACTTTAAAGCGCGATTTTTCCAAATAAACCACGCAGCGGCAGCCATCATGCCTGCAAAGGGGCTAAAGCCTTTATCCTGAATCTTGATGATATCAATCGGATGTGAAAAGTAGGCATCCGCATGTATCAGTACGAAAACGGCTCTTGCCGCAATCAACCCAATCAATACAGCTGACCAAAGCGAATCTTTATAGTGCTGCCAAGCATTTTCAGACCATTGATTCTTTCGACTGAGGTACATTCCCCATAAAAATACAGCGAGCCATCCCAGTAAAATACTCAGTAATGACCATGGCACTATAAACCCACCGATATGTAGTGCCTCTGAAGACATCATCATGGTTGCACTCCAGACAGTTGCTTAACATTCTGAACCAACTGATGGGCAGTAAATGTGCCGGTTAAACGTAAATTTCGCTGTTCCTCATGCTGTTCATTTAGGAATAAAACTGTTGGTGGCCCTAAAATTTGACGTTGCTTTAAAATTAGGTCTTGAGACGCTTCATAATGGGTTAAATCCAATTTAATTCTGACAACATTGGCAATGGCGGCTTGTACCTCTACCGATGGAATCACTTGACGTTCAATCGGCTGACAAGCAACACACCAATCTGCATAAACATCGATTAGAACTGGCTGATCAGGATGAGCTGACAAGGCTTGCTGTAACTCTTGTTGATTTCTCACCACAATCCATTGATGTAAGCTGGACACCTGTTGTTGACTCAAAGATGATAGTGCAAGATGTGCGTGCCATGTGCCTGTTGCAGCCACAACACCAATCACAGCAAGTATCAGCAATCGATGCGTTAATTTCATGATGTGTCGTAGAATTGTGATTAAGTATCCTGCAGCGACAAACAGTACAATGGCAAAAGCAGAATGATAGATTGCATTTCCCAGTAATGGACGAGCAAAATAAATCGCCATTGCCAGCATTACAAAACCAAAGCTAAATTTTAATCGCTCCATCCATAATCCAGGTTTAGGTAAATACTTTGCCCCAAAAACACTGGCAATAAACAAAGGAATTCCGATTCCCAGACCCATCAAGAATAAGTAAAGCCCACCTAACCAGCCATGTTCAAGTTGTGAAACATAAAGTAAAGCGCCTGCAAGTGGCGCACTCATACATGGGCCCACGATTAAAGCCGATACTGCCCCCATCACACCCGCACCAATAAAGGTTCCACCCTTCTGTGATTGTTGCAGCCGATCTAGACGTTGTAATAAGGCCTGAGGTAAAGATAATTGATAAAGACCAAACAGGTTCAATGCAAACACAATAAACATCAGTACAAATAGGCTGATGAAAACTGGGTTTTGAAACCAGCGCTGAATATTAAAGCCAAGCTGAGCCACCACCAATCCCATCAACGCATAGACCAATGCCATACTGACTACGAAAGTGATCGCAATTAATGCAGCGCGGTGTCCTTTCTTCTGCTGAACTAAAATTCCTGAAAGAATTGGAATTAAAGGCAAGGAACACGGTAAAAATGCCAATAAGATGCCAAACCCCAAGAAAACAATGATATTGATCCAAACGGTTTGGCTAGACAATAAATGCAGAAAAAACTGATCATTATTCCAGTCCTGTTTGAAACTTTGCTCAGATATCGATTGAGCAAGAGAACTCGATTGCGCTGCTGAAACAACGCTGCTATTGCTGTCATTCTCTATGACATTTTCAATCTGGTCTGCATCCGACAGCTCAGCCTTTTGCTGAACATTTTCAGCATCAGTAAGGGCTGGTACTGCTTTCGGCGCGATTGGTGCTGTTTTTGCAGGCTCATCGCGCAGAACTGAATCTGGTGTGGTCTTTTGCGGTGTTTGCGCTAAAAGTGCCAAATTGGTTTGAGAAGATACGGGCTTAGTCTGTGGTAACAAACCAGTGTCGTCCGTCTGAATCGTCATTCGTTGTACAGGATAACAAAGCCCGTCATCGGCACAGCCTTGCCATTGAATCTGGTATTTTTGATTCGGCTGTACCTTAAATTCCGCAGTCACGTTATTGTAGTGGACATCGGTTAGGCCAAAGGTAGGGTCATCTTTTTGCTGCCCTTTTGGCAAATTTAAGTGAATATTTTTCCCATTCGAAATGACTTTGAATTGATCATGATAGAGATAATATTTGGGCACAATGTCCCATTTTAATTCTGCAGTATCTTTAGAAATAGAACTGGCTTCAAATTTAAATGCTTGATCTGGCGGCAGAAAGTCTGAAGCAGCCCATGTGCCACTACTTAGCCCAAGAAATAGAGCGGTTAAAAAATGAAATCGCATAACAATAGGTCTAAAATTCAATATGCAGGCATTATCAAATAGACAAAATTAAGAGAACATTAACAGCTGTATTTGTTTGTAAAATGAGTACACTGATTGAGGAAAAGCCATGTTTGTCGTACTTGTTGAAGATGACCCCTATATCGCACAAGGGATTGTCGCCGCACTGGATTATCTAAATATTTCGGTTGAACATGTCAATACTGCCAAAGCTGCGGATTATTTTATTCGAAACAGCGCGGTGGATTTATGTTTATTGGATTTGGGCTTACCCGACCAAGATGGATTGGAGCTCTTACAGACATGGCGAAAAGACGGTTTGCACGTACCTGTTCTGGTTCTTACAGCACGTAATCAAACGCAGCAATGTGTTGAAGCCCTCAATACAGGTGCGGATGACTATCTGACCAAACCTTTTGATTTGCCTATTCTGATTGCCAGAGTCCATGCTTTAGCGAGACGAAACCGCGGCTATTCCTCAAACATCTTACAGATAGGTGATTTAAAGCTGCATCAAGATACGCAACAAGCTTATTACCAAGATCAATTGCTCAACCTCTCTCGCCGCGAATATAGTTTGCTTGAAACGTTTATGCTCTACCCAAACCAGATCCTTAAAAATGAACATCTCATCGATAAGGTCTATGGTTTTCAGGACAGTATCGAAAGTAATGCCATTAATGTCCATATTTATCATTTAAGGCAAAAAATTCACCCAGACATCATTCAAACCATTCGGGGTGTAGGTTATCTGTTCAAAGTGCCTGAGCAAAGCATATGAAAAATTACAGTTTAAAATGGCGATTAGTCACCACGATTTGCTTTGTATTTATTCTGCTGTGGTCTTTGGTATTTTATTGGCTTTATGTCGATCTGGAAAAACGCCTACAACAGACCTTAGATGAGCGGCTTTCAGCTTCAGCATTAATGGTTGCCCATTTAATTCAACAACTCCCTGTAGATCAAATCATGAATAGCTTGGATTCAGTACAACAAAAACATAATCCGCAAAATTTAATCGTCTGTGAGGTTTCACTTTCGAGTTATGACCCTGCAGAAGACCAACAAGTTTTAGTAAGAACCCAAGGTTCACCCAGTTTAAGCAGTAGAAAAGCAGGCTTTAGTACTTGGCAAGAAAATGGCATTGATTGGCGTAGTTATGTCCTGCAAAAGGGCCAAATACGGGTCGTCACTGCGGAAAAATTACAACTACGCTACTCCTTGCTCAAACAAATTTTACAATCTGTGCTGATGCCTTTAATCATTACTTTAATTCTATGCATTCTTCTGATCTTATGGATTATTCGTGTCGAGTTTCTGCCACTGGATCACATTGCACAACGCCTGAGAAAACAACAAGACCAACATTCCTCAGCGGCAACCGATCTACTCGATTTAAACACTGAAAATATTCCAAAAGAAATTCAACCCTTTGTAGACAGCATATTCGCGCTTGTACACAACTTGCATCAGAGCCTGGAAAATGAAAAAAGCTTTAGTGCATTTGCTGCACATGAACTACGTAGTCCACTCACTGCCATTAAAACCCATGTGCAGTTAAGTAAACTTATGCTGATGCAATCTCGGCAAGATCAGCAAAAGCTGCTGAATAATTTAGAACAAGCAGAATTCAGCATCCAGCGATATGAACAACTTTTGGAACAATTACTCTTGTTAAGTAAAACAGAGACACTTGTTCAACCAGAGCTGAATAGAGTCGATGTTACTGTTAGCCTCAAACAGGTGATCAATGAACTCGAGCAAAAATATCACGACCTACCACAGCAATTAGAAGTTGATTGGAATAGTTTATCTCTACTCAACCTCCCTGATGAAGCTCTAAAGATTGTGCTTAAAAATTTAATTGAAAATGCGTATTTACACGCGCAAGCCCCAATTCAAATCTATATGCAAACACATGATTTAGTGATTAGTGATACAGGTCATGGTTTAAATGACCATGATCTTAGTTTACTTACACAGCGATTTTGGCGTAAATCTGCACACAACAACGGTCATGGACTCGGGTTAGCACTGGTGAAATTGCTATTGGAAAAACATGGCTTCACAATCAGGTTCAGCCAAAACGCCCCCAATGGCCTTAAAGTGGTCATTTCTCCATCATAAGAAAGCGAAATGACCACACAGATAAGCGCATACTAGCGCATGGTAACAAACTCTTCTGCCGAGGTTGGATGAATTGCAACTGTATTATCAAAGTCTTTCTTGGTTGCCCCCATTTTTAAGGCAACAGCAAAACCTTGTAAAATTTCATCCATCCCAAAACCTATGCCATGGATACCCACAATTTTTTCATTATCCCCCACACAAACCAATTTCATTTTGGTCGGTTGGCGATGTTGGGTAATGGCACTATACATGGCAGTGAATGAGGAGTTATAGACTTTGACCGCCTGCTGACCATATTGTTCAATTGCCTCTTTCTCAGTGATCCCCACCGTTCCAATCGGTGGATGGCTAAACACCACGGTTGGAATATTGTCGTAGTCTAAATGCTCATCTGGTTTCTGATTGAAGAGTCGTTCAGACAGTCTACGTCCAGCGGCAACCGCGACCGGTGTCAGTTCCATTTTTCCCGTAATATCTCCGACAGCATAGACACCTTTTTGTGAGGTATTCTGGAATTTATCGACTTGAATATAACCCCGTTCATCAAGCTGAACATTCGCTTTGTCCAAGTTTAAACGTGCAGTATTGGGTTCTCGACCCGTTGCCCAGATCAGACAATCTACGCTATGGCTTTCACCATTTTCTAAATGCAGTACCACGGAACCATCCACATTTTTTGTGACTTTTTCAGGTACGGCTTGGGTATGTACAGTGATGCCATCGGCTTGCATGACCTCAACCAAAGTTTCACTCAAAAACGAATCAAAACGTCTTACAGGTAAATCTTTACGAATAAACAATCCAACCTGAGAACCTAAAGCGTTCAGCACACCCGCCAATTCAACCGCAATATAACCTGAACCAATCACGGCTGTGGTTTTTGGTAAAGCAGTCAGTTCAAAGAAACCATTTGAGTCAATCCCATATTTAACACCTTCTATATCAGGTAATGAAGGCTGTGTCCCTGTTGCAATTAAGATATGATCCGCTGTGAATCGCTCACCGTTGACTTCAATGGTATTTTTATCAATAAAATAAGCAGATCCCTGAATAAGATCAACATTATTCTTGCTTAGGCTATTTTGATAAGATTGATGAATTCGATCAATATAGGCCTGCCGATTCTTGATCAAAACCTGCCAATCAAATGACTCAACTTTACTGTTAAAGCCATAATCAGGCCCATACTTTTGAATTGACTCAGCTACATGAGCTGCATACCACATGACTTTTTTAGGAACACAGCCTACATTGACACATGTTCCACCAATCTCTGCTTTTTCGATCAATGCGCATTTTTTGCCATACATTGCCGCACGATTAACCGATGCAATTCCGCCGCTACCACCACCTATTGCAATATAATCATAATGTTTTGTCATCATCGCCTCATAAAATTGATTACAAGATTATTTTTAAGTTATACATAGGTATACAGCAAGAAAATTTAAAATCCTTACTTGGTTAAAGTTTTAATACAAGAAAATAAAAAGGCACTGATGATGACTCATCAGTGCCTTACTTTTGGGAGGCTTCTTGAATTATTCGGCAGTCACGGCTTCAATCTGAGTCTGCTGCAAAGATTGATCGACTACACCAAATTTCTTAAACAGTTTTGCACGACGTTTTGGGAAAATATTGGCTTTATTCAAATCACCTTTGTAGTGATCAAAGACACGCTTATCCATCATTTTTGACCATAGTGGTGGAATCAAAGCAGGTAGTAACATACTGGCATAACCACTTGGCAATTCAGGCGCTTCATCAAAATGACGTAATGCTTGGAACGGACGCGTCGGATAAGCGTGATGATCAGAGTGACGCTGTAATTGATACAAGAATAAGTTAGTCACAATATTATTATTGTTCCAGCTATGTTCTGGCATGGTCCGCTCATACTTACCATTCTTATCTTTCTGACGTTTTAAACCATAGTGCTCGATATAGTTAATAATCTCAAACAGGCTAATGCCATAGAATGCTTGAGTCGCTAAATAAGGAATAACACCTTTACCAAATAAACCGACCATCGATGCATGAAAAGCTGCACTCATGCCCCAACCTTGCAAGAGTTCATTTTCAGTTGACCAAAATTCTTTACCTTTACGTTTTAAACGATTGGTTTCAATCTCAATGGCTGATTTAAAAGAACCAATCACGGTACGTGGCCAGAACTCGTAGAATGTTTCACCCATTTGTGAAGATGCTGGATCTTCAGGTGTCGCAGCACGTTTATGGTGGCCATAAGGATGTTCAATTCGGAAATGATTATAACCTGTTGGCACGAGGGCTAAATGCGACAAAATATGGTCAATACGATCATGTTTATGACTCAACTCATGTGCAGTGTTGATCGCAATTCCGTTGATGGCACCCATTGAGATACCAAGAAAAATCTTATCAAGAAACGATGTCTCTTTACGACTGGTTAAATAACATGCATACACATTAGCCGCATATTGCAATGGAATAAAGCTTTTCACCAAACGCGAATAGTACGGATCTTTCTCAAGAAGTCGAATATCTTCATCAGTTGGGTTATTGGCATCTTTACCAATAATGGTATCAATCGTCGGAATGACGATGTGTAAAACGATTGGGCCACCTAAAGCGAAGATTTTTTTCAATGGGCGCGGCGCAAATTGATAACCTGCTAAAATCCCAATTCCGATTACAGGCAAAGCTGGGCTAATGGCCCATAAATAACGTTTACGATCCAACTCCGTTTTTGACTTTGGAATGCTTACTGGCGTAAGTTCTTGTTCAACATTTACTGGCGCATTCATCATCATATCCATGTCTTTGTATATATATACATATTTTCAAGAATTATGGCTTTCATGACAGTTGCAAGCGTCCAAAAAAGCTATGTCAAAGTCTTTGGCATCATCCACCCTGTTTTTGTCCTAAAAACACATATTGAGTTATTAGCACAGCTCTCTATAATTTAAATGAATACATCGTTAAAAAATCATATGGATGCTTTAAGTAAAATATTTGCTGATATTCATTTAAATCACACTGAATATCTCTACTTGAAAACTCAAGGAGAATGGAGTTTTATCTGCCAAGATCAAACCGCCTTAATTGTTCATATTGTTTTAGTTGGTTCTGTTTTTATTCAAATTGACGCACACAATAGTTTAACTGCACATGCTGGTGAAATTGTGGTTATTCCATCTGGCAAAGCACATACAGGTGCAGATAATGCGATTACCAAACTGGTTGATGCTGTTGATATTTCAAAGTTTTTCAATGGTCATAAAGAAGATGCTATTGAGTTCGGTACACACTCATCCGAAAAAAATCTGATTCTAACAATACGTTGCCAAATTGACACCATTATGGCCAAGCCTTTTATTCAGGCTTTACCATCAATTATCCATCTTCAACATGGCGATACTAATGCACCAGAATGGTTACAAATCGGCTTACACTTTTTGGCCTTAGAAACACAGAATATTCAGGCAGGTCGCGATATTATTATTGATCATCTGGTGAATATCTTATTGATCAAATGTATTCGAGATCATATCCAACAGATCTCGACTCAACATGGTTGGCTCAGTGCACTCAACCATCCTGAACTGAGTAATAGCCTTGCTGCAATCCATAATCATCCTGAAGATGCTTGGACAGTTGAATCATTGGCAGAACAATGCTGTATGTCACGCTCAAAGTTTGCCAGCCTCTTCCATGAAGTAATTGGTGAGTCTCCTCTCGCCTACTTACAACAGCATCGTATGCGTTTAGCCAGCCAGTATCTACGTAAAAGTAATTATTCTGTACAGCAAATTGCCAATAAAGTTGGCTATTCTTCAGAAACAGCGTTTAGTCAGGCATTCAAGCGAACCTTTGAACACTCTCCGAAGCAATATCGTCAGCAGTTTATTGAACAAGAAAGTTAAAGTTATAAAAAAAGACACCGCGGTGTCTTTTTTCTTTTCTGTTCAGTTATTAACGCACAATACCGCGTGTTGATTGTTCTAACGAATCAATAAACAGTTGCGCTTCAGGTGTTTTTACTAGAATTTCATTACGAATTTGTTCAATTGCCTGTTCTGTCGTTAGACCAGATTTATAGATCAGCTTATACGCTTCTCTTAAACCTTGAATGGTATCTCTAGACCAGCCCTTACGACGCATTCCTTCGATATTCATACCAAAGGCACGTGCAGGATTACCAGAAGCCATAATATAAGCAGGTACATCTTTAAGAATTAAAGCAGCTCCGCCGATCATGCTATAAGAGTCAATCTTACAGAATTGATGAATACCAGCATTTCCACCAACAATCACGTGGTCGCCAACATGAACATGCCCTGCCACACCGACATTATTTGCAAAAATATTATGGTTCCCAATAACACAGTCATGTGCAATATGCGTATTCACCATTAATAAGTTGTGGCTACCAATCTTGGTCAAACTATGATCCTGAACGGTACCGCGGTGCAAGGTACAATGCTCACGAATCGAATTATGATCGCCAATTTCTAGCCAAGTTTCTTCGCCTTGATATTTTAAATCTTGGCAAATTTCACCAATACTCGAGAATTGGAAAATATCATTATTTTTACCAATTCGCGTAAAACCACCAATAACAACATGTGAATGTAATTTTGTACCAGAGTCAATACTTACATTTGGACCTACAATACAATAAGGACCAATTTGTACATCAGAAGCGATTTCTGCAGACGGGTCAATAATTGCTGTAGGATGTATTAAATTTTGACTACTCATGTCTGCTCTATTTTCTGGTGGGAAATAATAATCTCTGCTGTCGCGGCAACCTTGCCATCAACACTAGCGGTACAATTGTACTTGTAAATGCCACGTTTTTGCATCACAAGTTCAGATTTTAAGATAAGCTGGTCACCCGCAACAACTTGTTTTTTAAATCTGATTTTCTCAGCACCCGCAAAAAGGAACAAAGAACCTGCTTTTGGCTTTTGATTGGTAAGTACAAAACCCAATATACCAGAAACTTGTGCTAGGGCTTCAATGATCAGCACACCCGGCATAATTGGATAAGTTGGAAAATGCCCTTGTAAAAACTCTTCATTAATCGAGACGTTTTTATAACCGACAATACTATTCTCAGTTACTTCTGTAACACGATCGACTAATAAAAAAGGATAACGATGCGGTAAATATTCACGAATCGTAAGAATATCCATGGGTAATTCAGGCATTGTAAATGCTGGAGATGTAGACTCAGTCATAATAAATTATTTACGTAACTTAAAGGTTGATTCAAGGGACTCTAATTGAGCTTGCATATGATCAAGCCTTTTAGTGATTTGGGTCAATGGCACATCTGCTAATTGTCTCAGACGGACAATTGTCTTTTTCCAATGACTATTTTCAAACAAACCCATCCCAGAAGAATACGTTCCTGGCTCAGAAATATTTTTTGTGACCATTGACATTGCTGTAAGTGTGACATTATCAGTAATTTCAAGGTGTCCAACCACGCCTGATGCGCCACCCATGATACAGTTTTTGCCAATTTTCGCACTTCCTGCAATTCCGCAATTTGCAGCAATCGCAGTGTTCTCTCCAATTTGGACGTTGTGAGCAATTTGCACAAGGTTATCAATAATGACACCATCAGCCAAAATCGTATCGTCCAATGCGCCACGATCAATACTACAATTTGAACCAATTCGAACATCATTTCCAATACGAACTGAACCCAATTGAGCAATACGATGCCACTTGCCCTGATAAGGCGCAAAACCAAAACCTTCTGACCCAATCACAGTATTCGCATGAATACGAACACGATCTTTTAGTTTAGCCGACCCTGTAATGGTGACATGTGCATCAATAAAGCAATCTTTACCAATCTCAACATGATCATCGAGAAATGCATGCGCTTGAATAATGGTATTGTTCCCCACCACACAATTTTCACCGATCACCACATAGTGCCCAACATAAGCATCATCAGCAATGATTGCTGAAGGATGAATCTGGGCTGTACGTTCAATACCGCGTTGAGTTATCTTTTTTTCAAATACATGGGTTAAGGTGGCAAAAGCCAGATAAGGATTATCAACAACAATAAAATTTTGTTTACTTGTAAGTTGTTGTTTGAGGGCCGCGGTGACAATGTACACACCAGCATGACTTGCTTCGGCTTGCGCCAAGTATTTCTCACCATTCACAAAACAGATATGCTGTTTTTGCGCATGTTCCAAACTTGCCAAATTAGAAATTTGAAAGTCTTTTTCACCGAAATGCTCACCTTCGACAAGGTGAGCAATTTCTTCTAAACGATAAGTACGTCTATTCATTGATTATTTAATAGCATTAACCTTTTGAATCATTTTATCAGTTAAATCATACTGAGCGTCAGAGGCAATCGTAGAATTTTTATTCAAAATAAAGTCTAAGTTGTTCTCTTTACGCAATTGTTCAGCAGCTTGCTTCACACGAGACTCAAAAGTCGTATTCATTGCCTGTAAACTTGACTGAACTTTAGTCTGTAAACCTTGTTGAGTCGAATTAAATTCACTAAGCTTTGATTGATACTGAGCAGTCAGCTTCTGAATATCCGCTTGATTCATTTTTTGGCCTTCAGTCTGTGCTTTTTGCTGTAAAGACTCGATTTCTTTACCCAATTGCTCAAGACGAGTTGAAGTTGGTTTGACTGACTGAGTGAGGCTAGCATTTTGTTGTTTCAGATAAGTACTGCTCTCAACAACTTTAGCCAAATCGACCACAGCAAGGCCAGCTGCATTTACTGAAGCAGAAACCGTGAAGCCTAAACCTAACATCAACATTGCTAATTTTTTCATTATTACATCCTTTATATTTTACAGCGCTAAACGAGGTCGCCCTTAGAAGGTACGACCGATTTCGAATTGGATAGATTTAGTATCATCGCCTTTTTTATCATTCAGCGGGAATGCATAACTCAGTGATAATGGGCCAATCATGGTAATCCATGTGAAGCCAACACCAACACTATAACGCATATTGCCAAAATCTAACTTGTTGTTATCTTTACAATATTGCTTAATATCAACTTCTTTACCATCAATTGTGACATTACCTTTTGGCACATCACACTGAGTATCAAACACTTGAGCACCTTCAGCAAAGAGTACTGGGCGTACCTGACGAGTCCAATCCCCTTTAAATGGTAAAGGAAGTGCTAATTCTGTACCAAATTGAACTAAAGCATTACCGCCCACTTCTTCTGGATCGAGGTCATTTTGCTTAGTTTCTTGGAAAATCACACTTGGATATCTTGGACCTAAAGAGCTGTTATCGTAACCACGTACTGAACCATAACCACCCGCGTAGAAGTTCTTATAGAATGGTAAATCATTACCATAACCTAACTTACCGTAGCCACGAAGTACAAAGCCGCCCCAAAGTGATTTAAAGGCTTGCGCGTCATAGGTCATTTTTTGATAGTCGACATCACTACCTGGTAAACCAATTTCCAAACCAACTCGGTGTGACATACCTGAAGTTGGGAAAATTGGACGGTTTAATGTGTTATATGACCAACCCAAGTTTAAATTATAGGTCAAGAATGTACCTTCGAAAGCATTATCATAATTGATCAGCTTTCCTTCTTGGCACTTACCTGTTAATTGACCTGTAGTTTGATCAGTTTCTAAGAACTCAGTTGGACAATAGCTACTGCTTCCAGTCGCTTTACCGCCATTTGCTAACAAATAATCACGAATATAAGTTGAAACACTTGGTCCCGTTCTGACTTTAGTTTGGTCAATCCCTAAAGATGCACTCAAGCTTTGATTTTCATCAATTGGATAACCAAAACTCAAGCTACCACCAATACTATCCGTTACATAGTTGTTAACGTTATAGTTTTCATTTAACTTAGTTTTACGGTAATAAACGTTATAACCACGGCTTACACCATCAATGGTAAAGTATGGATCAGTAACACTTAAGTTATAGTAATCTTGTGTTTCAGAACGCGACAAGTCGATCGCAACACGGTTACCCGTACCCATAAAGTTAGTCTGGCTTAAACCTGCTTGGAAGGTTACACCACCATTTTGCGAGTAACCTACTGCTAGCGTGGTCGTACCAGAATGTTGTTCTTCAACATTGACATTTAAATCTACTTCATCAGGCGAGTTCGGCACACGAACTGGCTTAACGTCAACTGTCTTGAAGAAACCTGTACGCTCTAAACGAACTTTAGAAAGGTCAATCTTCTCATTGCTTGCCAGCGCACCTTCCATTTGACGCATTTCACGACGTAACACTTCATCTGCAGTTTTGCTATTACCCGTGAAATTAATACGACGTACGGTGACTTGTTGGCCTGGATTAATATAATAGTTTAGGTTAACGATACCCGTTTGGTTATTAATTTCAGGTACCACATTTACTTCAGCATAGTAATAACCAGCATTACCATATTTGCGAAGCAAAAGCTGTTTAACTGCGTTGACTCTTTCTTGAGAATAGGTTTCGCCATCTTTATAGAGCTTAAGCATTTGTAATTCTTCAGGCTTATATAGTGCATCACCTAAGAATTTTGTTTCGCCAAACTTAAATTGACTACCTTCATCAACTGAAACCTCAATAAAGATATGCTTTTTATCTTCACTGATGTTCAATTGAGAGTTAATGATATTAAAGTTGATATAACCTTTGTTTAAATAGAGGGCACGTAAAGCTTCTAAACTTGCAGCCATCTTTTCACGGGCATAGCGGTCATTACGGGTCACAATAGAAGCCCAACCACTTTCCTTCACTGCGAAGGCTTGTTTGATATCGCTATCACTGAAAACAGTGTTACCAATAATATTGATATCAAATACTTTAGCCGCTGTACCTTCATTAAAGTTCAGCTTTAACTCAACACGGTTATTTGGACGAGCAACCGTTTCAACCGTCACATCCGCATCATAACGGCCTTGCTGGGTATATTGTTGTTCTAGCTCAGTTTCAATGGTCTGTAATGCAGACTTCTTAAATACCTCACCTTCAGCAATGCCCATCTTCTTCAAACCTTGTTCCAAGGCTTCTTTCGGAATGAGTTTATTACCTTTGAATTCCAACTTTGAAATCACTGGACGTTCTACAACTCGGAACACTAAAACATCATTTTCTTTATATGTTTTAATGTCATCGAATAAACCAGAAGCATATAGCGTACGGATTGCCTCAGCAATCATTGGATCACTGACTCTATCGCCACTATTTATTGGTAACATAGAATAGATACTTGCAGGTGTTAAACGCACTAAGCCATCAATTCGTATATCTCGTGCAAGAAACTCATCTGCTGCGTATGCTTGTTGTACCACTGCCATCGCACTAACCAGTGCCAAAGGCATTAATAAATGTGTGTGACGCATGCCCATATATTTTCCAGTAAGTTAAATTCCATTTGCGTTTTTTTATAAACGCATGAAGTCGTTAAATAAAGCCAAAAGCATCATGCTACCGAGCAGTACCATACCAACTTTTAGACCAAACATCTGTATTTGTTCAGAAACAGGTTTACCACGAATTGCTTCGATAAAGTAATAAACTAAATGTCCACCATCCAGCATTGGAATCGGTAACAAATTTAGAACCCCCAAACTTACACTCATCAAAGCCATGAATGAGATAAATGTTTGCCATCCCATTTCTGCGCTTTGACCAGCCATTTTTGCGATCGTAACCGGGCCAGATAGATTATCCAATCCAATTAAACCACGCACCATTTTGATGATGGAGTTAAAAATCATGCCAGAAAGCTGTGTGGTTTTTTCAAATGCAGCACCCAGCGCTTCAATAGGTGAATATTGAATGGTTTGTTTATAATCATTCGGGATCGTGATTTTACCAGTATCACTTTTGACGCCGAGCATCCCAGTCGTATTACCCATATTATCGCGTTGCCCTTGAGGCATCACTTGTAGATGGACCAATTGACCTTGACGCATCACATCAATATTTAAAAGCTTCTCTGGTGATTTTTGCACCACACCCACCACATCAAACCAATCTTTCATTGCAACATTATCAATTGCAACAATTTGGTCTCCCACCTTCATGCCTTGGCGGATTGCAGCACCATCTGCACTCAGCTCTTTCACTGTTGCAGGAATGACAGGACGATAAGGTAAAAAGCCCAATACATCTAAAGGTGATTGACTTTGATCTTTTAAAAACTCTTTGATCGGTAAACTAAATTGCTTCTCAGTCCCTGCACGATCAACAATAATGGAGACCTGTCCAGTTTCGCCCACACGATTGACTAAAGCATAATTTAGCTTTTCCCATGTTGATGTTGTTTGTCCATCCACCATCAACACCTTATCGCCAACATGTAAATCAACTTGTGCAGCAGGTGTATTTGGCATGATTTTGCCAATACGCGTATTCAACTGCTCTTGTGCAGGCAAAAATAAAATCCAATACAGGAACACCGCAAAAATCAGGTTAATCAATGGGCCCGCAGCAACAATCGCGATACGTTTCCACGGAGATTGGCGGTTAAACGCATAAGGTAAATCTTGCTCAGCAACATTGCCCTCACGTTCATCCAACATCTTGACATAACCACCTAACGGCAATGCAGAAAGCTGATATTGAATACCTGATTTTTTAGATTGCCATTTCAACAAAGTTGGGCCAAAGCCAATGGAATAAACCAGCACTTTAACACCAAGTTTACGTGCAACCCAATAATGACCAAATTCGTGAATTGCGATCAGAGGACCAAGCAACAAAATCGCTGCAACAATCATAAATAGTGCATTCATACGATTTAGCCTCCTATATCCACAATATACTTTTCTGCAATTCGTCTTGCGATCATATCAGTCTGTAAAATGATGTCTATGTTTTCTGCTTTAGCATTTTGTACAGTTTGCAAGGTATTTTCGACCACTTGAGTGATCTGAGTAAATCGAATTCTTTGCTGCAAAAAAGCGGCAACTGCAATTTCATTTGCCGCGTTTAAAATCGTTGGTGCTAAACCACCTGCACGCATAGCCTGACGCGCTAAATCCAAAGCTGGAAACTTAACAAGATCAGGTGATTGGAAATTCAATTGAGCTGTCTCAAACAAATTCAATGCAGGAACGTGCGTCGCTAAACGTTTTGGCCATGCCAATGCATGTGCAATCGGCGTACACATATCAGGGTTACCCATTTGTGCCAAAGTTGATCCATCCACATATTGCACCATGGAGTGAATAATACTTTGTGGGTGAACAACAACTGTAACAAAATGTTCTGATATTGAAAACAAATGACAAGCTTCGATCAATTCTAAGCCTTTATTCATTAAAGTTGCAGAGTCGACTGAGATCTTTTGCCCCATTGACCAGTTTGGATGTTTACATGCCTGTTGAGGCGTTACATCATGCAACTGTTCCAAGGAATGATTTAGAAAAGGACCGCCAGATGCAGTCAGTAGAATCTGTGACACGCCCAATTGAGGCTGTCCGGTTCTTTCTGCATTTAAATAATCATGCGGTAAAGACTGAAAAATAGCATTATGTTCAGAGTCTACAGGTAACAACAATGCCTGATGCTCTTTAGCTGCCTGCATCATGATGTCACCCGACATCACCAGTGCTTCTTTATTGGCAAGCAAAACCCGCTTACCCGCCTTTACTGCTGCCAATGTAGGAAGTAAACCAGCCGCCCCAACAATTGCCGCCATAACGATATCAACATCAGCATGTGCAGCGATTGAGATTAAGCCGGTTTCATCGGTTAAGATTTCAATCTGTTTTAAATTTTCTTGATCGAAGCGTTGTTGCAACTCAAGTGCTTTATCATTTGGCACAACAACAATTTTTGGATGATATTTTTTACAAATTTCTAAAAGTTCATCTAAACGACTATATGCAGAGACTGCAAATACAGTGTATTGGTCTGGGTGTTGTTCCAATACTTTTAAAGTACTTTGTCCAATTGAACCCGTAACACCCAATATACAAACAGCTTGAGTCATTTAAAGATCTACACCAATAAGTTTTAATATATACATACCTGTTGCAAAAATCGGTGCAGCGGCAAGTAAGGAGTCAATACGATCTAACACACCACCATGTCCAGGCAGAACACGGCCAGAATCCTTGATTCCTGCTCGGCGTTTAATCATTGACTCAAACAAGTCACCCAATACCGAAGCAAACACAGTAATAATTGAAAGAATTAAGAACAGAATAAGCTGTATTGCAGTTAAATTTAAATAGGTATACTGCACAACCAACATGATAATCACAGTTGTCGCGATACCACCATATAAACCTTCAACAGATTTATTGGGGCTCACAAAAGGTGCAAGTTTCTTCTTACCGAATTTACGCCCTACAAAATATGCACCACTATCCGCGCCCCAAACCAGGAGGAACAAATACATCAGCCACCATGGTGAGCTATGCCAAACAGCATAAAGCGCGGTGACTGCGGCAGAAATCAGAATAAACCCAACGATATGTAAGGATGCATTATACCAACTATCAGATTCGGGAAAATTCTTTACCCAATAGATA
Organism: Acinetobacter gyllenbergii CIP 110306 = MTCC 11365; assembly: GCF_000413855.1. GTDB lineage: Bacteria > Pseudomonadota > Gammaproteobacteria > Pseudomonadales > Moraxellaceae > Acinetobacter > Acinetobacter gyllenbergii. The sequence continues at coordinate 116,344 of NZ_ATGG01000011.1, read as the reverse complement.
CTGCCCAACCAAGTGAGAATAGAGGCAGCCCAGAGTAAAAGTGCTACATCATCAAAAAATAATGCCAGTGTCGCTACTGCTGCAACCGCGCCACCATAAATCCAAGCTTTAGGTTTTGATACCGGTGATGTTGCACGAGGCATAAGCTTAAACCACTCATAACCTGCAACCCCCGCGGCTAAAATCATAAGCATAAACATTGGATAATGTGATTGCGTTGCAAACATGCAACTTAAAACAACAGCAACTAACACCAATGCGGTAATAATCCGCTCTAACATTATTAATTCTCTATTTTCGCTTGTTGAATCTGTTCCGATGTTTTACCAAAGCGTCTTTCACGTCCTGAAAAAACACGAAATGCGTAATCCAACTCTTTTACAGTAAATTCTGGCCACAAAGTATCGGTAAAATACAATTCGGCATACGCAGCTTGCCATAACAGGAAGTTAGACAAACGGTAATCTCCACCTGTACGAATTAACAAATCAACAGCTGGAAGATCATTTAGACTGACATATTTATCAAATAAATCAACATTTATCTGATCTGCTTGAAGTTTTCCTGCAAGTACATCTTGAGCAATGTTTTTTGCAGCCTGCGCCATATCCCACATACCACCGTAACTTATCGCAATTGTTAGGGTCATGGAATCAAAAGCGGCCGTTTTTTGCTCAGCGAGTTGCATTAAATCACGCAATTCATTTGACAACCGAGAACGATCACCAATAAAGCGCAGCGCGATATTAAATTGCTCCATACGAGGCAATTGCTCATGAATTGTTTCTTCCAACAATTTCATTAGCAAATCAACTTCGTATTGTGGACGATTCCAATTTTCACTTGAAAATGCGAAAACGGTTAACGCACGAACACCTTCTTTTTTGCAATGTTCAACAATCGGATCCAAGACATTTTTGCCTTCCCGATGTCCATCGCCTTTTTGCATTTGCTTTTTTTTGGCAAAACGATTGTTGCCATCCATAATGATGGCAACATGTTGAGGAAGAAGCGCTTCTTCTTGCAAGGTCATAATAAAATCAGACCTTCATCAATTCTGCTTCTTTCGCTGCAAGACGTTTATCAACTTCTGCAACATATTTATCCGTAATTTTTTGAATATCATCTGATGCACGGCGATCATCATCTTCAGAAATTTCTTTTTCTTTCAATAATGCTTTGAGATCACCCAATACATCACGACGAATATTACGAATTGCAACTTTGGCATTTTCAGCTTCAGCACGCGCAACTTTTTGCATATCACGGCGGGTTTCTTCTGTTAACGCAGCCATTGGTACACGGATTGCATCAGCAGTGATAGGATTTAATCCCAAACCTGCTTCACGAATCGCTTTATCAATCGCAGCAACCATCGAACGCTCAAATGGTTGAACCAACAAGGTACGCGAATCTTCAAGCCCGATATTTGCGACTTGATTCAATGGAACATCAGAGCCGTAGTAAGAAACCATCACACCATTTAAAATAGATGGGTGCGCACGACCTGTACGAACTTTGGCAAAGCCCAACTCTAAAGAGTCAAGCGATTTCTGCATACGCTGTTCGCTATCTTGTTTGAGATCGTTAATCATATGATCTTCCTTACTTATTCATTAGGTATTACAAAATATTTAGACATTAGTATAAAGAGCTTTATGACTCACGTACATTAATTCGTGACGTGAGTACCTTCTTTTTCGCCCATTACAACAGAAAGTAATGCACCAGATTTGTTCATATCAAAAACTTGTAGTGGCACATTGTGATCACGACATAAACAAATCGCGGTCAGATCCATCACACCAAGCTTTTCATCAAGCACTTGGTCAAAAGTTAAATTGTCATATTTAACCGCATCATCATATTTGCTTGGATCTTTATTATAAACACCATCTACTTTGGTCGCTTTCAAGATCAGGTTCGCCTCAATCTCAATACCACGTAAACATGCTGCTGTATCTGTGGTAAAGAATGGATTCCCTGTACCCGCAACAAATACACACACTTCACCTTGGCTCAAGTGACGGATCGCATCACGGCTTGAATATGGCTCAACCACTGTACCAATTGACAATGCTGACATTAAACGCGTTTTGATATTACGGCGCACCAACGCGTCACGCATTGCTAAGCCATTCATTACCGTTGCCAACATACCCATTTGGTCACCTGTTACACGACCAACTAGGCCATCTTTCTGTAACTGGCTGCCGCGGTACAAGTTACCACCACCAACAACAATACCCACCTGCACACCCAAACCAACCAAGTGCGCAATTGAAAGTGACATTTGATCTAAAACTTGGGCATCAATACCCATATCTTTATTGCCTGCTAAAGCTTCACCCGAAAGCTTTAGCAAAATTCGTGCATAACGTGGATTTTTAGAAGCTGACATACTTTTACTCCAAACCGACCAATCTCAAATTTCTTAAATTTAATTCAACATCAAGCAGATTTAATCTGAATTAACTTTGCAAATAAATCGTATTCATCTGCATCGGTAATTTCGACTTCAAGCAGATCACCTGCTTTAATCACACTCTTATCAATATCTTCAACAAAAACATTGCCATCAATTTCTGGCGCATCTGCATATGAACGTGCAACTGCAACAGGGAATTCATCTTCCAAGCCATCCACAAGCACTGTCATTTTCTGACCGATACGCTTTTGTAATTTTGCCGCAGAAATCGCTTGCTGAACTTCCATGAAGCGCTCATAGCGATCTTGCTTAATTTCTTCTGGTACATGATCAGGTAAATCATTCGCAGTTGCACCTTCTACAGGCGAATACGTAAAGCAACCCACTCGATCAAGCTGAGCTTCTTTCAGCCATTCCAATAAAATCTGGAAGTCTTCTTCTGTTTCACCAGGGAAACCAACAACAAATGTTGAACGAATCACCAATTCAGGGCATTTTTCACGCCACAATTTAAGGCGCTCTAATGTGTTTTCGCTATGAGCTGGTCGCTTCATCAATTTTAAGATGCGCGGACTGGCGTGCTGAAAAGGAATATCTAAATAAGGCAGGATTTTACCTTGAGCCATCAAATCAATGGCAGCATCTACATGCGGGTATGGATAAACATAATGCAAACGCACCCAAATCCCAAGCTGACCAAGCGCTTCGCACATGTCATAGAATTTGGTTTTAACTGGCTGACCGTTCCAGAAATCTAACTTGTACTTGGTATCCACACCATATGCTGAGGTATCCTGAGAAATCACCAAGACCTCTTTTACACCCGCACGTTTAAGCGCAGCTGCTTCATCCAACACCTTACCTACAGGGCGAGACACGAGATCTCCGCGCATACTTGGGATAATGCAGAATGTACAGCGGTGATTACAGCCTTCTGAAATTTTTAAATAGGCATAATGCTTCGGCGTTAAACGAACACCTTGCTCTGGAACTAAATCAATAAATGGGTTGTGTTTTGGTGGTGCAGGCACATATTCATGTACTGCTTCCATCACATCTTGATAAGCTGCCGCCCCTGTTACTTTAAGCACATTGGGGTGCATTTGGCGAATTTTGTCTTCATCTTTACCTAAGCAACCGGTAACGATCACTCGTCCGTTTTCGCTCATGGCTTCGCCAATGGCATCTAAAGACTCTTGCACTGCAGATTCAATAAAACCACAGGTGTTAACAACAACCAAATCTGCACCGTCATAATCTGATGCAACCTGATAACCTTCAGTCTTTAACTGAGTTAAAATTCGTTCAGAATCTACCAATGCCTTAGGACAACCTAAAGATACAAAACCGACTTTGGGGGTCTTCATGAATCTGCGCTCCACTTGAATCGGCGTATTGTATGACTTTTCTTTGTCTACGCATAGCAGCAAAGCCATCTCTTTGTGTAATGCACCAAAATACGACCAAAATTTTAAACAAAATCTAACAACGCACCAATTTGAAGCATAATAAAATATTGAAATAAGCAGATGTATGTGAAAAATACCGTATAAATCGATTCTTTCAGATTTAAGTGATTGAAATTTAGTTAATACAAAGTTGGCTTGTATTTTGCATAAAGTACATTTTAGAAGTTAATGGCTCTTCATTAAAATTTATATTTATTGCGCCATTTTAAAACAGGACGATTCACAAATGGATCAACAGAACACTATCGACTATCGACTCTTAGTAGATAATCTGACAACTGCCATTTTATTGGTCGATAGTAAGCTTAATATTTTTTATTTAAATTCTGCTTGTGAAGCATTATTTGATATCAGCTTGTTACGCGCATCAGGTCAGCCGGTATTAAATTTGCTGCATGCACATGATGATACCTTCAATACGCAAGAAGCTTTATTAAATACCTTAGAAAGTGGTCAACACTATACGCGTCGTGAAGCAGTGATCAATGTGAATTTTAAACCCATTCATGTCGACTACACCGCTTCACAGCTCAATGCTGGTAAAAGTTATCACCCTTTACTCTTAATCGAACTTAATCCAATTGATCGGATGTTGAAAATCTCTAAGGAAGAAAACCTCGTTCAGCAACACCAAGTAGCCAGACAATTGGTCCGTGGTGTGGCACATGAAATTAAAAATCCTTTGGCGGGTATTCGTGGTGCAACTCAATTACTGGCACGCAGTTTAGGTGATGATAGCTATCGTGAGTTTACTGACATCATTATTAGCGAAGTTGATCGACTCACCAATTTGGCAGATACCATGCTTGGTTCTCGTCAGTTGCCAAGTTATGAACTCAGCAATGTGCATGAGCCCTTAGAGCGTGTTCGGTCACTTATTGCAAACCAAACCAAGAAAAAAATCAAGATTACCCGTGATTATGACTTGTCTTTACCCGATGTCATGGCTGATCGCGACCAACTGATTCAGGTCATGCTCAACATTAGTGTCAATGCAGTACAAGCCATGACCGAAAATAAAGAATTCTTTACCGATTCAGAGCCTGAACTGGTTTTAAGAACCCGAATACAACGCCTTGTTACGATTAACGGTGTATTAAATCGTTCAGCTGTCCGTATCGATATCGAAGACAATGGTCCTGGCGTTCCAGAAAGCATTCTCGAATCAGTTTTCTATCCCCTCGTTACAGGTCGTGCCAAAGGCACAGGACTGGGTCTCAGTATTGCTCAAAATATTATGCATCAACATAACGGAATGATTGAGTGTCAATCAGTTCCAGGAAAAACCGTATTTAGCCTATATCTACCTTGGGAGTTAAACCATGTCACGAAATAAAATTTGGGTAATTGATGACGATCGTGCCATGCGTTGGGTACTTGAAAAAACCTTCAAAGAAGAAGGTTTTGATGTCACCAACTTTGAAGAAGCACAAACTGCATTGGAACGCCTACATGACGATGCACCCGATGTGATTTTAACCGACATCCGCATGCCAGGGATTGATGGTCTAACCTTCTTATCTAAGGTGAAGAACACACATCCTGACCTGCCTGTGATTATCATGACCGCGCACTCCGATTTAGAGTCTGCTGTATCAAGCTATCAAACAGGTGCTTTTGAATATTTACCTAAACCCTTTGATATTGATGAAGCCTTGGCACTAGTCAATCGTGCCATCTTGCATATCAATAAATTGCAACAACAAGAAGCAACCAAAACAGCCTCACCACTACAATCAACCGAAATTATCGGCGAATCCCCTGCAATGCAGGAAGTTTTCCGAGCAATCGGTCGTTTATCACAATCCCATATTACAGTATTGATTAATGGTGAATCAGGTACAGGTAAAGAGTTGGTTGCTCACGCCTTACACAAACACTCACCACGTCGTGCCAAGCCATTTATTGCATTGAATATGGCAGCCATTCCAAAAGACTTAATCGAAACTGAGTTATTTGGACATGAAAAAGGTGCATTTACAGGAGCAAACACTCAACATCAAGGCCGTTTTGAACAAGCCAATGGCGGTACTTTGTTTCTTGACGAAATTGGTGACATGCCATTTGAAACACAAACACGCTTACTTCGTGTTTTAGCAGATGGTGAATTCTACCGCGTCGGCGGACATATCCCAGTCAAGGTCGATGTACGTATCGTCGCTGCAACCCACCAAGATTTGGAAAAGCTGGTCAATGAAGGACGTTTCCGTGAAGACTTGTATCATCGTCTGAACGTGATTCGTATTCACATTCCAAAGCTGTCACATCGTAGCGAAGATATTCCAATGCTGGCGCAGCATTTCTTGGCTCGTGCAGGCAAGGAATTGGGTGTCAGCCCTAAAATCTTGCGTACCGAAACCACAGACTATATGCAACAACTGCCTTGGCCTGGTAATGTTCGTCAACTAGAAAATACCTGCCGCTGGTTAACAGTCATGATCACGGGGCGTGAAGTTTATCCAGAAGACTTACCGGCTGAACTTAAGCAAGCGTCTGTACATAAAACTAATGACGCACAAGCTGCATCAAATACCAGTCCTGCTTTGGTTGAACGTATTGCTGTACACCATTGGGATGAATTATTGGGTCAATGGGCAATTCAAAAGTTGAAAAATGGCGAAATGAAGATATTGGATATTGCTACACCCATGTTTGAACGCACTTTGATTAATGCTGCTTTACAACAAACCCGCGGTCGTAAACGCCATGCTGCCGAACTTTTAGGTTGGGGACGCAACACGCTCACCCGCAAGCTCAAAGAACTCGGTATGGACTCGACCGATGACGAGGAAGACGAAGAAGTTCGCTCTGCTTAATGAGCAGTCATAAAAAAGCGAATCCAAGTGATTCGCTTTTTTACTAAAATTGAGATGTTTTGAAACACACATCAATGTGATTGCCATACAAGAGATATGGTTTTTGTTATACTAAGGAGAACCCCATTACTCCAAAGTAGATAATGACTGATATTTGCTATCCAAGCTGCGCCAAACCTCAAACTCGTCGTGGAGAAGAACGTCGTTTTGCCCTATTACTGTGCGCAACCGATTTGTTTTTAGAGAAAGGTTATGAAGCCGTGTCTTTGGATGACATCGTCAATCATGCAGGTGGTTCAAAAACATCCATCTATAAATACTTTGGTAATAAAGAAGGACTTTTTACCGCCATTTGTGATTACCGCAGGGAAGTGTTTTTCAAAGGTGTCTGTTTCCCGTATATTCCAGAAAAAAGTAATTTAAGAGACTACCTCACACAAACCCTACACCGCTTTTATCAACATATCATCCAGCCAGAAAACATTGCTTTTATGCGCATGTTTACCGAACAAACGCAGAAAGATGTCCAGCTTGCACATTACTTTTATGATCAATGTGCCCTTAACATTCAAAATACCATTGCCTTTGCATTAGAGCATGCTCACACCAAGGGAGAAATTTTTTGCGCCCAACCTAAGTTCTCCGCCATGATGTATTTCGGAACTTTGAGAGATGTTGAGTGGCGTAATCTAATGGGTTTAGACCTCTCTGAAAATGATGCAGAAATTATTGATTATATTAACTATTCCGTAGATTTATTTTTAAAAGCTCATCAAAAGGTCTAATTCTTTTGCATTTTCCCGAGCGTATAGTATAGTAGTCAATTCTTTTTTATTCACCACTCATCAAACAGCAATTAATTATTGTTTTTATTCAATAATTATTGTGGGAGTAGCTATGGCGCTTCGGCATTTCCTAACTTTACGTGACCTATCCTCATTAGAACTGCAACGCATTTTAGATCGTGCACAAGAACTTAAACGCATGCAACATAGCAATACGCTATACCAACCTTTTGCGGGTAAAGTTTTGGGAATGATTTTTGAGAAGTCGAGTACACGTACACGTATTTCTTTTGAAGCAGGTATTTGCCAGTTTGGTGGTAGTGCAATTTTTCTTTCACCACGCGATACGCAGCTAGGTCGTGGTGAACCGATTGAAGATTCTGCACGTGTGATTTCGAGCATGCTAGATATCGTCATGATCCGTACTTTCGGTCATGATATTGTAGAGCGTTTTGCATCTTACTCTACCGTTCCAGTGATTAATGGTTTGACTGATGATCACCATCCCTGCCAATTGCTTGCAGACTTGCAAACCTTCCAAGAGCATCGTGGCAGCATCGAAGGTAAAACAGTAGCTTGGATTGGTGATGGCAATAATATGTGTAATTCATATATTGAAGCCGCACACATGATGGGTTTTAAACTGAAAATCGCATCACCTGAAGGCTATGAACCTCAAGCAAGATTCTTAGCTGAATTTGCCGACTGCGTAGAAGTTTTTAATAAAGCTGAAGATGCAGCTGTGAATGCCGATCTGATTGTGACCGATGTCTGGGCAAGTATGGGACAAGAAGAAGAACAGAAACTCCGCGAAAAAGCTTTTTCCGATTTCCAAGTCAATGAAAAACTCATGGACTTGGCGCATCCTGATTGCTTATTTATGCACTGCTTACCTGCTCATCGTGGTGAAGAGATTTCAGAACATATGTTGGATCATAAAAATGCGGTCGTGTGGGATGAAGCAGAAAACCGCTTACATGCTCAGAAAGCATTGATGGAATTCTTACTCAACGAGAATCTTAAAAAAGATTGAGTTGAATAAAAACAGCATCATTTGATGCTGTTTTTATTTGTGCGCTTTAAATTGAACACTGAAATAAAAACACTTATAGTAAGACAAGCCCTTTAGAATAAGTTTCTCACGATGTGAGAACTTCACTCAATACACAGCGGACGTTATGACTTCACTTGAACAAGCCTTATCTCAAATACCAAATTTTGCTTTGGTGCATGAGCATCTGTTTAGCTCTGCTCAACCGACTGCTGAGCAATTACAACACATTAAAGAATATGGTTGCAGCACAGTGATTAATCTTGCAACCAGCCAATCTGATCATCATTTGGCCAAGCAAGACCAGATCTGTTTAGATTTGGGGCTAAACTATATCCATATCCCAATTGGTTGGGATGTGCCTTGTTCTGAGCAATGCCTGTTTGTTTTAGATCTGATCGATCATCTAGTCCAAAACGAGATCATTTGGCTACACTGCGATGACAATATGCGTGTCAGCAGCTTAATGTACCTCTATCGTCAATTCTATATGAATATTGATCTACCAACAGCCCAAGAGCTATTGCACCAAATTTGGGAACCCAATGAAACATGGACTGGCTTAATTCATAGCATTACTTTACAACTGCAAGGTCGTAAAGCAACGCAAGAACTCGAACAATCATTGATCAACAGCAATCATTTCGCTTGATGTGAGACCAACACAGTTGCGGTCGCCAAAATCCCTTCTTGGCGACCAGTAAAACCAAGCTTTTCAGTGGTTGTGGCTTTAATACTAATTTGAGTTACATCAACATCCAATACATCGGCAATACTTTGACGCATCTCTAAGTTATGTTTTGCCAACTTAGGGCGCTCACAAGCGACGGTAATATCAGCATTATTGAGTTGATAACCACGATCTAAAATCAATTGATAGACATGTTTAAGTAACAGGCGGCTGTCAGCACCTTTGTACTCTGGATCTGTATCTGGAAAATGCTGTCCAATATCACCCAGTGCCAAAGCGCCCAATAACGCATCACTTAAGGCATGTAACACCACATCACCATCTGAATGTGCCTTTAAACCGTGTGTATGCGGGATTCGAATACCAGCTAAGGTAACAAACTCACCTTCTTCAAATGCATGTACATCAATCCCTTGTCCAATACGAATTTGAGCAACCATATGATTTTCCTTTTACAATATACCGAACAAATCTTGTATTCAGGCTTTCTATTTCGCTATAGTACGTTGAGCAAATTAGACTGAAAGTATAAGTGATTATGCTGTTTAACACTGTAAGAAATCAATTAAAGAAAGCTGGTTACATCATCACATTGAGTTGTTTTTGCTCAACATTTGCCTATGCAGAAGCAATTGACTGCAGCAGCAATGATTTAAACGCTAAAAAAATCTGCTCTAAACAATATCAAGAGCAGCGTTTAAAGCTGAATGCCAAGTTTCTAACTGCCTATTTAGTAACAGATGCCCCACTACAGTTATTACATGACACCCAAAGCGTGTGGCTGAATCAGGTACAACAGTGCAAAAGTAAAAACTGCTATCAGCAGCAATTTGATGCGCGTTTGGACGATTTGAATTTTTACACCTCGATGAACCAAACATTGACACAGCATTATCTAAAATATGAACAAGGTAAGTTAGCCTCACAACCCGTTCATCTACAAATTCACCAACTGGATAAAGACAAACTTAAAATTGAAGGGACTGCTTATCGCAATCCGAATAACCGCTTAGAAACCCAAACACTTTCGTTACTGGCCTACAGTACGCCAGAGCAAAGAAATCAAATCATTGATAATGAAAAAAAATGCCAATATCAATTTGACTTCCAGAAAGCATTATTAATTATTAAATCCAAGCAGAAAGACTGTGACAGATTTACAGGGGTTTATCGTTTATACGATTAATCAAGATAAGAAAAAAGCCGATGTTCTAACATCGGCTTTTTGATTTAGTTTGGGTATTTTTGTGCAATTTCTTGGCTAATCAATACTGCTGTAGCAGCTGACAAAGTCCAACCTAAATGCCCATGTCCTGTATTATAAAACACCCGTGGTTGTTTGCCTTGTCGAACGACAGGTAACATATTCGGCATCATTGGTCGTAGGCCTGCCCAAGGTACAACATGCTCGGTGGAGATATCAAAGTTCTGATTAACCCAGTTAATCAACGGTTGAATACGGTCTGCACGAATATCACGATTATATCCATTAAATTCGGCTGTTCCTGCAATACGTAAACGATCTGCACCCAAGCGAGAAGTCACAATTTTTGCGCTTTCATCCAATAAACTTACCCAGGGTGCATTGTTTACACTACGTTCATCTTTAAGCTGCACAGTAATGGAATAGCCTTTTACAGGATACACATTCACATTATCCCCCAACATATCAGCGAGTTGATAGCTTCCTACACCACCACAAACCAAAACCAGATCAGCAATAATTTCAGTGATTCCGTCCGCGCTTGGATTGACATTTTCTGAGCTGTTTTTACAGTGAATGATCGCTTTATCATGGGTAAATTTAATATCCACCACATCCAGACCAAAACAGTATTTCACCCCGTATTGCTGTGTTCTTTCAGCCAATCCAACAGAAAATTTATGGATATCACCTGTCGCATCGCCCGCAGTATAATAGCCACCATAGTAGTCACCTGTTAATGTCGGCTCAATTGCTTTCATTTCTGCGGGTGTAATTGCATTTCGCTCTAACTTACCCTCAACCAAAACATCATTCACTTGCTTAGCAATTTGATAGTCTTCTTTGGTGTGGTACATATGTAAAATGCCACGTTTTTCCAGATCAAAAGCAATACTTTCTTTTTCCGCCACCTCAAACAAACGTTGTCTTGCCAATAGTGCTAAACGTACTGTTTCAATCGTATTGGCTTTATAGTTTTTAATATGGGTCAAAAACTCAACCAACCAACGATACTTATGTAGGCTAAATGAAGGGTTGAGCAATAATGGTGCATCTTTTTTACTCATCCATTTGATGCCTTTCAGCACCGTTGCTTTTTGGTTCCAAACCTCAGCATTACAGGCAGACAATTGCCCACCATTGGCAAAAGATGTTTCCATCGCCGGAAAAAGATGACGGTCAATTACGGTCACCTCATAGCCGAGTTTAATCAATTCATACGCAGACGTTACACCTGTAATCCCCGCACCAATTACAACTACATGTGGCATAGCAAACTCCTAGAAATGCATAACATTTCTTAATGCATAGCCCCATCTGTCATGGTACCTGAGAGTTTCGGCAGATGATTACCAATTAATCATTAAGCCTTCCCCTTCGGTGAGTGTTAATCGTAGAAGAAAAAAGTTGTTGTATATTTCTACAAGTTGAGCACTGCTCTCCAGATTGTATTTCTATTATTACAGTCCTTCTGCCTGAGAGTTTCCGGGGTCGTTGCTCCTTCGGCGAGTTCATTGAAGAACTTCTCTCCCGCAATAATATTTATATCCTTATAAGCAATATATATGCCGCATAAAAATACAGACACTAAATTCTTGTAATTGTTTGTAGACGAAGATTTGTTCTATTTGACTCAGGGTTAATATCATAAAAAAAGCAGGCTAAAAGCCTGCTTTAATGCTTAAAACTTGCATTGCAAAATTTGATCTGAAAAATGTCCTTTCCAAAGCTCACGCAATGTTGGCAAATAGAATTTTTCTCCAATCATCACCAGTTCTGCATCAATCAGCGCATGAATCTCATGCATCAATACATAATCCAATGCAATCATGGACAACTGTGGCTGTTCTTGTGCAATCTGTTTCCGTTTTAGTTGCGCTTTTTTCACCAACTCATTGGCAAAATTTTTGTCTTTATAAGTCGTTATCGCACTTAAACGCAGCTCAATGATACCCCAACCTTCTAATAATTTTTTGAAAATTTCAAAGTCTTTAGACGTTGCTTCCCAAGTCACATTTTCCAAGTTATTGTCTTCGGGCAAAACGGGCAATAATAGATCGGCAGTACTTGGAAAAATTTTCTTTAAATTCAACAGAAACTTAACAGGATTTTCGTTTGGAAGATCAGAAAATTGGATGTTGGTTTTGGTATCTGTTAAATAGATATTGAGCATTAAAAAATCCTGAAATAAGACACTGTTTTGTATATTTAATTCAAATTTCGCAAAAACACGAAACACAAATAAAATTAAAACAGAATGGAATGATCATTTTAACAATTATCACGATTTATTCAATGTCGGTTACTGCAATAGGTTTATTCACAAGCAGACAAAGAGGTTGAAAACCTTCATGACCCTCATTGGCCTATTCATAAATCAAACGTTTTACTTTTGATACATCCTAAGCTTAATCAACATAGTAGGCTTGACGTTAAGCAGATCATTAAAAATCAAGCCTCATCAACGACAAACTCAGCCCCATCAAAATAAGAAAACAGATCAGTTCTCCCACTGATGATGGTTAAAACTGATTAGAGTTCTATCAACCATCTACACCTTTGTGCAATCCATCAAAAAAACCATAACATTTCAGTTATGGTTTTTTTGATTAACATTTTAATACTGGGCCAGTATCAGACATAGAGCCAATTTCCCTTACAATATTAAGAATAAGTGATATCAATCTATGTTTACCACAAGCTTCAGTTAAAACATCATTTAAATAAAGCGCAGGGAAAATTTTACCCCCACAGTTTAATTAGGATTAATAACGTAAAAATACAAAATAAGTGTCGCTAGCAGAACGCTGGCTAAAGTTAGATAAAAACCCACTGTATTGAAGCTCTTTACAAATTTAACAATATTCATACCACCCCCAAATTACGCAGCAATTATCACAAAAAACAAGGGCAATGAGAACTACTTGTCGATAAAATATCATTTTTTGCTGACCGCTTGTTCTATTTTATAGCTTTATAGAATTTCAAGTCATAAATTATTCAAGTGAAATATACTCTAGTTTGAGTTTGGTAACGATATTAGCAATTTACTTAGCAGTACCGACGAGATACTGCTTGATAACGTGCGGAAAATTTTCTCAAGGTTATTTAAATAAAGATAACAGACCCTAATCGAAATAATTAGGCTTTTAATATGGAAATGACATTCTATATGAACTAGTTACTCTGTTCTTCTCATAATCAACTGTTGAATAAGAAATGAAAACCACTAAAAAGTCGTCATATAATTCAATCTCCGAAGAAGCAGGAATATAAGCTGTTTTATCAATTAAGAATGTTCCAATATGATCAGATGTTTTATTGATTAATGCGACGACATCTTCTTCTTTGAGTACTTTAACTGCATCGCGCTCAGGTTTAATTTTTACATCAATTTTTCTCTCTCTATTTTGCCCGTCTTTGACCGATACCCTGATCGTTTCACTCACCTGTTTTTCTATAACATTTTTTAGTTTACTTTGATTTAGACTTTGCTGATTACTCGTACTACAAGCAACGAGACAACCCATCAAGCAACAAAATATAAACATCTTAGACATGGTGTACGACTAACCCTATTATGAAGCACATCATTGTAACGCTTGAACTGAATAAGTTTCAAATTTAGTCATTTACAGCAATCATCAGATGCCCCCATAGAACCAGACATAAAAAAATCCCTCTATTAAAGAAGGATTTTATTCAGCTATCTGGCTTATTTGCTATTTGGAGAAACCATATTTTCGGGCTTCACCACTTCATCAAATTGCGCTTCAGTCACCAGACCAAGTTCAACCGCAACCTGTTTTAAGGTTTTATTTTCCTTATAGGCAGTTTTAGCAACTTTGGCTGAGTTTTCATAACCAATCACGGGATTAAGTGCAGTCACCAGCATTAATGAGTTATGTAAGAAATAATCAATTTTCTCACGATTCGGTTCTATACCTACCGCGCAATGATCATTAAAACTATTGCATGCATCACCCAACAACTGAATCGATTGCAGCAAGTTATAAGCAATCACAGGCATAAAGACATTGAGCTCAAAATTACCTGAAGCACCTGCCACATTAATAGTGGTGTCATTACCTAAGACTTGAGCGACGACCATCGTCATCGCTTCGCTTTGCGTTGGATTCACTTTACCCGGCATGATGCTTGAACCAGGTTCATTCTCTGGAATACGAATTTCACCGAAACCACAGCGAGGGCCACTTGCTAACCAACGAATATCATTAGCAATTTTATTTAAGCTTGCCGCTAGTGTTTTTAATGCACCTGATGCAAAGACAGCTGCATCACGTCCTGCCAAAGCTTCAAATTTATTTGGTGCAGTAACGAATGGTAAGCCAGTAAGTTCGGCCAATTGTTCAGCTGCTTTTACGGCATAATCTGGATGGGCATTCAGACCTGTCCCTACCGCTGTTCCACCCAAAGGTAGTTCATATAAGCCTGCAAGTGCTTGCTGCAAACGTTTCAAGCCATGTTCTAGTTGAGACACATAACCACTAAACTCTTGACCTAAAGTCAAAGGCGTTGCGTCCTGCAAATGTGTACGACCAATTTTAACGATATCATCAAATTCTTCTGACTTACGCTGTAAAGTTGCTTTTAGCTGCTCTACCGCAGGAATGAGTAACTCATTGATTTGAATACTGGCTGCTACATGAATTGCTGTCGGGAATGAGTCATTGGTCGATTGCGCACGGTTAACATGATCATTCGGATGGACTGGTTTCTGCGCCCCCAAAACTTGACCTAATTTCTGATTAGCAATATTGGCAATCACTTCATTACAGTTCATGTTACTTTGTGTGCCCGAACCCGTTTGCCAAACCACCAATGGAAATTGAGAATCCCATTGCCCTGCAATCACTTCTTCAGCAGCGCCAACAATATACTGACTCAAATCCTCAGGCAGTTGTTTTAACTCAGCATTGGTGATTGCAGCAGCTTTCTTCACAAGCCCCATTGCGCGAATCATGGCACGCGGTAAGCGTTCCTGGCCAATCTTAAAGTTCTGTAAACTTCGTTGCGTTTGCGCACCCCATAAGGCCTCATTCGGCACTTCGATTTCGCCCATGGTATCGTGTTCAATTCGCATTTGCATAAACAACCTCTGCTCTATTTGGTTAAAGTTCTCACGGGCTGAAGCAAAGTGATGCTTTGGCTAGTTGCCGTTATCCTAATCAAAGCAGTTATAATTGTAAATAATAATCATTATCTTAATTACCCTTTAAGGTATTTAAATAAAATCGCCATTCATCTTCAATCATCTGGACTAGAGTACGTTTTGGTGACCAGTTTAAGTTCGTTGCTGCTTTTTCTATTGTTGCTCCTAATTTAGCGAGCTCTTGATGCTGAAATACCGCAGGCTGAACATTGACTTGGGTTTGCGTCACTTTTGCAATTTCATCTAATAAGCTTTGAATCGAGGTCAGTTGCGTATGCGCAATATTGAATGACTCTAAACAATTGTTCTGCGACTTCAACCAATTCAATGTCATTAAAATTGCATCACATGCATCTAATACATGTAGAAAACTCCGTTCAACCGTACCATCTGCTGTAACTGCCTGATTTTGCAACTCGATGTACTCTCGTTGCATTGCAGCAACTTGCAAGGCTAAAGGCACAATATTCTTAGGTAATTGCGTAACAAACTCACCCAACACACCATGCTCAAATGCCCCTACGATATTCGATAATCGCAAGTTCACAATGCGCCATTCAGGATCAACTTTATAGGTATCAGCAATAATATCCTCAACAATTTGTTGTGATCGAACATAAGGATTAGGATAGCTGTAGTTAAATTCAGTCAGTTCAGATAATTTTTCATCTGATTGACCATATACCGCCAAACTCGAGAGATTGATTAATTGTCTCACCCCCATCCGCTGCATGGCTCTTAAGAGACTCATAATACTACTGACATTATCATTATAATATTCAAGCGGTTTTAAAGTGGATTCTTCTAAGGACTTAAAGCTGGCAGTATGAATCACCGTATCAATTGAATATTGTTCAAAAACTTTATTTAGTGCTGGGGTATTTCGTACATCCAACTTTGCAAATGGAATATACATGCCTGAAATATATTCGAGACGTTCTAAGGTTTGCAAGGTTGAATTGGCTAAGTTATCAACAATAACGATCTCTTGCCCATGCGCCAACAGACTCAAAGCAATATGAGAACCGATAAAGCCTAAACCACCTGTCACCAAAATCATTGTATACTTACCTTCCTTTAAATCTGTCCATCATCATTTTGCCAACTACGACCATAGTGAATATTCAATGAGTACACTACTGCTAATCACTTCTGCGCCTACATCAATCATGGCTTGGCATGCTTTTGGCTTAGCTCAAGCGCTTCAAAATAAGCATGAAGAATTGCTTGTCTTCTTTTACCAAGATGGTGTTCAGGTTGCGAATGACTTACAGTGGTTTCCTGATGATCAACGCAATCTAAAACATGAATGGCAAAAGCTTGGCATTCGACTCCCTGTCTGTGTCAGCGCCGCCCTTGCTCGGGGAATCACTGATGCGGACAATGCAAAACGTCATTCACTCCAACATCACAACTTAGCCAAAGGCTTTGAACTGGTTGGGCTCGGAGAGCTTGCTGACGCAGTACAAAGCTGTTCTCGTTTAATTCAATTTTAATTAAAGTTCTTTACTAGAGTGTTGCTTTGAAAAGGTAAATTGTGTGAAATCTGTACTCGTCATCCTAACGCAACCTAACTTAACAAGTTTGCAAGTCAATGAAAGCTTGTCCGCTACTATGGTTTTAGCAACCTTTGGTATTTCTGTCAAAGTATTATTAAAGTGTGCAGCAATTAGCTTATTAGACAATAAATTAGAATTCGATCAACTTAAACATGAGTTCAAAATTGCAGCCAACATGGTCGAAAGTTTTGAGTTTTATGATTTAACCCCAATTCTGATTGAATCTAAAAATCAAGAACTTAACATCGTTAAAAATACGGATCAGGAGATCGAATTTATTGATCTTACTCCTGAATTTACCCAGTCTTTTGATCATATATTGTACTGGTAAGGTGTCTCATTATGGAACAAACAACGCTCTTTTTAGTCCAATCTGCGGCAGATCAGGTGTGGTCTGATTTAGTAAAAATGGCACAATCTGATGACTTTATCGTACTAATGGGTGAAGCAGCCATTAAAGTGAACAGCTCAATAATAACTGCCTATCCAAACATTTATTGTTTAAGTAATGAACACAACCTGATTATTGAAGAATTAAGCGCGCAAATTCTGGCGATTGACTATGCTCAATTTGCTGACCTTAGCTTAAAATTCAAACGTTGTATTTCTTTGAAATAAGTTCTCTTCAATTCCTTTTAATTTTTTTAGGCTATTTTATGCAGTTAGAATTAGACCAAGACGGCCATTTAGTAGATTACAGTATCTGGAATCAACAGGTTGCTCAGGAGTTGGCAAAATCCTTAGATTTACAATTAACTGATTGGCACTTTGAAGTTCTTTATGCAGTTAGGCAGTTTTATCAGCAATTTGGCCATTCACCAGCAACACGTCCATTGATAAAATTTTTAATGAAAACGATTAGTCCTGAGATTGATAATGCTGTGCTACAGCAAAGATTTAATACAGGTTTAGTTGCCCGTCATTTAAGTCGGTTAGCGGGCATACCAAAACCTGCAAATTGCTTATAATTTTTTCCAGTTAAGCAAATTTTTTGGCACAAGCAACACAGGCGATTACCGCAACCGTGACCGCGAACATGGCTGCACTGACTTGTTCATGCAATAAAACCGCAGCAATGACCAAACCAAAAATGGGTTGCAACAACTGTAACTGCCCTACTGTTGCTATCCCGCCTTGTGCCAAACCCTTATACCAAAAGAAAAAACCAATCAACATACTAAACAATGACACATAGACTAGACCCAGTTTTGCCGACATCGAGATTTGTGCAAAACTTGCTGGCATATACAAAAATGAAATGAGCAGCATGATAGGTAAGGTAATAATCAATGCCCAGCAGATCACCTGCCAACCACCCAAATGCTTCGAGAGCTTCCCCCCCTCGGCATAACCAAAGCCACAGAGTATGATTGCCAACAGCATAAAAAGATCACCATAGTTAAATGCCCAACTTCCTGTTTGAATCAGCATATAACCAAAAACTAGTGCAGCACCTAAAACGGCAAACAACCAAAACACTAGATTCGGTCTTTCTCCACCTCTTAACACACCAAAAATGGCGGTTGCCAAAGGTAATAAACCAACGAAAACAATAGTATGTGCAGCACTAACATATTGAAGCGCTAAAGCAGTAAATAATGGAAAGCCAATCACGACCCCTATCGCAACATAAAATAGTGGTAGCCAATCTTTGCGCTCTGGTAATTGCTGGCGTGATAGTAAAATCAAAGCCAAACCAAGCAGCCCTGCAATAGCCGCACGTGCAGCCGTTAAGAAGGTAGGACTGAAATCCATAACTGCAACACGTGTTGCAGGCAATGAACCTGCGAAAATAATCACCCCGATCAGACCATTCATCCAACCACGACTTAAAGTTTTCATTTATTTTCTCCAAAGCTATATGGAGAATTTAAACTGTGATATGGTTTAAGCACCATACACAGTACAGTACAATTCCAAATAACTGTATTGGTTTATTTACCCATACAGTTATGGATGTATTGTTATGAAAAGTACTAAAATTGAATTTGTGATCCAGCATATTCATGAACAAATAAAAGCCCGCTCTTTACTTCCTGGCTCGCGCCTCCCCTCAGTCCGTGCTTTAGCTGGCTTGCTGCATTTATCTGTTTCAACGATTGTTGAGGCCTATGAACGTCTTGCTTCTCAAGGCATTATTGAAGCAAAGACAGGTTCAGGCTTTTTCGTCGCAGGCCCACTTGCACCTCTATCCATCTCGGAAATTCATCCAAAAATTGATCGAAGTATTGATCCACTTTGGATTTCAAGACAAGCCCTCGAAGCCAAACAAGGTGTTTTAAAACCGGGTTGCGGTTGGTTACCTGATGACTGGATGCCCCATGAAAATATCCGTAAAGCCATTCGTAAGGTATCTAAAGCTCCTGCTAGCATTCTGACTGATTATTCAACCCCACTCGGTCTGGCACCTTTACGTGAATTGCTCTCACGCAGAATCTTGAGCAAAGGTATCGAAGCACGTCCCAGCCAAATCCTATTAACTGATTCTGGCACGCAGGCAATTGATTTAATTTGTCGTTATTTCCTTAAACCGAATGATGTGGTGCTGGTTGATGATCCTTGTTATTTCAACTTTCATGCGCTGCTTAAAGTACACCAAATCCAAATTATTGGTGTGCCTTATACGCCGACTGGACCAGATCTGGAAGCGTTCTCCCAAGCCATAAAAAACTATAATCCACGCCTCTACATTACCAATTCTGGCATTCATAATCCGACTGGCGCTGTGCTCACTGCATCAACGGCTTATCAGGTTTTAAAACTGGTTGAACAGTCCAATTTGATTGTCATTGAAGATGATATCTTCGCAGATCTAGAACGACATAGTGCTCCGCGTCTTGCAGCTTTGGATGGCTTGTCGCGTGTGATTCATATTGGCAGTTTTTCTAAAACGCTGTCTGGTTCTGTTCGTACGGGTTATATCGCAACCCAATCAGAATGGATTGAGGACCTAGCCGATATAAAAATTGCCACCTGTTTTGGGGGGAATAACCTGTCCTCGGAAATTTTATATGCTGCATTGACTGATGGTAATTATCGTAAATATCTAGAGGAATTGAAAGTTCGCTTGGCCAAAGCGATGGATACAACCGTAAAACAACTTGAGAAACTCGGCATCAAAACATGGATTAAACCATCCGCCGGTATTTTTTTATGGTGTGAGTTGCCTGAACATTTCGATAGCGCACGTATCGCGCAGAATTGCTTAGAACACGGTGTGATTCTAGCCCCAGGAAATGCATTTAGCCAAAATCAAAACTTTAAGAATTTTATTCGTTTTAATGTGGCGCAATCACTTGAAGCTAAGATCTTTGAGGTCCTATCCCATGCTATTCAGCATGAAATAGAACGACAAAGGGTATAAACAAATCATGCTGTTTTTTGCTTTTGTTCGATAAAGGCAAAATAGCCTGGACCTGCCGCTACACGTACATCTTTGGCCTGAATCGGTTGATCACATTCCGAACACACCACTTTGGGGTTAATTTTCCGACCACAGCTTTTATGGGTGAACTCAACAGGTTTACCTAGCCCCATATCCATCCATTTATCGGCCCATTGCACCATTGAAAGAATAATCGGATATAGGTCTAAACCTTTGTCCGTCAGTTGATATTCAAACCGCTCCTGACGATCAACATAAGGCACTTTGGTTAAAATATCATGTTCAACTAAACGCTTTAAACGCTCAGAAAGTACATGACGTGTCAGTCCCAAACTCCGCTGAAAATCATCAAAGCGGCGTATACCCATAAATGCATTTCTTAAGATGAGCATTGTCCAACGATCACCCAACACTGAGAGCGTCCTCGCCACTGAACACGGCTGGTCGCCAATTTCGTCCCATTTCATTATTATCACCTAATCATTTTTTTAAAGTTTTATTTAAAAGACTTCTATGTCTTGAACCGTCATGTTTAGAAACTAAACAATATAAAATATACACTAAACCACCTTATCCATCAGATGCAATATTGGCACTTGGCTAAAAGTACCAATATTCAGTCATTTTACATAAATTCATCAAAACAATTTAGTTATGAATGAATAACCCAGAAAGGAGCTGTCCTGCTTCCAGTTGGGTATTGGCGGGAATACGCACCAGACTATTTGCTTGCATGAGGTTACTCAGCATATGCGATTGTTGTTTCGCCAAGCTTTGGAACTTGAGTTGCCCTTGATCAAAATAAGCCTGCATTCTTAAAAAACGTTCACGCGCATCCGATTTTAAATCATGTGTCAGCACACCGCTCAACCATTGCAAGGGCTGGCGTTGGTTTTGCAAGGCATCTAGCAAGGCTTTGCCATAGACCTGCATACACACATACACGGCAGCAGGATTGCCAGGTAAACCCAATAAATAGCAACTCTGGGCTTGCTGTGTGTACTCGGCAAAGAACAGTGGTTTACCTGGTTTTTGCTTCACTTTCCAGAAGATTTGCTCAAAACCTGTTTCAAATGCACATGGGCGAACAAAATCATAATCACCAACAGAAACACCACCTGTGGTAATGATCAAATCATATTGCTGTTTTAGCCGCTCAAAACATTGCGTCACCTCCGCGGCTGTATCTGCAATGTGCAAGATTTCTGCATCTATGCCATAGTCTTGCAACCAAGCTTTCAATAGCGGCCCATTGGCATCAAAAACTTTCCCTGCCTGCAAATCTTCTGGCGTTTCCGCAACCTCATCCCCAGTAATGACCACAGCTACTTTAGGTGCTTGGAAAACATCGATACTTTGTACACCTGCCATACTGAGTGCTGCGAGTGCGCCAATATTGATGCGCTGCCCAATATCTGCCAGTTGCTGACCTCGTTGTACTTCTTCACCCACAAAACGGATATCCGCTTTCGCTGAAATATGTTCAGTCAATCGAATCGTTTGATTAGCTTCAACGGCGACGATTTCTTGTCGTGCAACATGCGTTGTTCCCTCAGGGGTTTTCCCACCTGTGAAAATACGAATTGCTTGCCCATCTTTAAGCTGATGCTCAGATTCACTGCCTGCCTTAATTTCACCTATCACGTCATATAGCGTGCCCTGAAGATTCTCAACAGAACTATTCAAGGCATAACCATCCACCGCACTTTGCGAAAAACTTGGCAGATCGACATTGGAATTGATCGCTTTGGCTAAATAACGATTCAGTCCATCGGTTAAAGGCAGCGTCTCAACTTTTAAAGCTTTAGGTTGGGTTTGCACCAATGCTAATGCTTCATCAATAGTGATCAGACCTTTTTCAGCACCACATCCTGACATTATTCATAACCTCCCGGATGGGGTAGATCACGACAGACATCAAAAATATGCACCAGTGCAGGCAAAATTGCCGCCATGGATTCACTTGCGCCGCCGCGGCTTCCCGGTAAGGTCACTACCAATGAACGGTCTATAAAACCTGCAACACCGCGAGACATCGCCGCATAGGGTGTTCGTTTTTGCCCAAATGAGCGTGCTGCCTCCATTAAGCCATCGAGTTTGCGCTCCAATAGTGGCTCTAGGGTATCCACGGTAATATCGCGCTTGCCAATGCCTGTTCCACCCACCGTCATAATACAAGCATAAGATTTGGTCAGTTCTAGGACTAAATCTTTAAGCTGATCAGCTTCATCAGGCAAGATTTGATAATGAATCGGATCAAAACCTGCTTCGGTTAAGGTTTCAACAACAGACTTACCCGCAGTATCTGGTTTACGCCCTGCTGCAACCGTATCTGACAGTACAATTACTGCCGCTGAGACAGGTTGACGTAACGTACGTTTAAAATGTGATTTACCGCCTTTTTTCTTGAGCAATTTACATTGATCCAAACACAGTTCTTCGGGCTCACAATGTGGCTTAAGCATGTCATACAACGTTAAACCGGCTAGGCTTGCAGCGGTTAACGCTTCCATTTCCACGCCTGTTGGGCCAATGGTCTCAACTGTGGTCAGAATCACCACATGATCATCATATAGGTCATAATCAACATCGGCGCGGTAGATCGGTAATGGATGGCAGAGTGGAATCAGCTCGTCCGTACGTTTAGCCGCTAAAATCCCTGCAATACGAGCTGTTTTTAAGGCATCGCCTTTTTCAGTATTGCCATCTCGGAGCAACTGAATGCAATGCGCGGGTGCATGTAAAATCGCTTGTGCTTCTGCAACACGATAACTCTCGGGTTTCATCCCAACATTTTTCATTTTAACGTCCTAAACCCTTATTCGTGTATCTGCTCATGGCTACAATTTTCATCGTGGTGTGCATGTTGATGCGTCTTGACTGGAGTATTCGGTTCGACTGTATCTTTACGAATACAGCAGCCTTCGACATATTGACTGGTTCCATCCATAAAAAATTCTTCTTTCCAGATCGGCACTTCATGTTTGACCCGCTCCACGGCCTCTTCACAGGCTTGAAAAGCTTCACGGCGATGTGCTGCGTAGGCTATGGCAATAATCGCAGTTTCACTGACATCCAAATAGCCAATCCGATGCATCACCCGAACATAAGAGACTTGATATTTCTCTTGGATTTGCTGTTCGATCTCACGAATCATTTTCTCTGCAACAGGTGTATATGAGGTATATTTTAAGGCTTTAACCGCTTTACCTTCATGATGGTTACGTACTGTACCAATAAATATATCAATGCCACCGCATTCAGGAAACGACTGAATTGGATCAAAGCTGTCTAGGCTTAAAGCCTGATCTTGCACTCTAGCAAATTCACGCATGTTTACCCCCCCGCCACTGGCGACAACAACACCAAGGTACAAGAAGTTTCTAAAGCGGTTTGCCGTGTAATGATATCTTCGCCTATCGCACAGGCACATTTTTCCATGGCATGATTTGCCTCAGGATAAAGTGTCACAATATGTGCCAATACATCTTTGACCATTCGGTCTGTTGCAAACTCAAATGCCAGCGGCTTTGGTAATAATCTTTCGATTGCCCCAAACGCTTCTATTTTAATCTCAATGGTTTGCATAGATTCTCCAGACCACTTTTATTTAACCACCCAACATATGCATGCTGATTTTACGTGCTTGTTGATGCTGTAGTGCATGATAGCCTTTGGCCTTATGCCAAATATAAGGCTTAATTTTTTGATCAAGCTGTTGTAATGCGTGCTGTTTAATATCCAGATTGGACTGCTTAACGGCTTCTAAGTCAGCTTTGATATTAAGCCCCTGCTGTGCAAACAGACAATTATACAGTTCACCCTGAGCCGTTAAGCGAATACGATCACAGTCACCACAAAAAGAATGCGTGATGGTTGATATAATGCCCAACTGATATTGACCATCCAATTGGTAGATCCGTGCAGGTTCATGCTGCTGTTGCAAGACTTGAATGTCATAATAAGGTTTGAGCTGCGCTAAAATTTCAGCCTCGCTCACCACCGCTTGATTGCTCCAATGCTGATCGCCATCCAGCGGCATAAACTCAATAAAACGTAATGGGATATTGTGCTGCTTTGCCCACTTTACCATTGGCAAAATCTGGTCATGGTTTTGACTTTGCATCAAAACACAATTAATTTTGAACGGAAGACCTGCCTTTTTTGCTGCTTCAATACCATTCAATACAGGGCTAAGCTCTTTTTTAGTCAATTGCTTAAATTGAATTGGATCAAGACTATCCAGACTGATATTCAGATCATCCAAGCCTGCTTGCTTCAATTGTTCCACATACTTCGCTAAATAATGGCCATTGGTGGTCATTGAAATGCGTTTGAGTCCCAAAGCCCGAAATGCCTGCAAATCCCGAATAAAGTGCACCACACCTTGTCGCATAAGAGGTTCCCCCCCTGTAATACGAATATTTTCAATCCCTTGTTGAACCATATATTTGCAAAAAACCAATAAGGTTTCAAAACTAAGTAAATCGTGTTTTTTCATCCATTGCGGGTGCTCAGGCATACAATAAACGCATTTGAAATTACAGCGATCCGTCACCGAAATCCGTAACTTACGCTTAGTGCGACCATACTGATCTTGCAAGATCGGTAAGCTCGTTTCAGGTCTCTCATGCTTCATCATACGCACTCATTTTGTGAATCTTTTTACTGGGTTTAGCACAGCTTCTGTGCATCCTTGTTTTGCTCATCACAGTGAATTATTTTTTTAAAGCAATAATTATTCCAATCACACAGCAACTTTATGATGATGTTGCTTATTTAATTGAATTAGTCACACTTTCAATCTACAAATAAAAATAGCGCCTGTCAGCATATTTTTGTTCAGTTTATATTGCACCAATTTCAAACATAATTTAAACAACATGAAAGAATTTGGTGCATTTAAGCAAAAATATCAATAGGCTAAAGGTCTAAGCGGTGAACCGCTCTAAACGTACAGGCACATATTTATGATAGGGTGTCTTAGATAACGGATCACAATGCTGAGCAGAAGTAAGACGATTCAGTTGTGGCCCAATCGGTTCCCCACCTCGATAGCGTAATCCATATCCATGCGGCAACGACACCACGCCTTTGCGCATTCCCTCATCAAGTTCGACCGTGACCTGAATCTTGCCATGCTCAGAAATACAGTGCAGCATCTGTCCTGTTTCGACACCGAAAGTCTGAGCATCTTCAGGATTGATCCTTAAACGCCCTTCTGCATCGACTTTACGCCAAGCAGGATCACGATAAATTTGATTGGCGTTATAACTGCGACGTTCGCCTGCCAATAGAATAAAAGGATAATCTGTGGTTAAAGTCATTGAACCTTGTTTCAGTTGGGCCAGCTCAATGAACATTTCAGGAATTGCCAAACGAATTTTTTTGTCTTTATAGGCGATCAATTCCCAAACATCAGCATAGTCATGTTGGGATAACACCACACCTGAGCGTTGCTGCAAAATGTTCTGGAATAACTTAACGCCTAGGTTTAAACGATTGCCGACATAGCCTGCTTGCTTAACCGCTTGGTAATGTTGAGCTGCATATTGCATACATAAAGGTAATAATAAGGCAGTTGATGCGGCATCATTCGGCAACGTTTTGCCTAAAGTGCGATATACAATTGACGCGGCATAGGGAATTAACTTTTTATTTTTCGCAAAACTGACACCAAGCGCACCGAAATAGGCAAGATAAGCCGTATTGGCTGAATCTTTTTCTGCAATTTTGCTCAATATCGGAAACTGTAGAGGGATCACTTGCATGGCTTCGAGCAGACGGGTATAGATTTCCGCTTCAGGTAGACTGTTACCTTGAGCCTTAAATAAGGGGTGACGTAAATGAAAGCCATTCTTCGGAAATTCCAGATTAAATCCTGTAAATTCCCACTTTTCAAATTGGCTATGTGCAGGCAACACATAATGCGCCATCCGCGCTGTTTCAGTCATGGCCACATCGACCACCACTAAAAGCTCTAAGGACTGAAAAGCCTGTTCATAGGCAGCCGTATCTGGGTAGGTCAATAAAGGATTACAGCTATCTACAAACACCGCACGAACTCGCTTTTCCCCTGCTTTTAGAATCTCATCAGGCAAAATATTCGGAGGAAAGAAGCCTGAAATCGGGAACATTTTATGATGTACAGTACGGCGATATTTAGGATTACGTTC
Source organism: Acinetobacter gyllenbergii CIP 110306 = MTCC 11365 (assembly GCF_000413855.1). GTDB lineage: Bacteria > Pseudomonadota > Gammaproteobacteria > Pseudomonadales > Moraxellaceae > Acinetobacter > Acinetobacter gyllenbergii. The sequence continues at coordinate 89,607 of NZ_ATGG01000011.1, read as the reverse complement.
ATCAGTATTGCTTAGAATTGGAATAAACATGGTATGCAGATTATTGCCGCCTTGTTGACCAAAATTTCCTGTGAGTAAATATAAAAGCTTTTCCAAATAACCATTTAAAGTGGTATTTAAGGTGTGTTGAATACCAAGATCAATCCGGACACAAGCACGTTGCGCTTTAGCAAAATCACGGACAATCTGATAAACCAGCTCCACAGAAACATCAGCTTTTTGGATATACTCTTCAATTGGAACCGCCAAGAAAGCTTGTTTGACCTGATCAAAGCCATGCGTATGCTGCTGAATAAATTGTTGATCATACAGTCCTTCTTGCAGCATGATTGCGATCATGGCCGACATCAGATAAGCATCGGTTCCTGGTTTTAATTGCACATGGATATCAGCTTGTTTAGCGGTTTCAGTTACGCGTGGATCAAACACCACCATGGTCCGATTCGGATCTTTTTTAATATGTTTTAAAGTGTCTCGTGCATTTGGAATCCCATGTGCCTGAAAAGGATTAGTGCCAATAAACAGCACATAATCCGCATGTTCAACGTCTTCGGTGGTATGACAAGCCTGACTGCCGAACAAACGACCATTCACCCAGAAATCACCTGTTTTTTCCTGCGCCAAAGAATTGTAGGAATAGAAACTTTTCATGGCATAAAGCAACTGACGACCATATGCAGCACCTAAATGATTACCCTGACCGCCACCACCTACAGATGCAAAGGCAGTTCCACCATGACTATTCCGAATCTGTACCAACTGCTCAGCAATTTCCTGAATGGCTTGTTCCCAGCCAATCTCTTTAAACGAACCATCTGCCTGACGTTTTAACGGCGAAGTTAAACGATCAGCATGTTGTTGGTAATGCTGCAAACGTGCGGCCTTTTGGCAGATATAGCCTTGCGAGAAAGGATGATCATCATCCCCTTTAATTTTCTTAAACTGGTTATCTTCAATTTCTACACTGAGCCCACAATTGCGTGAACACAAAATACAAGCCGTTACATCCTGTCTTGCTACTGTTAGCGTCGTCATTGGTCTCACCTTATTATTTATGAATATTGTCCCATTAAACAGATTTGCCCTGCTGAACCAACAACGCGGAGATACTTTTGTTCCTGCTCGGTACAAGTTTCAACTTGGTTATGTTCAGAAGGAAGTTTGACAGGTTTTAGAAATCGGACATCAATTTGCTGAATCGGTTGTGGCAGTAATTCAAAACTACGTGCAAACACCCCAAAGCCATGCAGCACTTTTTGACCAAAGTTTGACAGTTTGGCTAATGGTGTAATCCAATGAATCGGATTAAAGTCACCTGTGAGTAAGGCAAATTTCAAACCATCATCTGAACGAGTCGACCATTCGCCTAGTGTCTGCCAAAGCTTAGTGTCGCTCGTTTCCGAGCGTTTGGTTTTTTCAAAATGAGGCAGGATAAAAGCCATATGTAGTACTGCTTCTACCAGTTCAGGTTCAGCAATCGTACCTGTGGTAATTTGAACTGAAACACGTGCCAAACCATTACGTTCATCCACCTGTGCGATCTTAGCTTGAATCATGAGTTTTTCAGTTCGTGGAATCATGCCATGAATTTTCAGGCTGACGCCCTGATTGATCACTTTGCTTAATGGGTAGTGAGTTTGAAGCAATAATCGTGTTGCAAAGGACAGTCCCCATTGTGACACCATATGTGACGGGATTGAGTCTTGATACTTACCAGGCTCAGCACCACTCCATTGGATGTAATGCTCAATCAAATCTTGACTCGGCGCATCAATCACCTCATTGATCGGTGCTAATGACTGCCAGTCAACTGAAGCAGCCTTTGTTTTTTTAAGACTACGTAAGCCTATTTTTCCAAGCCCTGCCAAAGTTGCCTGATGTTCAAATAAAAATTGCAATGGAATCTGCTGGTAACGAATCGCAAACATATGAAACTCCTGTTCCTTTTATTTTTCTCACTGTTCAAACCATATTTGGGTTAATTCTAGTCCTGATTAGATATGCCTGATATGGTCAAAAGTTAATTAAGTTCCAAAATAGAACTCATTTCAACAAAGGTCAAGTGCACTCATCATAAATATAAAAATGAAATGTTAAGATTTAATAAGGCTTGTAAACTTTGATAAAAGAAACACTGTTGAAGAGGTGAACTCAATTTATAAAACAGCGCATTTAGAGTTCTTTCCTTCTTCTACCTAAAAAATACAAATAAAACCAATCAGAACAGAGTCCTCACTCAAGTTAACAGCTTTTTAAAAGATGATTGAAATTATCATTTTAAGTTTAAAGGACACTAACAATGAGCAATAAATCGAACCATTATCCCGCCTCTGCTCCAGCACAACATCAACAGCACCAACCAGGTAACCAAGAAGCTTGCATCCTGAACCTGAAATTATTAAGCGTACACATCAAGGGAGTAACAAACTCAAAGCTAAAGTTTCCCTGATTAGTGGAGGAGATATCGGTATAGGACGCTCTATAGCCGTACTCTTTGCTCGAGAAGGTGCGGAGATTGCTATTATTTATCTAGAAGAAGACCAAGATGCTGAAAAAACCAAACAACTCGTAGAACAACAAGGCCAACACTGTTTATTATTAAAATATGATCTGAGTGATCCAACATCCTCTCAGAAGTGTGCGCAAGAAACTGTTAAAGTTTTTGGAAAGATCAATATTTTGATCAATAATGCTGGTGTGCAGTTTCAGCAAAAAGAAATTGTGAATATCAGTACAGAGCAGCTCGAAAAGACCTTTCAAACGAATATCTACTCCATTTTCCATTTAACCAAAGCTGTGCTTCCCCATTTAAAGGAAGGAGACAGTATTATTAATACCACCAGTATTACTAGTTATCATGGCCATGATGAATTAATTGATTACGCAAGTACAAAAGGTGCAATCACAACATTTACCCGTAGTTTATCCAATAATCTCATGAAGCAAAAAAAGGGAATTCGTGTCAATGGGGTCGCCCCTGGCCCAATTTGGACGCCTTTAATTCCAAGTAGTTTTGATGCTAAAACTGTAGCTAAATTTGGTCAAGACACACCAATGGGAAGAATGGGACAACCGAGTGAAGTTGCGCCCGCATATTTATTTTTAGCTTCCGATGATGCTAGTTACATCACAGGACAAGTTATTCATGTCAATGGCGGTGAAATCGTCAATGGGTAAGCAAATAAAAACTGGTTAAGACGATGAATTTTTTAAATAAGGAAATAATAACTCTACATATTTCTGGGTACTCCACAACCCTATGCTTTTATGATGAGCTTCAGGTGACAAGAATGGAATTAACTTACATAACTTCAAAGCAAAATTATCGGTTTGATTCACTTTTTGCTGTAAATTTTCCAGTTCACCATCTGAAATATAGCTAAATAGAAAGTCATGCAAAGGCTGATCTTTATTGTTTTTGTGATGATAAGGAGCAACCGTTGCCGAGTACTTATCGCCAGCAATCCAATCATGAATAATCTGTCTCTCTGCGGGAGTAAAAACACCATACATCTTTCCATTTTCATGACTTATCATTCGCCAAAATATACTTTCTTCAGGATCAAGATTAAATTTAATCCATTTTTTCTCAACCAGTTGCTGAATAAAATGACCAATTTCCTGCGGATTTGCTAACCACTGATTAATCGACTTACATCCTATCAATTGCTTCTCGTTATGCACTAATTGGCCGATCGTTGCTTTGCGTTTTAAAATTTTATGAACGAAGCTTTCAAGATCAAGATTTTGAATAATGTATGCGGATAAAATTCCATGTTGATTTAAAGCATAGCCACGTTTCACTTTATCCATAAAAACTGCTTTATCTTTATATTTTTTATATACATTTGCCAATACCTTTATAGACTTATGTGCATGACCATTGGCTAGATTATCAATCGTAATATGCAAGTTAAAATATTTGGCATCAACCCCCAACTCTTTGAGCTCATAATTGGTAATTAAAAGATGTAAAGGGAGTTGTTCGTAACCTAAATTAAAGCCAATGATCTCTGGAATGAATTCAGGTGGTGCATATCCTAAAGCCAACTGAATGGCGGCGTGATGGTAATATTCATCATGCAGAAAAAATTCAAAATCATCTAAACCTAGATTACGGAGCAAATCATCATAGATACATACATGATTCGATTTTGTCTGCCCTAGCCCCAACTCTTCCAAGTAAATCACAATAAGATCATGAAAAGTCGGATCATTCCAATAATTGACTATGCTATATAACCAAGCACCATCTACTTTTTTAGTAGGCGCTACTTTCACTAAGAACTCAAATGCTTGTCCTATATTTTTAAAATACTGACGTTCTGCTCCAGACTTCCGCTGAGATAAATATTCATGATAGCTTTGACAGACTTTCCTATTTTCAGATTGATACCAATCTTTTATTTCCTCAATATTATTAGGTATATATGATTTTTTTAAGTTCACAGTTTCTAATTCATGAGTTAATAAATTAATAGCTCTCTTCTCTTTTTCAAAATTAGATATATCTCCATCCAGAAAAAAACTAACTAACTCGTAATAATTTTTATAGTCATCCTGTAATAAATCAAGCAATCTCTTTTTTACAACGACTGTCATTTTCATTCTCCGAATCGAAAATATAAGATCACATTACGTTGTTCACCCCTGACTCCTACTTTAATTTTGTTAATTCAGGTTAATATTGCAACAATAGCTTTTAAAATATGTTCCATATCAACACTCTGTAATTATCGAATTTTTACATTCTCATATTTTGAATTATTTATTTAAAATTAATCATAAAATATATAAAATTAAGCCAAATAAAAACTTTATGTTGCAACATGTAATCCACATATAAAGTTATATTAATAGTGTTTTTAATTAAAAAATAAAAATTAGATAAGCTCTTAAAAACACAGCGCTTACCAAATTCAACCACATTACATTTAAATATTATGCAACAGCTTCCCACTATTTTAAATAAATTTTTATGTTTTAATTAAACCATCTGATTTACTCAGATAATATCTAAAACCAAATGAGGTGTACGATCATGAGTAATACAAATAATCAACGCAATGAAGAGCGTAACAATCCGCAGCAACAACAGCAAAACCAAAACAATGACAACCGTCAACAGCAGCAACAACAGCAAAATGACAATCGTCAGCAACAAGGATCTCATCAAAAAGATTCTAATGGCCAAGGATCAAACCAAAATAATCAACAGAAGTAATTCTTAATTGTTTTCGATCTATAAAAATTTAGGAGAATAAAATAAATATTCTCCTAAATTTTATCTAAGCAGGAAAGTTTGCTGGAGAATTATCATGACAAATCAAAACTTATCTAATCAACAGAATCAAGGTTCACGTGTGAGTATTGACCCAAATGATCATTGGCGTTCTAGTTATTTGACACGTCCTTATTACCAAGAAGCTCAACTCGACACTCCAGATCTGGATTATGATCGAGATTTTTCAAAAGCCTATGAATTAGGTAGTCGTGCTCGTTCTGAACATGATCGTAGTACGCAATTTGAAGATGTTGAGGGTAAGCTTAAAGCGTCTTGGGAAGAGCTAAAAGCTGAATCCAGATTAAAATGGGAACATGCCAAGCAAGCCATCAAAGATGCTTGGGACCAAATATAGAATTGATCATTCGATAAAAAAATGAGCTTATTTAAAACATAGGCTCATTTTTGTTTTGCAGCATTTAATTACTTATTATAAAAAGAGAAAAACCATGAATATCATCAACATTTTTCTTTATGACACCAGTTGGGATCTAGTACTAGAGATCATTATTCGGTGTTTTGTCATGTTTCTTTTGATTCTGATTTTTTTAAAGCTCTCAGGTAAACGCGGCATTCGTCAATTATCTATCTTTGAAGTCGCGATTATTCTGAGTCTAGGAAGCGCTGCAGGAGATCCGATGTTTATAGATGATGCACCGATTGCCCAAGCTTTTGTGGTGATGTGTACCATTATTATTTTATATCGTCTGATCACTTGGGCCATGATGAAAAGTAAGAAGTTTGAAATACTCTTAGAAGGAAAACCTTTATGCATCGTAGAAAATGGCGTAATGGTGATTCAAGATATGCAAAAAGAGAAATATTCACATGATGAATTTTTTGCTGAAATGCGTCAACAAAGTGTAGAACACTTAGGTCAAGTCAAAGTTGCCTTACTGGAAACAGATGGTTGTTTAAGTCTCTTATTTTATACAGAAGATGAAACTAAATGGGGACTGCCCTTATTTCCTCAAGATTATAAAAAGACTGATTATCTGGATGCTGAACTTTTTTATTCTTGTATGTATTGTGGAATGACACAACGTTTATTAAACCTAGACCATGAATGTGTTCGCTGTAAATGTAAAGATTGGGCCAAATCCTTACAAACACGCCATATCAACTAAACTCATTGAAATGGATATTACACTTCAAGCTTAACAATCATTGATTCTAAAAATTTTGCCAGTTCGTGGATGGATAAATGTCAAATCGTCATTCAACTGAATGACCTTATCTCTTATCACAACTTTAAATATTGGTGACCATTCGGCTACAATGCTGTTATCGAAGGCAGCAGATAAACCCTTCTCATAAATCTGCTCAACGATAATTTTATCCCCCATTTCACTACTCGCATCAACGTTCTTTAACATATATTGCTTTACCATTTCCAAACTCCTTCAATATAAATTAGTAAGTTTTGAGTAAAATTAATATATTAAACAGACTGCTTATCTTTGAAATATGAAATAATTGCTTCACCATTATTTTTTGATCTATTCACAATATTGCCTACATCATCATAATGATAGTCTGGCACAATCACTTTACTGTTTAAATTAGATGATTTTTTACTCTTGGAAATCGTTACTTTCTCTATAAAGCTGGCAAGCCATAACATATATTCGGTTTTATTTTTACTTTTCGGTAAAATACTTATATCCAAAATAAAAGGTAAATCCTTAGAGTTCATCAATAAGTCTTCAAAATTTATATAATTATAACGCATCTTAAAATCTGTATTCTTTATTTCAATCCGCAACTCAATCATTAAATTGTTTAGATCTTCTAAAGGTTCATCTATAAATCCCTTTGACTCTTTAACATTTATATATATTTTTTCAGCTAATTTTAAATATTGAGGCATGAAATTATTCCTTTAATTTTTCTATTATGCGATTTTGCTCTATTTAAAGTAATCAATTGTTAATATTGTTTAGACTTATGCTACTAAAATAAAAAATCGTATACATAAAAATTACACGATACGTGCCAAAAACATCATTAATAAAAAATAACGTATACGACATCACATAAAAACAAAATTTAACCTCCCATCTGCTTCTCCTAAAGCTCCTGAAAAAGCTGAAGTTATTTTTCAAACTTCAACCTTTTCCTATAGATTTATTTTATTTAGTATTTACAGCTAAGGGGTGTGCTGTGTGGTAGCGCTACCAGTATGCGCTTCTGATGTGCCATCTTCATTTGTTACAGGCACTGATGCATCATGCTGCATATCATCATGCAATTGACTGCTGTTCGTGGCTGGTTCTGTTTCCATCGAATGAGGTGTGGTTGTTTCCTGTCGAAGGGCTGAATTATCTGTGGTTTTGTTCTTTTCACATGCTGCAAGTGTGAAAACAAAACTTAATGCAATACTTTTCACAAGTAAATTTTTCATTTTCATTACCTCTCGCTAGTTAAAGAGTTTATAAAATAGATGTAAAATTATTCACTATCAAAACTATTATTTGATGCTATTTCCGCACTATTTAGATTATCACTACTGAGTTGCATTTATTTATGTTTCATTAATATGTGGTGATATTAAAAAAGCTTATGACCAAGCTTCTTTAATCTACTTCAGGCAGCCTAAGTAGAACCCTTTTTCCCTTTTACTGCATTACTCAGGTTAATATCTTCATCTCTTTTCCCACCTGATAATTTAGCCTTATCTTTATGAGATTTATAGTAGCAACCTAAAGCAACACCTGTTCCTAAAGTAATGATCGTTTTTAACATGTGACACCTCTTGATATATTGCAAAAACTTTATACTGACAAATTTAGATGTAACTTTCCCTGCTATTTATTTTAACTTTCTTAAATAATGAAATTTTATGTAATTAAATTAAAAACTTAAATACAACAAAAAAAGAGCAACCTCCTTAAAAATAAGAACTTATATTTTCAAATACAATATTCTGCAAACATCTAGAAACAAGTTTAATTTGAATAGAAAAAGCATCTATCACTCATAAAATTAAAAATTAATATGCATGAAGAAACAACCTATAATTAAAGCTATTTTTATTTTATCGGTTGTTCCAGTCACTTTTATCAAGTTCAAATCTAAAGACTCCTACGCACAGTCAGATAGCAGCTAAATGTGGGAAGTAAATTTACTTTCTGTTTATTTCTATTTATCAGAAGAATCACTCTATAAAAATGCTCTTATTTATTACTTACTAACTCATTCAGAATACCAGTTTAGGCATTTTCATTTATAGCAATATGAAACAACAACCCGCATCACTTGCATAAAAAACCCCATTCCATTCGGAATAGGGTTTAAAAGAATTTTATCTAAATTTCAGGCTATTTCGGCTGCTGTCTATTTCGATTCCATGCATCACGAGACGCATGTCTTGCCTCATCCCATGATAAGCGGGATTCAGCTTTTGCCTGTTCCCAATTAGTTCTCAACTCGGGTTCAACTTCTTCAAATGCCACATCTGGATCGTAACCATAGCGTTTTTCATAACCCACCCGATAGGCATTACGATAATCCCGATCATAATCTAGATTCGGATATTTGCTATTTGCCTCATTATAGTACGTTTGATTTAAATAGTTTTCACGCCAGTACGCATCCTCTACAGTAGGATCAATTGCTTCACCCACTGCATTTCCAGCTAATCCGCCTACAACGGCACCTACAGCACCACCGACTAGAGCACCCAGTGGACCACCAGCACTACCGACAGCAGCTCCTGTCGCAGCGCCACCTACGGCACCGACTCCAGTACCCACTGGATGGGAACCAGGTTCACCTGTAATCGGGTCAGCATTTAAATCTTTCTTCACCTCATCTGGTGCATTTTTAATACGTTCACGATCATAATCATCTTGGTTTATCATGTTTATTCTCCTTTAAGAAAGTCATTCACTCAAAACATAATTCTCAACTGGAATTTGAATAAATGAATTACTTGTACTTTCACCATAAGTGAGTTATTTGTTAAAATCAGTGATAAGAATTTTTTTTAAGTTAATGTCTATAGTTTCTAGTAAATAGAGAAACATATTGAAATAAAATTAAAAATGCAATTATAGGTATAGAAAAACCCTCAGGATGAGGGTTAAATTATTTAATTAAATCTGACTATTTAAACTAGGCTGTCTTTTTCTTTATTTAAATATTTTATATATTCTGCATGGTATTTTTGTGCCAACTCTTTTTTCTGTTTCTCTGGCAAAATTTTTCCTGCTTGTTGAAAAAAATGATGCTCTTCTTCTTCCAAGTGATGATGAACGACATGTGAAAGTTTTTTCGCAATTGCCAACCATCCAGAATTACTAAACTCTGTTTGGGTGAGTTGCTCTAACAACTCATCCATTTCATGATGCTCAGATAAAGCATGACGCGTGATATTTAAGCCAGCGTCTGTCATCATCAAAGGGATATATAAAAATCGGTCTTCAGCCACCGCATGGGCAAACAATTCATTTTTTAGCAATTCAAAAAGTTCTCTTCGTTCTTCACTATCACCAGATGTTTTGATCAATTTTTCGGAGAACGCTCTTTGTTTTTCATGGCTTTCACGCAAAGCCTCAAATATCGTCCATGCTTTTTCATTTTTTGGCATCGCTTACACCTTTATTTGAAAGAAATTTTTCTATTAATTTAAATAACTCACGATATAAATTCTTAAAATTATTTGAGTTTTAAATACCTTTCACTTCTTCAGCAAAATCATCACTTCTGAAATATGAAACGATTCTTTCTCCACTGTGTTCATTTCGAATATCAAGAATGACATTGGGATCACTTTGGAACGTAAATTCAGGAGGAATATCTTTATGCAGCGGTGGCAAACGTTTCACGCCACCTTCTGTAATTTTTTCAATAAAGCCAGCAAGCCATAACACAAATTCATCCTTGTGTTTAAAGCTAGGAATGAGACTAATATCTAAACTGATTCGGCCATCTCTTACAGGTTCTTTAAAGCCATCAACAAATTCTATGTAGTTGTAGATCAGCTTAAGATCTGTATCAATCAGCTCTTTACGGATTTGCTTGATAATCAAATTTAGACAGTCTTGTTTATCAATCATAAATTGATCATTTTGCTGAAATTTCCTATAAATATTGTCAGCAATTTTAAGATATTGAGGCATGGTTATGTTCCCCTAAAGCTAGGTACTTAGTTTTATTATGAAATGAAAATTATTCCTGTTTGTAATAATTCACTCCAAACTTGTAAAGAGTATGAGCATTATGCAACTTTTTAACATTTCGAAATAATCAACTGTATTGCCCATCACTAGTTTGATAAAAGCATTATTCTTCATATTACAACAGCTAATAGTCTTAACAATTTAACCAATAAATTTAATTAAATCTTACATTTAATACGTTTTACTAAAAGAACACTGATTACTTTAAGAATTAGACCAAATGGCTTATGAAAATGATGTTCAAACACTTGCTGATATTGCACAAGCATTTCGTGCAGCTTTAGATCAGGTCACACAGGGTTTTATTACGGGGACGTTTAGTAAATTTCCAAAAGAATGTGGAGCCGATGCTTGTGATCTGTTGCAATACTATTTGCTCAATGTCCACTACATTAAATCCGATTATCGTGTTGGCAAAGTCCAAATGTCTGCGCAAACACCAGAAATTGCACACTGCTATTTAGTCGTGAATGGAATCATTCTCGATATCACCGCCGATCAGTTTCACAAGGAATGGTTTCCTAAAGTCATTGTATGTGAAAGTAGTGAATATCCACTGATTCCTTATTTTAAATATGTTCGAAGTAAGTCTGGTCAAACTCTGCTTCCATTAAATGATTATTTGCAATCTATCTATGGGCAAGTGATAAAAATTTTACAGGCTAAAGTGTGAGAAACAGTACATCCACGTGCTAAATTGCTTTAGGCTGTACTCCGTTAAGTATTCACTTTCTTTAAATTTTTTGAGTACGCTTATGCAGTCAGAACAGATCCAACAACTTGCAGCAGAATATCCGATCGTTAAAGACCTGATTGAGCTCAAAGAGACAGTTTGGTTTAACCCTAATTTCACCACGCTAGATGAAGGTTTACCTTATGTTGGGCTTAATCAATCGGATATTGATGATGCCCGGGACCGCTTAGCACGTTTTGCACCTTACTTGATGGCTGTCTTTCCTGAAACGCTTGCAATTCAAGGTATTATCGAATCTGAGCTAATTGATATCCCAAATATGCAGCGGTCTCTTGAAACGTACTTTGAGCAAAAAATTGCAGGCAAACTCTGGCTGAAAAAAGACAGTCATCTGCCAATTTCGGGATCAATTAAGGCACGAGGTGGTATTTATGAAGTGCTTTTCCGAGCCGAGCAGCTTGCACTAGAAGCCAATCTGCTTACTCTTGACGATGATTACGCCAAACTGAACAGCCCAGAATTTAGAAATTTTTTCAGTCAATACAGCATTGCAGTTGGCTCTACAGGTAATCTTGGCCTTTCGATTGGCATCATGAGCGCAAAGTTAGGCTTTGATGTGACGGTACATATGTCAGCTGATGCCCGCCAATGGAAAAAGGACAAGTTACGTTCACATGGTGTAAATGTTATCGAATATGATCAAGATTATGGTGTGGCAGTTGAACAAGGCCGAAAAGCAGCATTAGAAAATCCAAATTGTTTTTTTATTGATGATGAAAATTCCAAAACATTATTCTTAGGCTATGCCGTTGCGGGTGAACGTTTAAAGAAACAACTGGATCAACATCATATTATTGTGGATCAAGCACATCCTTTATTTGTCTATTTACCTTGTGGTGTCGGTGGTGGGCCTGGTGGTGTTGCATTTGGTCTCAAAATGGCCTTTGGCGATCACGTGCATTGTATCTTTGCCGAACCCACTCATTCACCCTGTATGTTACTCGGTGTAGCCACTGGTTTACATGATGAAATTTCAGTTCAGGATATCGGTATTGACAATATTACGGCGGCAGACGGTCTTGCAGTAGGACGTGCTTCTGGCTTTGTTGGTCGTGCCATGCAACGATTATTAGATGGTTTTTATACATTAGATGATCAAACCATGTATCGCTTGCTCGGGATGCTCAACCAGTCTGAAAACCTAAAACTTGAGCCTTCTGCGCTTGCAGGTATGCTAGGGCCGATTTTAGTCAACCAACATCAAGCTTATATCGATTTGCATCAATTTACTGAACAGCAGTTACAGCATGCCAATCATATTGTATGGGCAACTGGAGGTGGGATGGTTCCTACAGAAGAAATGCAAAACTATCTGGCGAAAGCATAAACCTATCTCAATCTGAGCGATGAACAGAGAAGTTACACTTCTCTGTTTTCGCTTAAATCAAACTAGTTTCTCTTTTGATATTGACTAGATCATCAATTTTAATTGTTTAACGAAATGATGCATATTGGTCGCCCATGTGCTCATATCCCGATGCGCAATCAGATAGGTATTGATCTGCGCTGTAGCTGAGTCGATGGGATGAATATTCACACTCTGGGCAAAATGGGATTGCTGGACATAACTCATCGGCAGGATGGCAAGACCAACATCCAAACTAACACAGCTAATAATGCCATCTAAGCTGCCCATTTCAATCACATTGGCCGCAGGCAAATAATGAGCAGATAAGAACTGATCAATAGCTTTACGATAACTGCAGCCTTGCTTAAAAGCAATAAACTTCTTTTGCGTTAAATATTCGTTTGAGAGCTGTTGCGGTGCATGTTTTGAGGAAATTAGTACCAGTTGCTCCGTCCAGACATGCAAATTGAACAATCCTGCAATTGGCTCGTGATTCGCGACAAATGCACAGTCCAATTTAGATGCTGTGACTAAATCAATTAAGTCTCGGCTTGGTGCAGTGCTGAGCGCAAACGGAAAGTTTGACGCATGCTGTTGTAAATTGCGAAATAAAGAGGGTAGCCGAACTGCTGCCGTGGTTTCCATACTCCCGATTTCCAAAGGCAAATTGGCGGCAAGATGATGATTGGAAAAACTATCCAAGAGCTCTTTTTGTAGATGCAGCATTTTTTCAGCATAACCATACAGCTGCTGCCCAGCTCTGGTGGGTTGAATTGGGTTCTGCCGATGAAGCAATTCGACATTCAATTCTGTTTCCAGTTTTTTGATATGACTGGTGACATTCGATTGCACCGTATAAAGCGTTTTTGCCGCCTCAGAGAAACTCCCTAACTTCACCACCATCATAAAAATTTCTAAAGACTTAATCTGCATTGCCATCACTATTAGAGATAGTTGGTATCAATTCAAATCATTTTACATGATTAATATCTCTTGTTTAAATCTTATTGAATTTTTCAAGATGTAAAAATGATTCAAAATGAGCACTTCTAAACTTCTATTTTTGATCTGTATTTTAAGTTGCTTTAGCTATGGGCTTTATATACTTGACTACAAATTTCTTGCTAAAGCACAACCTCTAGAGCACATGCGTCATAGTGACTAATTGTTGGAGTAAACAGGCCATGACTGAGCTAGCAAAAAACAGCAATAGCGCTCTACAAGCTGCAATCAGTGCAGCGCTGATTATGGCGATTGGTATGGGTTTCGGTCGCTTTGCTTTTACAGCAGTTTACCCACATATGATTGATGAAGGCATTATCAATTTACCTCAGGCCAGTTTGGCAGCTTCTGCAAACTATGCGGGCTATTTGTTTGGTGCCATATTCGCGATCAAGATTAAATCACAGCAAAGCTATCTCAGTAGTATTTTTGCTACAATGGGCACCGCACTTTGTCTGATTCTGCTCAGTTGTATTCATACGATTAGCCTAATCATCGTGATTCGTGGCTTGGCTGGGGTTTTTAGTGCTTTTGCTATGGTGTCTGCCTCATTATGGCTGCTTGAACAACAGAAACAAGTACATCAAGCCCCTGTTTTATATGCAGGGGTTGGCCTCGGAATTGCACTCTCTGCCGAGCTTTTGGTTTTTGGAACACATCTGGGTTGGCATAGCAAAATACTGTGGTTATTACTTGGCCTATCCAGTCTACTGCTTGGTTTTATCGCAATATTTGGTTTATCTCGTGCTCAACCTAATCCTGTTTCAGCTCAGCAAATATTGAGCACAACAAGTAAAATGCCCCACACATACGCTCTGATTATGATTTATGCCTTGGCAGGCTTTGGCTATATTATCACGGCAACTTATTTACCTTTGCTAGTCAAACAGGCCTTACCGAATATTGATGCTGCACAGATCTGGGCAATCTTTGGTTTTGGGGCGATCCCTTCCTGTTTTTTTTGGCATTATCTCCATGACAGACTTGGGACTCGAATCGCTTTATCTTCTAATCTGGGAGTACAGGCTGTCGGCGTTGTATTACCCATCATATTGCCAACCGCTTTGGGTTATCTGTTGAGTGCATTACTGGTGGGTGGAACCTTTATGGGAACGGTGACCATTGCCATGCCAGTGGCGCAGCGTATCGCTCGCCAAGCACAAAGTAATTTAATTGCCTTAATGACCGTCGTCTATGGCTTGGGGCAGATCATCGGTCCAATGCTATCAAATGTATTATTTTCTATTTATCACACGCTCAACAGTTCCTTGCTGGCTGCATGTTCTGCTTTATTAATTGCCACAGCGATCAGCCTAAAAGCGACGTAATTGAATGAGATAAGTTATGCACAGATTAATCTGAAAACATCTGCTTAAAGGCTTTCATCTGCTTGTATTGCTGTAACTCATCCAAGGAGTTAATGCTGTGACAAAACAGACTTTGCTTTTGAAAATGTACCACTTGGGCATTGAGTTGCTTGAAACAGTCTCGTAGGCTTAAACGATCTTCAGCAATCGCGTGCGTCAACACAGGCAAACTCTCTCGCTTTAGCAAACAAAATGGATATAAAGCATCTCCATTGATATTGACATAAGCCACTTGTGACTGCGGCTGCTTTTGCAAAGCACGATGCAGTTTGAGCACAACCTGATTGGGAATATAAGTCACATCACAGGGAATGAATAAAGCATAGTTGGCTTGCAAATGTGACCATGCACTTTTCATCCCCATCAACGGACCAAGGAAACCATTTTGGTCATCTATATAACACTGAATATCAGGTTCAATTTGTTTGTAAATCGAACGATCACGATGGCTATTTACCCAAAGCTGTTGTACCCCAGTCTTAAAATATTCGCAGATTTTTAACAGTTGAATCTGATCATCAAACTGTTGCAACAGCTTGTTCATACCATTCATACGACGCGCTTGCCCTCCCGCCAAGATCACCAGATCTGTAGCGGGATATTCGGTATTCATGCTTCTGCCTCCAATTGACAGGTTTTAATCAGACCACGAATTTCAGGTAAACAAGAACCACAATTGCCACCTGCTTTTAAACATGCCGTGACCTGCTTTTCATGCGTGATATTTTGCGTTTTAATGGCTTCGATAATCTTATTTTTACCCACTTTAAAACAACTACAGACCAATGGTCCATCGTTATTTGCAGCAGACATCGGCATCCCAGCCAGCAAAGCTTTACGATGCAATGCACTCAAACGCTCACGTTTAAACAGACTCGCCACCCAATCCCGATCTGGCAATAAATCCGTAGGTGCAATATAAAAACTGGCAATCAGAATCCCGTCTTTTAAGATCACACTATGACTGAGCTGCGATGAAATATCCTCCAGACTTAACCATTCATAAGTTTCATCCACAAAAGGCAGGAAGCTTTTCAGATTCTTTTGGGTCTCATCGATACTGTGACGATCAGCAATTTCATAACGGATGGCTTTTGCAGTTTTGATCTTGGTCCACCACGCACAACGTTGTAAAGATGCTTTGATCTGATGTTCAAAGCCTTCACGGACATAGAGCACGCCTTGCCAAGTGGTATGGAATGGTTGAATGGCCACAGGGGTATGTTTAAACTCAGGTTCGCCTGAAATCGCATCCACCACAGGATTGACCACTTTACCAATCCGCGCATCAGAAGCGACCTGCTCAGTCCAGTGAATTGGTGCAAAGATTTGGCCACGGCGCACCCCTTGCGCCAAGGTCACACGTAACACACAGCGGCCCCATTCCGAGCGGACTTCAACCAAAGCTTTATCACGAATACCAAATTTTAAAGCATCATTCGGGTGGATTTCGCAAAATGGTTCAGCACGATGTGTGGTGAGGTTTGCCGATAAACCGGTACGGGTCATGGTATGCCATTGATCACGAATCCGCCCCGTATTCAATACCAATGGATAATCTTCAGAGATCGCATGCACTGGATCGATGGCAACAGTGGGAATCAGTTTGGCTTTTTTATTTTGATGGCTAAAACGCCCCCGATCAAACAGCTGTTCAACCGCAACACTTTGCCCTTTCTCCCAGACTGGCCATTGGATTGGGCGCAGATGGTTATATTCATCAAGACTTAGACTCATTAAACCTTTTAAATTGAAATAACGGAAATTTTCAACTTGGTCTCGTTGGTCAACACTGGCATTTTGATAAGCCGATAAAGCCGCATGTTCATTAAAAATGTCACAGGCATTGCTAAACTCAAAACCAGTAAAACCGAGTTTTTTTGCAACTTCTGCCACCGCCCACCAATCCGCTTTGGCTTGCTTTGGCGGATTTAAAAAAGCACGTTGTCGTGAGATACGGCGTTCAGAATTAGTGACTGTACCATCTTTTTCCCCCCAACCCAGCGCAGGTAACAATACATCTGCATAAGTCGTGGTATCGGTATCTGCACAAATATCTGAAACCACGACAAACTCGCATTTTTCCAATGCACGTTTGACCTGATCTGCATCGGGTAAGCTCACCACAGGATTGGTTGCCATAATCCAGATCGCTTTGATTTTGCCACTTTCCACAGCTTGGAATAAATCCACTGCTTTTAAGCCTGCATTTTTGGCGATCACAGGACTGTTCCAAAAACTTTGCACCAGATGTTGGTGCGAAGGATTATCTAAATCTAAATGTGCTGCCAGCATATTGGCCAATCCACCGACCTCACGACCGCCCATGGCATTGGGTTGACCCGTCATTGAAAATGGCGCTGCACCTAATTTACCAATTTTTCCAGTGAGTAAATGGCAGTTAATAATGCTATTGGCTTTATTCACCCCTTGAGAGGATTGATTAACCCCCATCGAAAATAAGGTGATCACCTTTTCTGTTTGCGCAAATTTATCAAAAAACAGCTGTAATTTTTCTGCAGAAATTCCGGTACGTTTCACTAAAGCATTAACATCTTGCTCACTTTCACTCGCTGCTAATAAAGCCTCCAAGCCCTCAGTGTAAGTCTCTACAAAATGATGGTCGGTGTAATCATGATGGTAAAGATACTGAAACAGGCCATTGAATAAAGCCACATCCTGACCAGGTAAAATCGGTAAATGTAAATCTGCCTGCTCGCAGGTACTGGTAAAACGAGGGTCGACCACCACCACAAACAAATCTGGATTCTTGCTCTTTGCTTGCATAATCCGTTGATACAGCACGGGATGACACCATGCGGTGTTGGAACCAACCAGAACCACCATGTCAGTATGTTCAAAATCCTCATAGCTGGCTGGAACAATATCTTCACCAAAAGCCCGTTTATGCGCTGCAACCGCAGATGACATACATAGGCGTGAATTGGTATCAATATTAGCGGTGCCTAAGTAGCCTTTAACAAACTTGTTCACCACATAATAATCTTCAGTCAATAACTGGCCTGAAACATAGAAAGCAACACTGTCTGCTCCATACTGGTCAATACAGGCTTGAAACTGATCTGCAATTTTCTCAATCGCCTGATCCCATGTCTTCACTTGACGATGGTTTTTACGACCAAACATCGGATGCAAGACACGAGTTTCCAAACCTAGGGTATCTGCTAAGTTACTACCCTTGATACAGAGTCGTCCAAAGTTGGAAGGATGATTCATATCACCAGCGACTTGTACCGTCGTGCCATGCGTTTTATGTTGGACACTGACATCCACACCACAGCCCACGCCACAATAGGGACATGTTGTTTTTGTTATGATTGTTTCTGCTTGATCGGAGCGACTGTGTTCTAAATTTTGAATACTGTTCATGACTGCCCCTTTTACCTAGTTAATCCGCTGAACTTTACACTCAACTAAAAAAATCATTCTGAGTTCTTCTCCAGTTTCAGCTTATGGATAAACTTTCTAAAACTAGATTTTCTCATCACACACTATCGTGATAGGCGGCATGGATGCCGTCTTGTAGAGCTGCGGTAGCAAGGATGTACCATCAGCTCTACAAAGGATTTTTGTTACTTTTCATCCTTGAAAAGTAAGGCAATGCCTTTACAAAAATTATCTGCTCATACATTACATATGCGGCAATGCCATTCATCCTTAACCTATTCTTCTCGAATGGGGTCAGCTTTCACCCTGCCTTTTTCATTGCAAAATCCTTACCAAATAACAGCTTGTTTCTAAATGTTGAAACGGGTGTTTGATCTGCAATTAACTCGGCATACCACATGCCATCCTCCGTATCACCAAACAGAACCGCACCAATCACTTTGTCTTTTTGGATAATGATACGTTTATAAATTTGACGCTTATCATCATTGAGAATGATGTCTTCATAATCTTCTTTCGGTTCAAAATTCCCAGCAGAGAATACGTCGACACCGCTGACTTTTAACTGCGTTGGTACCGTCGGTGATTTAAAGGTTAAGCTGCCATGTTCAGCCAAATGTGTTGCACAGATGAATGCTTGTCCCCATAACGGCTCAACTAGACCAAAGGTTTGATTACGATGTTCGATGCATTCGCCCACAGCATAGATACTTGGATCAAAGGTTTGCATAGTATCATTCACCAAGATGCCTCGGTTACAACGCAGTCCAGCACTTTGCGCTAAAGCAATATTCGGACGAATCCCAACAGCAAAAATCACCAAATCAGCATCCAACACAGTTCCATCTTTAAGTCGGACTTGACTGACGTGTCCCTCTTCGCCAATCAATGCTTCGGTATTGGCTTCCGTAATGATATTGATACCCTTTTGCTCAATACTATGGCGCAACATGCGGCTGGCACGACCATCCAACTGACGCTCCATAATACGATCCATCAGGTGTAGAACCGTCACATTCATACCACGTTGTTTCAAGCCATAGGCCGCTTCCAGACCCAACAAACCACCACCAATCACCACCGCATTCTTTTTGGTTTCGCAATATTTGATCATGGTGTTGACATCATAAATATCACGGAAGCTAATCACGCCTTTTAAATCCACACCTTGCACAGGTGGAATAAACGGCGATGAACCAGTTGCAATGATCAAACGATCATAATCAACGCTTTCGCCTTTCTCGGTATGTACCACTTTACGAGTACGATCAATTTTGATCGCAGGATCATCCGCAATAAATTGAATCCCTTTGTCGCGATACCATGCATGTGGATGCAGCATGATGTCATCAATGGTTTTTTCACCTGAAAGCACTGGCGATAGCATAATCCGGTTGTAATTGCCCCAAGGTTCCTCACCAATCACCGTCACATCATAGCGATCTGGCGCCATATCCAGTAAATCTTCTAGGCAACGCATCCCCGCTAGACCATTGCCAATCAGCACCAGTTTCAGCTTTTCTTGAGCGGCACCATTGTTGGTAATATAAGTCTTTTGCGGAACAGACCCGACCCAAACACGACCATTTTCAATTTTGGTTGGGAAAACCAAGAGCTTTTGATCTTTATCTTCCAAACAACGGCCCGTCGCTAAGCTGAAATGTTGCTTGTAAATCGGCGATGCAATCACACGCTCACCTTGTAAATCACCAATGATGCCGCGACACATCACATTGGCTTGGCTGAACGGATCCTTATTGCTGAGTGCATAAATTCGCTTTTCATGCCCGACACGGAACAGTGCAACCGATTGACCTTCAATTAGTGCGCCTACGCCTGTGTTTGGTGTGATGTCATCCAACGCACATACCTCAACCCATTGATTTTCTGGCAGCATATCGATATTTTTTAAACTGGTCATTTGAGTTCTCCTTATGCTTCAACCATTGGGATACGATCGACTGAACGTTCAGCGTCATTCAAAGGACGAATCTGATCACGTACTTGGGTAAACTGAATATGTGGATCAGCTTGCTGTTCTGCACTGGCATTGATATAGGTTTGGAAACGTTTACGAATCTCAGGATCTTCAACCGCAGTACGCCATTCATCTTGATAAGTCCCAATCACATGACTCATACGACTTTCGAGTTCTTCGGCAAGTCCTAGCGAATCATCGACAATCACTGATTTGAGATAATCCAAACCGCCTTCCATATTGTCACGCCATACGCTGGTACGTTGTAAACGATCTGCGGTTTGAATATAGAACATAAAGAAACGGTCGATATAACGAATCAATGTTTCGGTATCAAGATCTGACGCCAATAGCTCGGCATGGCGTGGTTTCATACCGCCATTTCCACAGACATATAAGTTCCAGCCTTTCTCGGTGGCAATCACCCCAACATCTTTACCTTGGGCTTCGGCACATTCACGGGTACAACCCGACACCGCCATTTTCAATTTATGTGGTGAACGTAAGCCTTTATAGCGATTCTCAAGTTCAATCGCCAAGCCAACAGAATCATCAACACCATAACGACACCATGTACTACCGACACAAGATTTCACGGTACGTAAGGATTTACCGTACGCATGGCCAGATTCAAAACCTGCTGCGTTGAGTTCTTCCCAAATAAATGGTAACTGATGGATTTGTGCACCAAATAAGTCAACCCGTTGTCCACCGGTAATTTTGGTATATAGGTTATATTTTTTGGCAATTTGACCAACAGCGATTAAGCCATCAGGTGTGACTTCCCCGCCTGCCATACGCGGCACAACCGAGTAAGAACCATCTTTTTGAATATTGCCCAAGTAGTAATCATTACTGTCTTGTAGACCCGCATGGCTTGGTTCCAGTACAAAATCATTCCAGCACGATGCCAAAATATTAGCCGCCATTGGCTTACAAATATCACAGCCTAAACCATGACCATGTTGATGAATCAAATCATCAAAAGTCTTGATTTCATTGACACGAACCAAGTGATAAATCTCTTGGCGTGAGTATGGGAAGTGTTCACAAACATGGTTATTGACCGTTACGCCTTGGCGTTGTAGCTCAGACTTCAACACTTGTGTGACTAAAGGTGCACAACCACCACAGGCTGTCGCTGCTTTGGTACATTTTTTCAAAGCACCCAAAGAGGTTGAGCCGTCACAAATCGCTTGGCAAATATCGGCTTTAGACACGTTGTTACATGAACAAATGGTGGCACTATCAGGCAATAAATCGACACCACTGCCACCTGCTTTAGCGCCCGAATCGGCAAAGCCGGGCATGATCAAACTTTCAGGCGTTTCTGGTAGTGCCAGCCCATTCAGCATCATTTGTAGTAGGTCATTGTATTCTTTGGCATCACCGACCAAGACTGCACCGAGCAACTTGGTTTTATCTGCA
This sequence comes from Acinetobacter gyllenbergii CIP 110306 = MTCC 11365, assembly GCF_000413855.1. Lineage (GTDB taxonomy): Bacteria > Pseudomonadota > Gammaproteobacteria > Pseudomonadales > Moraxellaceae > Acinetobacter > Acinetobacter gyllenbergii. The sequence goes on along the minus strand of NZ_ATGG01000011.1, from coordinate 67,855 downwards.
TCGACCACGATCTTTTTATAGACCAAGCTATCTTCATCGGCATAGAAATAGCTGAGTGAGTTTGGTGTCATGCCATGCGCATCACCGACAGAGGCAACATCAACCCCCATCAATTTCAACTTGGTGCTCATATCTGCACCCGCAAAACAATGGGTTTCTTCGGCCAGGATATGTTTTGCGGCAATGCGTGCCATGTCATAACCTGGTGCGACCAGACCATAGATTTTGTTATCCCACAGCGCACATTCACCAATCGCATAGATATGTTGATCTGAGGTTTGGCAATAATCATTGATTTTAATCCCGCCACGCTCACCCAATGCCAATCCACTGAGTCGTGCCAATTCATCACGTGGGCGAATCCCTGCCGAGAATAAAATAATGTCTGTTTCCAGCTCGCTGCCATCCGCAAACTTCATGACATGGGTTGCACTATCACCCGCTTCAATACATTGTGTCGCTTTTTGGGTATGAACTTTGACCCCAAGATTTTCAATTTTACGGCGTAATACTTTACCGCCAAGATCATCAATTTGTACTGCCATCAAACGCGGAGCAAACTCCACTACATGCGTTTCCAGATTTAAATCACGCAGTGCTTTAGCCGCTTCAAGACCCAATAAGCCACCACCAATCACCACACCTGTTTTAGCATTTAAACTTGCAGCACGAATAGCGTCTAAATCCTCAATGGTACGATAGACAAAACAGTTTTCACGATCATTACCTGAGATCGGTGGAACAAAGGCATAAGAACCTGTAGCTAAGACCAGTTTGTCATAATGAATCACATCACCGAAATTGGTGGTCACTGTTTGCTCAGCTGCATTAATTTCCACCGCTTTGGTGTTTAGTCTGAGGTCAATACCATGTGCATCAGCGAAATCAAAACGTGCTAAGGATAAATCTTTGGCTGTTTTACCAGAGAAATATTCAGTCAAATGGACACGGTCATAGGCAATACGTGGTTCTTCAGCAAGGATGGTAATTTCTAGTTCATCATCAGCTTTCTCTAAGATGGCTTCGATGAATTTATGCCCCACCATACCGTGACCAATCATCACTAATTTCATTGTGTTTCTCCTCAAATCTAATCTTTGATTAAGCTGCGCTACTTTGTTCTGAACGACGTTCCAATACCGCCTGTTCAAACAGCTGTTGTTCTTTTTGTTTATGCTCTACCGAAAACCGAATGAGCATTACTGAGCTTGCAGCAATCACCACCAAGCCACCTAAAACCATTAAACAGGTTTGAAAATCGACCATTCCTTTTAGCAAGAATCCTGCTGCCACTGCACCGACATTGCCACCTGCACCAATAATGCCTGCCACGCCACCCAGCGCTTCACGATCAATAAATGGAACCAAAGCATAGGTTGCACCACACGCCATATGGGTGAACAACGCGAAGATGGTCATACTAAGAATTGCAAGGACTGCACTATTCATATGCGCGAATAGCATCAGGAATAGCCCTTCTCCCAAGATCAACAAAAACAAGATTTTGGTGCGTCCGTCCAACCCTTTTTTTAGCGCGACTTTGTCTGAAACAATACCGCCAAGCGCACGGGCAAACAGTGCCAGCAAACCAAAAACCCCAGCTGCCAGTCCTGCTTCTTTTAAGCCAAAGTTGAAGTGCTCGACGTAATACATCGCAATGATGTTGTGCATGAAGATCTCAATGCCGAAACATGCTGCATAAGAGCAGAATAGAATCCAGACCCGATAATTACGCGCCGCGTGCAGTAGGATTGCCATGCCACCTTTTTTATCGCTTCCCACCACCACACCTTGCGCGCGCAGTTCTTTAAAATCGCCTTGTGGACAGTCTTGGGTCAGCTTCCAATAAAGCACACCAACGATCACCATCATCACACCGGGCACAAGTAATGCAATTCTCAAGCCCATGGCTTGTTCAACACCGAACATCACTAAGGCCGCTAACAGTAAAGGCATCAAGGCTTGTGTCGCACCACCACCTGCGTTACCCCAACCCGCTGAAGCGGCATTCGCAGTTCCAACAACATTAGAGGCAAACATGACGCTGGTATGGTATTGCGTAATCACAAAGCTGGCGCCAATTGCGCCAATCAATAAGCGGAAGAACAGAAAAGACTCATAACTGTTTGCTGCAGCAACACCAAATACGGGAATACTTCCAAGCAGGAGTAAAGCGGTGTAAGTTTTACGTGGGCCGTATTTGTCACACAATGGGCCAACGATCAAACGAACCACAATCGTGATTGCGACAGCAGCAATGTTAATATTGGCAATCTGATCTTTGGTGAGATGAAACTCACCCGCAATCACGGGCATTAAAGGTGCACAAGCAAACCAAGCAAAGAAACACACGAAGAAAGCAAGCCAACTCATGTGGAATGCGCGCATCGCAGGTGCAGAAAAGTTGAATAACTTAATTGATGTGGCTTTTTTCGCCGATAAATCTAAAGACATTGCCATCTCCCATACTGAACGTATCTTGTGTTGTTGACACATCACGCTGTATCAACAAACCGATCAGATCGGACATCGTTGGCCGTCTTACAATTTTGCAAGTCATCTTTGACTCAGAAAATAAATAGCAATTGCTGTGCCAAGTATGAGAATCAACTTACAAAAAACTATTAACCATTGTTTTATATCATATTTATATATTTTTAATTTATTAAGAAATATCATCAAGCGAGTTCTATCTGATACATTCAGTGCAACGCCCTGTTTTAAATCACAATCTGCACTGCTTCAAAACAACTCCTTTTACGCACCCAAACAGTGCAATCCTTATTCTGAAATAGATAAATCCATTTTCTCCATTTCTTCTCTTCCTTCATAACGGTACAATAAAGCGCATAAACAATACGCCAATGGAGCGATTGCACCGAATAAGAAATCAAAACACGTTGACTGGCACTAATTTTGCTTCAAAAACAATACGCACAGCACTTTATATCTGTGCACAACCCATCGTTTGACCTAAATACTATGCCGAAACTCAAGATCGCACTTATTGATGACGACCAGGCTCGGGCTGAATACATAAAAAACTGTTTAATTGAACATGACTTTGATGTAGTTGCTTGTTTTACCCTCGATCATCTCAATATTTTTAAACTCGAACATCTTCAAGCGGACGTCATTCTGCTTGATATGGATCATCCTCATCGTGATGTGATTGAAAGTTGTGTCAGCAACTTTGACCTACCAACAGTCTTGTTTACCAAGAACACTGATAAAGACACCATTAAACAAGCCATTGATGCAGGGATTACCGCCTATATCGTCGATGGCATTGATCCCAGTCGCTTACACACCATTTTAGACATTTCGATTGAGCAATATAAAAAGCATAAAAAGCTAGAATGTGACCTCAAAGATGCCAAAACCAAACTTGCAGACCGTAAAGATGTTGAAAAAGCCAAAGTATTGCTGATGCAACTGCATGGCTTAAGTGAAGATACGGCCTTTCAATTACTCAGAAAAAATGCCATGAGCCATCGTATGACCATTGGAGAAATGGCTCGACGTTTACTGGATGCCCAACAGCTTTTAAATAATCAACTAAAGGATGAATAGATGAGCCATTTAGTCGAATTAAAGAAAGTAGAAAAAACTGAATTACAACTTGGCTATATTCCATTACTTGATTGTGTTGCATTACTCTGGGCTAAACAGCGTGGTTTTTTTGAAGAGGTCGGCTTAAATGTCAATTTAGTCAAAGAAGCATCTTGGGCCAGCCTACGTGATCGTTTAGCTTTTGGCTTACTCGATGCCGCGCATTGCCTGTCTGCCATGCTGCCAGCAGCAGCGGTCGGAACAGATCAAATCGGGATTCCACTGCAAACCCCGTTAGTGCTCAGTGAAAACCGTGCCTTTATCAGCTTAAGTCAAAAGCTCTGTTATGCACTGGATATTCAGAAACAAGATTCTGCGGAAAGTTCAGCCAAGAAACTGACGGATTATATTCACCAGCACCAAAACGTCTCTTTAGCACATGTATTCCAACACTCGATTCATCACTATTGTCTGCGAGAATGGTTAGCTTTGGCCGATCCTAAACTGGCGCAATCCATTCAAATGAAAACCCTGCCGCCTCCTTACATGGTTGAAGCGATCAGTAACCATCTCATAGATGGATTTTGTGTCGGAGAACCGTGGAATACTCAGGCCGAGTTACAAGGTTTAAGCCACCTCGTCTGTTCGAGTCAGCACATTATTCCCAATGTTGCAGATAAAGTCTTAGCGGTCACGCAGGAATGGGCGCAACAACACCCAGATACCTTGATTGCCTTAACCAGCGCGATCATGAAAGCCCAACATGAATTGCGACTGCTGGATGATTTCAGTCCAGTATGGCAACTTCTGATTGAATTTGATATGATTCAATTCGATTGCTCGCCAGAAGTCCATGTTGAAAAATACTTCACCATCCAAAATATCATTCGGAATTTTGTACAAGCTAGTGCCGAACCTAAAGCACAAGATTTTGAATGGCTGTTTCAACAAATGCAGAAATGGAATGGCTTCGCACTCGATGAAACGACTTATCGTGATCAGGCACAAAACTGTTTACTCGCTGAAACCTTTCAAGCAGCTTCGCTCCTGTCATAAAAGCAAAACTAAAAAAAAGCTGTCTTGACATAGCAAGACAGCTTTGAAAGACCCATAAGAGACTGCCCCAATCAAAAGCAAGCTCTTAAGTAGTGTTATCTTATTCAAAGCATGGATATCTTTTTCGGACAATTTTATGTCATTAACTGCCATCTCAAATGTGAAATTTCATCATTTCTGCCAACTGAATCATGCATATAAACGTTCAATCCATAATCACCAGAGTCAATACCATTCAAGGCAATATTTCATTTGCTTTTCTCTGGTTGTATAGTCGCTAACAGTGGATCTGCAGATTTTTTCAACTTTAAGTGGAACATCTGCAAAAAAATTATTAATACATGAAAAAACAATATGTTATTATTTTAAAGTCAGAAGATTTTTCTTATTTAGATACACAGTAACCTGTTTTTTTGCTGATATTTAAGTCAGGTCAATCGATATAAATCTAAATCATTTGACTGCTGAGTTACACAATTCCCATGAACGAAATGGGGCAATTCAGTTTAAAATGTTTAAAAATTAAATTACGCTGAATTTTGTCATATTTTAACATTGCCAATTCCTTGCAAAGTTTTCATTATATGCAGCATGCTTGGCATGCAAATTTCTTCATCGATTAAAACAAATTATAAAAAAATTGCAGAATTTTGTGCCATAATAAGCAAACTTTGCAGACATCTTGCAAAAAACTTTTGCAGATTTAGAATTGGAGCAGGCTGAATGAGCTCAACCATTTTGGTGATTCACGGACCGAATTTGAACTTGCTAGGAAAGCGCGAACCAGAGGTTTATGGTTATCTCACTTTGGATGATATTAACCAGCAACTCACTGCTCAAGCTCAACACGCATCACTTACACTTAATTCTTTTCAGAGTAACTGGGAAGGTGCGATTATCGATCGCATTCATCAAGCACAAACCGAGGGTGTGAAATTTATTATCATCAACCCTGCTGCATTGACCCACACATCTGTTGCTTTACGCGATGCCCTACTTGGTGTCGCCATCCCATTTATTGAGGTTCATTTGTCAAATGTTCACGCCCGTGAATCATTCCGTCATCACTCATATTTATCAGATAAAGCCATTGGCGTAATTTGTGGCTTAGGTGCAAAGGGTTATTCCTTTGCTCTCGATTACGCTATCGAAAAAATTCAATCTTCTAACTAATTTTAAACACATTAGGAATGCTCACTCATGGATATCCGTAAAATCAAGAAACTCATCGATTTGATGATTGAATCTGACTTACAAGCGATTGAAGTTAAGGAAGGTGACCAATCCATCTCATTAACTCGTCCTACCCCTGTTTATGCAGCAGCGCCAGTTGCAGCAGCGCCAACCGCTTCTGCTCCAGCGCCAGCAGCAAAAACCCCTCGTGGTGCTGTTGAAACGTCTCCAATGGTTGGTGTGTTCTATGCAGCACCAAGTCCAGGCGAAGCGCCATTCGTAAATGTAGGTCAAACAGTTTCTGCGGGTGAAACATTGGGGATCATCGAAGCGATGAAAATCATGAACCCGATTGAAGCGACTAAGAGCGGTGTCATTGAAGAAATTTTAGTGAAAAATGGTGAAGTGATCCAATTCGGTCAACCACTTTTCCGCTACCGTGCCTAATTAGTCTGGGGATTCCTATGTTGCAAAAAGTATTAATTGCAAACCGTGGTGAAATCGCTTTACGAATTACTCGGGCTTGTAAAACTCTTGGCATTAAAACAGTGGGTATCTATTCAGATGCCGATAAAGATTTAATGCACTTACGCTTCGTTGATGAAGCAGTATGTATCGGACCGGGCGCAAGTAGTGAAAGCTATTTAAATATTCCTGCAATTATTACTGCTGCGGAAATTACTGGTGCGGATGCCATCCACCCTGGTTATGGCTTTTTATCTGAAAATGCTGAATTCGCTGAAATTGTAGAAAGCTCTGGCTTTATCTTCATTGGCCCACGTCCTGAACATATTCGCCTGATGGGGAATAAGGTTTCTGCGATTATCGCCATGAAAAAGTCAGGTGTACCCACTGTACCAGGTTGCGACCATGCAGTAACCATTCACAATGCGCTTGCTGAAGCCAAAGAAATTGGCTTCCCATTGATCGTCAAAGCTGCTTCTGGTGGTGGTGGTCGTGGAATGCGTATCGTAGAGCGTGTTGATACCCTGCTTGAATCTGTTCAAGCGGCACAACGTGATGCTGAAATGTGGTTCGGTGATGATACAGTTTATATGGAACGTTTCTTACAGAAGCCGCGCCATGTCGAAGTACAAGTTCTCGGTGATGGCAATGGTCATGCAATCCATTTATATGATCGCGACTGCTCTTTGCAACGACGTCACCAGAAAGTGCTAGAAGAAGCACCTGCTCCAAACTTACCAGAACAGGCACGTGCAGATATTCTTGAAGCCTGTGTCAATGCATGTAAGTTAATGCAATATCGTGGTGCTGGAACATTCGAGTTTTTATTTGAAGATGGTGAATTCTTCTTTATCGAGATGAATACTCGTGTTCAGGTGGAACATCCGGTCACTGAGATGGTGACTGGTGTTGATATTATTGAACAGCAACTTCGTATTGCAGCTGGTTTAGGTCTAGAACTTGAACAAGAGCAAATCGAAGTTAAAGGTCATGCGATTGAATGCCGTATCAATGCTGAAGATCCAACCACCTTCTTGCCATCCCCAGGGAAAATTGAAAGTTTCTATGCACCTGGTGGCGCAGGAATCCGTTTGGACTCACATATTTATCAAGGCTATAACATTCCGCCTTACTACGATTCAATGATTGCAAAATTAATTGCGCATGGTAAAGATCGTGAAACCTCTTTGGCTCGTATGCGCCAAGCTTTAGATGAAATGATTCTAACCGGTATTAAGACCAATGTTCCATTGCATAAAGATCTGATCTTGAAGGATAAAAACTTCTGTGAACAGGCAATGGATATTCATTATCTTGAAAAACATTTGCTGAAACAGCTTGAACAACAAGCTGAAAAAGCCTAAATAAAAAAAGCCTCTTATTGAAGAGGCTTTTTTTATAACGCAATCAATTTAAGGTAAAACACGGCGTAGCGTTGCAAAGCATTTATCGCCTTTTTCACTGGCACAAAAATCGATGGTCGAATCATTCGCCCACTTCACGAAATATTGAGAAACCTCACCTGTTTGGTCTTGCTTTTGACCCGAACAGTCCATTTCATTATTGTCATATTTGATTTGTAAAATCAGTGCAGGTAATCGCTCTTTATGATCTTCGGATGGCTGATAGTCATATAAGCCATAAGACCATTCTTGTCCACTTTTAACTACAACATCGCTTGCGCCACGGAAATTATAGTACTCGACACATTTTTTATTGTTCGGAATTTCCATTCCCCACAAGCCCATGATTTCTGGACGAGTAGTGACACGAATTGCATTCGCTTTGGCGATCTGCTGCGGTGTTATTGCCGATTTGTCATTTACGACCGTCTCTGCCATAGTCCATGTTGAGCAAGCCCATAATAATCCAATAATATAAATATTTTTCATAGATTTAATTAAGTCGTCATCCTAACGGTGCATAGGCCTAAATTAGCATATTTTTGGATAAAAACATGCATTCATAACCATATAAACACAATATTTTTACCATATCATTTAATTGCTTAGTTTGGCATTTTTTCAGGTATGCTATTTTTCAACTTGTATGTAACTTTTTACTTTATAAAGATTTAGCTTTAGGGATAAAAGCCATGAAATTTTCAGAATATATACAGTACGATGGTCTTGGATTAGCCCAGTTGGTCAAAAACAAAGAGGTTCATCCTTCCGAGTTGCTTGAAATTGCATTGGAACGGAGCAATCAGGTCAATCCGAAACTGAATGCCATCATTATCCCAATGTACGAACAAGCCAAACAACGCGCGCAACAAAACCTGACAGGTACATTTGCAGGTGTTCCATTTTTAGTTAAAGACCTATTTCAAGAATATCAAGGTGTGCCCACCTCTTATGGCAGTCAAGCACTCAAAAAAATCAATTACACACCAGACTTTAATGCAGAAATTGTCAATCGTTGGGAGCAAGCTGGAATTGTTAGCTTTGGTCGCACCAACACCCCCGAATTTGGTATTAAAGGGATTACAGAACCAGATGCTTGGGGTGCATGCCACAATCCATGGAATTTAAAACATAATAGCGGTGGTTCTTCAGGTGGTGCAGCGTCTGCCGTTGCAGCTGGGTTAGTACCAATTGCAGGTGCTGGCGATGGTGGTGGCTCAATTCGTATCCCAGCCTCTTATTGTGGTTTATTTGGATTAAAGCCAAGTCGTGGACGTACACCGTGGGGACCACAATTTAGTGAAGCCATGCACGGCGCTGCTATGCAACATGTACTCAGCAAAACCGTGCGAGATAGTGCAGCCATGCTGGATGCAGTGCAAGGTCCTGAACAAACTTCATTATTTCGAATTGAAGCGCCTGAACAAAAATATTTAGATGTTATTCAGCAAGCCCCTAAGAAACTCCGCATTGCTTTCAATACCCAATCACCTATTGGCAGCAAGATTTCTAAAGACGCCATCCAAGCCGTGCAACGAACAGCGAAGTTGTTGGAATCATTGGGTCATATTGTGGTTGAAGATCGTCCGCAAATTGATGGGTTGGAACTGGCAAAAGATTTCGTCACCACATGGTTCAGTCAGTTCTCCTATATGCAGAAACAAATCAAACAAATGGCAGACGCGACTGATCGTGATTTTGAACTCGATTCAATTGCTTTGGCCGCTTTTGGAGCGAAGACCACGGCAACAGAATATATTCATACCTTAAATAATTGGGGGCTATACAGTACCCAGATGAATATTTTCTTTGAAAATTATGACTTATACCTCACCCCAACCACAGCTTCTGTCGCACCCAAAAATGGTGAAATCGCCACACCCGCTTGGCAAAAACCCATTCTAAAAGGCTTGTTAAAAGTTGGTAAAGCGCATTATCTGGCGCAAGGTAAACTGGTTGAGAAAATGGTGCAGGACAATTTAAGTTGGGTACCTTTTACCCAGCTCGCCAATGTAACAGGCCTACCTGCCATGTCAGTCCCTTTGTTCTGGAATAAACACGGTATGCCACTTGGTAGCCAGTTTATTGCACCTTTTGGACGTGAAGACCGCTTGTTGCAACTTGCTGCTCAACTAGAACAAGCACAACCGTGGCTGCCACAATATAAGAATATCCAAATCTAGCTTAACTTTTGGCTGCTGTTTCCACTTGATTCGGCAGCCATAGCACTAGTAATAAACCAAACAAAACCACCACACTGGCACAGTAGAAAATGGTCGCACCTGAAAAGATTTGCCAATAGTGCCCTGCCAATAAACTTCCAGATGCCACCCCTAAGCCCCACATGGTGCTATACAAAGCCTGTCCTCGGCCTTGCTGCTCGGGTGTAAAGTTTTGGAAAATCACTTTCATCGCAATCAAGTGGAATAGACCAAAGCTAAAGGCATGCAAACATTGAGCAAGCAATTGCCCAATATAATTGCTTTCCAAGATACCGACCAAGAACCAACGTAGACTGGTCAAAACAAGGCAAACCACCACCAACGTCCGCCACGAAAAGCGGGTAAAGAACAGCTTTTGTGCCACAGCAAACATGACGATTTCAGCAATCACCCCCATCGCCCATAAACTACCAATTTGTGTAGTGCTAAAGCCTATTTCTTTTAGATAGTTACTATAAAAGCTATAAAACGGCGCCAATGAAAACAGCAAAATAAATTCAATGCTAAAAAATGCCGCCACAATAGGTCGTTTTAAAATCGGCATTAGCGGTTCAAGTGTTTTTTGTGAACTTGGTGCATGCTCTGGTTCTTTGATACTAAATGACCAGAGGAAAGCCAGAAACGAAACAGAGAGCAGTAAGATTGGCAGCATTGAAATCGGAATGATTTCCAACAAAGCCCCGATGACAAATACACCCACAATAAACCCGACCGAACCCCATTTACGTACTTTGCCATAGAGTTCACCACGTTTTTCACCTAACCAAAATAGGGTCACGCCTTCAAACTGCGCCAAGATGGCATTTTGGAAGAAGCTGAAAATCAGCATCAATAAAGCCACTGATTGGAAGCTATTCGGGATGACGAAGATGGCAAACCAGATACAGGCTTCCATCCATGTCGCAATACGGACCAAAAGCATTCGTTTCCCTGATTTATCGGCAATCCAGCCCCAAATCAGCGGTGCAAAAAAACGGGTAATAATGGCAATGGAAGATAAAATGCCAATCTCTTGATAATTGAAACCCTGATCTTGAAGATACAAGTTCCAATACGGCATGAATGTTCCGACTATGGCGTAGTAGAAGAAGTAGAAACCTGCGAGTCTGGTATTGATGGTTAGTGATGGCATTGATTCATTTTATTCGTTGGCTAAACCTGAAATAACGGCTTATATCGTTCTATTTGAAGCTTCAACTCGCATTCAAACATATATGCTTTCGTCATTCATACTGGCTTGTATCCAAGCATCATACCCCTAAACTATCTCGAATAATTGATCCGATGAACATAAATCCGAATATAGAGCCTGCGTTCATTTCTATGTGAATAATACTTCATCATTATTATTTATTTTCGCGTCCCACAAAACCATCTTTTGCGATGGCCCTAGCTCCAAAGTTTAAACTCTAAAAAAACTTTTTAAATCATATATTCATCAGAGTAAATCATGGTCTACGGTGATCCCAAGCCATGATCGGATAAGAAATCCATGACTCATGTAGCTTTTCTTCTTTCCAAACATTTAGCATTGCTTCCGATGCGGGAAATAAATTAGAGGGTAAGTCTGATAAGCTAAACCAAGCCCATTTATCAAAAATATCTGGTTCGGTGACCACAATTTGCGCTTTCATCTTGTTATTGTGCAACTGACACGACAGCCCTACCGTAGTATTTACAACGGGCGAAGACTGATTAATAAGTAGCGTAAATGGTTTAATATTCTGTTCTTCTAATTTTAAGCCTGTTTCTTCTAATAATTCTCTTAGCGCTGATTGTTCATAACTTTCACCAGCTTCAATTTTTCCACCAGGAAAACACCAAGAAGCCTCTTCACCCGCTTTAATACGCAAGCCCAATAAGACCTGATCTATATCATCAAATATCATCACGCCAACACCGACTATAGGTGCTAAATTTAAATTCTCAATCATCATATATTACCTGTGCAATACTTTTTATCTGGACTAAGTTATTTGAGATCCTATACAGAATATCAGCACTATTATGGTGACTTACGATTGCAGTAATAATACTAACTGAAAAGAACACCTCAATATAATTTTCCCATCATAAAAAATAGCATTCAAGCCAGATCTGCTAACCCGTTTTCATCACCAATCTGGTAACCCCATTCACAATCATATCAATTGCAATTGTGCCAATAAGCAATGCTGCCAACCGGCCAACAATGTCAAAATAACGATCAATATATTTAGCATGCTTATAACGCAAATGATCATGCGAGAGTTTCATCACGATTAATACACTACATGTTAAAAATAGCGTACATGCAATCACAGTTGCTGCTTCAGTAATTGACATCCTCATGCCTGTTACCACGGCAGCACTGATTGTTCCAGGGCCAATCATAAAAGGCATGGCTACTGTACCCGCTAGATGCTCTGGAGCTCCTCGCATTTCACCAATCGTATCTGCCCCTTGGAAAACATAGCGATAACCAATGACCAAAAAAATAAGACCACCAAATATCTGGAATGATTCAAATCGTACATTTAAATACTTATTAAAAATTGCCTCACCCCCCCAAGCAAAAAGTATAAACACAACATAAGCAATCAGCCCACCTTGTATCAGAGCACGATTAAATATTCTGGTCTCTGTATGTCGAATTAACCCAATCATATAGACACTCATCAGAAATGGATTCAACAATGAGAAAAATAAGAGAAATGTGCTCAGATAAGAAGAGGTCATCGCCCCACACTCCAATGCGTCTTCAATAGGTTAATCAACTTTCTACGGAAGACTGAGTTCATACGATTGTTTGCAAATTATTAAAAGTTATAAACAAACATGACATTCAATAGCTTGTTCCACCGACCATCATCGCCGCCCGCCAAAGAATTTGCAGTTCCGCCAATAAATGGGTCATTTTTACTGGTGATATATTCTGAATAAAGCGAAATCTGCTTATAGTTCCAAGCTGCACCTATGATATTACGTTGAGAGCTTTTATAATTCTGCTCATCTTTATCCAATCCGCTTAAGACCACATAAGGCGTAATATTCAGGCCATTTATGACATCTTTAAAAGTATAATTCACATCGACTGAATAAAAATTGCCACTATTTGCAATGTTATACGCGGTATCAAATGAACCAAATGTGGAGTAATTAGAGATTGCATCCTTGTTATCAATTTTGATCTGTCCAGCAGTCAGGGTTATTCCCAGGTTCTGATAGTTGAGCGTATTAAATAATGACCAAGCTTTACGATTGCCGTCTTTATGATTCTGTTGATTCTCAAGTGTTGAATACCAATAACTTCCGCCAACAGCCATATCTAAGTCATCATTATTGAAAAAGCTAAGTTCTTGTTTGGCTCTCATTACAAACATATTTTTTTCTTTTAAACTTGTCATTTCAGAATCATTGGTTTTCACCATATTGGCGGAATAACGAGCCGTATCTTTATCTGCGGTCCCAGTATAATGACCACCATCGCGAGAAAAGTATGCTAAATCAATCTTAGTGGCTGAAGGTAATTCAGTATGATAATTAATCCCTAGATTGAGTACATCTTGAAGCCCCATTGTATAATTGAGTCCTGCATAAAAGCTGCTATCCCAAAACCGACTAGGACCAAAAGGTACAGGCTGTAAGCCCAGTGTAATATGATCTGTACTGTTTAAACGATAACCCGCATAGGCCGACACTAAGGTTGAAAAGTCACATAATTCAGACCATTGATAACAACGCCACTGTACACTCCCAAATACTTTAGGTGATTCATAAGCGATATTCACAATCGCAGCATCAAACTTAATACTATTATCCGAGTCAATATTTGGACCATAATCTTTATAATTATATTTGGCTCGCAATGCACCTGAAACCGTCACAGCACCTGTATCAGTTTTTGGGTCACCCAAAGTCATTGTGGCAAAACTAGGAAGTGTCACCCCAGCTGCAAATAATCCTACACTTAACTTGCTAAATACGGTATGCATTCATATCTCCTTGTATAGATGTTGGAGAGAAATCTGTGGTTATTTCTCCCTCATTTTTAATCAAGAGATTTTGCTCATATGAGTCATAATCTAAAAAAACCAACACTGAAAATTAATTTTCAGCTTAAAAGTGATGGAATTAAGTTCAAGATAAACCATGTATTTCTTTCCAATTGCCTGGGTATACTACATAACCAAAGCAGGCATGCCCACCATAAATAAGTTCTGTACCCTCAGGTATCCAGAGCATCTGCCCTGGCCGAACTTCGTACTTCTGTCCATTTGCAGTGAGTTCAAAACAGCCTTCAATGACAAAAATGACTTCGTCATAAAGTAACTTCCAACTCACTTCCGCCCCTTCCCAACGTGCAAAACCGATACCCATATTTGGAGAAACATCGGCTCCTAATGCTCTAGCAACATAAGCAGTACCTTGAGGTGTTTCACCACGTAGGTTAAAAATCAATTGTTTACTATCAACTAAACGAACTTCACTCATTATCTTTTACCTTACAATTCACTACGGCTACGCCATTTTTCAAATCGAATACGAGTCTTCACGCCTAGACCTAAAAATGGTTCTGGCGGATTTAAACTGGGCATACCCGTCACAAATTGAATATCACTTAGCGCTTGAGAGTCTGCACCTACAACCAAATCAGCTAATAGCGTTCCTGAAATTGTGCCCCAAGCTGCTCCAACACCATTGTCACAAGCACTGGCATAAACACCATCTTCTAATTCACCAAAGAAATTGGTGAAGTTACGAGAAATTGCGTAAACACCGCCCCAAGTATGCGTAAATGGCACATCAGCTAACTCTGGATAACGTGCTAAAAAGGCTTTACGATGATCAGCCTGTATCCAGTGCCGATTATCATCACTGATATTGGCACCGTATTTCGGTACATGTTTATAAGTATTGCGGATCAAGATACGACGATCTACTGTCATACGTAATGTTGTTCCAGCATGATCTGCTGGTGTTAGCCCCCAATCCAATTCACCCAGATAAATATTCATTTCTTGGTCTGTCAGTGGACGTGTCCAACTCGCAAAGGTCATGACGGGTAATAAGCGATTTTTCAAATATCCAAATTCACGCGTGAAAATACTTGTTGCTAGAAGGATTTTTGGCGTGATGATTAGGCCATGATCACCTTCTAATACCCATTGATTATTATTTCGTTTTAAATCACGGATTGGTGATTGCTCTAATAATTCAACATTAGCTGGTAGATTTTCCCCCATACCTCTTACTAAGGCTGCTGGTTGCATTAAGTAAGAACCTGGGGTAAAAATTGCACGACTATAAAAATCTGTTCCTAATACTTTTTTCAGCTCGGCCTTTTCAACCCAACGATAGGGTTCACCTAAATCTTTCATCAAGTGTTCAAAATGATTGAGATGAGCTTCACCTCTTTCACCTACCGCACCTTGATATTTACCTGCTGCCGACCACTGACAATCAATATTATGGCGCTCGACTAAACCTTGTAATTGTGCAATTGCAGATCGGTTTAGACTTAACAACTTTTGCTTATGCGAAGGATCTGGATGTGATAATGCAAATTTATGGGGTAAATCAATTACAAACCCTGAATTACGACCTGAGGCACCTTCAGCCACACGCTGTGCATCTACTAGAATAATACGGGCGTTTGGCTTGAGTTCTGCCAATCTACGAGCTGCGGCTAATCCTGCGAAACCCGCTCCAATAATGGCGTAGTCTGCTTTTTGTGAACCGATTAACTTTTTAGCAGGACCTGCTGGAGGTAATGCCGCATACCAACCACAGGTACGATCATCATTTGGTAAAGCAATCATTTTGTTATTCCTTTAACTTAAACTGTGGATGAACACGAATCTAGTTTCTCTAGCCATTCACTACGATGATGTTGTAATTGACGACCGAGTAAGGCAAAGCCTGTTAACCTGCCTTGTTCATTGTAGAAACCAGCAGCAAACTCTCCGTCATGTTGTTCCACTCTCCACTCACCTGTCCCCATTGCAGGTAAAACAGAGAGCGGCAAAATTGGTGTTTTTACTAAAACAGGTGTTGATTTCAAATCCGCAGCCGTTGACTGACCTAAAAGATTATTCACTAAAGCAGGTAAGGCTTGCGTGATTGGATTGATATAAGGCGCCCACTGACCATTCACTTCCGCACAATCACCCAAAGCAAAAATCGTAGGATCGCTACTGCGGTGATCTAGTCCCGTACAGATTCCGCGTGCTGTTTCTAGGCCAGCGGCTTGAGCAAGTGCAATATTTGGTCTTAAACCGACTGCACTTAATACCAAGTCAGTTTCAACGGATTGACCATCCTGGAGAGTTAATTGGTAATGACCATTAGCTGATTGAATAGAACGGATACTATTTTGTAATTTCCACTCTACGCCTAACTCGCTTAGTGCATTTTGTAGTGCATGACCTAAAGGTTCTGGAATAAGACGTTCCATCGCCCATTTACCTAGCCCAACAACGGTAACTTTGACACCGTGTGCAGCTAAATCATTAGCGAACTCACAACCAATCAGACCATCTCCAAGAATTGTGACATGTTGTTTATTTGATAATTGCTGACGAAAACGGCAATAATCCGCGAGGTCATTTACGCTTATAGTTGCCGTAGAATCGCCATCAATCGGAATGACAACTGGTGTTGCACCTGTAGCAAGTACGAGTCTGCCGTAAGGATAATTACCAATTGTGGTTTGAAGCTTTTTATTTTCCCGATCAATATGAGTCACTTTGGTATGTGGATAAACGCGGATATTTAAACGTTGTTCCCAGCTCAGAACAGATTCACGAACTAAACTATCGCCATCTTTACCTAATGCCAAAGCATTCGATAATGCGGGTTTGCTATATAAAGCACCATCATCAGCAGTAAATACGGTAATAGACAAGTCTGCAGATTTGGCACGCAAAGCAGAAGCCAATTGATAACCCGCATGACCGCTACCAATAATCACCACGGGCTCAATCAATGCAGCTGCTACTTGAGGGATTTCGTCCTCCTCAACATCTGTGATATCGAGCATTTCAAAATCAGCTTTACCCACCTGACATTCTGGACACATCCAGTCATCAGGAACATCTTCCCACTTCGTTCCTGGTGCTATCCCATCATCAGGCCAGCCTTTCGCTTCATCATAGATCCAGCCACAGACAATACATAACCACTTTCTCATCTTGTCTATTTCCTTATTTCTTACACATTACACGCTATGTCTCAAACGAATACCGATGTTACGAGTCTGAACATAACTGTAGATGGCTTCCTGCCCTTTTTCACGACCAAAACCTGATAAGCCCACGCCACCAAACGGTGTTTCAATACCACCTGCAAACCATTCGTTAATAAAGACCTGACCAGCAATAAGACGATTTGCAACTCGAAGTGTTTGATTTAGATTTTCACCAAACACACCAGCAACAAGACCGAAGTCCGTGCCATTAGCAATTGCAACTGCTTGGTCTTCATCATCAAAAGGCATGATCACCATGACTGGACCAAACACTTCTTCCTGAGCAATCGACATGTCATCTTTTGCTTCAATAATCGTAGGTAAG
Organism: Acinetobacter gyllenbergii CIP 110306 = MTCC 11365; assembly: GCF_000413855.1. Lineage (GTDB taxonomy): Bacteria > Pseudomonadota > Gammaproteobacteria > Pseudomonadales > Moraxellaceae > Acinetobacter > Acinetobacter gyllenbergii. The sequence continues at coordinate 50,431 of NZ_ATGG01000011.1, read as the reverse complement.
ACAAAATAGCCGTCTAGATCTGCTGCTCTACCACCTGTTAAGATTTTTGCACCTTCTTCACGCGCTTTATCAATCATGGCAAGAATCTGTTGCTGCTGATCTTTAGAAACAACTGGTGTAAGTTCGGCATTACTTTCACCAATTCCTATTGTTAGGCTTTCTGCAAGATTAACGACCGCTGCTTTAACTTCTTCATAGCGACTACGGTGTACTAATAACCGTGACATTGCTGAGCAGACTTGCCCTGAGTTATAAAAAATTCCGACTTTAACACTACGCAGTAACTGTTCTAAATCAACATCTGCAAAAGCGATAGCCGCTGACTTACCACCTAACTCCATTACAGCAGGTGTTGCACGTTCAGCCGCATCTTTCAAAATGTGTTGGCCTGTTGCAACGGAACCCGTGAATACAATCTGATTGGTCTCTTGGTGTTTAACCAAATGAGTACCCACTTCGGAGCCTTTACCGCACAGTAAGTTCACTGCACCTTGTGGAAAACCAGCTTGCTCAATGGCTTTGATGAGTAAAACCATTCCTAAAGGCGAAACTTCGGGTGACTTGATCACCACGGCATTACCAGCTGCTAAAGCTGGTGCAAGTGAACGTGCACAGATCGAAACAGGAAAGTTCCAAGGTACGATCTGAACCGATACACCCATTGGAATATACGAAGTGAAATCAATATAATCTTTACCTAAAGGGACTGAGATTCCTTCAATTTTATCTGCCATACCTGCGTAGTATTCAAAATAACGAGCTGCTTCATCGAATTCTTCACGTGCCGTATCAACATTTTTACCGTTTTCACGACATAGGATTAATGCGCCCTCTTCTGCAATTTCACGAATTGCTTCTGCTGCTTTTAACATCCAAGTTGTACGTTGTGCAGGACGTACATCAATTAGTGCACCACTGTTTACACAACCTCTAGCCGCAGCCATTGCTGCGTCTGCATCTTCGATACTTGCACGTGCTACGGTTGCAAAAACATGAGCTGTTGCAGGGTTGATCACCTCAAATTGGCGTGCAGCATCTCGCCACTGACCATTCACATAGTTCAGGTAATGTTGCATGTTATGCCTCCAACGCAGCTTTGGCCTGAGTTGCTAACCACTTTTGAAAAAAGTGTGTTGGTAAATCCATTTCAGGAGAAAAAACCCCTCCACCAAAACCTGGTGAATGACGACCTTTCTGCATGTTTTCGACAGCAAAAACATCTTCAGCAAAAACTACCTTCCATGATTCCAATGTTGCTTCACGGCATGCATCATATTTGGCATTTAGAGACTCATCGCTGACGTAATATAGACGAAGCCTTTCTATGGTCTGTTCTGGCGCAATTGGATCAATCATCATGGCAAATGCATGATCAGCTTGAATACCTAACAATACGTTTGGAAATACAGCAACATATTCTGCATGGCGTAATTGTTCTTCAGGCCAAGTTGGGAATTTTGGTAAATGGGTGCCTGCTGTCGCTGATAGGTTATATTTATAACTACCCTGACCTGCAAAGCGATCTTCAAACATAATGTTGTAATGATCTTCAAGTTTGGAGTAAGTATTTAGCGCTGGATGTACCCAAGGCAAATGATAAGCTTCGCAATAATTTTCAACAGTCAACTTCCAATTGCTTTTTACTGGAAGTTCAAAATGTGAACCCACTTTACTACTGCGGATGAGCTCTAAACCGTTTTCACCTAAGAAAGGTTTCCAACGCTCCACCAACGGTGCAATATGCGATTCAAATGTTGCGGCATCGCCAGAAATATTAACGAAGACCATATCCATCCAAATTGCTGAACGAAGTGCCTTTAAACCATGTTTTTCACACTTAAAACGTTCATCTTTGTGCTGACCAATTCCACCGACATGCGGAGTACCTTTTAAATTACCATTCAGGTCATAACTCCATGAATGATATGGACAGCGAATAACACCTTCAATCGCACCTTGATCATGTACCAGTTGCATACCACGATGGCTGCATACATTATGAAATACTTGAACTAAGCCATCACGGTTACGCATCATAACCAATGGCATACCCATAAAATTCACGGGCTTTACATAACTATTTTTAGGTAAATCCGAAGCAAAACCCACACACACCCATGTTTTACTTAAAATATTGTCGCGTTCGAAGTTAAAATATTCATTGCTGGTATAAGCTAAATTTGGCATACCATTAGATTCAGTAATTGGATTTAAAACATTATCAACTTGCTGAACCGTAATTAATTGTTGGCTAACTCGACTATTCATCTGATGATCTCCCTTATATTTGAACGAATGCAGAACTCCCTGCGCTGAGATGATTTGCACACTCTGCTATTTCTTTGGAGATTGTGTTAAATATCGAGTTGTCTCACAAACGACTTTTTAGCTAGGTATCTATGAGTTTTAATCATGCTCTTCAGATTTATTTTTTATGATCAAATTAAATATTAAAAAATAGAGTTCTTTGAAAAATCGAAGAATGATCCATCATTAATAAAAAATTGTTGTTGAAATTCCCTTATTAGAATGAGGGGGATTCTTCATATAAATTCTCTCCCGCTTGCGCCTAACGACGCTCATCTTTTTAAAAGGAAAAGTAACTTTCATTGCGAATTCATTACAGCTCAAAAATAACTTATGCAAGAGTTCTCATAATCTCCCATGATTAAAACTCACGGATGAATGAGAATAAATCAGTTGAGTGTTCTTCCTCCTCATTACTACTCTGTATTATTCGCATCTGATAGCTAATAGTTTTTAGCTATTTGCAACGCATCCAAGGAGGAGTTATGCGTATAACAACAGGGGCTACTGATTCTCATTCAGTCGTTTCAATAATTTCAAAAGTATTTGTAGTTGCATTCGTTATATTTTGTGCTGTTTTCGCAGATTCCGCGGGAAAAATATTCGCCGATCTATCCAGTGTTTTATTACACAATATGAAGTGGTTTATTTTGTCTTCTGTGTCGGCAATGTGCTTTTTCCTGCTGTATGTGATGTGTAGCAGATATGGCTTACTTAAAATCGGGAAAGATACAGATCAACCTGAATATAGCTATTTTGCATGGATCTCCATGCTATTTTCTTGCGCTATGGGAGTTGGTTTGGTGTTTTGGGGCGTCGCCGAACCGATGAACCACTATGCAAGCAACCCTTTTACCAAAGGCTTAACCGATGAAGCAGCCAGTATGGCAATGCAAATTTCCTATTTTCATTGGGGTTTACACGCCTGGTCCATTTATTGTTTAGCCGCTTTAGCCATTGCCTACTTTTCATTTCGCAAAGGCTTACCCTTTTCATTACGTTCAATTTTGCATCCTATTATTGGCGATCGTATTTATGGCCCAATCGGGCATATCGTTGACATACTTGTGATTATTATTACAACCTTCGGCATTTCACAAACACTCGCCATCGGTGTATTACAGATTAATGCAGGCTTGCATAAAGTTTTTGATATAGAAGTCAGCGTTACTGTTCAATTTATTCTCATGATTTCATTGTCGAGTATTGCAACCTTCTCAGTTGTACGTGGTATTGGCACAGGTATGCGCCGTCTTTCAGAAGTTAATATTATCTTATCTATCCTACTCATTTTGATTCTGATGTTTATCGGCCCTGCACGCTATATCACCAATTCATATATCGAAGGCATTGGCAACTATACATCGCACTTTATTGGGATGAGTTTATGGAGTGATGCCCAAAAAGATTCAGAATGGCAAAACTGGTGGACCGCTTTCTACTGGTTATGGTGGCCAACATGGGCCCCATTTGTAGGGATGTTTATTGCCAAAATTTCTAAAGGACGTACCATTCGCCAACTCATTTCAGGTGTGCTGATTGTTCCAACCTTAGTGACTTTCTTTTGGTTTGCAGTATTTGGTGGTTCAGCCCTCAAAATTGAACAAGATGTTCGTAAAAGTTTTGAACAACAAACGGCATTGATTGAAAATCAAATCGCACCATCTACAGACACGATGGTATCTCAAGCATCAACAATCTCACCTGCTGCTGTTGAATTTAAGGGTGGACCCATTGTAAAAGCAACTCAGCAAGATAATACACTTGCTGTATTTGAATTATTTAATGCCATAGATAGTGGATTATTCGGATCAATCCTCAGTATGGCGACTTGTCTGTTACTGATTACCTATCTCGTGACTTCTCAAGATGCGGGTACTCATGTGCTGTGTTTTCTAGATACGCGCTCCGAAAAGGATACACCGATCCGTATTCGAATCATTTGGTGTCTATTCGTTACCGCAATTAGTTTAGGTTTACTCTATGCAGGTGGCCTAAAAACAATTCAAGCCGCTGTTATTCTATTTGGCTTTCCAATTATCGTTTTCCTCACCATTTCAATGTTTGCCTTAATGAAGGCATTTAAACAGGAAGACATTGCCAATATTGCGGTTGTAGCAAAGCATCCTCCATGTGAACCAAAAGATTAAATTCTTTAGTTTGATACGAGGACATCGCAAGGAGAAGCATTCTAAAAATGATTCTCCTTAAAAAATTAAAATAGCGCTTTAAGAACTTATCCAAGAAACAGCTTAGTAGCAGATCGCGATGATTTACTCATTAGCGATCACTAAGCATATTATTCAAGGAAATTGAATGAAAAATAAAAAACCTCACCAAAACCGCATTACTAATCGCCATCCAGAACATTTAAATATGCATCAAATTGGGCCAGGTGACTTAGCAATATCTGAATGGAATCAGGCTGGTCTTACAATGCCTAATCTCGACCGCATGCATCAGTATCGGTTAGATCGCATCTGTAAATTATTAAAACAACAAGGGCTAGCAGGCATATTATTATACGATCCTATTAATATCCGTTATGCAACAGGTACAACCAACATGCAAGTCTGGTTGTTACACAATGCTGGACGCTATACCTATATATCCGCTGAAGGTGAAGTCATCCTCTGGGAGTTTGATCACTGTGATTTTTTAGCCGATCATTCCAAGGTTATATCACACATTCGCCCCTCTATCTCATGGTTCTATTTTTGTGCTGGAACTCGAATTGATGAGCAAGTAAAAAAATGGGCGAATGAAATATATGAGGTGGTTTTACAATACAGCAAAGGGAATAAAAAAATTGCCATAGATAAGTGCAATGACGAAGGTATTAAAGCATTAGAGCAACTCGGGCTCAGTATTCAAAATGGTGAAGTCATTATGGAACTTGCACGTGCGATTAAAGGTGAAGACGAAATCAGTGCAATGCGTTGTGCAGTCCATGCTACAGATACATCAATAAAAATTATGCATGAGCATTTAGAACCAGGGATTTCAGAACAGCGCTTATGGTCATATTTACATGCTGAAAATATTGCCCGTGGTGGCGAATGGATTGAAACGCGGTTGCTCTCCTCAGGCCCACGCTGCAATCCGTGGTATCAGGAGTGTAGTGGGCGTATTATCCAAAATGGTGATCTGGTCGGTTTTGATACCGATCTGATCGGTGCTTATGGCATTTGTGTGGATACTTCTCGGACATGGTTATGTGGAGATAAAGCGCCTACTGCCGAACAAAAAAATATTTATCAAATGGCATATGATCAAATTCAGTTTAATACCGAATTATTACGCACAGGTATAAGCTTTAAAGAACTTACGCACAATGCTTTACAGTATGATCCAAATCACTATAACCATTATTCCTTTCTTTACCATGGTGTAGGCTTATGTGATGAAGCACCTGGTATATACTTTAAAGAAGCTTGGGAAAGTTATGGTTATGATGGTGTTCTAGAGGCGAATATGGTTCTGTGTGTTGAAAGTTACGTGGGACATAAGCAAGGTGGGTCAGGCGTTAAACTTGAGAATCAAGTTCTGATTACGGAAAATGGCCCCGAAATCCTGACCTTATATCCTTTTGAGTCACGTCTACTGATTAATTAGATTGTATAAAAGAGCTGTAAAGTTAGATCATCATATTTACTAGTCCGCAGCTCTTTTAATTTTTCTCTTTCCATCGAATACAAATTAATTCAAACCTTTTTGCCCAACTTGTCCTGGCAACTGCTCTAAAAGCCAATGACGGAACTGTTTGACTGTAGAAGGAATAACCCCTCGATCGGTAGGTTCTAACATACAAAAATTAGCTTGAGTGCGTAATACGGTTTCAACAGGACGAACCAATGCCCCACTTTCTAAATAATCATCGACTAAAGATCCCCATGCCAAAGCTACGCCCTGCCCATTAATGGCAGCCTGAATGAGCAGTGGATAATTATTAATATTGACTCTACTTCTAGGCTTGAACATCGGATATCCCACCAAAGCAAACCATTCAGCCCAATTTACCCAATCCTTTTGCGATTCATCCAAAGACAACAAACTCTTCCCAAAGATATGCTCAGGGCTTTTGTCTTGAAATTGAGCAAGATAAGCAGGGCTACACACTGGAAATACTTCTTCAGGGAATAAAGGCGTAACTTTCATCTCGATTGGGGGGACTTTGCAATAAAATAAAGCTAAGTCACAATCCATTTTATGCAGGTCAAGAATCTTTTCGGTGGTTAATATTCTTAAATCAATGCCTTCGTTTTGTTGAAAACTCGCCACTTTAGGCAATAACCATAAGGCTGCCATAGCATTGGTTGTAACAACAGTCACCTGATGCTCACCCTGCCATTTTTTAATTTCGGCGGTTGCTTGAGACACATCCTGTAAAGCACTGTATATCGTTTGATAATATTGTAAGCCAGTCGGTGTTAAAACAATATTTCGATTGGCACGGACAAATAACTCCTTCCCTAGATATTCTTCGAGTTGCCTAATCTGACGACTGATTGCACCTTGAGTTACATTCAATTCATTTGCTGCCTGAGTAAAACTCAGATGGCGTGCTGCCGCCTCAAATACAATCAAACTGTTCATGGGTGGTAGTGGTTTAATTCTCATGGACGCTCCTTGTTTATCCTATCTATCCATGTCGAACACCTATGTTTGGCCAGCTTGTTCAAGTAAAGGTGGCTAAATGTTCAAACAGACTTCCTTGTGATGTCGCTCAATTAACTTATTATCGATGTAATAAATTATTTCATTCTTTTAATTTCGATAAAATCTCATAAATAACAATCAATAAAAAGTGAGAAAAACGAATAGATGTATGAGTTTTTCTCATTCAAAATAATTTTCCTATCATAAAAACAAAAAGGGCTGAAAATTCAGCCCTTTTTAACGATCAATTTACAACTTAAGCATCCGTATTCAGCGCCACACTTGGTTGAGCATTTCTCAATTTTCGCTGCTTCAAATAATAGGCCAGCATCAAACAGAGAATCCATGCAGGAATCATCATGACCGCGATACGCATATCTGCAGTCATTGACATCACCACCAGAATACTCAGCATAAAAATAATGCATAGATAGTTACTGAATGGATAAGCAATACTTGGGAACTTAGTCGTTAGCCCTTGTGCTTGCATGGCTTTACGGAATTTTAAATGCGTCCATGAAATCACCACCCAGTTAATCACAATCGCAGCAACCACCAGCATCATTAACAAACCAAATGCCTTCTCAGGAAATGCATAGTTCAACAATACACAAAGTACAGTGACGAATGCCGAAACATAAACAGCATTGGTCGGAATACCACGTTTGTTGATTTTCTTAAGGAACTTAGGTGCATTGCCTTGTTGAGCCAAGCCCAATAACATACGGCTACTACAGTAACTTGTACCGTTATAAACCGAAACTGCTGCGGTCAGGATCACAAAGTTCAACATGGTCGCAACGCCTTGGCTATCTAATGATGCAAAGACCATCACGAATGGGCTACCACCTTGTGCCATTTGGTTCCAAGGAAACAAAGCAAATAAGATGAAAAGCGTTGCGATATAGAAAATCAAAATACGATAGATAATTTGATTCACTGCTTTTGGCAAGGTTTTATCTGGATCACGTGCTTCTGCCGCAGTAATACCAAATAACTCGATGCCACCAAAAGCAAAAATGATCACTGCCATAGCCATCACTAGACCCTCTACACCAAATGGAAAGAATCCACCCAATGCCCAAAGGTTGCTGATTCCAGCTTGTGGCCCTGCCGTTCCTGTTGCAAGTAAATACGAACCAAAACCAATCATGGCCAGGATTGCTAAGATTTTGATGATGGAAAACCAAAACTCCATTTCACCAAAAAACTTGACATGCAAAAGGTTGATACCGTTAATTAAGATAAAAAAGGCCAATGCTGAAACCCATGTCGGGATTTCAGGCCACCAATATTGAATATATAACCCAATCGCTGTGAGCTCAGCCATACAGACCAGAACATTGAGTACCCAATAGTTCCAACCTGACATGAAACCTGCAAATGAGCCCCAGTATTTGTAAGCAAAATGGCTAAATGAACCACTGACTGGCTCTTGTACCACCATTTCACCTAGCTGTCGCATCATTAAAAATGCAATAAGCCCTGCAATCGCATAACCCAGAATGACCGATGGGCCAGCCAGCTTAATCGATTGTGAGATACCTAGAAACAAACCTGTGCCAATCGCACCACCTAGCGCAATAAGCTGGATATGCCGATTGCTTAAACCTGGGTTCAGGTTTCCTTGCTCCTGTTTTGACATATGATTATTCTCATCCGTGTCGCGTAATTTTTCTGTCTAAAATTACGTATATCATAAGTTAATCACAAATGCCTATATCTAACTCGAAAAATAATTAATTCACTTTTCGAATAACCGCGCATATAAACAGAAAATTCAATAAATAACAAATATTATGAATAATGTAATTAAATTATGTATTGCGTAATTAATTATTTTCAGTATGATAGAAATTAAGACGCAGGGATTTTTGCTCTAAGTAAACTAGAATTGGCAGATAAAAACTTAAATATCAATTTATCTTTCAACTACTTAATCAAAATACTCCCTAAACAAAGAGATTAGACCAACAGAATTAAAGACAAGGAAAGCGAATCATGGCCCATCATTTAACTTCTTTTCTTGAGATTGATGCCCAATCAGATTTCACAATACATAATTTGCCATACGGTATTTTTAGCGAGACCGCACAAGCTGAAAAACGCGTCGGCGTTGCAATTGGTGAATGGGTGCTTGACCTTGCCGCATTAGAGCAAAAAGGCTTATTACAGCTCACGACAGCAAACTGCTTTAATCAGCCAACACTGAATAAATTCATCGAAACAGGCAAACAAAATTGGCATAAGGTTCGCAGCACTTTGCAAAACTTATTGTCTGCGGAAAATCCAAGCTTACGTGATGATGCAGATTTACGTCAGCAAGTGTTGTTTAAACAAGAAGATGTGGTCTTACATTTACCGATTCATGTTCCTGGCTATACCGACTTCTATTCATCAAAAGAACACGCCACTAATGTCGGCACCATGTTTAGAGATCCTAAAAATGCACTCTTGCCGAACTGGAGCGAATTGCCTGTCGGCTATAACGGTCGTGCCAGTTCTGTGATTGTCAGCGGTAAAGACATTGTGCGCCCTTCAGGACAAATCAAATTACCGAATGAAGAACGTCCTATGTTCTCGGCAACCCGTAAACTCGACTTTGAACTCGAGACCGCTTTTGTCGTGGGTAAAGCAACTGAATTGGGCGAGCCGATTGCTATTGAAAACGCATGGGAACATATCTTTGGCATGGTGTTGTTAAATGATTGGTCAGCACGTGATATTCAACAATGGGAATATGTCCCTTTAGGCCCTTTCAATGCCAAAACCTTTGCCAGTGCCATTTCACCTTGGGTGGTGACCATGGAAGCACTTGAACCATTTAAAGTCAAAGGTCCAGAACAACAGCCACAACCATTGGGTTATCTACAAGAAAACACTGCCAATAGTTATGACATCCACCTCAGTGTTGAAGTGCAGACACCTCATTCAGAACAAGCGGATGTGATTTGCCAAACCAACTTTAAATATATGTATTGGTCAATGTCACAGCAACTAACCCACCACACCATTGCAGGCTGTAATGTACAAGTCGGCGATTTAATGGGTTCAGGCACGATTTCAGGCCCAACCGAAGATTCTTATGGCAGCTTACTGGAACTGACGTGGAATACCACCAAACCACTCAACCTTTCCAACGGTGAAAAGCGTGGCTTCTTGGAAGATGGTGACCGTGTCGTGATGAAAGGCTACTGTGAAAAAGATGGAATTCGCGTGGGTTTTGGTGAAGTTGCCAATACCATTTTACCAGCACGTCACTTTCGTTTTAATGAACAAAAGGACGAACGCTATGAAACTGTATAGTTACTTTCGTAGCTCTGCGGCTTATCGAGTGCGTATCGCACTCAACCTGAAAGCGCTGCCTTATGAAACTGAAGCCGTGCATCTCGTTAAAAATGAGCAACAGCTTGCAAGCTATCGTGCACTGAATCCAAGTCAGTTGGTGCCAACACTGCTTGACCAAGATCAGACCTTTACCCAATCGCTCAGCATTTTGGAATATCTTGAAGAACGTTATCCAACCAAAGCCCTGTTACCTAAAGATCTGGTTGAACGTGCCAAAGTCCGTGCTTTTGCACAAAGCATTGCCTGTGACATTCATCCAATCAATAACTTGAGAGTGTTGAAGTACCTGCAAAATGATCTTGCGATCAGTAACGAGCAAAAAACACTGTGGTACCGACATTGGATTTTAGAAGGCTTTCACAGCTTAGAAATGCAATTACAGCATTCCAATGGGCAATTCTGTTTTGGCTCACAGCCGACTTTTGCCGACTGCTGTTTGATTCCTCAAGTCTATAACGCCAAGCGCTTTAAAATTGATTTAAGTGCTTTCCCCAAAATTGAGTCGATCTATCAACATTGCTTAACCCTTCCCGCATTCTTGAATGCCACACCAGAACAACAACCAGATTGGGAATAGAGATAAAAGGAGTTTTATCATGAGCTTTGCAATTAAAAAAATTCACCATGTGGCTTATCGCTGTAAAGATGCCAAAGAAACCGTCGAATGGTACAAAAAAATGCTGCATATGGATTTCATTCTGGCCTTTGCAGAAGACCATGTGCCATCCACCAAAGCCTTTGATCCGTACATGCATTTATTCTTAGATGCGGGCCAAGGCAATGTATTGGCCTTTTTTGAACTGCCGACGCAACCCGATATGGGCCGTGATGAAAATACACCACAATGGGTGCAGCACATTGCTTTTGAAGTGGAAGATTTAGATGCACTGATGGCAGCAAAAGCACATCTGGAAGCCAATGACGTCAAGGTATTAGGGGTCACCAACCATGGTATCTTCCATTCGATTTACTTCTTCGATCCAAATGGTCATCGTCTGGAATTGACCTACAATGATGTCCATGCCGATGCCAAGATTGCACGCATTACTGAAGAAATGAAATTAGAAATGCTGGATGAGTGGAGCCGTACCAAACGTGCACCGCACCATACTCATTTCTTACACGAAGATGAACTTGGTGCATAAATCCAGTTCCATGAAATTGGCATTAGCGTTGTAAAATGCTAATGCCTTTTTTTATGGTCTAATTTTAAAGCATTTTGTATGTTTTTAAGGCATAGTAGGCTCAGCAAAATAGCGTGCAATCTCTCTAAAAACAATTGTATGCTTATGCAATTCGCCGATTTGATACATTTAAAAAGATGATTTCTATTTTGCCCGATGCTCAGGCATTATGTGCTGGATGTAAATTGTCCATGATTGACAGCAACAAATACTGCGTGAATGCGCGCAGCTTAAGGGTTATTGAATGATTGAAGAAAAGTTATCTGGTGGGGTTCAATCACTTGAGGTCGGCTTAGCCGTACTGAATGCCCTTTTAGAACACAACAAGCCCATTATATTAAAAGATCTATCCAGCAAACTGGATATGCACCCTGCCAAGGTACACCGTTATCTGGTCAGTCTGATTCGCATGAATTACGCCAAGCAACTCACTGATGGTCAGTATGCCTTAGGCGATCAAGCATGGCGTTTAGGCTTGAACTGTATTCAACATACCGATGTGTTACAGCTGGTTCAGCACCTGATTTATGAATTACAAAACAAGATAGGCTGTGGTATTCAAATCAGCAAATGGTCGCCTAAAGGGCCTTTAGTGGTGCAATCAATTGAATCCAACCATCCGATTTCAATCGTGACCAAGGTTGGTTCAATCATGCCTTTGGTCAATTCCGCAGCGGGTCGTGTGTTTGCCTCTTATATGCCTGAAGCCGTGATTAAGCCACTGATGCAAGCGGAATGGGAAAAAGCGGCTCATAACCATTATCCGATTAAACCGACTGATTGGGATGGATTCTTAGTATTAAAAGAACATGTATTGCAACACGGTATGTCGATTGCTCAGGGCGACTTGTTGGTGGGAATCAATGCGGTGGGTCTACCAATCTTTAATGCGCATCATTCAATGGAGTTTTGTATTGTGGCACTGGACAGTGAAATGTTTTTCTCGGTTCATGACGGCAGCGAGAACTTAGAACTGTTTAAACGTGAAGTTGCAGCAATCAATCAATATATTCAAACCCGTTAATGTTTCATCCATATAAAAAAGCCAAGAAGCGAACTTCTTGGCTTTTTTATTTCATTTGAATGCAATTACTTTGCTTCTAATACACCACGGCGGATCTGGTCACGTTCGATGGATTCAAACAGTGCCTTGAAGTTCCCTTCACCAAAACCATCATCATCTTTACGTTGAATAAATTCAAAGAACACTGGCCCAAGCATGTTTTGCGAGAAAATCTGCAACAACAGTTTTTTCTGACCATCTTTGGTATTGCCATCCAACAAGATACCGCGTTTTTGCAGTTCTTCTGTTGGCTCACCATGATTCGGTAAGCGCTCTTTCAACATTTCATAATAGGTCTCAGGCGGCGCTGTCATAAACTGCATGCCGATCCCTTTTAACTTGTCCCAAGTTGAAAGCAAGTCATCGGTAATAAACGCGATATGCTGAATGCCTTCACCATTGAAATCTGCCAAGAACTCTGCGATTTGACCGTTGCCTTTGTCTGAATCTTCATTCAATGGAATACGAATCATGCCATCTGGTGCAGTCAAGGCTTTCGAGGTTAAACCCGTATATTCGCCTTTGATATCAAAGTAGCGGATTTCTTGGAAATTAAAGATTTTTTCATAGAAGTTCGCCCAATATTCCATACGCCCTTTATAGACGTTATGAGTTAAATGGTCGATTTCGTTCAGGCCTGCGCCTTTAGGATTTCTGTCCGCATCATCAAAGAAAACGAAGTCATTTTCATAGATATCACGATCCACAAGGAAAATTGGCATGCCACCAATCCCTTTAATCGCTGGGATATTGAGTTCCATTGGCCCAGCTTGAGAGTACATCGGCTCTGCACCAAGCTCCACTGCTTTAGTAAATGCTTTGGCTGCATCGCGGGTTCTAAAACCCATTGCACAGGCTGAAGGACCATGTTCTTTAAAGAAGAATGAAGCATAAGACTCAGGCTGGTAGTTCAAAATAATATTGATATTACCCTGACGCCATAAATAAACTTTTTTAGACTTATGCTTTGCGACTTTAGAAAAACCGATGGTCTCAAAGATTTGATCTAATCCGTTTTCCGTCGAAACAAATTCAATAAAAGCAAAACCACATAATTCTAATGGGTTATCTAAAATGTCCATCTAGTTTCCCTTATTTAGATAAATTCATCCGTTTAATGCTCTGTATAGGTCTTATTCTTCAATTGCTTAATCGCTATCTAAAAGCATCAACCTATACATGCGTTATCAGAAAAGGCGACCGGTGTTTTTATTGGTATGTAAAAGCATCCGTGTTAAAGCCCTTTCCGTCCATAAGTCAGCCAAATGAAGAAATCATGATTCTTGATCTTGGCTCTCAGCTATAAATTCATGCTACAAGAAAGCCTGAATTTATGCAATACATAATTAAATTATGTTATGTGTAATTTTATTACTATTTGAGTCTGCCAATGAAAGGTCGCTATTAAAGAGGAATTGGTTATCTGGCTAAATCAGACCATGGTCTCAAGCTGATAGGAATAAATGTATTGTGAGTAGACTGCCTGTCTTATTTCCTTAACAAAGTTCAATTAGCTTAAGCCTATGAGCTACGTAGGCGAATGAGATAGACATGACGCAAACTTCGATTTTAGAACAGTTAACTCAACTCATTGAAAGCTATAGTCATGAGCATAGTGGTAGACCGCAAAAGATTTTGATTGGTTATAAAGCCTATTATGACTTGATGGGAAATTCGAGTTTTGCTGCTGAGGTCACTAACTCCGCTTTAAACCCCAATAAAAGAAAGTATAAAAAGATTAAAATCAAAGTCACCAAAGATGACTATCAGCTTGAGCTAGAGTAATTTTTCTGGTTTGGGAAATGCCTTTACCTACACGCTTTCATAAAGCATGACACCCCACAAAAACAACAATTAAAAGTTGTGGGGTGAATAATAAATATTGAATTAGACCATATCAGCATTAAGGTCTTGATCCCTCACTTCCGCCTAGTTTTAAAATACGTTCCCTCAAAAATTTCTTATAGGACTTGGTTTTCAATGCCCTTTTTCAGAACCAATCCTGCCTGCAATTTAAAACTCTCAAAAGCAATATGATCAATTGATTTTTATATTCTCTACGCTTGCTATCCATCATCTCACGAAAGTTATTTTATAAAATCGACCATCTTCGCAATTACATCACGCTACTTTCAGCGCTTGACTTCAACTCGATTAAATTATATACATTAATAATGATACGTTTCGTATCATTATACAAAACTACAAAAACAGGTGTATAAAATGGTAGGACTAATCGGAATAGTCTTGTCCTTAATATTGTTGATGTATTTAGCATATAAAGGATTTAGCGTAATTGTACTTGCACCCTTACTGGCATTATTTGCTGTCGCATGGAGCGGTCTCAGCAATCAACTCCTTGGGGTTTATTCCCAAGTGTTTATGACAGGTTTAGGCGGTTATATCATCAAATACTTCCCTCTATTTTTACTAGGTGCGGTATTTGGAAAATTAATGGAAGATTCTGGCTCTGCACAAACCATTGCCAATTTCTTTGTTGAAAAACTCGGACATCACAGAGCCATGCTGTCTATTGTTCTGTCTTGTGCAATTTTAACCTATGGAGGCGTTTCACTTTTTGTTGTTGGTTTTGCTGTCTTTCCCATTGCCTCGGCATTATTTAAAGAACTTGGTATTCCTAAACGCCTGATCCCAGCAGCGATTATGCTAGGTGCACTCACCTTTACCATGACCGCATTACCTGGCACACCGGCAATTCAAAATGCAATTCCAATGCCTTTCTTTGATACCGATCTTTATGCTGCACCTGGACTTGGTGTTTTAGCATCTATCTTTATTTTGATCACTGGCATGTGGTGGCTCAATAGACGGGTAAAAAAAACGGATTTGAGGAATGAAGGATATGGAAACCATATCGAGAATCATCTTGAGCAGAATTCAATATCTGCCAAGCCAAGTCTTATGGTCGCATTTGCTCCAATTTTTATTGTGATTGTGACCAACTTAGTACTCACTAAACTGATTTTACCCTCACTGGACACTGCCTATTTAGCCACGGATCAATTTGGGAATACTTCGCTCAATTCAGTGATTGGATTATGGGCAATCATATGTGCATTGGTTCTGGCTTGTTTAAGCATTATTGTTTTGAACTGGAAGTCTATTGTCGATATTAAAAATTCAATTCAACAGGGTGTCTCGTCATCCTTTTTACCTATTTTTAATACCGCCTCAGAAGTCGGCTATGGTTCGGTCATTGCGTCTTTGGCTGGCTTTATCATCTTACGTGACTTTCTTGTCGGCATTGCACCCAACAATCCGCTTATTTCAGAAGCCATCGTGATTAATGTATTAGCAGGTATCACGGGCTCTGCCTCAGGTGGTTTGAGTATTGCGCTGAATACCATGGGAGAAACCTATAAGGATTTGGCCTTGCAACATGGTATTTCACTCGAACTGATGCATCGCGTTGCCTCTATGGCTTCTGGCGCACTGGATTCCCTTCCTCACAATGGTGCGGTCATTACCATTATTACCTTGTGTGGTTTAACCCATAAACAATCTTATTACGACATGTTCATTGTCGCCGTCATCATTCCATTGATTGCGCTCAGTGGTGTGATCACGCTAGGAACAGTATTCGGTTCTTTCTAAAAACAATCAATTTTGACGTTAATACGGAGAATTAAAAATGTCATTTTCAACTCACCTTCCAAGGATTATGGAAATTGGAAAAAATGCGCGGGCTAAGCTTCCGATGATTTTAGAAAGCTTAGGTGCAAACAAGCCACTCATTATTACCGATAAAATGATGGTTTCACTTGGCTATATCACGCAAATTCAAGACCTGCTAAAAGCAGCGAATATAGACAGTGACTATTTTGCTGAAACCATTCCAGAGCCGACCTCTAGTTCCATCGAAGCAGGTGTGAAATATATTCAGGCACAGCAGTATGATGCCATTATTGCAATTGGTGGTGGCAGCCCGATTGATAGTGCCAAAGCGATTAGTATCTTGAGTAAACATGGTGGGGAGATTTCAGATTATAAATTTCCTAGACAAGTCAATGAACTCGGTCTGCCTATCATTGCCATTCCAACCACCGCAGGAACAGGATCTGAATGCACACGGTTTACCATCATTACCAATGACAAAACCAATGAGAAAATGCTGTGTGCTGGGCTTGGTTTTCTGCCAATCGCAGCAATCATCGACTACGAACTTACCATTTCACTGCCCCCACGCACCACTGCAGATACAGGTATTGATGCGCTTACCCATGCCATTGAAGCGTATGTCAGTAAGAAAGCCAGTCCATATAGTGATGCGCAAGCACTCGCAGCGATGAAACTGATTGGTCCAAATTTACAGATCGTTTATCACCAACCCAGCAATGAGCGAGCACGTGAAAAAATGATGCTCGGTTCGACTTTGGCAGGGATTGCTTTTTCAAACGCCTCTGTTGCCTTGGTGCATGGTATGAGCCGCCCCATTGGTGCTTTTTTCCATGTTCCGCATGGACTATCCAATGCAATGTTACTCCCCCTCATCACTGAGTTTTCAATCCAAGCAGCGCCAGAACGTTACGCCGACTGTGCCAAGGCAATCGGCTGTGCACATGCAGATGATTCGATTGAGATCGCCAATCAAAAGCTCATCAAAACCTTAATCGCGATTAATCAAGATTTAAAAGTCCCCACATTGGCTGAGTTTGGGGTCGACAAACACTATTTTGATGAGGTCGTTCAGACCATGGCCAAGCAGGCACTGGCCTCTGGCTCACCATCCAATAACCCTATCGTGCCGACAATTGAGCAAATGGTCAGCTTGTATCAACAACTTTGGTCAGCATAAAAGCTTTCATTTTTTATAACAGAGGATAAATTCACATGGAACTTATTGGACATTTTATTAATGGTGCAATCCATACAACGCATGCACGTACGCAAGCTGTTTACAACCCATCATTAGGCATACAAGTCAAAGAGGTTGCGCTTGCTGGCAAAGCAACTGTAGAAGAAGCAATTGCTGCCGCAGAAGCGGCTTTTCCAGAATGGCGCAATACCCCTGTAATTAAACGTGCGCGCGTCATGTTTAAATTTAAGGAATTACTTGAACAAAATGCTGAAAAAATCTGCCAGTTGATTGGTGAAGAACATGGCAAAATCGTACATGATGCCGCAGGAGAGTTACAACGTGGCATTGAGAATGTTGAATATGCCTGTGGCGCACCCGAGTTTCTAAAAGGTGAATTTAGTAAAAATGTCGGACCCGCAATCGATTCATGGAGTGAGTTTCAGCCTTTAGGTGTTGTTGCAGGAATTACCCCATTTAACTTTCCAGTTATGGTTCCACTTTGGATGTTCCCCATGGCCATTGTATGTGGAAATACTTTTGTGCTGAAACCTTCCGAGCGTGATCCATCCTCCACATTATTTATTGCTCAACTGCTCAAACAAGCGGGACTGCCTGATGGTGTAATGAATGTCGTTAATGGAGATAAAGAAGCAGTCGATACGCTACTGCATGATCCACGTGTTCAAGCGGTTAGCTTCGTGGGATCCACACCCATTGCAGAATATATCTATCAAACCGCAACTGCAGCAGGTAAACGCTGTCAGGCCTTGGGAGGTGCAAAAAACCATGCCATTGTCATGCCCGATGCAGATTTAGATAATGTGGTCAGTTCTTTATTAGGTGCAGCCTTTGGTTCATCGGGCGAACGCTGCATGGCCCTTTCTGTCGCAGTCGCTGTCGGTGATGACATTGCTGATCAAATGATCGCAAAACTATCCAAAGAAATCGATTTGCTCAAATATGGCCCATACTCAAATAAAGACAATGATTTTGGTCCAGTGATTACCGCGCAACATAAAGCCAAAGTCGTCAACTATATTGATAGTGCAGAACAACAAGGCGCCAGCGTGATCGTCGATGGACGCAATGCAGCGCCTGAAGGTTATGAAAATGGTTTTTATGTGGGTGCGACACTCATTGATCAAGTCACACCGAATATGACCAGCTATAAAGAAGAAATCTTTGGTCCCGTACTGCAAGTTATTCGTGTAAAAACCATGCAAGAAGCCATGGATCTGATTGACAGCCATGAATATGGAAATGGCACTTGTATCTATACGCGTGATGGTGAGGCTGCGCGCTATTTTAGCGACAACATTAAAGTGGGGATGGTCGGCATTAATATCCCACTTCCAGTACCTGTGGCTTATCATAGCTTTGGCGGTTGGAAGCGTTCGCTGTTTGGTGATCTACATGCCTATGGGCCAGATGGTGCCCGTTTCTATACGCGTCGTAAAACCATTACTCAACGCTGGCCGAGCACCAATGTCCGTGAAGGGGCACAATTTTCAATGCCGACACTCAACTAATTTATTCACCCACTAAAAAGAGTGAGCATTCAGCTCACTCTTTTTAAACATCAATCAATTTATTTAAATCATGTGCCGCCTGACGTAGTAAAGGCTCAAAAGTTAAGAGGTCATCAAGCGATTTTCTAATCGTAGGTGCATGGACATACAGGCATGCCACAATGCTACCTGCTCTTTGAATGGGGACAGAACAAGCCACCATACCCGAAATAAACTCTTCATTATCAGTGCCGAGTTTATTTAGAAAAATTTGATCCAAATTGTCTTCAAGTAAGACGGGATCGGTAATGGTATTTTTGGTGAGCTGTACAATCGGTAAATGCGCTAAGATATTTTTCCTGCGACTCACAGGCTGAAAACTTAAAAATAGTTTTCCACTCGAAGTACACCACAAAGGCACTGTCGCACCAACAGGTAAATACACCTGTAGCGGCCAATTCGCCTGCACCCTGTCGGTGTAAAGCATTTGATTATCACTAAGTATGGCAATACCACAGGTTTCATTAATTTGATCTGATAATTTTTGCAGGATAGCCAAGCGTTCCATCTTACGAGGTTCCTGCTCCCAAGAACTCATTAGCAGCTTATAGGTTCGATCCCCAAGAATATAACCACCATACATATCCATCTTCACAAATTTTTCTTGCTCTAGCGTTTGTAATAAACGATGAATGCTCGGTTTTGGAATATCCAGCTCTACCGAAAGATCTAAAGGTGACGGTGGATGTTTTGCAGTAGAAATTGCCTCAATAATGTCTAAAACTCGAGTAATGGATGAACCTTTTTTATTCATTTTTAAGTCCCAACACCTGCATATCGCCAATCTCTTTTCGAATACAGTACATCTATATTTATGAAAATTACCAATATTCAAGATAGTAATCGTGTTAGGAACCTGGATTCAAGTCATTCTTCCGCTGTAAACAAGAAAGTTACTTTTCCAATAAGCAAACTTATAAGAGAATAATTCTCATATCTAACAATTCATTACTTGAGCTTATGTGAGCTTCTTGGCATCGTTTGTCAGTTGCTTCATTATGGGAATCTCCTGCCGATGGCTAGTCCAGCGCAAGCTATAAGACATAAATTACTTAACACTTTCTTTTCAAGACATTCTGTTTGGTTTCTTTGTATTTTTACTGCTTTAACCATTACTTGGTTTAAATTTACCTATACTCCACATACCATTTATTATTTTATATCCGATACCCTTTTAAACGGTCTTTGGTTAGTCACTGGGGTGCTCAGCATTGTTGGTTTACGCGACTTACTGCAAAAGAAACATGCAATTTTGAGAAACTATCCAATTTTGGGACATTTCCGCTTTCTGTTTGAAGATGTTCGCCCTGAAATTCGTCAATATTTCATTGAATCAGATCAGGATGCACTGCCTTTTTCGCGGATGCAACGTAGCTTGGTTTATCAACGTGCAAAAAATGAAAATGCAGATAAACCATTTGGTTCTATCATTGATGTCTATGACCCAAACTATCGCTTCATTGTGCATTCGATAGCCCCTTGCCCACCAGCCAATCCAGAGTCTTTCCGTGTGCTGATTGGCAATGCGCAATGTAGCCAGCCGTATAGCGCCTCGATCATGAATATCTCAGCGATGAGCTTTGGTAGCCTCAGCGCCAACGCAATTCGTGCGCTGAATAAAGGTGCACATTTAGGTAACTTCTATCACGATACTGGTGAAGGCAGTCTGAGTCCCTACCACTTAGAGCATGGTGGCGATATTGTCTGGCAAATTGCCAGTGGTTATTTTGGTTGCCGCACAGCTGAAGGTTTATTTGATCCAGATAAGTTTGCACAGCAAGCTAAAAATCCAAATATTAAAATGATTGAGGTCAAGCTCTCACAAGGGGCAAAACCAGGTCACGGCGGTATTTTACCCAAACATAAAATCACTGAAGAAATTGCCCAAATTCGGGGTATTTCCAGAGATCATGACTGTGTTTCTCCTTCCAAACACCCAAGTTTTAACACACCGATTGAAATGATGCATTTCATTCAAAAGCTTAGAGAACTTTCAGGTGGGAAGCCTGTCGGCTTTAAATTGTGTATTGGTCAACCTTGGCAATTCATGAGTATTGTCAAAGCCATGCTCGAAACCAAAATTGTACCTGACTTTGTGGTGGTGGATGGTTCTGAAGGCGGAACTGGCGCAGCACCAATCGAATTTAGTGACTATATTGGTACACCTTTGAGAGAAGGTTTACGCTTTGTACACAATACTTTGGTGGGTGCAGGACTTCGTGATCAAGTTAAAATTGGTGCCAGCGGTAAAATGATCAGCGCCTTTGACATTGCCAGCACCTTTGCCTTAGGTGCGGACTGGGTCAATTCTGCACGTGGCTTTATGTTTGCCGTCGGTTGTATCCAAGCACAAAGTTGTCATACCAACCAATGCCCTGTTGGCGTCGCGACACAAGATAAAGATCGCCAAAAAGCGATTGATGTACCAAGTAAGGCTGAACGTGTATTTAACTTCCATAAAAACACCCTGCATGCCTTATCTGAAATGATTGCAGCTGCAGGTTTACATCATCCATCTGACATTAAAGCGCATCATTTGGCACAGCGTATGAATGACCGTGAAATTAAAAATTATGCGCAAATCCATTTCTTCTTAAAAGAAAATGAATTGCTGCACAGCGATTTAAATGATGACGAGAATTTCTATTATCGTATGTGGAAAATGGCGGATGCCAATCACTTTTAAGATAAACGTTTAAACCAATAAAAATCACCACTAGTAATAGTGGTGATTTGGTTTTGCATGTAGAAAAGCAGGAATTAAACCCGTCAGCGCAGCACGAATATCAGCACGCTCATTGATTAATTGGTGTGAGCCTTCTTCCAACATCAATAAAGTCTGCAATCTAAACTTACGGCGAATATATTCAATGTTATAACGCCAATCTACGGTTTGGTCTAAAGCACCCTGTGCGAGCCACACAGGAATACGACATGCTGGTCGCTGTTCCATTTCCAACATCCATTTTGACATCGCCAGAATCCAGTCCATGCCCATCATTCGAGGTTGCAAAGGATCTTTTAAACGCACAAAACGTAAAAACTCAGGATTATGATTATTACGACGGAAATGTCGTGGGACTTGGCTTTTAATGCGACGAATAATGCCCAGACCCACAGAGTTGTGCCACCATGCTGTTTTCGCTGGTCGGATCAATGGCGACAATAATAATACGCGATCGACAATAGGGTCTTCTCGACGTTCAGCATATTCCAGTAAATGATGCATCCAAATTGCACCACCCGTACTCTGTCCAATCCCTAACCACGGCTTAGGTAGTTGTTTCGCACCACGGACTGCATCATAAACTGCATGTAAAACTTGTTGATAATGATCAAAATTTTGGATACTGGCGGGTGAACCGTTACTTAAACCATGCCCAGGCAGATCATAGGTAACAATACTAAAACCTTGCTCAAGGATTTCTTTAATGATCGGTTGATAAATACCACTATGTTCCAAATAGCCATGTAACAGGCACACCGTACCTTGTATTTTTTGCTGTTTCGGCTGAAAGACTTGCACATGCAGGCGAAACAAAGGCATTTCCACATAGCCCTGCCAATGTTCACAGTCAAGTAAATGTAAACCATATAGTTTGCGATAAGCTTGCAATGGCTTAGAGATCTCAGTGACAGTAGATAGATCCAAAGGTTCAAGCAACTGTGGTGTGGTCTCTCGATTCGGTACAGGTAAATCTAATTGTTTTAAAATTGTCGGATTTAAAAATGGAATATCAGACATTAGGGTATCTCTCGACAATCACTTGAGCCAAATAACATATCACGAATCGTAGCCAGCATTTCATAGTTGGCACGGCGGCTATGATCATAGTTTTGTTCACTTGGCCGCCATTGCGTTAAGGTCGTTGGCATTGGGGCCATGACAGGCACAGTCTCAATACCATTTAAAGCAAATAAACGTCGTGTTCGTGGCATGTGATACTCATCAGTAATCAAAATAACGGTTGGTGCGCCACCTTTCTTTTGTAGCAATAAAGAACTAAATCGAGAGTTTTCACAAGTATTCATGCTGCGGTTTTCTAACAATTTAGCATCCACGCCACGCTCTTTTAACCACGCCTGCATATAAGGCGCCTCAACACCACTCAGTACGATTGGTAAAGCATATTTCTTCTCCACTTGTAAGGTTTTTTCCAAGCGTAAGCGGGTGTAATTATTCACCACAATATCTTTACCATTCGCACCTAAGGTCAGACCACCGCCGAGTACGACAATCGCATTCGGCTGTGAAGCACTTTGCGGCTCAACCAAATTCTCTTTATTATTTTTCAATTCAATCAGGTCTTTATTGGTCTGATCTTTATCCTCTTCATTGACTGGTAATGCAATTGGATAGGTTTCTAAAAAGGCAATATATTTCCCCATGAGTGCCTGATTATCAGGCGTATTCCACTGTAAAAAATCTAATGGTGTATTCATTACAACAGCTGAGCTTTCTTGATCCTGTTCAGACTGTTGATCATTTATCAACGGAATACTGGGTTGCTTTTTCTCATTTTGGCTTTCTTTTTCCTGCTCCTCAGCAATCAATTCCTGCAACAACTTGTAGCGTGCTTGAATTAACCTTAAATCTTCCGATTGCTCAGATTGAAAGCTCCGCTCCATGAGTTTCAAATAAGCCTGACGAGCAATCCAGAGATTCGAACCAGGTTCTAAGGTTTCATGTTCACTCAACGCTGCGGGGCGCTGACTCTGTGCTGCGACTTCATTGACATCGACAGGAACAAAGCGGTTCAGACCTTTCACGACCAGCTGAGAGTAAAAAGGCGAATATAAAAAAAGCACAAAACAGCCCAATAGCACGAATAATATGGTAATTACCCGTACTAAACTGACCATCCAATGTACTTTCGCCATAGATTTCTTCATCCAAGATGAGCTTGAATTAACCCTTGTTCACTATATAACACAGGTTCAGGTTCTAACTGAATACTAAACTTTTGTTTTACATCACTTTGTACAGTTTGATAGGTATTTTGTACATCCGCTAGTGTCGCCTCTGCATAATTCACCAATACCAAAGCCTGTTTATGAAACATGCCGACAGAGCCGAGTTGCTTACCTTTCCAACCTGCTTGGTCAATCAACCAACCTGCTGCCACTTTAACATTGCTGTTTGCTTGCGGATAATGCGGTATGTTTGGAAATTGTTGAGTAATTTTGTCAAATTCAGCTTGTGACAAAATCGGATTCTTAAAGAAACTGCCAACATTTGGGAATTCTTTCGGATTGGGTAGTTTACTCTGACGAATGTGAATCACCTGATTTTGTAAATTCTCTGCAGTCAGTTCATCACCAACAGCTTGCTTAAGATCACCATAACTCAATTTCAGTTCAGCTGTTTTCAACAACTTAAATGTCACACTGACAATAATGTAACGATTGGGCTGATCTTTAAAAATACTATGACGATAAGCAAAATGACAATCTTCTGCTGCAATCGAAGTAAAATGTTTCAATTCACGATCATAGACTTGCACAGATTCGATAAACTCACCTGCTTCAACGCCATAAGCACCAATATTCTGTACAGGAGAAGCACCGACTAACCCAGGAATCAAAGCAAGATTTTGCAGTCCAAACCACTGCTGCTGGGTGCTATACAACACAAAGTCATGCCAGACTTGGCCAGCACCTACTTTAACGGTAATGGTATTTTCATCTTCAGAAAGTACTTCTATACCCTGAATATTTAAATGCATTACCAAGGCTTGTATTTGCTGTGGCAATAACACATTACTACCACCCGAGAGCACCAAAATGTTTAAATGCTGCTGTTCCGCAAATGCTAATGCAGTAATGACCTCATCAGGATGATTGATTTGCACATAATGTGAAGCAATTGCATTCAAATTTAATGTATTTAAGTTTTTAAGCTGAACCTGCGCGTGTAGCTGCATATTAAATTAAATCCTATTGCCCTGCTTTCATTTGCTTTTTAAAAATATTGACCCATGCTTGGCTGCTAGATTCACACTGATCGAGTACGCGATCAAATCCATCTGCACCACCATAATAAGGATCAGGCACCGCTTGTTGATTAAACTGCGGATCATGCTCACTCATCAAAGCTAACTTGGCTCGAATCTGATGTGTACCGAACTGTTGTACAGCCTGTGACATGAGTGTTTGAATATCATCGAAATTTTCATGGTCCATTGCTAAAATCAAATCGAATTCAACAAAGTCTGCTAAAACAATCTGTCTGGCACGTAGCGCAGATAAATCATAACCACGTTTTACTGCATGTTTTTGACTACGTGCATCTGGTGCTTTATTCGGATGATAATTACTGGTTCCCGCAGAATCGACCATCACATTTAAGCCGTGCGCATCACAATAATGTCTAAGAATTGCCTCAGCAGTTGGCGAGCGACAAATATTTCCTAAACAGACACATAACACCTTATATTGTGTTGCCATCAGAAAAACATTCCAACATTCTGTCTTATAAGAAAATTAAAATATTTCATGCAAAATTCCTGCAAAATAAACGCAAAACGATTCACTGTCATTATGCCTCAATTGACCATTCTGACATCCACTATTTTGTCAAAAATTGCATTGATTTGAAAGGAAATAGTGTTTGTCTCTATTGAATATTCTGTATGAATATGTACTTTTTTGAAATTAAGAATATCTATCTCCTATAAAGCTGCTACACGGAGCAAGCAAGCAGATAAAGAAACTTAATTTTTAAAGATTGATTGCATAAAACAAATATAAAAGCCGCTCATAATTGAAATTGCTAAGGAAAGTTTCATTGTGGTTATGGGTTTTTAAAACAAAGCGCTACAATCAAAGCTTAGTTAAAACCAATAAAAATAACATCTTACAGTCAGCTCTAGAAAGAAACCACCCGAAGACGGCTGACGACGAGCACTAACCCATTCTATTTTCTTCTTTTTTAACAACCGAAGTAGAATGGGCAAGCTGGTATGATTTCCTCTGCAAAAAACCCAATATGGGGCTAATTTAAATTAACTGAAACAGTTGTGCTAAACATTTGATTATCGTCTTTGACCGTAGCAATTACGTTAAAATACGCTGTTTGTTCAAATGCAGTGATCGTTTGTGTTTCACGAAAAAACTCTATCGCTCCATCAATCGAAGTTATAACATGCTCCACAGCAGTTGCTGATAGATAAGCCATTACATATTTTACAGGCAAGTCCTTTGTCTGGTAGGAAGTGCCAAGCAGAGTTAATCCCTGCTCCGAATTTCCTGAATTAAATCCAATATTGGATTGACCTGCAGCAACACCATTCACATCTGCTAGTCGTGCACCACTTAAAACCCCAGATGCTAACGCCGTAACATTGGGAACAATCATTTCAAGCTTATCTCCAATATTTGCCTGAATGCCAGCATGATAACCATATGACAGGTCAGGAGAGTTGTCCGATCCCAAATCAAGCTGCCCTTCTGTCCAACTCAATACTCCATTCTCATATACACAGTTAGTCAGTTTCCAGTCTGGTATATCAGGATTAGGAATACTGGTAACCCCAATCACTGTAAATCCAGGGAGTACATTAACCTGCTCAAGATTCGTCATCACCTGATCATAATTGAGCTCATCTTGAATCCGTACCAATGCAATATGGCCTTCAGGAATATGTGTATTTGTTAAAAGTCTAGATCGCATTTCTACTGCGTTATTTACCACGAGCAAACTCCTTTATAATGATGTAATCGTTGCTTCTAAAAATTAAATTATTTAAACAATTGCCCTTACAGGCTATTCGGTAGTGCATTAACTACTCTTTTATTTTTAACATGAGATTTTTGTGAAATACAAAATACTGAAGTAGCAACCACACACAGTTGTCATCGTCCTTACAATTAAACCCAACGCTGTGTTAATCAAGATACTGGTCTTGCATAGAATATTGATAAAGAATAATGTAATTACCTGGACAAACATTTGCTTGAAGCAATAAAAGACAGAGCAAAATCAATCGTCTTTACCGCATTCAAATCATTCGTGTATGAGAAACGGCTACAACATACATAGACCAACTATTTGCAATAGTCTTAGCTTGCTTTTTTGATTTTCTTCATTAATTGGTTCTTTTGCGATTAAGTCCTACTTTCAATGAAAAACTCTAAGACTGCTAATATAAATTAGTTACTAATTTTTGCTCTTATGAGCTGATATTATTTTTTGTAAAAATATGGCTTGATTTCTGACAAGTTCAACTGCAACTTTCTAATTGATCTTTATTACTAAATTCTTAAGCAAGTTAAAATCCACGCCAACAATTAGACTCATAAAATATTATTTTTATAAAAGATACTTAATTTTATAATAATTTAGCATTCTATTTTAAATGAGCTATTAAAAACAAAACTGAATCAGCCTATTAAAATTTACACAAATTTACACAAATTTACAAATTATATTTATCTATATTATTTTAAAAATTAAATAAAACTAAACCTATTTACAATGAAATTTTTCTCTCATAAATCGTACTAAACAATTAGTCAAAGTTCATCAAACTTTCTTTGCAAAACTTGAAACAACGCACAATAAAAACCAACTAAATTAGTCTATTGAGAATTTTTAAGATTCACACTACTCTCTCAACTCAATTAATAAAAAAGGTAAATTTCATGAAAATTAAAAGTTTGTTGCTTGGTTTAATTTTATTAACAACACTCAATTCAGCTAATGCTGCAATGTATGGTTGGTGGACCTATATTAATGAATCTGTACAAGGTGTGACAAAAACATGCTATTGGAAACGTGAAATTTTAAATTCAAACGGTACAGGTAGCGGTCAATATCAATATTATAATTTTGTTATTGTGGCTATGAGTAGTTGTATGAGCCACACTGAAAAATTACCAAAATAATGTTAAGCCCTTCGGGGCTTTTCTTTTGACATCATAGAAGCGCTCTAATCAGCTTTAACTTAATTCATCTACAAAAAATAAAGGCCAAAGCCGTTATAATAATAAATAAACCTAATCTATTTCACAAAATATACCTTTCAGCAGATCATTAATTATCAATCAGTGCACAGAATATATATGATATCGTATATATTGAAGATCAAATAAATAGTAATCAATTTAATGGGACGTAATTTTTGAATCAATCTTTAAAAAGCGCCTTACCTGTTGCACTTGTTACGGGTGCCACATCTGGCATTGGTGCAGCGGTAGCCCGCAGACTTTCTAAGGATGGCTATGCATTAGTTATTCATTCACGCAATTCCATCGAAACTGGACTAGCCATGGCTGCTGAATTAGGAAATGCAATTTACATCCAAGCAGATTTATCAAATGATGAGGATAGAATAAGACTTATCCATGAGGCTGTATCTTGGAAAGGCCAATTAGATGTTCTGATTAACAATGCAGGTATCAGTTGTATTATTCCACATGAAAATCTAATGGCCGCATCGCCAGAGATTTGGAATCAACTACATGAAGTCAATGTCATCGCACCATTTAGACTCATAGCTGAAGCAGAAGTTACGCTGAGAAAATCAGCGCAAAATGGTCGATCTGCTTGTATCATTAATATCAGCTCACACGCTGGTATCCGCCCAAAGGGTGCTTCTATCCCCTATGCAACACCCAAAGCCGCACTAAACCATATGACGCGCTTACTTGCATTATCACTTGCTCCAGATATACGCGTAAATGCAATTGCCCCAGGTTTAGTAGACACGCCTTTGACAAAAAATTGGACTTCTGCCCATGAACTTTGGAATGAGCGCTCACCTATGCGTAAAGCAGCAAAACCAGAGGATATTGCTCATTTAGTTGCAATGTTAGTAACTTCAGACTATCTGACTGGGGAAATTCTAATTTCCGATGGTGGATTAAATCTGACCTAAGTATAAATCGAGTTTACTGACAGCAAAAAAGCCCATCTGTCGATGAGCTCTGGTGCTTAACTTTCTTATTCCCCTATTGGGATTGAAAATCTAAGTTGATTAGTTCCATGTGCTGAAGGTAACGGATTTTGCTTCACAATTTTCTGCTGATAGTCTTTTTCGGAAATTAAACCTTTGTTTTTCGCCTTCAACATTGAGTTGAACTGTTGCTCATGTCCTAGAGCATTTAAAGCGTCGAAATGTCTATGTTCTAGATAATATTGAGACTTATCATGAGGACTCATATTAGATGTATGCTGTTGTGTTTGATGCGCTTGCTCTAAATCATAATTACGTTGATTGATAATATCTTGTTCTTGTTGTTTCATTGATTCAAAAAAATCAAACTGTTCACTACTTTCAATCTCATGGTGTGGCTCTTTATTATTTAAAATTAAAAGCGATGAATTTCTTTTGAAGATATCATCAGCACTATACACTGAACCACAAACAACGGTACTTATAAGAAGAATTACTATTTTTTTCACCAAAATACTCAACACAAAAAAAATAAAGACAAGTGTATATTTTATTATTTGTTCACAATTATTTCAAATTAAATATTAAAAACAAAAACTTATAATTATTCTATAAAATCATAACCTCTATTATTGAGCATTAAGGATGTGACCACCTGGAATATTTTTTAGTTCACAAGTAAAGTAAATAGACCCGACAAGAGCCCTCACTCGAAGGAAGTTGTTCAGGATTAGTTTCATTACAGATCGGTTCCTCTAAACACTCAGGAAATAAAAGAATTCGCACTTTTGTCATCAGGCAAAATAAACTCAGCCTCAAGATGAATGCCTTCGACACCCGCCTTGTCTTCAAACGCTAAAGATTTCTCCTCAAAAATCTGAAATCTCATTTTCTAAGATTTCTCGCTCTTAGCGATATGTGCTATAGCTCAAACTTCTGACGACTCAACACGTCAAAGCTACACTTTTTAAGTGTGTCTTGTGTTAATTTATTTACACAGTGAGACCTCTAATCACTTGATATAAAAATGTTGTATTTATTATGAAAAATAAGGATGTATGTATGAACTCGTTTCAATTTCAAACTGTTCCCAACATCATTGCGGGGCTCGGTTCAATACAAGAACTTAAAAATGTTTTAACACAACAAAATTACCATAAAGCATTGATTGTCACCGATGCTGGGATGATACAGCATCAATTGCATCAGCCCATTTTAGAAATTCTGACTCAGATTGGTCTCGAGTATATTATTTATTCCGATATTCAAGCAGATCCACCAGAGCATATTGTATTAGAAGCTGTTGATTTTGCGAAACAAGAGCAAATTGATGTGATCATCGGTTTTGGTGGTGGTAGTTCCATGGATGTGGCAAAAATCATTGCCTTGCTCGCTCACCCGAAACAGCAACAGAATCTGAGTGAAATCTATGGTGTTAACCAAGCCAAAACTCCACGTTTACCACTGATTCTTATCCCAACCACAGCAGGCACAGGTTCAGAGGTCACTCCTATTTCCATTGTCACCACAGGTGCAACCACTAAAATGGGCGTGGTTTCTCCAATTCTATACGCCGATGTAGCCATTTTAGACGCAACCTTTACCCAAGGTTTACCTGCACATATTACTGCGGCGACAGGCATCGATGCCATGGTGCATGCCATTGAGGCTTATACCTCAAATATCAAAAAGAACTTTTATGCCGATATGTTGGCTAAAAATGCATTGAAACTACTCAATCATAATTTAGCCAAAGTCTTGAAAAATGGTGCTGATTTAGAAGCACGCCAAAACATGTTGGTGGGTTCGATGTTAGCGGGTCAAGCCTTTGCCAATGCACCCGTTGGTGCGGTACATGCCCTTGCATATCCATTGGGTGGGCATTTTCACCTTTCACACGGACATACCAATGCTTTGGTACTTGTTGAAGTTTTAAAATTTAATGCGCCCAAAGCCAAACAACACTATGCAGAATTAATGCAATTATTAGACCCTCGCAGTACAGGCTGTACGGATGGTTTATGTGACCTATTTATTGACCATATGCAGAATCATCTAGACCAAAGTGGCTTAACCCTGAAGTTAAGCCAGCTCGATATTGCAGAAGCAAAACTACCACAACTTGCCAAAGATGCTATGTTGCAAACTCGACTGTTGCAAAACAACCCAAGAGAAATGACTGAGCAAGACGCATTAGATATCTATCAGGCGATTTACGCATGAGCAAACCGACTTTAAAACAGCGCGAACAATTTAAGTTCTTTTTTCCAATCCAAACCCGATGGGCCGATAACGATATTTACGGCCACGTCAACAACGTGACGTATTATAGTTATTTCGATACCGCAGCCAATTCATTACTGATTCAGAAAACAGGTTTCGATATTCATCACAGTGAAATTATTGGCTTAGTGGTTGATTCAGCTTGTAGCTTTCAACAGGAACTGTCGTTTCCAGAAGTCGTTGAGGTTGGTGTTGCGATTGGCAAAATTGGGAATTCATCACTCAGATATGAGCTGGCGATCTTTAAACAAGGTCAGCAGCAAGCCGCTGCTCAAGGGCATTTTGTCCATGTCTTTGTAGACCGAGAAAGTCGAAAAAGTACCGCTATTCCAGAAGCGATGCGGGACGCTCTAAACCACTATTTATTGTAATTTCAGATCGCAGAAATGAAGAACATGCTGCAACATTGTCATGAACGATGTTGCGGCATGCCATGATTAATCTAAATCATTAGATATGTGGTAAAGCATAAGGCACGATATCTTGGAAGGTACGGCCATGCACATTTTCACCAATCGCATGCATTTTCCATGCATCGTTGTGGCGATAAATTTTTGCAATAATTAAACCAGTATGGGCGCCTTGTGAAGACAGCTTATAGCTTGCAATTTCCTGATTGCTGGATTGATCGACCAAACGACAGAATGCATTTTCGACTTTCTCAAAGGTCTGTCCACGGAAACTACTCACAGTAAATACCAAAGATTTTACTTGTGCAGGAATCTGGTTCAAATTAACACGAATGACTTCATCATCACCATCGCCAGCGCCAGTTAAGTTGTCGCCAGAATGGTGGATACTGCCATCTTTACTTTGTAATTGCCCAAAGTAAACCACATCTAATACTTGTTTGTTATCATCAAATAAAATGACAGAGGCATCAAGGTCGATATCCCCACCGCCGCCGCCAAAGCCGAAAAAGCCCTTGCTCTTCGCTACATCCCACCCCACACCTAAAAAGATTTGTTGCAAGCTGCTGCCATCTGCTTTTTGCAAGCTGATTTTTTGGCCTTTTTCTAAGTTAATTCCCATGTACTTTTACTCCTCTGGATAGAACGATAAAAATGATTGTTTTAATTTGATTGATTACGGTTTAAGTTTAACTTCGAGGTTAGCCATTGCAGGAAATTGTTGCGGTTTCGAGAACAGATTACTACCTTACCTTGACCTGAAAAACGCAATACCATCCCTTCGCCACTGGTCACACTATTGACCAAATTGCCAAGAAAACCACTACTCTGTGAAGTCGATACAGATAGATTATAATTTAAGCGTGAATCCCAACAGACCACATGTCCATTATCAATAATGACTTCTTTGTTTGGTTCAACCTCAAGCTCAAACAAGGTCCCACAGCCAGACACTACCACTTGGCCTTGCCCACTGGTTTCCATCACCAGAAAACCGCCGGTATTGCCAAAAAAGGCACCACCAAGGCTGCTGTTTAAACGTGCTTTAACCTCAACTGAATCATGGGCTGCCACAAAAGCCCCGTCACTCAGCAAATACTGCGTCGC
Source organism: Acinetobacter gyllenbergii CIP 110306 = MTCC 11365 (assembly GCF_000413855.1). Classification (GTDB taxonomy): domain Bacteria; phylum Pseudomonadota; class Gammaproteobacteria; order Pseudomonadales; family Moraxellaceae; genus Acinetobacter; species Acinetobacter gyllenbergii. The sequence continues at coordinate 17,787 of NZ_ATGG01000011.1, read as the reverse complement.
ACCGACATCCAAAATCTGCATATCGCCATCCAATGCTGCTGACAATAGACAATCGCCATCTCCACGTACCGCTTCGATATGCTGCTGGAACAACGATTCATCATTGGCAAAACGGCGTAATAGAGATTGCATTAAACCACCTTGCAAACGCCCTTTTAATTCCAATGGTGCTTCCATCATCACCATGGCATTACTTTCACAATAGATTTTATCGCCACGACGCATCGAAACATGTAAGAACGGCTCTGGTGAACCCACTAAACTAAACTGTGCCATCGTCTTTATTCCTTTTAATTTCTGACAATCTGATGTTGCTTGGCTGCATTTAACCAATCCGGAAATTCTTGCAATAACAATTCATATAGGCGTTCATCAGAAACACTATCAATGCGATCCAAACTAAAGAAATTACAGTTATCGACAATCCGCCCTGACATTTCATCTAACTTTTCTAGTGCACCATAATCTCGTCCACCGATCCCGACAAATTGCCAGAAAATAGGCAGTTTGGCGGCTTGCGATAATATTTTCTGCATTTGTCTACGGCTGCCCACGCCGCCATCTGAAATGAATAAAACATAAGTTGGGATTTGATCTTTGAACTTTTGGAAATAGTTAATCACAGCTTCAATCGCTGGAATTTCCTCATTATAGCGCGCCCCCACTTGCCAGTTCTTCCAACCGCGTTGGGTGGTATTAATGAAATCATTGACATTGCTGAGGGTTACATCATCCAGTTGTGTGGTTTTAGCCGCAAAAGCCCAACATTCAAAGCTACCATCATCATCAAAATGAATGGCCAGTGGCATTAGGCGATTCACCACCTTTTGCACATCACCACGACGATATTGCCCATCCATTGAGCCAGATGCATCTAGAACTAAGGCAACACGTGCGGTCACGCCCAGTAAATTTCTCTTTTCCAGTTGAACCAATGATTTTTTGGTCAGATCGATAATGGATGCATTGCCCGTTTTTTCGGCTTTTTGCAAAGATAATTTTTTCTTTAAATCAATATTCGATTGTGGTGCTACCGGTGTCGTCTGTTGTGCTGCCGGCTCTTCAGCGACTTCACCACCAAAATGCTGAATTAAAGCAGCAAGACCTGCATTAAAGCCTTGTCCAATCGCTGCTAAACGCCAGATACCATCTTTTCGATAAATCTCGATCAGCATGGTGGCACGTTCTTGATCGAAGATGCTGCCATCTAACTTCAGTTCAGCGATCGGCTGAAACTGCAAGTTAAGAATTTGAATCGTGGCTTGCTGTAATTGTGACATGACATTCTGGCCATCAATGGCAGCGGTCAAAACCAGATGTTGAATACTTGCAGGTAGTTTTGCTAAATCAACTAAAAAACGGCTGCATTTATTCTGGTTTTCAATCAGACGAACCGCTTGGCATGGCGTTTCAGGCTGATTATAAAAGCTCATGTATCGCTCATCACTCAAACGATATTGCGGATCAAGTCCAAAACTGGCGATGTCTAAATCAAAAGCTGCTTGGTATTGAATCTGGATATAAAAAGAGGATTGCCCCTGTAAAACATCATTTAATTTTATTTTTTGTCCGCGAACTAAATTCAACATATCAAGCAATAACCTATTTTTTATCATTTATAAATATCGAAAAAGAAGATAGTGCCTAAACACTATCTTCCACAGGCATCTTAAACAGAAACGCCATAAGAAGCCGCTAAAGGCCCTAAACCACCAGCAAAACCTTGACCGATTGCGCGGAATTTCCACTCGCTACCATGTTTATAAAGTTCACCAAAGATCATTGCAGTTTCTGTGCTGCTGTCTTCAGACAAGTCATAACGTGCAATTTCAGTACCACCCGCATCGTTACTTACACGAATGTAAGCATTTGCAACTTGACCAAAGTTTTGGTTACGTGTTTGACCGTCATAAATCGTAACCGCAAAGATCACTTTTGCAACGTCAGCTGGAACTTTGCTTAAATCGATACTTAAAGTTTCGTCATCACCATCGCCTTCACCTGTACGGTTATCACCATTGTGAACCACTGAACCATCTGATGACTTTAAGTTATTGAAGAAAATAAAGTCATTATCAGCACGAACCTTACCACCTTCATTGACTAAAAATGCAATTGCATCAAGGTCAAATGCAGCACCATCAGTCACACGTGGATTCCAACCTAAACCCACAGTCGTTTTTGTAATACCAGGCGCTTCTTTGGTTAAGCTAACGTTGCCGCCTTTGGTTAAACTAATTGCCATTTGAGTTTCTCCTTATTAAATATCAACTCATTGTTTATTTCATTTGAATCATGGACATCATATAAATGATGTATCCATGCATTTTTATCAAGCTTGTGTTTGTTGTTTACTGTAAGCAATCGAAGATAATACAGCCCAAATGATGAATGCAATACCAATCAAGCCTGTTACAACTTCAGGCACATGACCACCTGTTCCGGTATAAAGCATAATTGCAGCTAAAGCACCAATCGCATAATGTGCGCCATGCTCTAGATAGATAAAAGCTTCTAATGTGCCTTTCTCAACTAAATAAATCGTCATAGAACGGACAAACATAGCACCAATTGCCAAACCGAGCATAATCACAACGACATCACTTGTGATCGCAAATGCACCAATCACGCCATCAAAGCTGAATGACGCATCTAATACTTCGAGGTAAAGGAAACCACCAATACCAGCTTTGACAATATTACTTGATGTACCCGAAACCTGTTTTTCATCGGCTTCATCATCTTCACTACTGCCTTCAAGCAAATGACCCAGTACCTGTACACCGATGTAAACCACGATGCCCCAGATTCCCGCGACAATCACAATCAGTTTTTGTTGCTCAGGCACAAATGCAGCCATAGTCAACAAAGCAATCAGTGATACGAATACTGACATCGCAGGAATGTTTGCTAGATTCGATAAATGGGTTTCCAACCAATGGAACCAGTGTGTATCTTTACCATCATCAAACAAGAAGTTTAAGAACACCAACAGTAGGAACATCCCACCAAAGGCTGCAATCTCTGCATGGTGTGCAAGTAACTTTTCTGAATAAGTTTTTGGATCATTCAGCGCCAGTTTCGCAACCTCGACCATTCCCATGTCTGCGGTAACACCAACAATCAACAATGGGAAGATTAAACGCATACCAAATACAGCAACTAAAATACCGACAGTCAGAAACAGTTTTTTCCAGAACTCATCCCAGTTTCTTAACACTGAAGCATTAACAACAGCATTGTCAAAAGACAGGGAAACTTCCATGACCGCCAGTACAGTCGTAATCAATAAAACTTTAAGCATCATCGAGAAACCAGCATTTGGGCCGTGCGTAAAGCCCCACCATGCTGATAACCCGAGACAGATTATGGTAAAAATAATTGAGAAACGAAAATGTTTCATTGTTTTCCTTTTCTAAACAGCTTTGAGCTATTCATCATTTATGTGTTGAAATGAGAACCTTAGCCGACCTGAATACCATATTGTTGGCACATCGCAGCAAGCCCACCAGAATAGCCTTGACCAACGGCTTTAAATTTCCATTCACCATTGTGGCGATAAACTTCGCCAAACACCATGGCAGTTTCAGTAGAATAATCTTCTGCCAAATCAAAACGAACCACTTCGACATTGGTGTCTTGATTGACAACACGAATAAAGGCATTGGCAATCTGACCAAAATTCTGGCCACGTGCTTGCGCATCATGAATGGTCACAGTAATCGCAATTTTTTCAATTTCAGGTGAAACTTTTGACAGATCAACCAACAATGTTTCATCATCACCATCGCCTTGACCTGAGCGGTTGTCACCTGTGTGCTCGACTGAAGCATCTTGCGATTTAAGTTGGTTGTAGAAAATAAAGTCGTGATCGCCACGTACTTTACCTGTTGCGGTTAATAAGAATGCACTCGCATCCAAGTCAAATGCTGCGCCATCAGTCGCACGCTCATCCCAGCCCAATCCAATTAAAATACGAACTAAATTTGGATCTGTTTTGCTTAGGGATAAATTTCCACCTTTATTTAAACTAATTGCCATTTTGTTTTTTCTCCTCGTTTGAACATTTAAAATTCAATGGTCTTAATAATGTCTACATAGATATCGAAAGTGTTGTTATCTAATACATCATTAAATATCAATTTTATTTACTGCCTGCAACCCAGCGCAGACCAAAACCAAAGGTTTGATCCAGCTCACGATGTCCAAGCACATAGCGCACATGACGTTGTACTTGGATACTACCGCCTTGATTGACTAACTCAACAATTCCACACATCCCTAAAGGTTGCCCTTCAGTTAAACGGATTTCAATCGGTGGTTGATCTGGAACATAAATCGTGACCACAGCATCTGTTTCAGCCCAGTTCGGCACACCTTCATAAATAAAGGCAAACAACACCACACGGCGAATCTGCGACCAGTGCTGTCCATTAATCCGAAGCCACTCACCCTCTGTCAATGCACCAGTCCGGTCATCGGCAGAAAGCTGAATAAAGGGGAAACCGTTAAAATCACCAAATCGATCACCTAAAGCCTGAATCACCGATTTGCTACCGTCTTGCATCTCGAACAGGCAACCCAAATCCAAATCAATACCTTGATTTTGGTTAAGCAGCTTTTTAAAGAAGCCTCCTGCTTGTGCTTGCTGAGTCCGTTGATTCCAATTCAGATTAATTTTAATCTCACCAAAACCATGCGCCTGTTTCTGTAAATTAATCTGGTTATTGCGTTTATCTAAGGTAATTTTGCTTAAATTAATTTTAGGCTGAGGTGCTGGCGCAGGTACAGGTTGAGACACAGGCTCAGGCGTTGTTGCTTGATCACTAATTTCTACCCCAAAATGTTCGGCTAACGGTTGTAAGCCACCATTAAAACCCTGATTCACAAAGCGGAATTTCCACTGGTCTTTATGACGATAAACTTCGGCCAAAATCAGAGCTTTTTCAGTCTTTTCAGCACTTTTTACCGTTGCTGATGCCGTGAGCTGTCCGTTTTCCCATAATTCAATTTGAATATCTTGAATCGCATTAATTGCGCCTTGCCCATCAATCGTTGCACACATCGCAAGCTTGCTGATGTCTGCATCGAACAATTGAGTGTTCAGATTAAATTGCGCGATATAGGGGGCTTTTGTTGTCGCCTCGATTAATTCCACACTACGGTTCGGCGTCTGCTTTTGCCCATAAAAGATCATGTCCGCATCACCACGAACCTTGGACTGAGCATTTAAGACATAAGCGGTAACATCTAAACCGATATGAGCCGCCAATGTGGTTTTAATTTTCACTTGGTACTGTGACTGGCTCAATGCCAGATTGGCTCCTGTAATGAGTTGTTGCATCGATTATTCCTATATTTTCTGTTTTTTATACTTTTAGCCCAAACACTTTTGCTCGCTCTAAAATTCGTTCCGCCCAACGACGATGTGTTGCAGGTTCAAGCATACTGCCATGACAGGCAAATACAGCCTTGCTGCCATCCAACAAAATACCCTGCGCTTGTTTTAACTCGATTTCATTAACCTGATAAGCCTGATGCACAATCGAGATCTGTGCAGGATGAATCACGGTTTTACCAGATAAGCCGTGCTGTAAATCCAGATATAATTCATCTTGCAACAATTTCACCTGACTAAAATGCTCACAGACAGGTGCGCTCAGTGCAAAACCATAAGGCAAAAACTGACCTGCTAGATTTGCAATGAGTGTGCCGATAGGCGTTTGGTATAAAGTCATATCACTCGGCCGACGTAAAGCCAAGCAATTCAGTAAGTCATTGCCCCCGACCCGAAGTACCAATACTTTATGAAATTCTGGCAAAGCTTGTCTCAGCTCTTTCATTTGCCCCATATCAAAACTGTCCGCTGTTTCAAGCGTAGGCATGTAATAAAGTTCTGGTGGAAGAACTTCAAGCCATTGCTTAAAACTGGCTAAACCAAATTTCGGCAACACCATGCCATCTAAAGCCGTGATTTCTTGCCATTCTGCTAACTCAGCGGCCATTGCAATATGACGAGGGCGAATAAAAACTTTTGGATGTTGTTCTAGGCGTTGTTGTTGCTGAATTTGCTGCAACAACTGTTTGAGATTTTGTTTGGCAAACTCAATTTCCTGTTCAGTGATGGCATCTTCCAGACAGATCACCAATGAGCGCAACTCTGGATATTTTTCACCCTTGACCACAGCCCATAAGTCTGGACGCGTGGCAGGCATATATAATGTTGCCCCTAAAGATAATGCAGATAACATAAAATTATCCTTTCCCCAATTTTTGAATCAATGTAATCGCTCTATACGGCGCAATTTGATCACCAACCACTTGTACAGGTGTCTCTGTGACTTGCGTTAAATAACGTAATAAACGGGTATCGGCATCATCAGCATCGCGAAGTAAAACCAGATCAGGTACTCGTCTTAAAATTGCTCGGGTTGCTTCTGCGATACTCGGTTTTATCCGATTAATATTTTGAATGTCGTATTCTTGGGCCAGTTTCTGTACCACCTGCTGGCTTTGATCTTGTTGTGTCAGTTGCTGTGTTTGCCCCCAAACAGCATTCGGTTGAGGATTAAGCTGTGTGCGAATCTGGTTGATGCGCTGAATAAACTGCTGCGAAATATCAAATTCTTTTAAATGACTATATTCAATACATCGATGCCATTGATCAATGTTATCCGCATTGATTTCCTCGGCACTTAAGGCTTCACCTTCACAAATGCTACGTGAAATAAGACCTGAAATGGTCGAACCCAAAATACCAGATGGAATCAGCCAGTCATCGCCACTGGCCGCCAACCATGCACAACCGGCAATATCAGACAAAACCACCAACGGTAAAGGTCGCCCTGCAAAACGAGCATCTCCACCTAAACTACGTTGTAATTCTTGGCGAATCGCACCTTTCCCCGTCCAACCATCCACAAATACAATCGATTCGTGTCCATGTTTAGCAATAATGGTTTCCAAGGCAGCAAAATCGATACCACGGTCTCGAATAATACTGATGCCATAATGTACACAGTCACAGCCTAAGTCATGTATCGCATGATAAAGCAGTACGCCTAAGGGTACGCCCGCACGTACAAAACTCACCAATACAATTGGTTCCTTGAATTGTGCAATCAAGCTTTGTGCCAACTGTTGAACTTCTCGAGCCAAACGTTGTTGCCCTTGCTGCATAGCCTGTTCAAACAACTGTAAATGACGTTCAGTCGGTGCACTCTCCAAACTGATCATTTGCGAATAATGTTTTTCTCCCGATTGAATCAGGCGTTCTTTTTCGATGGTATCGGTTGGTTCAATATGCGTCCGTTTAAGTAAAAAAGTCACTTGTTCCGATTGGTAACTACCACTAAACCCTTGTTTTAAAATTAATTCACTTGCTTTATCTTTATTGATAATCGCCATAATATCCTTCTTGTTTATATTGCTGCGTCAAATTATGTTTTACCCAACGATTCAATTGACTGTGGTTTGGCATGCCCCACCAATGGCAGAGATTCAAAAACTCTACATCGGATAAACTATCGCCAAAACCGAGAATCGGGCGTTGTTGAGACGCAAACTGTTGCAATAAAAAACGTGCAGCATTGGCTTTACTGACAGGTTCTGGAATCAAAGCCAAATTATTGCCATTTAAATGAAAATAGAGCCCATCCAAAACTGCTGGGCTTAAGCTATTTAATAATTCTGGTAAGAAATTCGGTGCATAGGGATTATCATTTTCGGTATTTTGCTTGGCAACTACGTATAGGCCCAAACCTTGCTCTTCGACCACCCAAGTACGGATAGAACCAAAATGGGTTGCCTGTTGTTGTACCACCTCAATCAAAGCCTGTTGTCGCGCTTGATAAGGAGCCAATGCATCTTGCATCTGCGCATGCCAATCCAGATTTACACTGAAATCGGCATTCAGTACCGTACCGCCATGGGAGCAGACGGCCCCGTATTGGAAAGGTAAATGGACCCGAGACAATGCTTCTGCACTTCGTGCCGTAACAGGAATCAAATGTGTACTATGCAACAACCACTGCACAAAGTGCTGCTGAATCGGATTCATATACGCCAATGCTTGCCCCTGTTTGTCCGTGGTGACCATTTTAAAGTCAGCTTGGGGAACAATACGGCGATGGGTCTGGAATAAAGTATCATCCAGATCAACCAACATAAGCGGCGTTGCAATATTTTGCGCGTCAAATAAGAAATTAGTCATTTGCACTACACAGATTAAAAGTTTGATGTGGAAATTCTACTGCGCTGATGACTTCAGCATTTGGAATCGCGTCTAATAGGCTATTGGCGACTGACTCAGCACAGGTTTCCACTGTAATGAAGATTCGGTCATACTCTAATGGGTTGATATTGTAAACAAAGTTCTGAATACCCAAACCATAGTTATCTGAAAAAGCCAAAGCAGATTGAATTGCATGTCCTACTGCGATTGGTGAGCGCGTGATCGCACTAAATTTCACCTCCGCACCCTGTCGCTGCAAATCTTCGGCCAATAAGAATGAAGACCAGACATATTCACCACTTCCTAACACTAAAATCCGTTGTTGAGGTTCGACCTTCAAACGAATATAGGCAGAAGTATCTTGAGTCGGTAACCGCCCCCAAGTCGGTTCAGACAAGGTTGCATACTCACCAAATGCCACGGTATCGACTTTGGGCATATTGATCTGTGGTGGATTTTCGGCATCCTGCCACTGCCACTTACCTGTCATCAATGCCACGGACTGACAATGTAATCCAGCAATATGAATACCTGATGACCAATCTGCTAAAGTGGCCGTCACAATATGGGAAATTTGATCAAAACCAGCCGCCTGTAGTGCCGACACTAAATTGATAAAGGTTTTTCCTGTAGAAGCTTCATCATCGACCAATACAATACTTTTGCTGGCTAAAATTTTCTTTTGGATATCCGCATCAGGAGAACCATACAGCAACTGATCTTGCGCATGGCTGTGTTCTTCTAAAAAGCGAGCCAATAATGGTGCACCATCAACGGGATGACGAGTAGTCGTGACATACAGTGCATCGGGATAACGTGCTTGTAAAACTTGATGTACACCTGCACCAAGACCTACCGCAGTTTCTGCCATCCCAATCACCAAAATTGGTTCAGGTAAATCACTCGGAATCAGTTGAGCTAAATCAGTAAACGCATGACGCATGACTTGAGGACTCACCGGAATATGTCTTCCCAAGACTTTTGAAACAAATAAAAATGCTCTTTTCGGATTTATTCGTTCAGCAAAACCGAGTAAATCCTGCCATTTCCAATGGCTATTGTCATCCGGCTGTAAATCCAGTTTGCCACGTTGTAATTCAATCTCGATCATATAATTCTTAAATCTAAGTTAAAATAATATACATAATGGTCTTTATATTACACAAATACTCTGACTTATGCTGCGTACAGTGACTGAACTTTCCATCTTTTCAGGTTGATAATTGAGCTGTAGTGCTTGCGCAATCCCTAAATGAACCAAATTCACGCCACTCATAAAGGTATGTGCTATGCCACCTGAAGGTCGAGAGTTCACCTCCAAGATATATAACTGCTGTTGATCATTATATCGAGCCTGCATATTGACGAGTCCATCACAACCAAATAGTGCAGCCACCTGATGCGCCAACTCAATCGCTGGATCTTCAAAAGTTAAGTTTTGGCAACCATTGTTCTGTTTATAACGTGCAATCGCACCATGCACCTCACCATGTATGCACAACATATCGACTGAACACTCAAGCCCAGATAGAAATGGCATAACTAAATACACAGGGGGTTGTTCTAACTGCCGATAACTCTCGATAAAACTTTCAGGATGTGCTTTAAATCTCATGCTATTGGCAAAGACATCAAAAGCATCCGCTTTAGGATCTAAATGCCAAAACCCTGAAGCAAAAACCCCTTTGGCAGGCTTGACGCACACATCGCCTTTTTGCAGCCAGTCATGATATGCATCTTGTAATTGCTCAGCATTTTCAACAATGGTTGCTGGTGCAACCGCCAAACCGTGAGTCACACAAATTTGAGTGAACAGTGATTTGTCATTCAGTTGCTCGACCTGCTCCACCGTATCACAGCCCGCCATCAGACGGATACCCAATTGCTCGAAGCGATGCTTTTGAGCCAGATAAATTGCAGCATGATGCCCAGCAATGATCAACTTGACGTTTAAGCGCTGCGCCTGTTGTAACACCCACTCGACTCGCTCTGACAAAGACGGTTCTTGTAAAGCAATATCGGCAACAGAAGTAATTTCAGGACGATCGTCTGCATGTGATGCCACCACATGAATTGGGAGATTAAAAGGCGCAGTTTTTGCTGCCAAAATTAAATCACGTTGACAAGAATGCGCTTGGGTAAACCAAATCCCGATCGAGTTTTCTGCGATGCCAATCTGAGCAAGCTCATTCACTATTATTTGCGTCATATACATTCCACCATTTGCACCACCACTAAGCGACCTCCATCCTGACGTGAAAGTAAAATTTGTTTTCCATCCAGCAATTCGATTTTTTCGCCAATTGGAATGGTTGTTTTAGTTGCCACATCCATGAGATCGGGCAGATTTTCATTCACTAGCCACCACTGATTTTGGTGAAAAACAAAGTAGCCAACACGTTTGGTTTGTTCTGCTGTTAAACGCTCATTCGGCGCAATCAGATTATTGGCATGCCACGGGTAAAGCGACTGCCCTGTCCAGACCATTAAACGGTGATTATCAGGTCTAAAACTGCCTTCTCGGCGTGCCGAATAGAGATTCAATACAGGTAACTTGCCTTTAAAGGCTGTGCCACAAAATGGACATACTGGTTTTGTTGTATTATCAAATACATACCATTTTTGACTGCAATTGCTATTTAAACAAGGCTGAATCAAATCCACCGTTTTAACCAAAGCAGTTTCCCAATCATTAGCAGATGGTCGCTGCTGCGGTTGATGTAAACCCGTCACAAAGCTTTGTAAAAACAGTTCTTTTAAATAAGGACCTGTCACGGTGAATGGAATTTTTTCTGGATCAGCCCATGGTAAAGCGCTTGGACGCACCTGACTAACTTTCACCCGGTTGCTTGGATCAGTTGGATGCTCAATAAATAAGGCATTTTCACCCATTGCCAGATTTTCATCGCGCTGCGGATCATTCACATCATGGACTTTACCACCACGCAACGGGTGCCGATACAGCAAATACATATAGATCAATACGGCCAAGGCATGGCGATCAGTCATGATATTTGGGAGACTACGTAGCGGATCATCCTTTTTAAAGTGATTGGTTTTCACCACTTCTGGCGCAATGAAGTCAGGCGTCCCCACGACATCAGGTGGGTATTTACCAGGTACAACCAAGCCATCAACATCAATCACACAGGCACGGCCAGTTACAGGATCAATTAAAATATTCTTATAGGATAAATCTGAATGCGCCAAACCTGCCGCATGCATACGGCGCACAGCTCGGGCAATCAGAATACAAATTCGCAGATAATTCGACCAATTGCCTTTTTCTTTTTCATCTAAAAACCGATTTTGATTATTGGCACTGGCAAACCATTTCCCTTCTTTTTCCTTACCTTTAATGCCTAAAAAATCATTATTTTTAGAACCATACTCAAAGAAAAACTGTTTTTGGTACGTCGGGGCGGTAATGCCCAATAAACCATTATACTCCACCAAACCATCGGGCCAGCAAAAGACATTTTTCCAATAATCCCCACCTGCACTGTTGAAAATACCTTGCCATTTATTGCCAACAATTTCCTTTAAGCGGTCCTTCTGTCTTTCCAGCTCAGCATGCGACTGATAAAAATGGTTTTTTTCTTTGCTAAAAAAACACACTACATAAGATTTATCAGGCGAAAAATAGACATCTTTCATTGCTCCTGAGCCAATGACTTCATCAACAAATGCGACTGGCCGACCATCTAAAGTTTGACACTGGATAATCTTAGTCATGGGCAAGACCCTCCACATCCGCAATCACAGGCTTATTCCATAAAATCGCCAAAGTACGATCATCATGATGTCCTGCACTAAAGAACTTTGACCATTCCAATAAAGCTTGATCTGGGTGTGGTTGCTGTAACTGAGGTTCAATTTCTTGCCAGAATGCCTGCCATTTTTCGTGGTTTGCAAGTCCAGCATCCGTTTCAAAACGCGGATCGGAAATACCATCTGTCATTAGAATCACAGCTTCACAATCATCGTAATAGCCAATATTGACGCGACTACCAAACTGTTGTGCAAAACTACGATCTAAGAAACGGGTTTGCCCAGCAAACTCTCCACCATCTGGTTTACCCATTAAACGCACTTTATCTTTGGCATATACAGCAATCGCGCCATCACCCATCCAGAAGGTGCTAATAAAGGTTTTTTGCTCGCATTGTTTAACCACAGCCACCAATAAAGTCGTGGCATACGCCTTGGCTGCAACTTGCTTTAACTCGGCTTCCTGCTCAATAGCCTCAATCGCCACTTGTGCTGTTTTATAGAAGGTATCGTGAAAATCTTTATAGATTTGCTGTGCAACCGACTTGGTCATTTCATCGTCACTGCCAACTTGCCATTGCTGCAATAACAGGTCTAGATGCGGATGATGCTGTTCGAGGTAATCCGTCAGCGTTTTTGCTGCACTTTGCACCGCAAGCAAAGAACCTTGTCGAGAGTAACTGGCACTGCCAGCGCCGTCTGCAACAATTAATAGCGACCAATCGGTCTCAGCAACACGAGCAATCAGAAAGTCATCGTCACGGAAAGTCCCCGCATGTTCATGGGAGCGTCCACGCTGGCTACAGGCCATGAGGTTAAAATACTCAGTCTGAATCAGTTGATGGTCACTATGTGCTTTCTGATAAGGCGCATTGATATCAGGTTCATTAACTTGCCACAAACTACGTGGATCAGCAGTAATAATAAAGGTCACTTCACCCGAAGACCATGCTTGTGCGGCTTCACTGTTTTTATACTGAAATACCAGTTTAAACTCGCCTGCTTGCAACGGTATGCCCTGTAACTGTTGGGCTTCATCATCAAATACAATACCTAAGTCTTCTGGAATTTTGATCGATTCAGAACAAATCAGCACATCCTCTTTGACCGGATATTGCATTTGAATACGTGCTTGATAGTCTTGCCCAACACGCGCATTGGGGATCTGAAAATGAGGCATTTTTTTCACCATTTTCACCTCATGATTTTGTTTTCCTGAGGGATTATTCTGCTTGTGGTCTGTATTACTGGAGTCGATATTTGCAGTTGTACTAAGTAGCAACGGCGTTGTAGAGCATGGCTTAGCAACGAAACAATCATTGATCAAAGAAGGCTCAGTTTCTGCATCAATAGGTGCAGACAAATAAAGTTCATCTAAAAAATCAAGCTGATCAATTGACTCCAATGCATCACCCTCATTGATTGGATTCAACATCATTTGCGTATGATCGAATTGCTGTTGATTTGGTTCAGTACGATCAAGCCCAGCGCTGATAGAAGCATAAATCGGTAAGCGACCCTGCTCCAGAATGCGCTGTAATGAAGAATGCTGGAAGGCTGGTGACTGCTCTAATTGAAAACCCATCAGCGCATATATCTGTTCAGCCAAATCATGATAGGCATTATAAATTTTTTTATTTTTCAACAATTGATTAAAGGACTCATCATCCACCACAAATTGGTTCGGTTGAGTTTGATCTTGTAACAGCTGTTTCAATGTACTCAAAAAAACAGTCTGAACTTCATGAGTCAATGTTTGCGACATGGCTTTTCCTCAATCCAACTTTTAACCACGTCCTCGTTGCACATCGAAGCCGTCCATTCCACCATAACCAAAACTGACTTGGCGACGGCACCATGGGCAAGTCACGTCCTCGCTAAAACCGTCATAACACATCAATTGGCCGCAACCACACATCGCAAAAGCCGTTTCAGCCAAACAATGTGGACATTCTGGGGTGCCTTGTAACAACGTGGTATTGACCTGCTGCTGATGCTGGGTTTGATCAGACCAAGTGAAATAGTCCTCATCAATTTTGCAGCATTCAGTCAATTGAAAATGATATAAATTCAGGTTGATATTTAAATCTTGAGGCGCTTGATACTGAATTTCACGTTCAAATTTCATTAAATAGGGTCGATTCAATTTGCCACAGCGCCCCACAAAAGTGACACAGTTTTCATCCACCAAGGTTTTCTTGGCTGGCAAATCCTTGACCAGACGCATATAGCGCTCATCAATTGGTGGTAAATGATTTTGCTGCTGCCCATCCCCAATACTTTTACTTTGTGCAACCACAGAAGCACTAATCCATTGGAAAAACTTTTTAAAGTCTTGCTCATTCAACTCATCAAAAGCAATACAGTGTTCTGTTAATTGCTTGAGCGTTGCATAATCAACGTTTTTACCCATTCCCAAGGCAATCAGCGTACAACGTCGTGCATATTTCTTTTGCCATCGGTAAATCGCATCTTTACATTCATCCGTTGGACGACCATCCGTAAACAAATATACGATTGGCTTCCAATCCCCTTTGGTGTCTTCCGTTGTTTTAATCAAATGACGATCAAATTCATTCATCAAATGTTCTAAGGCCTTACCTAAATGTGTCCCACCACCTAAAGGTAATTTCGCAGGATAATAGGCATACACCTCAACCAAAGGAACTAAGGTTCGAACAATCCCTGCAAATGCTATAACAGAAACATACACGGTTTCCAAGGCATATGGATCTTGACGTAATTGTTGCATAATCAACTGGATGCCTTGTTGCATCTGCTGAATATTTTGCCCTGCCATCGACTCAGAACAATCCAATACGAAAAAAACAGGTAAACGGCGCATCTTCTGATTATCCTTAATGTATTTTTTTATTTACAACACCAACTGTACTTCAGGCGGCGGTGGTGGCAATGAAACAGAACCAGAAATCCCGGCACTACTGCTTCCAACGACGACACTGGCAGACACCCACTTAAAGAATCCTGCAAAAGAAGCCGCATCCATGGTATCCAATACCACTACTTTATCAGTAAGTTGCAGGAGATGTTCCTGTTTGGCCTTCGGTCCAGCGGCACAAGCAACGATACTGGCAAAATTTAACTGTTGTATGACTGGAATTGCTTGCTGATAGGCGTAGACATCTGAAGGCGAGCCATCAGTCATCACAAATAACAGTGGACGCCAGTCTCCTTTGACCTCATCGGTACTTTTTTGTAATTGCTGACTCACTTGCTCTGCCAGCAACTCAAGTGCAGCGCCCATAAATGTTGCACCTGCACTCGGCACATCGATATCTGCAAGCTGTACTTGATCTAAAGGCGTTAAAGGCAAATAAACCTTCGCCTCCAAATCAAAGGTAATAATACTTAAATGCACGCTCTCCAATGCATAAGGGTCTTGGCGCAATGCACTCAACATGGACTGCAAGCCGACGTTCACCGAATGAATTGGCTCACCTCGCATTGATCCAGAGGTATCTAATAAAATATAAACGGGTAAACGGCGCATGTTGTTCTAAACCTTTCTTTAGCCGAAAATCAATTTTTTAAGCGTATTGTTTTAACCATTCCACAAATGAATCAGATTGGGATGCCTGTCCGACTGCATTAAATTTCCATCCTGCCGATTCACGAACAAGTTCAGCAAACAGTAGTGAGCGCTGCTGATCATATTGCCCAGTACCTGACAAATCGAAACGGACCATTTCCTTGCCTGTAGTATCCACTGCACGAATAAATGCATTTTTGACTTGCCCAAAATGTTGTTTATTCTCAGCAGCTTTATAGATTTGCACCACAAAAACGACTTTTTGATATTGTTGACCAAGGTCATTGAGCTTCACGATAATTTGTTCATCATCGCCATCTCCCGCACCTGTACGGTTATCACCAGTTAACCAAATATGTCCAGAAGAATGTTTTTGATTATTGAAAAAGATAACGTCACTATTTTCTAAGGTGACATTTCCTTGCGCATCTCGCCCCAGATTATTGACCTTGCCATTGCTCCCTACAAGGAAGGCAATCACATCCAAATCATATTCAGCGCCATTACCACCAAATAATCCACCAAGAAAGCCTTTTTTCTGTTCCTGAATATCCCAACCTAAACCAATCGTTACTTGAGACAAATTATTTTCAGTTTTACTTAAACTAATTCCTTGACCTTTATTTAAACTCACAGCCATGGTTTTACCCTCTTATTTAAACTTTGTTTTACTTTTATAGTACGATGTTGACTTCAGGTGGCGGTGGTGGCAAATCGCCCAACCCCGTAACTTCTTTTTGTCCTGCATCCACTTTCTGACTGCCTGTTGAAATACTGGCAGAAACCCATTTAAAGAATGCTTTAATCGTATTTGAATCTGCCGTTGCCAATTCAACCACAACTTCTGTGATTTGTTTTAAAATTGAAGTATCGGCTCCATGTCCTGCTGCACAAGCCACGATCACGCCTGTTTTGACTTGTTGTAAACGTTGCAACCCTTTACGCCAATCATCTGTTGGCACACCATCTGTCATAATGAAAATCAAAGGTTTCCAGTCACCTTTGACCTCTGCAGTGGTTTTTGCCACTTCCTGTTCAATTTTATCGGCTAACAGCGCTAAAGCATCGCCCAAGGCAGTGGTGCCTGTGACCTGCAAATCTGGCGCTTGGAAAACAGCCAATTCAGTTAATGGGACTAACTGTTTGGCTTGGCTATCAAAACTAATTAAAGATAAATAAGCCGTTTCCAGCGCATATGGATCTTGACGCAAAGTCGAAAGTAAAATTTGTACCCCATTTTTTACAGCTTCTATAGGTTCACCGTGCATAGAGCCTGAGGTATCAAGTAATAAATAAACTGGTAAACGACGCATTATTTTTTACCCTTATTTCGTTATGATTTAAATTTTAAGCATAGATTACACTTTTAGCTTATCTAAATCATTACAAAGTAAAAAATAAATACTCTTCTGTCTATTTCAGCTAAGGATTGAGCTTAATATTAACCAATTCGGCATCAAAGGTATCTACTAGACTCTTAATTGTTGGCTCTTGGTGCAATAACTCAACCGCACGGTTAAATGCTCTCTCTTTACGCTCATTCTGCATCATTAAAGGCGTATTGGAATCCACTGCAGCATATTGCACACTAAACAGGGTTTGTGGCCATTGCGCCTTTAAAGCATCCTCCAAACCATGCTGCAATTGCGACAACATGCCTTCATATTCTTGAGGAATCTGAAAAACAGAAGTGCCATTGATCTGTCCTTGCATCACACCATGTTGGGCTAACTCTTGAACCGCAGGTGAAAGTTGACTGGTTCTAAACCAATATTCCCATTTCTCTAAATTCCACTCGCCTTCTAAAACCTGCTCACGCAGTTTTAAAATATCTTGAGGCATCAGATCAGTTTGTCCATGATCTTGCTGTTTTATTACGGGTGCAACTGGCTTGTCTGCGACAACATTCGGTTCCGAAACAACCACTTCAGCTACTGACTCCGATACGAGATCAAGTACTTGCTCAACTTTCACTTGCTGCAGCGGTACTTGAGGACTTTGCTCGACAGGAAAAACCAGCACATCATCCGCCGCAACGATATTCGACTGAATCGTGTGTTGTTGCACTGATAGATCCAATCCAATTAACTGACCTTCCTCGGCATCAAACACCATGAGATGAGGTTCTTGATTGTGCTGTTCAGGTTCAGGTTCAGGTTCAGGTTCAGGTTCAGGTTCAGGTTCAGGTTCAGGTTCAGGTTCAGGTTCAGGTTCAGGTTCAGGTTCAGGTTCA
>NZ_ATGG01000010.1 GCF_000413855.1 Acinetobacter gyllenbergii CIP 110306 = MTCC 11365 | reverse complement strand
TTCGCATCTTTTAACAACTCGATCTTGATACCATCTTTAGTGGTACGCGTAATCACATTCTCACCGCTGGTCTGGTCTTCCGATGTTGCAGCATCAGCACCACCCACGATGTTTAACTTATCACCCAACTTACGATGAACATCAGCACCTGCATTGCCTGCAAAGTTTAGACCTTTGTTTTCCAACTCAGTCTTTGTGTTATCAATCTTGGTATTGAGTTCTGTTTTCGTGTTATTGATCGTATTGTTTAACTCAGTCTTGGTATCTGTAATCTGAGTTGTTAACTGATCTTTAGTGTCATTTAACTTGTTATTGGTGTCCGTGATTTGGTTACCTAAGTCTTTCTTGGCATCATTCAAATTATTGTTGGTATCTGCAATCTGGTTGCCCAAATCAGTTTTAGTATTATCAATTTTTTGATCTAAGTTACTAATATTTTGCGTGTTTTGATTCACACGACTATCAACATTTTTAAGCTGACGTACGGTCACTGCATCTGAATCAGCAGAACCATCTTCAACATTGGTAATACGGCGTTCTTTACCGACAGAACCGACTGACACGACACCATTCGACATAGATGCATCACGATTCGTTAAGAAAGAGTTGCCTGTTGCTTCAGTTGCAACCGCATCCTGACCCAATGCAACACTATTTTCAGCTTCGACACGGCTACGAGCACCTAAAGCAACACCACCAACAACCATTGATTGTGCACCTTGGCCAACTGCAACCGCATTTTCTTGATCAGCAATTGCGCCACCACCAATCGCAGCAGAGTTTTTACCTGTTGCCTTCGCACCACCACCAACTGCAGCAGCATTTTCATTACTTGCTTCAGCACCTTTACCAATCGCAGCAGAACTATCCCCAGTTGCTTTGGCATTACTACCTACAGCGGCAGCCCCATTACCCGTTGCAGTCGCACCTTCACCTGGTTTATTACCAGAACCTATTGCAGTTGAATTATTTCCAGAAGCAAGTGAGTTAATACCCATTGCCGATGCACCATCACCTGTTGCTTGCGCAACGGCGCCAAATGCTGAAGCACCTTTACCTGCGGCATTTGACATCACACCAAATGCAGATGAAGCATCACCTGTCGCTTTAGAAGTCATACCAAAAGACGATGCAAATGCACCTGAACCAACAGCCTGTACACCAACTGCAGTTGAGCCGTGATTCGCTTCGGTGGTTGGATACTTTCCAGCTTGTAATTTTCCGCCTGTGATCTCAGTATATTTTTGACTTAATTCAGCATCACGGGCAATTTTGTCAACATCATCACCACCAATTGCGACTGAAGAATTTCCTCTCGCAATAACATCCGCACCAATCGCAATGGATTGATCACCGATTGCTTTGGTTTGGTCACCAATTGCAATTGATTGATTACTATAGCCAGAAGCCGCTCCAACAGCACCTTTAGTTGAGGCATTCCGTCCAATCGCGACATCACCACTACCGACGGTTTCACTCGCACTTCCCACAGCAATTGCACCAACGCCTGCACCCTTTGCCTGTGAACCAACAGCAACAGCATCATAACCCGCTGTAACTGCATCTACACCAACAGCAATTGAGTTACGCCCCTTAGCGCCATCATTCTCATAATTGCCGCCTTTTGTCCCATTATCATTAATGCTTACATAATGCGTTTTCGCTTCTGCTACAGCAGTCTTGAGCTGTGAAACATTAACGGCATCATTATCTTTAACGCCTTCTGCAATATTGGTGATTCTCAAAAATCTATCGTCAGCCCAAGTACCTTGTTCTTTACCTTGATAATATTTAGGATCACCTTTCTTATGTCCAAATGAAACCGTAAAGTCTTCTGTTGTACTTGCTTGCCCACCAATTGCAACTGAGTTATCGCCATAAGCAATGGCATCATTACCAATCGCAATTGCCCCTTTTCCATCAAGATTTGGTTGTCTAGATTCAGCTCGAGAACCACTCCCAATCGCAATCGAGCCTCGACCTGTAGATTGCACATCATTACCCACAGCAATTGCAAAGTCGCTATTGGCACAAGATTGGGTATTTCCACCACCAACAATGACAGAACCAGAATTATTACACTTGCTCGGAGTACTATTCCCATTTCCCACTACCGTCCCTGCAAGAGCATTTGAAGAGAACGAAACGGCTCCAACTAAAACTACAGCAGATAAATTAAGAACTTTTGATTTGGTTTTTGTTTTACTTTTTGCCAGTTCAGATGTTGCAACCCATGCGCCAATTGATGCATTCCAAACCACTTTATAGACTTTATTCATAAAAATTCTCAGATCATTACTACAGTTATTGATGGTCTAAAAATGCCAATCAGCATTTTTAGTTTCGGTGCCAAAAAAGAGTCGCGGATGCTAATAAAATCGAGTAAATTGGTAAAGATTCTGTAAATATTGAGATTAAAAATATGAGACATATTTCTCATATTTACAAAAAAACTTATTAATCAAATACATGATTTAAATCACAAAAAACCAAAAATGTTTTATTTTGTTTTCATTTTGTTTTATTTTATAAAGAACGTGAAAAATAGAATAATAACTCTATAATCTATAGCGAAATAATATTCAATATCTAAAATTCCCTTTAATTATTGGAATAAATTATTGAATTCTTATTTATTAGAAAAAATACAAATAATGCTATGAGTTTGAAATTTTACTTATAAATAACAGGATCTTTGCTTTTAGAATTTACGACATAAATCAAGTATGATTGTTTTATCAAAACTAGTTTTTTTATCCTTATGAGCCATACATTAAACTCATTAAGAAAACAACTTCGCTCAGAAAGAAGGCAACTTTCACATTACCAACAAAAACAGGCTGAACAACAAGTTCTGCGTCTACTTAGACGATTACCTAAATTTAAAGCTGCATCAAGAGTTGGACTTTATTTACATGCCTTTGGAGAGATACATACTGATAAATTGATAAAACTTTGTTTTCAGCAAAAAAAACAAGTGTTTTTACCGATGATTTGCAATATGAATCAGAATTTAGTTTGGGTAAGAGTAAGTTCGAACCAATACCTAAATAGACGTTTTTCCCACCACCCACTCGGGATGAAAGAACCGATGGCAAGTCGAGGAAAACATGTCTCGCATTTAGAGCTACTCATTATGCCGTTATTGGCCTGTGATCATTTAGGAACGCGCATCGGTATGGGCGGCGGTTATTATGATCGGACTTTATCAACAGCCAAACACTATCCCTATCGTCTCGGTCTTGCCCATGCCTTTCAATATGTGGATGGTCCACTACTAAGACAAACATGGGATCAACCTTTACACGGATTACTAAGCCCTAAAAAGTTTTATTATTTCAGCTCTTAGCAAGTTATTTTTCTTATTTCCGCAATGAATCTTGAGTAATTTAGTCTTTTTTTTATATTTTCTCTCCCCAACCCCTTGTATTTTTTTAAATGCACATCACTATAAAAACATGGCAACACCGTTGTCACTCATTAGGAGTGCCCATGTCTGAATATATTTTAAATAATGAAACAAGCTTAGAGCCACAGGTTCCAAGTGTATTACCACTATTAGCGTTACGTGATGTTGTGGTTTATCCACACATGCAAATCGCGCTATTCGTGGGTCGTGAAAAATCGATCAATGCAGTGGATGTGGCTCGTAACAGTGACAATTTAGTATTTGTAGTTGCGCAAAAAGATTCGCTCACAGAAGAAATTGATCACGACAACCTCTATCAATATGGAACTGTGGCTAAAATCGTACAAGTTGTGAATCATGAAAATGATGAAAACTGTATCAAAGTACTGATTGAAGGCCTACATCGTTCTAAGCTTGAACGCATTATTGATGGCGAAGAATACTTAACAGCTGAACATCATTTAAGCCCAATGACATTGCCTTTGGACCAAGAGACCCAAGAGACTCGCTTAAATGAATTACGTACTCTATTCGCTCAGTATGCAGAAGCGAAACTACGTAATGCACGTGAACTCGTTGCAGCAGCAAATAAAATCGAAGACTTATTGCAATTGATGTTCTTCGTTGCAACTCGTGTGCCTTTAAATATTGAAGTGAAACAAAAGTTTTTAGAGCACGACGAATTTGAAGATCATTTGCAAGAGTTAATGAGCTATTTGATGAATCAATCTGCTGAACAGCAAATTGAACAGACTCTGCATGACAGCGTAAAACGTCAAATGGAAAAGAACCAACGTGAATACTTTCTAAATGAAAAAATGAAAGTCATTCAACGTGAACTTTCCGACATGAATGGCGGTGCTGAAGATGACGTTGCCGAAATCGAAAAACGTCTTGCAGAAGCAGATTTACCTGAACACGTACGCAAAAAAGCTGAAGCAGAATTCCGAAAGCTTAAGGCAATGCAACCAGCATCTAGTGAAGCTGCTGTGGTTCGTAACTATCTAGAAGTGATTTTAGATACGCCTTGGAATAAGGCGAGCAAAGTTAGTATTAACCTTGCCAAAGCACAAGAAATTCTGGATACAGATCATTACGGCTTAGATGACGTTAAAGATCGTATTGTAGAATACTTGGCAGTCCAGTCTCGTGTTAAAAAACTCAAAGGTCCGATCCTATGTTTAGTCGGCCCTCCAGGTGTTGGTAAGACATCTCTGGGTGAATCAGTTGCCAAAGCAACAGGTCGTGAGTTTGTCCGTATGGCACTGGGTGGTGTTCGCGACGAAGCAGAAATCCGCGGTCACCGTCGTACCTATATTGGTGCGATGCCAGGTAAAATCGTGCAATCATTGACGAAAGTTGGGGTGAAGAACCCATTGTTCTTGCTCGACGAAATCGACAAGATGGCACAAGACTACCGTGGTGATCCAGCTTCTGCATTGCTTGAAGTCCTTGATCCATCACAAAACAGTAAGTTCAATGACCATTATTTAGATCTTGATCTTGACCTTTCAGAAGTCATGTTCATCTGTACAGCGAACAGTATGAATATTCCTGAAGCCTTACTGGATCGTATGGAAGTGATTCGTCTACCGGGTTATACCGAAGATGAAAAAGTGAATATTGCTGAACGCTACCTTGTTCCAAAAGCAATTAAGAACAATGGTCTACGTACAAAAGAGCTGACCGTTCATGAAGAAGCAATTCGCGACATCGTACAACGTTATACACGTGAAGCCGGTGTTCGTAGCTTAGAACGTGAAGTCTCTAAAATTGCCCGTAAAGTCGTAAAAGAGGCGGTCAGCAAAAAGTCTAAAAACTTACAGATTGACGTCACTTCTGCCAATCTTCCTGAATACTTAGGTCCACATAAATTTGACTTTGGTATTGCAGAAGATGAAGCACAAGTAGGTCGTGTCAATGGCTTGGCTTGGACCTCAGTAGGTGGTGAGTTACTCACTATCGAAGTTGCAGCAGTAAAAGGTAAAGGTAAATTCATTACCACGGGTTCACTCGGTGATGTAATGAAAGAATCGATCACCGCTGCGATGACTGTCGTTCGTACCCGTGCCGATGAATTGGGAATTGAATCATCTCGTTTCGAAGAAACAGATGTCCACGTTCACTTACCTGAAGGTGCAACACCAAAAGATGGTCCATCTGCTGGTTTAGCACTGACCACTGCCCTTGTATCGGCATTTACAGGTATTCCGATTCGTCCAGACATTGCCATGACTGGTGAAACGAGTCTTGGTGGTCGCGCGATGCGTATTGGTGGCTTAAAAGAGAAACTTCTTGCAGCTCACCGCGGTGGAATCAAACTGGTGTTTATTCCACAAGATAACGTGCGTGATTTGGCTGAGATTCCTGACAATGTAAAAGAAGGATTAGAAATCAAAGCAGTGAAAAGCATTGATGAAATTCTACCTTTAGCACTGACAGATACACCAAAGCCTTTGCCAAAGACACCGATTGTAAAACCAGTCGAAGATGCAAAAGCAGCACGTCACTAATCAGTAAATGATTGGACATAAAAGAGAGCTTCGGCTCTCTTTTTTTGTTACATAATACGGTTGAAAAATAACCAATATCTTGCATAATAAAATAGAGTCGATAAAAACAAAGGCTAAATTTGACTCTGAACTCATTTTAGCGTCATCCGAACTCCAGACGGATGGCACTTTGATCGCAGCTCATACGCATTTTGAGCTGCGTTTTTTATGTGTGGTGGGCGCTACTTTTTGTATTTTTTCTGACTAGATAAATTATGCTGTTCCTCCATGAACCTATAACAGTGTTTATAATAGTGGTCATTTCTTTAATCAAACACGCTTATGAAAATTCGCATTCTTACCATTGGTCAAAAAATGCCGGCTTGGGTGCTAACTGGTTTTGAAGATTATTTCAAACGTATCCAACCCTTTGTACAGACTCAGGTGATTGAACTTCCAATGGCAAAGCGTGGCAAAAATGACTCTGAGGCCGATATTTTAAAATACTGCCAAATTGAGGGTGACAGCATTTTAAATGCACTCAAACCCAATGAGACTTTAATCGCTCTAGAGGTGGGTGGTCGTGAGCTGAGTACGGAGAAATTAGCCGACACCATGAAACAATGGATGCTCGAAGGCAATGATATTGCTCTTGCGATTGGAGGGCCTGATGGGCATTCCGAAGCGGTGCGTAAAGCTGCTGCTTGGCACTGGTCACTGTCAAAGCTCACCATGCCACATCCAATGGTTCGTATTCTTTTAATTGAACAATTGTATCGTGCAATGAGCATCAATCATAATCACCCTTATCATCGAGCTTAAAATCGTTCTGATTATAGAACAATATGTTGAATTTTAAGGGCTATCATTGCGGTACTGAATTTGTCAGGATAACAGTGTATTCCCTTTCAGGTGTTTATTTATGGACTTACAAACTTTACCCGGATTATTTATTTCTCATGGTTCGCCCATGTTGGCACTTGATCCAGAACAAGTGGGTCCTGCACTGTATCGCCTGAGTAGCAACTTACCTAAACCTCAAGCAATTATCGTCATGTCAGCGCATTGGGAAAGCCAAGCCTTAGAAGTGAATACCTCAACACGCCCAGAAACTTGGCATGACTTCCGTGGTTTCCCTCCTGAACTCTACAATATCCGCTACCCTGCACCAGGTGCACCAAAACTGGCAGAAGAAATATTAACTTTATTCGCCGAAGCTGGTATTTCAGCACATGCCAATAGTACCCGCCCTCGGGATCATGGCGTTTGGATGCCACTATTACACATGTATCCAGATGCAGATATTCCAGTGATTGAAATTTCATTACCAACGCAAATGAATGCAGATGGTATCTACGAGATCGGAAAAGTGCTCGCCCCATTACGTGAGCAGCAAATTTTACTGATCGGTTCTGGGAGTATCACCCATAACCTTGCGGAACTATCATGGCAAGCCAATGCCGATGTACCCGCATGGGCCAGTACTTTTCGCAATACCATTGTCAGCAAACTCAGTCATCAAGACTATGATGCGGTACTAGATTGGCCATCTTTACCTTATATTGAGCGTAATCACCCGAGCCTTGAGCATCTTGCACCGCTCTTCTTTGCGATGGGTACAGGCCATCGTTTCAATATCGTACATAGCAGCTTCTCGATGGGTTCTTTGGGGATGGATATTTATCGGTTTGATTAAATAACCAACTGCATCACAGAATAATAAAATAGGCTTGCGCAAAATAACGCCAAGCCTATAAATCTACTATATTTTTCAAAAATTTTACAAATAGAAACATTTAACGAACTTAATTCCTAAACGGTTACCATGTTCTCTTTTTAAGAATACTTTAAGCTTATGTCTGTTATTTATTTATCGTTGTTTTGAATATGAAAATCAAATATTTAGTTCTTGCATTACTTCCGCTTTCTTTAATGGCGTGCCAAACTGTGCAAAATGTGACTGATAATGTAATTTCTCAAATTAATACAACTGCTGCAAAAAACTTAACTGAATATAATTGGACTTACCAAGGTTCAAAGGCATCTAAGCCTTTAGTTTTATCTTTTAACGCTGACCAAAAACTTGCAATCCAAACTGGCTGTAACAACCAAGGTGGTACTTGGGCAGTTGAAGGCAACAAGATTGTAACTTCTCCGCTTGTATCGACCATGATGGCTTGTGCTGATGATTTAATGCAGCAAGAACGCTTATCTGCTGACATCTTCAGCGAGAAAAAAGTACCATTTGAAATCAGCACAGTAAATGGTCAAGCCATCTTGACTGTGACGGATAGCAAAGGTCAAAAACATGTATTTACAGGTGCAAAAGTGACAAATAGCAACGTGTTAACCAACTACACTTGGTCATATCAACCTGCTGATACCAAACGTCCTATCGTATTAAGCTTCTTGGGCAACGATCGTTTATCTGTAGACACAGGTTGTAACCGCTTAAATACCTCATGGAAAATTGAAAATGGTTTGATCGCGACAGGTGATGGTGCATCAACATTAATGGCATGTGAACCAGCCTTAATGAAACAAGAACAGTTTGCAGGTGAGCTTCTACAAAAACGTCAAATCGCGTTTGAAGTGAATGCAACTAACCTAGAGCAACCGACTTTAGTACTTGCTGATGCCAAAGGTCAAAAATATACTTTCGTTGGTAAAATGACACCTGAAGCAAAATACCAGTCTGAAGGTAAAACTGTTTTCTTAGAAATTTCGCCAGAAACTAAATCATGCACAGGTGTTGCACCACAAACCTGTATGCAAGTTCGTGAAATCAAATACGATGACAAAGGCTTAAAAACTTACGCAGATAAAAACTGGTCATTGTACTATGGTCAAATCGAAGGTTTTGAGCACAACCCACAACAACGTGTGATTGTACGTGTTAAACGTTTTGACATTAAAAACCCTGCTGCTGACCAATCAAGCATTGCAGACGTACTCGATATGGTTGTTGAGCAAGAGATTGTGAAAAAACCATAATTTCATTGTAGAAATAAAAAAATCCGATGCTTTGACATCGGATTTTTTTATGGCAACCCCTCTTTAATACAGAGGGTTTAAGGGAGATTTTTAATAAATACCCTGCGCGAGAATGGCATCGGCAACTTTTACAAAACCCGCAATATTCGCTCCATCAACATAATTGATCGTACCATCTTCCTGAGTACCGTATTTAACACAGTTACGATGAATCTCTTTCATAATCGCATGTAAGCGTTCATCCACCTGTTCAAAAGACCAACCCAAGCGATTGGCATTCTGCGACATTTCCAGACCAGAGGTTGCTACGCCACCTGCATTCGATGCTTTACCTGGCGCATACAGAATTTTTGCTGCAATAAATTTTTCAACCGCATCAAGCGTGGATGGCATATTTGCGCCTTCAGCTACGCAAATCACCCCATTCGCCAATAGCGTTACTGCATCTTCGGCATTGAGCTCATTTTGCGTTGCGCAAGGTAGTGCGATATCAACCGGAATATGCCATGGTGTTTGTCCTTCAAAATATTCAAAACCATGCTTTGATGCGAATTCTGACATACGACCACGCTTGATGTTTTTCAGTTCCATCACTTCATCAAGCAAGGCTTTGCTAAAACCATTCTTTAAATAAACCGTGCCGTTCGAATCCGATAAGGTTACCACTTTAGCGCCTAAGAACATGGCCTTTTCTGCTGCATATTGTGCAACATTACCCGAACCTGAAATCGATACGGTTTTATTGGCAAAGCTATCGCCACGGGTTTTCAGCATTTCTTCTGCAAAATATACCGTACCGTAACCTGTTGCTTCAGGGCGAGCCAGTGACCCGCCAAATGAAATACCCTTGCCAGTAAATACGCATGATGTGTCGTTACTTAACTTCTTCATCATCCCCGTCATATAGCCAACTTCACGACCACCGACACCAATATCTCCAGCAGGAATATCCGTATTTGAACCAAGATGACGATACAACTCCAGCATCAATGCTTGGCAAAACCGCATGATTTCTGCTTCAGACTTCCCTTTAGGATCAAAATCTGAACCGCCTTTGCCTCCACCCATCGGTAAAGTCGTTAACGAGTTTTTAAAGGTTTGTTCAAACCCTAAAAATTTTAAAATAGATAAATTCACTGAAGGATGGAAGCGCATTCCTCCTTTATAGGGGCCAATCGCTGAATTGTATTGGACACGGAAACCACGATTGACATGGGTTTGCCCCTGATCATCCATCCATGAGACACGGAACTGAATAGCGCGCTCAGGTTCAACCAATCGCTCTAACAAACCATATTGTGCATATTTAGGATTCTTCTGAATGAATGGCCACAAGCTGGTCATCACTTCTTCGACTGCTTGTAAAAATTCAGGTTGATATGGATCTCTAGCTTTAACATAATCCAGAAAGTCATTTAAGCTATCGTATTTCAACATTCACCCCCGTCTATGGTTTATCTTGGTGCGAAAAATGCACCAAAATAGAATTTTGCATCTATTAAATACAGATTACTATTTCATCACAATATTATTTTTATGCTTAACTCTTTTTATCAATTAAAATCATGATCTTAAATCAAAAAATGTTCGTTATTTATATAATAAATACAAGTAAAAGCATATCAATGAATCGCAGAACTTCATTACAAAGAAGAGGAACAGTCTAATTTATAGACAAAAATGCACTAAAAAATTTCATCATTAGCACCATTTTTAAGCATTAAAATACCCAAGTAATTGACATCTTTTTAGATTGCTTCGCCGTGTTAAAGCTTTATTTGCTATACTAAGCTCCCTGTTTTTTGCTTCACTCTCGATACATGTCCCCAACTGCACAACACGCGCTTATTGTCCAAATCGACCAACTCTTACCACAGACGCAATGTGGTTTATGCGGGCATCGTGACGGCTGCTTACCTTATGCAAAATCCATTGCAGAAGGTGAAGAAGCAAATAAATGTGTGCCTGGCGGACAACCTGTTGCCGATGCATTGGCAGCTTTATTAAATCGACCACAACTGACTGCCGAAAGCAGTGTTTGGGAGATTCAACTCGACGGTCGACCGCAACGTATCAAAGCAGTGATTCGCGAAGATGAATGTATTGGCTGTACCAAATGTATTAGTGCCTGCCCCGTCGATGCGATTATTGGCAGTGGCAAATTAATGCACAGCATTTTGACTGACTTGTGTACCGGTTGTGAATTATGTATTCCACCTTGCCCTGTCGATTGTATTGATCTGGTTGAAGATATGCGACCTTTACCAACAACAGCGCAACGTACGGCTGAACAGGATGATTTAAGACATCGCTATTACGCCCATATTCAACGTGAAGAAAAACGTCGCTTAAGTCGCAAAGGGCCCATTGTACGCGCTGAAATTGATGTGGAGTTCTTTGCTCAGTTTTCACAATCACAAAACAATGTGCCCGTGATTAAACTCGTAGACAAACCCAAAGACAGTCCCACACTGGATGCTAAAACCACGATTGAGCTTGCCAAGCTACGCACGCAAATCAAAAAGCTCGAAAAGCAGCTTAGCGTCCGTGCGGATGAATCCAAACAAGCACAGTTACTTACTTTACAACAACGTTTAAATGAATTGCAGGACATCTAAATGCCCGTAAAGAATATGACCAAAAAGCAGATTCAGACTTTTTTTGAACGTTTGCGTGAACAAAGACCGAACCCTCAGACTGAGCTGAACTACTCTTCTCCTTTTGAACTCCTGATTGCTGTGTTGCTTTCTGCTCAAGCAACCGATGTCAGTGTGAATAAAGCCACAGATAAACTCTATCCTGTTGCCAATACAGCTCAAGCCATTTTAGACCTCGGAATTGATGGCTTAAAATCATATATCAAGACCATTGGCTTATATAATTCTAAAGCTGAAAACGTGATTAAAACCTGTCGAATCTTGGTCGATCAATATCAAGGTCAAATTCCAGAAACACGTAAAGAGCTGGAAGCCCTCCCTGGTGTTGGGCGTAAAACGGCGAATGTGGTACTCAATACCGCCTTTGGTCAACCAACCATGGCAGTCGATACTCATATTTTCCGTGTGGGTAATCGTACCGGACTTGCGGTTGGAAAAAATGTTCTAGAAGTAGAAGACCGGTTAATTAAAGTGATTCCGAAAGAATTTATTATTGATGCGCATCACTGGTTAATCTTGCATGGGCGTTATTGCTGTATTGCACGTAAACCGAAGTGTGGCGAATGTATCGTTTCCGATGTCTGCAACTGGCCTGATCGATTTGAATTTGGTGCCCATAAAGCTATTGCAATAAAAAACCTCAGTTAATCCTGAGGTTTTTTATGCTGCTGTAGCTTTGGATGTAACTGGCGAGCTTTACCATGTTTTTTATTTTCTAAGGCCTGTTGCTGCTGTACATGACGCAACATTTTTTGGCTTTGATACAATAAAAACAACAATAAAGCTAAACTTAAAATTACCACCACGATCAAAATAATTTTCAGCAAAGAAACACCCTCAATCAACTTACACGTTTCGACTTGTATACCGTAACGTAATCCTCAGTTTCTATTATGTCAGATTTTCAGGCTTGCATACCATGCATGAATATCTCGTTTTTCAATTGCAGTTGCCATTAACTCAGGAAATTGATCTGGAGTACAGGCAAAAGTTGGGATACCCATATCAGCAAAGATCTGTGCATGTTGAGTATCGTACCAAGGTGCACCATCATCAGACAATGCCAGTAGCGTAATTACCTGCACGCCACTCTCTAACATTTCAGCAACTTGTTTGAGCATTTGCTTAGCATCTCCACCTTCACACAAATCACTGATTAGAATAAATATAGTCTGTTCTGGGCGGGTAATTTTACTACGGCAATATTTAATCGCTTTGGCAATATCTGTTCCCCCACCCAACTGCGTGCCAAATAACACATCGACAGGATCTTCTAGTAAAGGGGTTAAATCAGCTAATTCAGTATCAAATACAATCATTTGGGTATTAACTGCGCGAATACTGGCCATAACGGCAGCAAAGACACTGGAATAGATCACTGAAGGTGCCATCGAACCACTTTGATCAACACACAGTACAATGTCTTTTAAAGCGGTTTGTTGACGCGGATGCCCATGTAACTCATGTGGAATAATCGTTTTAAAATCTTCTTGCCAATGCTTGAGATTGGCTTGAATGGTTCGTTGCCAATTAATATCTTGCATGCGTTTAGGGCGGCGTGTATGCGCTGAACGATTGATACTCCCTCGAATCGCTTGCTGTAATGGCTGTTTTAAACGGTTTTCCAACTGTTCCACTAACTGGCGTACCACAATACGTGCAGTTTCTTTGGTTTTTTCAGGCATTAAATGATTGAGTGAAATCAAAGTTGAAACCAAATGAATATCGACTTCTACACTCGCCAACAATTCAGGTTCTAATAACATTTGTTGTAGATTCAAACGTTCTAAAGCATCTTTTTGAATGACTTTCACCACAGAAGATGGGAAATACTGGCGAATATCACCCAACCATTGTGCCACTCTAGGACTAGAATGCCCCAAACCACCACGACGATTGGGCTGTTGTGTCTGATAGAGCTCATTCAGGCATGCTTGCATTTTGCTATCTTGTACCGACCAATTGGGTAAATGCGTCGTCGGATTTGGGGCTTGCCCTAAAATCAAACGCCAACGTCGTTCCTGTTCAGCGAGCTCTTGCTGCGCTAAAGAAATCATCTCTTCATTCATATCGTCACTTACCCTTCTACAGCCACAGGCTGTAAATACGCATAAATTTCATTCAACACGGTTTGAGCGCGTACAATATCTAAGCTATTAATATCTTGTTTGACGAAGGTCGATTTTTGAGTCACTTTCTGAATCAACTGCTGCGCTTCAGCTGGACTAAAACTTGAGGCCGTTCTTGCTAGAATTGGCAACAATTCAATAAATTGCTGCTCTTGTAATTGGTTAACCCATTGGCTTACCGTATCCCAAAGGCTTTGCTCATGAATCAATAACAACGCTTGATGTGTCAAAAAGCCTTCAAACCATGCTGCACTATAGTCTGCAGTTTGCCCAATCGATAAAGCACGAGACAAAAATCCTTGTGTTTGCTCGACCTCAATTAACTGTTGTTCTCGTGCTAAACGTACACAGCAACCATGCAAATAGCCTTGCATCTGTTGTAATTGCAATAACTGATACAAGGTATCTTGCCAAAGCTGCAACAATTCATCTTGTTGTAATTGTTCTAAAAGCTCATATAGAGTTTGTAGTTGTTGAGCAAACTGCTGTGCCATTTCAGCATTCAACTGTACACAATAACTCGGTAAACTTAACATCAACCGAATTGCTAAATGTTCTACTACTTGAAGTAAATGCTGCATTGAAAACTGACGAACACTGCCATAACGAATGGCAGCAATCAGGGGTTTTAAAGTAGCTAAAATAATACTTGGATCTTGATGCTGAGTAGTGAGTTCATTCAATTTATCCAAAGCCAGATTTAAACTTTGATCTAGTCCAGACAATAAAATACTTTCAATCAATTGTGCAATCTGTGCCACATCTTCACATTGTCTAATCTGATTTTCTAAATAGCTTTGTGTCGCCAACTGAATGCTATTGCCCCACAATGACATTTCATTCAGATATAAACTACTTTCAGGCTGCCAAGACAACTGCCACATTTCTTTAAAGTTGCCTTGCTTTGATCCTGTTCCAGTTAACTCAGCCCAAGCAAGACCTAATAATTTCACGCAATGTAAAAATTGGCTTTTTGCCAGATCGAATTTTTCACGCAAATCCAGACTAATTTCTCGATGTGGCGCATCAAGCTTCAAACGGAAATATTTCACCTGCTGTAAAAAGTCTTTTTGAATTGGCAATTCAATCCATTCATCAGGCACTTGCCCCAACTGTTCATCTTCAAGCAATTTAGATAAAATAGGTTGTGGAATATCTAGTCCGTGATTCAAGACCGAGCGAATCGCCTCAAATAAATCTTCCAAATCAGGGATACGTCGTCCACGTAATTGCAATAAAGATTGAATCAATTGCACTGCATCAATAATCTGAGCACTTGAAGCATCATGCCCTGCTTGGCGTAACGCTTGTGCAAATTGACTTAACCAATCTATGGTAATTTTTTCACCATCCACATCTCCATTCAAGGCTTGTTGGTAGTGCTTCCATAAATGGGTATACCATCCCACAGCTTTTACGCCTGCGCCATAACCACTGTCTCGGCTCAAACGCCCATGTGTCCACGCAATCCACGCTGCCTCAACCTTCACTTTAGGCAAAGCTTTGAGCAATGCCGTATCGATTTTATTGTATGCCTTTAAATCCGCCAATACAGGTGCATGCCAAGCTCCACAAATCACCACAATATTTTGATAGCCTTGTTTCTCTGCTTGTCTAATGACTTTACGCATATAGGCTTCACGATATTGCTCAAGCAATTGCTCTTCACTACTATAGTTTTCAGGTTGTTGTGTTTGCAAATAATCACGTAAAGCCGCCATTGCATCTGTAATTGCAGCAAACATTTGTCCTGCATGTGGCTGTAATTCGACTAGGTGCTCCCAAAAACGCTCACTGTCTTGATACCCAGACTGTTCTGCCAAAAGTTGGATCGGATCTTGGCGAATAGAAAGATAATGCTGTTCCATCTTCTGCGCAGTTTGATCTGGCAATTGTGTGTTTAACTCAAATACATCAGCATCTACTCGTTCTTGTTCATCTGCTGAAGCTTGCGCCAGATGTTGCTCTGCCCATTGCTTTTCTAATGCAAAACGATGTTGCACAGGAAGATCCATAAACGTTACATCGACGTGATGCCGTATCGCGTATTGCAAGGCTTGCCACTCTGGGGAAAACTCAGCAAAAGGATAGAATACCGCCTGTGATCGCACTTCTTTTTGTACAGGAGTATTCAACAGCAACGCTACAGGTGGTTTAAAATCAGTATGTTGCAATTGGCTGATAATTGTATTCGCATCAGGAGGCCCTTCAATCAAAATACAATCAGGTTGAATTAAAGCCAAAGCATTACACACGCTGCGTGCGGAACCAGGGCCATGATGACGAATACCGAGAATATGCAACATCTTTTTATCCTTATTCTTCCAGCTATTTATTCAACATGCATTATTCTAAGTCACGACAAGCACGATATAGATCTTGCCAACCCTCACGCTGTTTAATCACGGTTTCAATATATTCTTTCCAAGGCACAATATCTTGGACAGGATCTTTTAAGACAGCACCTTGTAGACCTGCTGCTAATTCATGATCAGTTAAATTACCAGAGCCAAAATGTCCAGCCATTACCCAACCGTGACTCATTACTGAAATAGCTTCTGCAGTTGATAAGGTCCCCGTAGTGGTTTTTAGTTTTTGTTTTCCATCCAAAGTTTGACCATATCGTAATTCTCTAAAAATTGTGACTAGTTTTTGAATTTGAGCATCTAAAGGTTGAATCTCAGGAAGTTGTAAACTTTGACCTAAAGATTGAACACGCTTTTGTACAATTTCTACTTCTTCTGCAATGGTCGCCGGTGGCGGTAAAATAACGGTATTAAAACGACGTTTTAATGCCGAAGAAAGCTCATTTACCCCCTTGTCACGGTTATTAGCAGTGGCAATCACACTAAAACCCTGTATGGCTTGATACTCAATCCCCAACTCAGGAACAGGTAAATTTTTCTCAGAAAGTAGAGTGATTAAAGTATCTTGGACATCTGCAGGAATACGTGTTAACTCCTCTACACGGGCGATCTTACCTTCTTGCATCGCACGCAACATAGGGCTTTTGACCAAAGCATCTTCGCTCGGACCTTTAGACAAAAGTTGGGCATAGTTCCAGCTGTAACGCAAAGTATCTTCGCTGGTTCCAGCCGTACCTTGAATCAATAATGCACTATTTCCCGAAATGGCAGCTGCCAAATGTTCAGATACCCATGATTTCGCCGTACCTGGCACCCCTAATAATAACAATGCACGATCAGTCGCCAAGGTTGCGACTGCAATTTCTATCAAACGTCGATTACCAATATATTTAGGTGAAATCACCGTACCATCAGCCAAGGTGGTTCCTAATAAATAATCCACGACCGCTTTCGGCGAAAGTTGCCATTGTGGAGGCTTCATTAAATTGTCATGTGCTTTTAATGCATCTAATTCATGAGAAAACTGTTGTTCTGCGCGGGCACGTAAAACTTGTTGAGACATGGTGATTATCCTAATTTATGATTTATTGATCATTACGCAATAATTTTTTGTTTGTACTGATTAAATTGAATCAGTTGTTTCCATTCGGAAATAGAAAAAAGAGCTTGTAAGCCACTGAAGTCAATTGGATAAGCTTCCAAAATCAGCCATTGTGCCCGCTCTTTTAATAATTCAAATTTTTTCTGATCCTGTTGCAAATCTAAAGTTGCATATACATGCTGAAGTAACACCGCTGCCATTTCTGTGATGTTCCGATCTTGATGCAAGACTTTAGCGTGTTGAAACACAAAATAAAAATGCTCTAAATTTTGCTGTTGATAATGCAGATCTAATTGTTTTAATAACCATCCAATTGCTTGCTCTTGATGTAGTAAACCAAAGACCAACTCACGTTCAAGTCTGTTCCCACTGGATGTCGTCACAGCTTCACACCATTGGGTTTGATGTTGGTAAAACCATAACGCTAAATCATGGCGTTGTTCTCGATAACAGCATGTTACAAAAGCATTCCAAATCTGCTCTCTCTGTTGTGAATGCAATGAGAGTAGATGATCCCAAGTGCCAAATACTTCTAACCAATATGCGAGTGGCAATTGAATCAAAACTCTTGTGAGATAGAAGACACCTTGTGAACTTTCACAAAAGGCTTGGTAAGCCTGTTCAATTTGAGCACTTTGATAAACCGCTTTTAAATTTTTACGGCTTTCGACCAAGTTAGCTTCTCGATCAAAGAAACCATAATCATTGAGTGCATCATCTTGATCTAAATTAATATTATATTTAACTTTTCTCGCCCGAGCATCGTAGCTTAAACAGGTACGCAGCAGTGCGATAATCTCACCATAAAGTACATTATCTGGATAGTATAAATAAAAAGTTAATGCAGCATTCTTGCGCACTGTAGCCGCATTTTGTGGTTCTAGTGTTTTCACATGCCGATATAACGCTTCAAATTGCTTAATCGGCAGGTTGTACAGCACTAGACTTTCAGCTTGACTTTGCAAATGATTTTGCTGAATTGATTGTGACCAAAACTCCGCAATATGTTGATCAATAAAGTGAGGTAATTGACTGCACAACTGGCTCATCCACAATGACCAATCGCTATTTTTTGATTTCAATAGCTGGCGGACCAATGGTGCCGAATCTTGTTGTTTCAAATATTTCCAAACTCGTTTAGCATCATCCAAGCGTGTTGTAACATCTCCTTGAAATGCAAACTCAGGTAAAATAGATGCCAATAACACTGGGTTTCGACATAGAGGTAACACTTTCAAAACTAAATAACGAGGAATCACTTGCTGCTGCTGTTGAGCAAGTTTCAATATTTGATTAACCCAATCCTGATACAAAAATGGCGATTCTTGCCCAACAATCCATTTCAAAATTTGAATCAGCTCATTATCCAGTTGCTTTTCATGTTGTAGCTGCTCAATCTTATTCAAACTCTTTTGCACCGTTTCAGGCACCGTTCTCGCTTGATAACCTGCGTGTTGCATGAACATCCAGTATTGATTCAAGACTAACAAATCTTGCGCTGAATCAATCTGTTTAGGTACATAAGCCTGTAGTACATCAGGAATTTTTAGAGTCTGTTTAAATTGCTGTCCCAGAGTCAGTTTGAGAAGTAACTGTTGATTAAAATCACTGTACGATGCGTTTAAACACATTCAAAATGCCCTCCTTGCCAAATACTTACAAGTTTAAGCTGTAACCCATTCCACTCTATGCCAGCACTAAATGATTCTGCCCCAACTAAAAACCACAACTCAACAAATTGCTTAATTTCAACCTCACACATCTTTTGATTCTGATCGACCAAATAAATCGTTTTATCACACTTTACTAACCGCAATTGCTCCAGCCAAAAAAAGCGTACTAATTGCAAAGGGTGCTGTTTCAAGTTATTGGCATATTGAGCAAAAGCCTGATCAAAATTGGTAAATCCCTTCGGTGCAACAAGCGTCTGGCTCACATTAGTAAACGACAATAAACTATCTTCTAAACGCAGACGTTGATGGCTCACACCGGGATAAAGTTTGGCAGTTAAAGACAAATGTTTTTGGTAAGGTAAGGTTAAACCGAAGTTGGAATAAGGGGGAATTTCGAAATCCAATAGCAGATAATCGCATAGCTTTTCACTATCCCATAACCATTGACGACGATAACGTCCACGGGTGTTGACCAGTTCTTGCGTCACTTGTCCCAATGCATACAAACTCAGCACCTGAGTTGGGATGTTATCCCATGCATCTGTCGGTAAATTAATACCAAAGAGCTGTTTTAATTCTTCATATAGTTCTGGCTGAAGCCGCTGGCGGTTTTGCCACAAATCAACAGCTGTTTGTAGTTTAGCCAACCAAAATGAACTTTGTAATTGCCAATCAGTTTGATATAAGGCACTAGAAAATTCATCTAAATAACTGACTAAACCAGCAACTTGTGCATCGACCAAACGGCTTTGGATATCTCGAAATTTTTCCTGCTGTTGTTGACGTAACCGCCCTAGCCCCATGATTACAATATCATTTAGCCATGTTTGTAATGCTTCAATACCTGCATCCATTTTTTTTTCACGTGCCGACTGGCGTTTGGCACGTGCTTCTTCATCAATTGGTTTATCAATTTTATTTTCTTTTTTCTCAAGCGTTTTGGTTTTTTTATCGCGCCATTTTTGTACTCGATCAGGTATGTTCTGTTCATCTGATTGCACAATAAATTTATCTTGATACTCGGAATAGACAAATAATAATGCTAAGGCATGTTTACAAGGCCGCTTAAAACTCGGACAACTACATTCACATTTAAGTTCAGGTAAAAAGATTGCACTTTGATAAATCGCACTCCCTTGAATTTCTCCCCAAATCCAATGATCTGTCGAAGCTGAGATATTATTCCATGCTTCAAATTTCGCTAACTTCTTAGCAGATTTTGCTGAACTTGTATCTGGAATAATTTGTTCTATTTGATCAGACTGAATCGTCAGCAACATAATTAACCCTTTAAAATAATTCTAAGTTTCAATATTTTCAAATTGTACACTTGAATGAAATATAACTTTTTTCACTCAGTTTTTATATCATTTAATCTGATAGGGCGACATATTATGTCGCAGATAATTATTGGTATAAAAAAAACTGACTTATGTAAACATAAGGCAGTTTTATCAAAAACTAAATTATTTATCTAAAATTGCAAAAAGATCAGCTTGAACGTTTTCGATTGCACGTAAACCATCTAATTTGTCATAAGTCGGAGCATTTTCACCTGAAGCAGCACGACCTTGATAGAAGCCAACCAATTGCTCAGTTTCGCTATGGTAAGAGCCGAGACGCTTACGAATCGTTTCTTCTTGGTCATCAGGACGTTGCACAAGGTCTTCACCTGTTTCATCATCTTTACCTTCCACTTTTGGTGGGTTGTAAACGATGTGATAAACACGACCCGATGCAGGGTGCTGACGACGACCAGAAAGACGTTGCACGATTTCTTCGTCAGGTACAGCAATCTCAATCACGTGATCAATGCTAATGCCAGCTGTTTCTAAAGCTTCAGCTTGTGGAATTGTGCGTGGGAAACCGTCAAAGATACAACCATTTTCACAGTCAGGCTGAGCAATACGTTCTTTAACCAAGCCAATAATCAGCTCATCAGAGACCAAACCACCTGACTCCATGACGCTTTTCGCTTTTAAGCCAAGTTCAGTACCTTCACGAATTGCAGCACGGAGCATATCACCGGTTGAAATTTGTGGGATATTGTAGCGCTTACAGATCAACTGAGCTTGAGTACCTTTGCCTGCCCCAGGTGGTCCGAGTAAAATAATGCGCATAAAAGAACATCCTCATTTAAAAACAATAAATCTTAAATTGAGCAATATCATACAGACTTATCACTCAACCAACATCAAATTAATTATAAGAAAGCAACAAATAAGTGAATTAAACCAGCAAAGAAACCAGTTACTCCACCCAGTACAATCAAGATCCACTCATCTTCTTGGAACGCAGGACGCAATAGGTTCTGGAACTCTTTCGGTGTTAGTTCACGGATGCGGTCTCTAAACATTTGAAAGATCTTCTGCGCGCGACTTGCATTCAGAGCTGGGTCACATACTGGTCCCATGGTAATTTCAATTGAGCGATCAATCAAGTCGGTCTTGAGTCTAGCATACTCTCTTGGTCCTAATGAAAGCTGCAATGAGGTTCTGACCAATGGGGTTTCCATGATTTCATTGATATGACGCTTGACAATACGACGTGTTTTGTCTTTTTTACTGCCATACATCATTTCGGTCATGATCGATTTCAAGGTAATTAAATCTTCAGTCACCACACTGGCGAA
This sequence comes from Acinetobacter gyllenbergii CIP 110306 = MTCC 11365, assembly GCF_000413855.1. Taxonomy (GTDB): domain Bacteria; phylum Pseudomonadota; class Gammaproteobacteria; order Pseudomonadales; family Moraxellaceae; genus Acinetobacter; species Acinetobacter gyllenbergii. The sequence continues at coordinate 123,367 of NZ_ATGG01000010.1, read as the reverse complement.
CACATCCGAAACCTCTTCCTGACGCTTCATAAATGCGCCTTGGACATTATAGGTTCCAATCTTCAAGACTGGCACAATCCAAGGAAATTTACGGTCTTTGGTCAAACGGAAAATCTGTGGATAGCGGATATAGTGCGGTTCAATTGGGTTAAACACCATCCAGATCGCGATCCAGTTGGTTAAAAAGCCCCAAATTGCAGCCCAGAATGGAACCGTCCAGTGCCAAGGCACTACAAACCATACAATCATCTGGAAAATACCAAAGAACATCCCGATTAATGCACTGATATGCCAAATAAAGTTAATTTCTTTTTGCCCCACCTTCAAGAACATGCGCACCATCAAACGGCGATCACCTTCCATTTGGCTGACCACCATTTCACGCATGTCGACCAGTGACTCGACGTTCATGGTCAGTTCAGTCACAAGTTCCCTTAAGGTATTTGGTAACTGTTTGTGGGCTTGGGCATAAATACGGCGTTTAATCGAATAAGGTAAGTTTTCCCAGAGTACCGCATTGCGATCAATCATCACTTCATCAATCAGATGCTCAAGCTCAAAACCGACTTGCTCACCAATGATCATGGCCATATCTTCGGGGTCCATTGCCTCTAAAAACTCTCGCAATGAACCTAATTTAGATAAAGTGTTATCGGTAATAATGCCTGAAATACGTCCAGCTTTACGTGGCACAATCCCTTGCCAACCGACAGGTAATGGTCCTAAATGGAATCCCCAAAAGTTAATTGGGTAAAATACCATTTTCAATGCCATCCACACGTGCGCCCATGTTACAAAGGCGGTCACAGGGATGATACTCAAGACTGCCAGATGGTCAGGTCGATTTAGAAAAATCTGCCACAATTCATTGACGTAATCAAACATGCATGACTCTCTGAATTATTGATACATGATGGCCTATAAAAGGATAAACGTTAATTTCCTCTTATAAACCAAAACTTAAAGTATAAGAAAACTGAAGGACAGGTTCTGATTTTTTCACAGTATTGCCATTCCCATCTTCTATTTTTTCGCGTACCCCCGCGCCCACACTGAATGTGCTGATACGTTCGCTATTCAACCAAACATAAGCAAGATCAGCACCGACACCCAAATTGCCCTTTTGCTTACCACCATAATTTCTGCTGTCTAAATGCCCCGCATAGACACCAAGGTAATAACCATTTTTATCTGTACCAGTTAGGTAGTACGGATAACGGAATCCAACTTGTCCACCAGGTTCATTGTCATCATTTAAAAATGCACCCGCTTTGGCATAGGCAATACCATAAGGATTTACCCATTCAAGGTTGGCATGTAATAATTTCTTGGTAAAACCTGCACCTACATTCCATGTTGAAACGTTTGCATCTTTTAATTTTGGCTCTGGCTTAAATGGATTGTCATCCGCATGACTTAAGCCCGTAAGTGTTAAAACCGATAATAAAAGGCAAATTTTTCTCATTATTTTCTCCATTTTCCCTAAGAGTGTATTGGAAAATCCTATTTCAAACTGATTGTGACTTTAACAGAATTATTTTGCTTCTAATATACAAGACCATACAATTTTAATGTCTGCAAAGTCAAAAGCTGTCGCAGTATCATTTGCATGATTTGTTGAAAATTCTACAGTATGTTCATGCAACTTACGTTAAAATGCGTAGCCTTTGTATTCTCTCCATTTTGTAATTAAGTCGACACCCTATGAAACAGCACTTTCCTTTAAAAAATATGCAACAAGAAAAGCGCATTTATAAGGGTCGTATCTTTTTTGCAATCTTTGTCGTGGCGATTTTTCTACTTTTATTGATCTGTCGTTATGCATATTTACAGATTGTTCATTACGATGACTTTACAACGGCCTCAGACAAGAACCGAATTCGTTTACAACCCTTAGCACCCGCACGTGGCTATATCTACGATCGTAACGGCGTACTGTTGGCAGATAACTACCCTGTGTTCACCGCAACACTGAGTCGTGCCGATGTCAGTGATATTGATGACACTATCAGCCGTCTGATTCCAATTCTAGGCTTGACCCAAGAAGATGTTGACCGCTTTAAAAGCCGTGTGAAAACTGCACGTAAAACCGAACGCCTTGCAATTAAGTTGAATTTGACTGAAGCCGACATTGCCAAATTCAGTGAAGTGAAATATGCCTTCCCTGGAGTCAAAATTGAAACTCAAATGACCCGCTATTATCCACATGGTGAATTGTTTGCACATGTGATTGGCTATGTCGGTCGTATCAATGATAAAGAACTCAAATCAATTGATAAGGATTTATATGCGGGAACCAACCTGATTGGTAAAATTGGGGTCGAAAAAAGTTATGAAGAGCTGTTGCATGGGACGCCTGGCTATGAATCTGTCGAGGCAGATGCACATGGTAATGTACTGCGTAATTTAGGTCGCCAAAACCCAGCACGAGGTAATGATCTTTATTTATCACTTGATTATGGTCTGCAAACTATTGCAGCAAAACAATTGGCAGATCGTCGCGGTGCAATTGTCGCAATGGACCCACGTACAGGTGAAATTCTAGCATTAGTCTCAAGTCCAAGTTTTAATCCAAACCTCTTCGTGACTGGGATTAGCTCTAAAGACTACAGTGGGCTGCGTGATAACCTCGATCAACCGCTCTATAACCGTGCAGTTCAGGGGGCTTATCCACCCGGTTCAACCATCAAACCGATGTTTGGTTTAGGCGGTATTCATTATGGTCTGGTCGATTGGAACACTGCAATTTCCGATCCAGGCTATTTTTCATTGCCTGGTGACAGCCACCGCTTCCGTGACCATAAAAAAAGTGGTCATGGTTCTGTGAACATGCATAAAGCTCAAATTGTATCTTGCGATACTTATTTTTATGTCCTGTCCTATCGCATGGGCATTGAGAAAATGAATGACTGGATGCGTCAATTTGGCTTTGGTGAAAAAACTGGGGTCGATTTACCAAGTGAAAGTTCTGGCCTGTATCCGAGCCCAGAATGGAAAATGCGTACCCGCAAATCCAAATGGCTAAAAGGTGAAACGATTTCAGTCAGTATCGGACAAGGCGCTTTTACCTCTACACCGTTACAACTTGCGATGGCAACTGCAATTACTGCGAATAAAGGTTCACATGTCACGCCCCATGTATTAAGAGAGACCAAAGGCGCCAAAAAATTTAGCGTCCACAATGCACCCGATGGCAAAATTAACTTCAATGGCACCGAACAAGATTGGAAAAACATGCACGATGCAATGGTGGATGTCATCCAGTCAGGTACAGGTCGTGGTATTAAAGGTGGTTTGCAATATTCAATCGCAGGTAAAACTGGGACAGCCCAAGTTAAAAGTATTGCCCAAGGTAAACGCTATAACGAAGCTGCGCTTTCATCTCGACAATGGGACCACGGTTTATTCGTTGGTTTCGCGCCTGCCGATAATCCAGAAATTGCGATTGCTGTGGTTTGGGAAAATGGTAAACATGGTGGTTCTGCGGCGCAGTTAGCACGTCCAATATTTGATTATTGGCTAGTGACCCGTAAAAAGAATCCACTCCGCCCAGCCAGCCATCAAGTCAGTGGTGGCTTAATGACAGCAGGCATTAAACCTGGCGAACTGCCAAGCAGCAGTGTTGCAACCACAACAACACAAAATAGCCAAGCAGCATCAACACCCGTCGCTTCATCCACTCCAGCATCTACACCTGTCGCGCCAGCAACAGCTGCTCAACCTACTGATGGAGTAACTGAATAATGAAAAATCAATTGCGTATCATCGGTGGTAACTGGAAACGCCGTACTTTACCCTTTGCCAGTATTGATGGTTTACGTCCAACACCAGATCGTGTCCGTGAAACCTTGTTCAATTGGTTAATGTGGGACATTCAAAATGCGCAGGTTTTAGACCTGTGTAGCGGCTCAGGTGCATTAGGATTTGAAGCGCTTTCTCGTGGAGCTGCTAAAGTCGTGATGATTGAACCAAATCCAATACAAGCCAAAATCTTAAAAGACAATATTCAACTGTTAAAAGCAGAAAATTGCCAACTGCATGTTGCAACGGCACAACAGGCTTTAAAAAAATTAAACTCAAATTTTGATGTGGTGTTTCTTGATCCACCTTATAGTCTGGATTTATGGCAAGAATTAGCAGAACTTGCTGACCCAATGATTGCAAACCACGCTTATATTTATGTAGAAGCAGATCGAGATTTATCTCAACTCACCCTTCCCCTGACTTGGCAGAAAATTAAAGAAACCAAAGCCGGTATGGTCAGAGCAGGGCTATATCAAAAGGTCAGTTAAAAAATCCGTAACCAGAAGAATCGTATCAATTGCCCTCGGTCAAAGGGAAAGCTGGAAAGATATTCATAGCCAATTCGATTGGTCTGGTTCAACTGATACATCATGCCATAACCGACTGAAATCGAAAAATCATCCAGCGACAAGCTAGTGGTGTCACCTGTTAACATCTTATGGTTAAACTGATTAGTTTGATAAGCCGTATAATTATAGACACGCCAACGCTCATTTTGAAAAAATTGGTTATGCAAAACCGAATATTCTGTTTTCATTTCAGGATAAGCAGCATCAAACATCTGTTCGGTATCTTCGCTCGGCGCTACAAAAAAATCATAGTCATCCGCATAAGCCCCAGCAGAGAGACCTATTAAAAAACAGAATAAGAAAATGCACTGAATTCGCATAACAAGATGTGTTGATGACGCCTTATTTAGCATAACGCTAAAAATCATTTTATATCAACCGATTGAATATTTTATCTTCATTCCACCCGCTTAAATTTAGAACCACCATTCCATTCGACGACCATTTGGAATAACACTGTTATTAGCATCTTTAAACTTAGTTTCTTTTACAACGCTAAAACCAATCCGCTCATATAGACGCTGCCCATTTGGATTTTTCTGTGAGACATCTAAAGATAATGCAGTGAACCCTTGTTGTTGAGCTAAACACTTCAGATGTTGTAGCAATAAAGAGCCTATGCCTTGACCTTGGTAATTAGGATGGACACCAAAATTAGCAATATGCAAACATGAGTCACTGGGCTTAGTTACAACTGAACCTGCCTGTAAGGCTCGAGACAAAACACGAGGAAATCCAAGTCTATAAATGGCCCAGATATTTTTAAGGCTACCCTGATCCATACTCAATAAATCCTTTTTGCCATAACAGGCTATTGTTGCAACCACCTTCTCATGATGCTCGACCACCCAATGCAACTGATAACTGGTATAACCTTGTCCTGAAAGGAACTCACGATGAATGAATTGTTCTGCGCTGATCTGCTTATGTTGATAAATATAATCAAACAACGAAACCGCTGCGCTATAAATTAAAGGTACACAGGCATCAACATCTCGCCGTTGCGCTTTTCTTATTTTCATTTTAAATCCCGTCTATTTAATTTTTGTGCAATCAGATGTGCAAAGTAAAAAAAGATTAAATTTTATCGTGTTAGACATAAATAATTAATTTATAAAATTCACCTTATATACAATAATAGCACCTTTAAAATTCTACTCTATCGATCATGAAGCTTTTGTTCCTGCTCATTGCCACCGTGAGCTTATCAGGTTGTATTTTTGGAAAATCTAGCGAATTAAAACGCGCTGAGAAACTCTTACAAGGTTTTCAGTGTCATAACATTGAATCCAGTGAGTTAGCAACCTCTTCTATTTCAAATTTTTATCAACAATCACTGGCTGCCAATAAAGACAAAGCGGCATCATATATTGAACAATATAAAAATGGTGAAGATCTCTTTGACATTCCGCTCGATGAAGTTGTACAACAAAAATATCAATTATATAAACAAGCATGTCAGGCACTCGGTGGCGTTTCTACAGCCAAAGAAACAATCGCTGTAAAAACGACAGAGTAAGAGCAATAAAACTTGCCTGACTGTATTTAGGATACAGTATGATCGAACAACAACTGAGTTTAAAACATTATATTGCGCTTGCGATAGTGCTGCTGGTGGTGGCAATTGCAAGCATCCAACCGCTTGAGTTTGAGGCTTATTTGCTACACCAAGCGGGTACCGTTTTGATGCTAATTGCCCTCATTGTCACGCTGAAAAAGATTGGCATTAGTTTTTATAGTTTTTGTCTTTATCTTGGCTTTCTTCTGATTCATATTTTAGGGGCACACTACCTCTACTCTTATGTGCCTTATAATGAGTGGATTGAAAACCTTTTCCACTTTGACTTAAATCAAACCATGGGTTGGTCGCGTAATATGTATGACCGACTGGTGCATTTTGCTTATGGTCTATTGCTCTATCCATTTTTCTATCGCTGTTTTCAAGTTTGGTTACCGACTGCCAAACCTTTGACCCTATTTCTGCTGGTGATTCAATTTGTCATGGCATCGAGCATGTTTTATGAATTAATTGAATGGTGGATCGCGATTGGTTTATCCCCTGAAGATGCCGAAAACTATAATGGCCAGCAAGGTGATATCTGGGATGCACATAAAGATATGTTCCTTGCAACCGTCGGAGCTATCTTGATTGGAATCACTCAACTCCTCAAAGAAAAAACGCCTACTTAAAAATAGACGCTCTCAAAATATAAATACAGTTTAAATAATCGAATGTTGCAATACAGTAAGCTGGTCTAAAGGATCAGCTTTTAAACTTGCTGCATAATCAAGATGGGTTAAATCAGCATTTCCAGAATGACTGGTTGCAGGAGTTGGATTTTGTCCTATCAGCAATTGGTTCAAAACCTCATCCAACTGATTTGATACGGGCTCAGAAGAAGACAATAAGGTATTTAGACTCAGTTTCTCAATATTGTTTGATTCGGAAACAGGTTCAGCGTGTTGGGTTTGTAAAGCACCCAAATCAATCGCATCGGCCAAAGAGGCTTTCACTACAGGTGCAACCACATTAAAACTAAATGCATCACTCGCTTCACTAATATTGCCTGCTGCATCAGTCAAGGTTAAGGTGATTTTATGTGGCCCCACACTTAAATCCTGCTTAACTTCAAAACTCCACCTTCCATTATCTCCCACTGTTACCGTACCTATCGGTTGACCATTGTCATAAATCGTCAAAACAGTTTTTGCTTCACCTACACCAGCCAAAGTCGGTTTGCTGTCATCAGTATCCCCTCCTGCCGCGATTGCACCTTTTACAGCACCCACATCATCCATCACGGTTTGCAAAATCGGCTTATTCGGCGCAATGGTATCTTTTGTCCCTACCACATCGACTGCATCGGAACGGTTCCCAGCTGCATCAATGATATAAACTTTCCCTACATTTTTATCGGTTAAAGCCGATGATAAGGTAATGCTAAATTTTCCATCCGCACCAACAGTACCTGAACCAAACAGTGTTTTCCCATCCGCACTTCTAATTTCAATTTTACTATTTGCTTCCGCTGTACCCGTCACTGAATCACCTGCTGCATTGATTTCAGCAACGGCTTTATCGGGTGCAATGGTGTCTTTTCCGGCAGTAATCTCAAGCGGTTTAGATTGATTCCCTGCCGCATCTTCGACAATGATGGTTGCCTTTTTATCTGAAGCTAAGGCAGGTGAAAGTGTAATCTGAAATTTGCCTTGTGCATCTGTAATTCCACTACCAATTATTTTCCCATCCGCATCCTTGATCTGTACCTTGCTATTCGCCTCTGCTCGACCTTGAATAGATGAACCTTCCTTGTTGACATCCACAAAAGGTTGATCAGGCGGCACCGTATCTTTTCCAGCAATCACTTTAGTCGGTGTAGATTTATTTTCGGCTGCATCTTCAGCGACAACCGTCCCACCTTTTTCACTGGTTAAAGCCGGTGAAACTTTAATGGAATACAGTCCTGCTTTATTTGCAATCACGCTACCCAATAGCGTGCCATTTGCATCATAAATTGAGACTTTAGCATTGGCTTCGGCCTTACCTGTAACAATGGTTCCATCTGCATTCAGTTGTGCTGTCGGAGCATCTGGTGCAATGGTATCCTTATTTCCTGTCACAACAGTGGCTTTAGAAGTATTCCCCGAACCATCAATTACAGTCACGCTGACCTTGCCACCATTCACCAAAGGTTGATCTAGCTTGACTGTGTAATTTCCTTCGGCGTCAGCTTGAGTCGTTGCAATCACTTTCCCAGCTGCATCTTTAATTTCAATTTTGGCTTTCGCTTCGGTTTTACCCGTAATCGTTTGTGTATCTGTACCTAAACTCGCAGTTGGTGTAGCAGGTGGTGTTATATCAATCGGTTGGTTACTACTTTTATTTTTATCGTCATCATCATCTTTTACGGCTAATAGATACACACCTTCTGCCACTAAAGCAGCCAAACCTACTTTTAAGAGTTGTGACTTACTAATCGCCGAATCCTGATCCACATTCTGAGGTTGAGGAGCAGGTGTCACTGCATCCGTATATGCAAGTTGCGTCAGTGACGTCGCTGGGGTATAACGAACAAATTTTCCTGAATCATCAAATTCTGCGACCGCATAAGTCCCATCATCTTTCGCGACTGCAAGGCTATGCTCTGTTAAGTTTTCAGCACTATAAAAATCACTGACAATAATTTTTTCACCGTTTTTTAGTGTAATGACAAGATCATTACCTTGTTTGATCATGGATTTAATATCGGCTTGATTCACACCAATTTGTACGATCGAAGGCTGGTCGAGTACCACACTTTTCAATTGCGCATCTTGTAGAATATTCGAATTTTTCTTTGAAAAAACGACGACTCTTGTCATTATTATGCTCACTTATCAATTATATTTTTAAATACTTTTTCGGTTAATGAATAATTAAGTAATTCATCTTGCAGTTAAAATATCAAATGATCGCTATTGCTACAATCTATTCGATCAAATAGTTTTGTCATGTTTGTTTAATTCACCAAATGTTCAAATCTAGCGGTGAACTTCACCCCAAATCTACAAGATCAAACATAAAAAACCAGCCCTTTAGGCTGGTTTTTTATGCTCTTTATAGCGTGTAAATTATTAAAATTTCGGATCACGCATTTGTACCAATGTACTATTTGCCTTTGCCAAACTATCTGTAATTTTATTCATGACCGTAGGAATCAAACCTTCAGCCATTTGAGCTGCCTGCAATCCCAGTTTTTCGCCAAAGGTTGGGCGTTTACGGGTATTAATCACATAGATATCGTGTTTTGGTAACAAGCTTAATAGGTATTCGTCAGAAGTTTGTAGCTTATCTACCAAGTTCAATTCACGTGCATCTTCACCATACCAATGCTCGCCTGTTGCAACTTTAGCAACATCAAGTTGTGGACGATATTTCTCAACAAAATCCTTAAATAAGGAGTGGGTTTGCTGTAACTCTTCTTCAAACTTGGCCTTGCCTTCTGGCGTATTTTCACCAAACATGGTCACGGTACGTTTATATTCACCTGCGGTATACAGCTCAAAATCAACATTGTGCTGTTTGAGCAAACGATTAAAGTTCGGTACTTGTGCAACCACACCAATCGAACCCACCACTGCAAAAGGTGCAGAGATAATTTCATTGGCAATACATGCCATCATATAGCCGCCACTTGCAGCAACTTTATCAACACAGATGGTGACATTAAAACCTGCATCACGTAAACGCACCAATTGAGCAGCGGCCAAACCATAACCATGCACCATTCCGCCAGGACTTTCTAAACGAACGACGACACGATCATGCCCTGCTTTAGCAGTCGCTAAGATCAAGGTAATTTCTTCACGGATGGTATCGACTGCAGACGCTTGAACATCGCCTTTAAAGTCAAGGACATAAATTTTTTGATCGTTCTTCTTGCGAATTTTAGCTTCTTTTGCAAGCTGTTGAACGAGTTGTAATAATTCAAAACGAGAGGCGGTGGTTTGCGCAATTCTTTTTCTTTGTTCATTCACACGCGCATTGAGATGACTAATACGAATTTCAGCAGGAAACTTAGGTAAATGGAATAACATGAAGTATGTGCTCTATAAGTTCGGCGTTATTGTTCTAAGATGTGGTCTGCTCAATAAAAATTCAATAGCGATTTTGCAAAATAGATTCATTTTCATTTATATAAACAAAAAGAGCCCGAAGGCTCTTTTGTTTGTAATGAAACGGATTAACCAAAACGACCCGTAATATACGCTTCCGTCAACTGATGGTCTGGCTGGGTAAACACTTTCTCAGTCGAGTTCACCTCAATCAAATCACCCAGATGGAAGTAAGCGGTACGGTCTGATACACGCGCTGCTTGTTGCATAGAGTGGGTAACGATTGCAATGGTGAATTGTTCAGACAATTCAGAAATCAATTCTTCAATTTTCGCGGTCGCAATTGGATCCAGCGCCGAACATGGCTCATCCATCAAGATCACTTCTGGGCTCACTGCAATGGTACGTGCAATACACAAACGCTGTTGCTGACCACCTGATAAACCTGTGCCAGGTTGGCTCAAGCGATCTTTAACTTCATCCCATAAACCCGCTTTACGTAAACTGTTTTCCACGATTTCTTCTAGGTCATATTTATCACGCGCTAAACCATGTAGTTTTGGACCATAAGCTACGTTATCAAAAATTGATTTCGGGAATGGGTTTGGTTTTTGGAATACCATGCCCACTTGTGCACGCAGCAAAACCACATCAAGGTTTGGATCGTAGATATCTTGATTATCTAAAGTCACTTTACCCGTCACACGACAACTATCAATGGTGTCATTCATACGGTTTAAAGTCCGTAAGAATGTCGATTTACCACAACCTGATGGGCCAATGAATGCAATCACTTCATTCTGGTAAACATCAAGATCAATACCTTTAATCGCTTCAGAGTCACCATAGTAAACATGAACATCTTTGGTACTGATTTTCACTTCACTGGTTTTTGGCTTTTTATTTGAAGAAGCCGTTTCAAACTGAGAGACAAATGCAGTATTTGATTGCTGAACTTGCGCTTCAGATGAGGTAAATTCTTTTTGCTGTGGATTCACTGATTTATCCTTTTCTACGGCGTTCATAATATCAATCGTATTCATTGTACTCTCCTCAATTACCAACGCACTTCAAATTTCTTACGGAGCCAAATAGCAAGGCTATTCAAACCAATCATTAATGCCAGTAACACAATAATCGCTGCTGCGGTACGCCCTTCGAAGAAGTTACGTAATTCATTACCTTGCCACAAATAAACTTGTACTGGCAATGCTGTCGCTTGATCGAGTGGTGTGGTTGGCACACTTGCAACGAAAGCGCTCATTCCGATTAAAAGCAATGGCGCAGTTTCACCCAGCGCATGTGCAACCCCAATGATCGCACCTGTCATAATGCCAGGTAATGCCAAAGGTAATACATGATGGAAAATGGTTTGTACTTTCGATGCACCCAAACCTAAAGCAGCTTGACGAATCGAAGGTGGAACCGCTTTTAGTGATGCACGTGTGGTAATAATCACGGTCGGCAAAGTCATCAAACTCAGCACCAAACCACCGACTAAGGGTGCTGATAATGGCAACTGCATCCAACCAATAAAGATTGCAGCACCCAATAAACCAAACACAATCGAAGGAACAGCAGCCAAGTTGTTAATGTTGACTTCAATAATGTCCGTCATCATATTTTTTGGTGCAAACTCTTCAAGATAAATTGCACTGGCAACACCGATTGGAATCGAGATCACAATCACGATCATCATCATGAATAATGACCCCATGAATGCGCCGGCTAAACCACTGGTTGCAGGTGAACTACGAGAGTCTGGACTAAAGAACAAGTTAGTATTGAAGGTACTTTTAATAATTCCTTCCGCTTTTAACTGATCTGCAAGTTGACGTACTTCAGGTTCAAGTTGTTGCTGATCATCTGGCAAACTACGGTCAATATTCCCTGCTAACCACACGTCTATATTGGCATCGGCTAGGAATTTGATCTCTTCTTTGCTTCCAATCAGCGCAGGGTTTTTAAGCACCATATCACGCAAACGGTATGCTTCAGAACTGGTATATAAACTGCTTAGATAATCACGTTGAGACTCTAATGCTTTGTTTTTAGCAACGATGCCATTTACGATCAAGGCATCCCAATCCACCATACCCATTTCAGTTTGCCAAGCGACCATGCGCTCTTCAAAGTGAGCTGGGGTTTCACCTGCTGTTTGTTTTGGCTTCGCACCGACATTGATGATCGCTGGATCAAAATAAACCGGAACGGTAATACTACTTTGCCAAAAAGCTGGGAGACCTTTGGCCAAAATGCTACCAAATAGTAAAGCAACAAATGCCAGCGCGATCACAACCGCCGAAATCCCAGCAAAACGAAAGGTTTTTTCTTTACGATGACGCTTGGCCAAAGAACTTTGGATCTTTCTTTTACGCTGCTCACGTTGTTCAGCAGCTACTTGAGGATCCAATAGGTTCGGATCCAGAGGAGATGTATTTGATGAACTCATTCGTATTGCTCACGATATTTACGCACGATGTACAGTGCAATAATGTTTAGACCCAAAGTAATCACAAACAGCGTTAAACCAAGGGCAAATGCCACCAATGCTTGCGGGCTCGCAAAATCAGTATCCCCCGTTAATTGCTTCACAATCGTGACGGTTACGGTTGAAACTGCTTCAAATGGATTGGCATGCAACAATGGACTGTTCCCTGCTGCAAGCACCACAATCATGGTCTCACCCACTGCTCGGGATACGGCAAGCAAGAATGCACCTGTAATCCCGGGTAAGGCAGCTGGTAAAACCACTTGACGAATAGTTTCTGATTTGGTTGCGCCTAGGCCCAAAGAACCATCACGTAATGCACGAGGCACTTGAGTAATAATGTCATCAGATAATGAGGAAACGAATGGGATAATCATAATACCCATCACAAAACCTGCGGTGAGTGCACTGGTCGCATTAATGTTGATACCAACACTTTCACCCACAATTTTAAAGAATGGACCAATCACCATTAAGGCAAATACACCATAAACAATCGTTGGAATCCCTGCTAAAACCTCAATCGTCGGTTTTGCCCAAGAACGCAACCTTGGCGATGCATATTCAGCCAAATAAATCGCAACCAACAAGCCAATTGGTACTGCAACCAATAATGCAATACCACTGACCATTAAGGTTCCCCAAATCAGCGGTAAGATGCCGTAACTACCTTCTGCATTTCCTGAGGTGCTAAAGCCAGGATTCCATTCAGTACCAAAGAAGAAATCAACAGGACTAACAAAATGGAAAAAGTGTAATGCTTCTCTTAACATCGATAACACAATACCGATTGTTGTCAAGATTGCGACCCCTGAACACAAAATCAAAGCAACATTAATGGTTTTTTCGACTTGGTTACGTGCGCGGAATTGCTGGCTAACATGACGTTTGGCCCAAACTAAACCAGCTAGTCCAGCACTAATCACCACGGCAAGTTTGGCAAAAGAGCCTATGGTCTGGAATTTTGCAAGTTGTTGCGCTGCCGCCACTTCATAGGCTGCTGGTTGATCTGTTACCCCGAAACCAGAAGCAATTGCTTGTACACGACTGCTTAAAACATCACGACCTGCCGCATCTAAAGTCGAACTTACAGATGCAGGAATATTATTGAAAATAATGTGTTGTAAAATACTTGGTTCAACCAAATTCCAAATAATCAAAATTAAAAACGCAGGAATACCACACCACAAAGCAACCAACGCCCCATAATATCCTGGACGAGAATGTAGTGTTGCTGAGTTATTTCCCTTACCTGCTAGGTTACGGCTTTTACTCAGCCCGATTTGATATGCAATTGCCACAAGGGCTAATAACACACCGATAAGTAGCAGATTCATGTAATCTCCACTGTTTTCTCAATTTTCATGATTTGAAAAAACTTAGCTAGACAAAAAGGCTGATGATCCAACGTCTCACCAGCCTCCCTTTTAACAATATTACTTAACTGATTTACCCGCTTTGAAATCAGCTAGGATTTTTGCGCGCTCTTTGTCGCTTAAAGGAATCAAGCCCGCTTTTTCTAATTTAGAACCTTTACCAGAAATTTTCTTGCTTAAGAAGAATTCTGTGTATTGTGGTAAGCCTTTGATTGATTTTAAGTGCTCGCCTTTCACGTAGAAGAACAATGGACGTGAAACAAGGTAGCTACCATCCAATACCGTTTTCTCAGATGGAGTCACGCCATTTACAGTCGCTACACGTAATTTATCGCGGTTTGAATCATAGAAACCTAAACCGAAGACACCCACTGCGTTTGGAGAAGTTTTCAAGCGCGCTAGAGTTTCAGTATAGTCCCCTGCAATTTCAATTACACGACCATCTTTACGGAAGGTTGAACATGCTTTCTTTTGATCATCTTTGCTTAAAGCTTTGTAGTAATCAAACGCTTCACAACCCGCATCGATCATTTTCTCTTGGAACACTTCACGTGTACCGTGGTTAGATGCAGGAATAACTAAAGTAATTGGTTCATTTGGTAATGATTTATCAATTTGGTTCCATGTTGTATATGGGTTTGGAACTAATTTACCATTTGAAGGAAGTTGTGCAGATAATGCAGTGAATACATGTACTGGCTTTAATTTATATGCTGCTTTTTTAACGTTTGACGCAAATACGATACCGTCATAACCGACTTTAATTTCTTGTACTTGGTTTACGCCAGATTTTTTACATGCATCAAGTTCTGTGTCTTTAATTTGACGAGAAGCATTTGCGATGTCGATGGTGTTATCACCTACACCTTGACAGAATTGCTTCAAACCACCGCCCGTACCACCTGAACCAACAACCGGTGCTTTGAACTGTGGGAATGTGTTGCCAAACTCTTCAGCAACAATACTTGCAAATGGTAATACAGTAGATGAACCAGCAATTTGAATCGTATCACGAGCTGCATTTGCAGTCGTTGCTACAGTTGCCCCAGATACAGCTAATGCAATTGCGATGTGACGTGGATTTAAGCGCATTCTGTTTTCTCTCATTTATGCAATTTGGTTTACAACTCTTTTTAAGTTAAGTGTTGTACTTTGGTTAACTGCATTTTGAGCAGATAATATGACAATTAAGTGACAACTTTATGACGCTTTTGTGATAGCCATTTCTTAAGCTCAATTTTTAGAAAATTATTCGTCATAAATTCACATGTTCTGCTTTATTTTTGCAGCTCGAAACTCGGTTAGTGTAAAAAGATAACGTTTAAATATTGAATTTTATGGATTTAAAAAGAACAGCTGCTGATTCTGCTTAACAAAAAGTATCTTGGGCAGCGCAGCCAGTTTATATATGTTTTATGACAATTCCCTATCAAAAAGAACAGATATAATGCTAAATCCTGTCATCATTGAAACACAAATGCTGATTCGTAAACCAATCCATAGCGTTTTTGAAGCATTTATTGACCCTGAAATCACCTCAAAGTTTTGGTTTAGTTCAGCAACGGCGTCACTCGAACAAGGAAAAACCGTTGAATGGACTTGGGAAAAATACCAAGTTTCAGCAAAAGTACAGGTGACAAAAATCATTGCCAATGAATTGATTCAGATTCAGTGGGGTGAACCAACCAGTACGGTGGATTTTATCTTTGAAGCGATCAATGACAATCAAACTTATCTCAGAATTCAAAATTATAATATCCCCTTACAAGGCGATGAGCTGATGCAATTTGTGATTGATAGTACAGGTGGCTTTACCACGGTCGTGGATAGTTTGAAAGCCTATTTAGAACATGGAATTCAACTCCATCTGGTTCAGGACAAATTTCCACCCTTCTAGGTCAATACAGCATTGATGTAATAAAAAAGGCACATTGCTGTGCCTTTTTTATTTAAAGATTGGACTGTGCTTCGGGCAGAACCAGCACTTTTTTACGATATTTAAAGACATACATCGCCGCTAAAATCGCCAACCAGATCGGTCCGAGAATCACAGCCAGACGCATATCAGGGGTCATCGCCATAATAATCAAAATAAAGCAGACAAAGCTGATGGTGAGATAATTACTCCATGGACTCCAGATACTTTTAAATTTGGTCTGATGTTGTTTCAGGCGCATTGCTTTATTAAATTTCAAATGGGTGACGGAAATCATTAACCAGTTAATCACCAGTGCCGCAACCACCAGCATCATGAATAACTGAAAGGCTTCACCCGGAATTAAATAGTTGACCAACACACATACCGCCGTAACCGAAGCAGAGACAATCGCCGCAGGAACAGGAATTCCACGCGCATTCACTTTTTTCAATATCGCAGGCGCATTACCCTGTTCGGCCAAACCATGCAACATGCGACTATTACAATAAATACAACTGTTATAAACAGAAACTGCTGCAATCAACACCACGAAATTGAGCACATTGGCAACGCCGTTACTGTTCAAAGACTGAAAGATCAACACAAAAGGACTGCCCCCTTCTGCCACCATATTCCATGGATAAAGACACAGTAAAATCCCGATTGCACCGATATAGAAAATCAAAATACGGTACACAATCTGATTCACCGCCTTAGGAATGGTGGTTTCAGGATTTTTGGTTTCTGCAGCGGCAATCCCGATCAGTTCAAGCCCACCAAAGGCAAACATGATCACTGCAAGTGCCATAATAAAGCCATGCGTGCCATGTGGAAAAAAGCCACCGTGTTGCCATAAATTGGCAATACCCGCCTGTGGACCTGCAGAACCAGAAAGCAATAAATAAGCACCAAAACCGATCATACTTAAAATCGCGACGATCTTAATGCAGGAAAACAAAAACTCAGATTCACCAAAGAATCTCACATTGACCAGATTAATCGCATTAATCAACACAAAGAACACCAAGGCGGTCAGCCAAGTGGGCACGTCTGGCCACCAAAATTGAATAAAGGTCCCGATGGCGCTCAGTTCAGCCATACTGACCAACACATACAGCACCCAATAATTCCAGCCCGACATAAAGCCTGCCATACGGCCCCAGTATTTATTGGCAAAATAACTAAATGAACCACTCACAGGTTCTTCAACCACCATTTCTCCTAAATGGCGCATAATTAAAAAAGCAATCACACCAGCAATCGCATAACCCAATAAAATAGAGGGCCCTGCCAGTTTAATGGTTTGCGACAGACCCAAAAATAATCCTGTACCAATCGCACCACCAAGCGCAATCAGCTGGATATGCCGATTGGACAATCCTTGTTTTAACTCATGTTTATTGTTTACATCCATCATGTTATCTCCAATGTGTGTGTCACATCCTGTACACCTTTTATACAGCGCATGATTCGAAGCTCAGCATGAAGCTCCGAATCTGATTCGCTCTCTTATCAATTTATAAATTTGAAGATTTTGACTTTCCTTCAGATCAGAAGGAAATTGCTTTTTTACACGGCGATACTTGGGCACGTTGCTTTAAAATTTCATAGCCTCGGTCGCCGTAATCAAAACGGGCAATCACCGATGCAAACTTTTTCAAGCTGGCTGGTGCATCCATGGCTGGGAGTTTAAGCTCAATAAAGGTCAATCCGTCGAATTGATGCGTGTTGTCCAAGAGCACTTTTAACTGTCCTGCAGTTTCTACCACACAGCTTTTATAGTCTTGGCTACCGTTAAAAACATTTGGAATCTCGCTATATTTCCAGTCCTGAACATCGTTATAAGCCGCATTTTCGCCCATGATCAAACGCTCAATGGTATAGCCCCCATTATTAAGTAAGAAGATAATTGGCTTGAGACCATGACGGATAATAGTCGAAAGTTCCTGTACGGTGAGCTGGAATGAACCATCACCAATAAATAGGATTTGACGGCGTTCAGGTGCGGCCAACAAACTGCCTAATAAAGCAGGTAAGGTATAACCAATTGAACCCCAGAGTGGTTGAGCAATATATTTTGCCGTTGCCGGTAGTCTTAGCCCCGCCAAGGCTGAGTTAGAAGTCCCAACTTCACCGATAATCACATCATCTTCTTTGAGAAAACGTTCAACGTAGTTCCAAAGGATGTCTTGACTGAGTTTTTGCTGTTCAGGCGCATTGATTATTTGTTGCGCTTGCTTCTCAATGATCGGTTGACTCAGTTTCCGTGGTGCAACTTTTTTATTCAACTCAACCAGGAGTTGTCCAATCTCAATCCCTGGAAAATCTTGACCGAAAATCGTCAAACCATACGGTTTCATTTCAATATAGTTCTCAGTGGCGATTTGATGAGTAAACACCCCTGTTCCGACATCGGTAAAACGCACACCGACACCAATCAGACAGTCTGATTGCTCAATAGTATTACGCACATGTACTTGGCTCGCCCCACCGACATAAGTGCCCACATAGCGCGGTGAACCTTCATCCATAATATTCTTAGCCGTCAGCATGCTGGCAAAGGGAATCGAACATTTTTGTGATAAATCACTGAGCAACGATGTCACTCCAAAAACAGAGGCTTCATTATCAATCAGCAACGCTGGTCGTTTGGCTTGTGCAATCACTTCGCACAGTTTGCTGACTGCGCTTTGCAACAGCTCTGGCTCAACCCTCGGATAAGATAAATCGAGTGAACGATCTGTCACTTCAATTTTGACGTGAGTAATATCCGATGCCAACTGGATATGTACAGGTCGACGTTCAAGGAAACATTGACGTAACACACGGTCAATTTCAGAGGCGGCATTGGCTGGGGTTAGACGGGTCTGTGCAACCGTGAACTCTTTCATGCAGTTCATGATGTTGTCGTAGTTACCATCTACCAGCGTGTGATGAACCAGAGTTCCTTTCTGCACCACATGTAAAGGCGGAATCCCAGAAATATGCACCACTGGTACATTCTCAGCATAAGCACCTGCAATGCCATTAATCGCACTTAAATCACCGACCCCATAGGTCGTTGTCAAAGCAGCAAAGCCGTTGATCCGTGCATAACCGTCAGCCGCATAAGCCGCATTTAATTCATTACAATTACCAATAAATTCGAGTTGGGCATCTGCCTCAACTTGTTCGAGATAAGAAAGGTTAAAATCACCAGGTACACCAAAGAGATGTTGGATACCCATTTGTTTTAGACGAAGATTTAAAAAATCACCGATTTCTATGAACATTGCTCTACATCCTTTCAAGTCAATTTTTTATTCCATAGAAAAATAATATTTCATCTACCTGTTAAATTTCGTGCATAATAAAAACGCATTTTAATAAAAATACAATATTTGTGTATCATAAAAGGATTTTATGCAATGGATAAGTTCGACTGGCAAATCATTCAGGCCTTACAAAAGAATGGACGGCTCACCAATCAGGAAGTTGGAGATTTAATCGGTTTATCAGCTTCACAATGTTCCAGAAGACGACAGTTACTGGAGCAAAAAGGCGTGATCTTGGGTTATGCCGCCCGCATCCACCAACAAGCTTTAGGCTTGGAGGTTACCGCGATGATTCACATTAACTTACGCATTCACGAGGCCAAGTCACAGCAAGCCTTTCAGGACTTAATTGAAGCTGAGGACAATATTCAAGATGCTTTTTCAATTAGCGGCGATGCTGATTTTATTTTAAAAGTCGTCGCAGAAAATCTGGAACAGCTGTCCCAATTCGTCACAGAGCGACTACTGTCTTATGGTTTTATTGGTCACATAAAATCTTACATTGTGTTAAAAAAAATCAAAGAACAGAATCACTTTCTCAGCAAATCCAAGGGTCACAGCTACCATCCAGCCACATAAACCTCGTTTTAAGCAGCACCATGCATAAAAAGAAAAAGGCGGATATTAGATCCGCCTTAAAAATATGAAGGTTTAAATTTTATTGATATGTACAGTTTGTCCTACTGTATTTTCCAGCAAACCCTCCAAACCGAACTCAGCACCAAGGCCTGACATTTTCCAGCCACCAAACGGTGCATGTGGAACAATCTCTGCATGGGTATTGACCCAGACCGTGCCGCATTGTAATTGCGATGCATAAAATTGCGCGGCTTTTAAATCAGAAGACCAGATTGAACCACCTAAGCCAAATTCGCTGGCATTGGCGCGTGCAATCGCATCATCAATATCGCTATATTTTAGAATCGGCAAAACAGGACCAAACTGCTCCTCTTGCACCACACGGCAACTTTCATCTAGTCCAGTTAAAATGGTTGGTGCAATAAAATAACCTTGCTCTGGCACCGTCTGATCCCCCGACAAAGCCTTGGCACCTTGTGCAAGTGCATCGGCAATTAAGGCTTTTACTTTCTGATATTGCATCTGGTTTTGCACGGGCCCAAAAGTCGTCTCTGCTACCATGCCATCTCCAACATTTTGGCCATTGGCAATATCGGCCAGTTTTTGTGCTAGCGCGTCATATTGGCTTTCGTGCACATATAAACGTTTTAAAGCAGCACAGGTTTGCCCAGCATTTAAAAATGCCACGTTAAAAATTCGCTTGGCTATTTGATCAAGATCGGCATCAGGTAAAACAATCCCCGCATCATTACCACCCAGCTCTAAGGTCAAATGTTTTAAGGTTTTTACCGCACCCGACATAATGTGCTGACCCGTCTTGGTCGAGCCTGTAAAAACCACCTTGGCGATATCAGGGTGAGTCGATAATACCTCACCGACGTCGCCTTTACCGACTAAGATTGAAATCACACCTGCAGGCACTTCTTGTTGAATAATTTCACAGAGTTTTAACGTCGCCAAAGGGGTAAATTCAGATGGTTTATTAATCACCACATTGCCTGCACGTAAGGCAGGCATGATATGCCACACCGCAATCATCAACGGCCAGTTCCACGGCGTAATCGAAGCCACCACACCTAAGGGCTGATAATGACGTTCAATTCGTTTCTGTTCACTGTCTTCAATAATATCAACCGGCATTTCTAAACTTGCGGTATAACGTGTCCAGCCAATCGCACCCTGCACTTCCATTTGTGCCAATGCCAAGGGTTTGCCTTGCTCAACTACAATCAACTCTGCCAAAGTTTCGGCATGTTGTTCAATCCCATCCGCAATCTTATTCAGTATGCTTTTGCGTTCCTCATGAGAACTGCGTTGCCAGCTTCCAAAAGCTTGCTTTGCTGCCTCAATTGCTTGATTCACCTGTGCAATCGAAGCCTGCGCACACTTTGCTGCAACAATAGCTGTTGCAGGATTGATAATCTCAAGTTCGCCTGATTCACCGAGACAAGATTGACCGTTAATAATCAGTTTAAATTGGTTTTGCATATTCAAGTGTTGCATGCCTTGTTCCTTCTATTCATTGTAATCATGATGTTTTGCCTGATCCGACCTCAGCTCTGGGTCTCAAGTGCAAAAGTGATGACATCTATCCATCAAAATATTGAGCATCTCTCACTACAATATGGAATTTGTGCATCACAGTTTATGCATAATTATTTCTGATTTAGATTAAAGATGCACAGTTTGTGCAGAACAGCGACAATTTTCTACCTTCTCATCATAAAAAACCATCCAACAGGCTCTGGACAGAATGCAACTAAACAGCAAGCCAAATGCATGCCTTTATGTAATACCATCTCAGCTTCTGCGTTCTAAAAGTTACAACACTTCATTCAATTAATTGAAATTTCTTAGAACAGCTGGCTTCGCTATATTCAATACAAATGCACCAGAAGATAAGAAGATGAACAGCAAAGTGATTACAACGTTTAAGCATACGGATTTACCTGTACACATGACATTTTCAGAGCATGATTGGCAGCTGCTTGCTCAGCACTGGTATCCGATTGCGCTCGCCCGTGATATTTCAGAACAGCCAACAGCAGCCATGTTGCTGGATATGCCACTGGTGATTTACAAAATGGGAGATGAACTGATTGTTGCAAAAGATGTTTGCCCACATCGCGGTGTGCCCCTCAGTTTAGGCCATCATGACGGGCAAGGCATTGTGTGTCGCTACCACGGATTACGCTTTGGACATGCAGGCAAATGTAATCGCATTCCAGCACATCCACAGCATAAAATATCTGATCGCTTTCATTTGAAAACCTATGCTGCCACAGAAAAGTACGGACTGATATGGTGTTGCTTAGCAGCTCGCCCGAATGAGCAACCCGTTATTCCTAACATGCCCTACTGGGAGGATGCAGACTACCAACAACTGCTATGCCCCTTTGTCGATTTAAATTGTTTTGCGGGTCGGCAACTCGAAGGATTCATTGATGTTGCCCATTTTGCGTGGGTACATCCTGATAGTTTTGGTGACCCTGATGATGTTGAAGTACCAGACTATAGCACCACAGAAACTAGTTATGGCTTCGATGCAGATTATATCAGCAGTGTCGGACGCTATCCGATTGGCACAGTGCAACGTGGGCAGGACAATTTCAACTGGCTCAGACATTTTGAAATCAGTCTACCTTTTACGGCAACACTGACCATCCATTTTCCGAATCAAAGCAAGCAGGTGATCATGAATGCGGCCTCTCCTGTAAGCGCGCGACAAACTCGGTTATTTGCACCAATCTGCCGTAATTATGACAAGGATTTACCTGTTGAGGATGCTTATGCATTTAATTTACAGATTTTTGAAGAAGATCGACTGATTGTCGAAACCCAGAAACCTGAATATCTCCCCCTGGATTTATCGATGGAAGCACATTTTCCAGCAGACCGTAGCTCAAGTATGTATCGCCGACTCTTAAGAAAAATGGGATTCAATCCAATTTTTGCGGCCTAGTCTATGCTTAAATTCAATTTTAATAGGCAATAAAAAAGAGGTCTATTCAAGACCTCTTTTTTAGTTTGATGCGTCTACCAAATTGAAATTAATCAATCGCTGGAACATAAGTTCCTGCAGCAATTGCATCTTTAATACGATCAGCTTCTGCCAACACAAGTGCAAGCAAGTTTTGAACATTTTCAAGCGTTGCAACTGGGCTTAAAGTGGTCATCTTCAATGATTGAACATTACCGACTTTGGTTACACCAATATTCGCCTCACCACGAGCAAACAGTTCATCTGCCACATTTTGGTTCAAGCTATCGATAAATTCAGCCGGATAAGCTTCTGGTACCACACGGAACAGGACTGAAGCGAATTGTGGTTCAACCAACAATTCAAGACCCGCTGTTGCTTTAATATAATCTGCAACTTCACGTGTTAATTTCACACCATGATCAATCATCGAACCATAAAGCTCTTCGCCTAATGCTTCAACCGTCATCCATAATTTCAATGCATCAAAACGACGTGTCGTTTGTAATGATTTAGACACGAGGTTAGGTACACCGTGTTCTTCATCATACGCAGAGTTTAAATATTCTGCTTCATAATGCATAAAGCGATAGTTTGCTTCGTCTTTCAACAAGAAAGCGCCACAGCTAATGCTTTGGAAATAATGCTTATGGAAATCAAGCGTGATTGAGTCTGATAATTCAATTCCATCTAACATTGCACGATGGTCATTTGAAAGAATCAGTGCACCGCCCCAAGCTGCATCAATATGCATCCATGAACCATACTTCGTGGTGATTTCACGGATTTTCTTGAGTGGATCAATCGCACCAGCATCTGTCGTACCTGCAGTTGCAACAACACAGGCTACGATTTTGCCTTCAGACTGAAGATGCGCCATGGTTTTTTCCAGTGCATCAACATCCATCTGTGCATTTTCATTCACAGGAACAGTGACAACAGACTGGAAGCCCATCCCCATCATCGCCATGTTCTTTTGCACAGAGAAATGTGCATTTTCAGAACAAATGACTTTGACGTTCTTCATTGCTTCTGCTGGAATACCATCACGCTGAACCGACCATGGCTTACCATTTTCGTCTTTCCAGTTTTTCGAGATGCACCAGTCACGTGCCAGCAATACACCCATCAAGTTTGACTGTGTACCGCCAGACGTGAACACACCTGCTTGACCTACACCATAGCCCACTTTTTGGCGAAGCCAATCAATGAGTTGCACTTCCATCAACGAACCCGCTGGGCTTTGATCCCATGAATCCATCGATTGGTTGGTTGCATTGATCAACACTTCCGCAATCTGGCTCATCACCATAGTTGGGCAGTGTAAGTGTGCAAGTGAATGTGGGTGATGTACTTTTAAGCTTTTGTTGAGGAAAAGCTCAACCATACGTTGTAATGATTGCCGTACACCTAAACCTTGTTTTGAAGGTGCAAAAGAGATTGCTTCGCGCAAATCTTTAATGCTACCACCAGTGTACATTTTATCATTTTGCAACCATGCTGAAACGGCAGTTACCGCCTCGCCCATTGCTGACTGATAGTCAGCAATAGATTGAGCATCATTGCAGAGTAACGCTTTACGATGTTCTGCAAAATCAACCATGAATTAGCCTCGTACTGCTTTTAATGCTTCAGCAACAGCTTTCTTGAAGCGAGCAACCGCCTCTACGCATTCTTCTTGATTGATAATCAACGGGCAAAGTAAACGGATAACTGTACCGTTACGACCACCTTTTTCAAGCAATAATTTATTGTTGAAACAAGCCGTCTGAATTGCAGCAGCCAATTGAGCGTCCGCAGGTAATGAACCCATATGGTCCGCAGGTTTACGCTCGTCAACGATCTCTACACCGATCATCAAACCACGACCACGTACGTTACCAATACATGGGAATTCTTGCGCAAGTTTCTTGAACTCAGCTTGTAAGAAATCACCACGCTCTTGCGCATTTTGAGCAAGGTTTTGTTCTTTGATCACTTGAAGTGATGCTAAACCTGTACCCATCGCAAGTTGGTTACCACGGAAAGTACCCGTGTGACCCGCAGGCTGCCAAGCATCAAACTTACGTTTAATACCTAATACTGCAAGTGGTAAGCTACCACCGACCGCTTTAGACATCACCACAACATCAGGCTCGATTCCAGCATGTTCAAAGGCAAACATTTTACCTGAACGTGCAAAACCAGCTTGAACTTCGTCCAAGATTAAAACGATGTTGTGCTTTTCAGTCACTTCACGGATTTTTTGCAACCATTTTACTGGTGCAGTAACAACACCACCTTCACCTTGAATCGCTTCAAGGATCACAGCTGCAGGCTTAGTTACACCACTTTCAACATCTTCGATGAAGTTTTCAAAGAAGTAAGTTAAAGCGTCAACACCTGCCTCCCCACCTAAACCAAGTGGGCAACGATATTCATGTGGGTATGGCATAAATTGCACGCCTGGCATTAAGCCATTCACCGCATTCTTCGCTGACAGGTTACCTGTCATTGCAAGCGCGCCGTGCGTCATACCATGGTAGCCACCAGAGAAACTAATCACTGTGCTACGACCCGTATAAGTTTTCGCTAATTTAATCGCTGCTTCTGTACCATCTGCACCAGATGGACCACAGAATTGTAGGCAATATTCTTCTTGACCGCCTGGCAAATAAGCCAAAAGCGCTTCAGTAAACGCATCTTTTAAAGGAGTCGTTAAGTCTAAAGTATGCAATGGCAAACCGCTTGCCAATGTGTCTTGAATACTTTGAATCACCGCAGGATGATTATGGCCCAAAGCCAATGTTCCTGCCCCAGCTAAACAATCAAGGTACTCTGTACCTTCAACATCAGTAACCCAACAGCCTTGTGCTTTTGCTATCGCTAACGGTAATTTACGTGGATAACTACGAACATTCGATTCCATCTGACTTTGGCGAGTCAGATAATATTCGTTAGTTGCATTAGCGGCAGGATTTACGGAAGTAACGCTCATATCGAATTACCATCTCTGATATGGGTAAAAGAAATAAGTCTGGTGACTTGCGGTCGTTTGACTCGGTGCTTTTTAGAATCTAGTGCAGACACTTGTTTATATCTTTCAACTAGGAGCGAGATGATACCTAATTTTGAAATAAAATAAACACTTTTTGTGTCTTACATGCATCTAAATTATTGAAAAAATATTTCATTCCAATAACTATGATGGATTATCATCATACTATGTGACAAGCTAAAGAAAGTAAGCTTTTTTTAATCCCGCCTGCGTTTTTAGATAAATGGTCAAATTACCCCATCTAATAAACTGATTTTTAATATCTTTTGTTTTATTTTTCTGTTGCAAAACACTGCTAATCTCTTACAAAGTCACCACAAAATATGCAGAAGTTCCCCATCAGTTCTTTTTAATATCGAACTGGTAAAAATAAATTTTCGATATCAAATTCTAAGGACATTTTTATGCGTACTTTAGCACTTGCTACATTAATGATCGGGGCAGCATTGAGCCCAAGCCTTTTTGCTCACGAGACGGAGAACTTGAACTACAACATCGTCAATATCCAAGCGGATGCCTCACGACAGGTTGCCAATGATGAAATGCGTGCCGTTCTGTTTATTGAGAAAAGTCATAAACAACCTGCTGAACTCTCTAATCAGATCAACCAGCTGATGAATCAAGCGCAAGCAATTGCACGTAAATATTCACAGGTCAAAGTCGAAACAGGTGCCCAAAGTACTTACCCCGTGTATGACAATGACAGCAATAAATTGAAAGAATGGCGTGCTCGCGCAGAAATCCAGCTGGAAAGTAAAGACTTTAAAGCCGCAAGCCAGTTGATCAGCGAATTACAGCAAAGTTTCCAGACCCAGTCGATTAATTTCACCGTATCGGATGAGCAACGTAAAAAAGTTGAAAATGAGCTGATGATCGAAGCATCAAAGAACTTTCAACAACGTGCACAAGCCATCACCCAAGCATGGAATAAAGGCCAATATAACCTTGTCAGTTTAAATCTGAATACCAGCAACTACTTCCCGCAACCAATGATGCGCGGTGGCATGGCCAAGTTTGCCATGGCTGAAGCAGCCCCTGCTCAGGATATGGCAGCAGGTGAATCAAAAATCACGGTCAGTGCCAATGGTTCAATCCAATTTAAATAATTGCTCTGACAATAACAAAAAGCCGTGCTTAAGCACGGTTTTTTATTGTTTGAAATAGCCAAAAATATTTTGAGTAAAAAACAATTAACTTAACTCATTTCATAGTTATAAGTGATAATCGTTCTTATTTCATTCGGTGCAATAACTGATTAAGATTCGGGAAATTTACAGTATTGACCACAGTTATGAAAATTGCATCTCGTTCTGCTGCTTCATTAATACAGTTCCAGCCTTCCTCTCTCAGTCTTGCCATCACCATTTCATTACTTGGGTTATCTCAAGCTGTTTTTGCCGATGAAGCACAACCCGCTGAAACGCAAACGCTTGCAACAATTTCCATTCAGGCGCAAGGCAATTGGCTGGACAATGCCAATGCTGAAAAAGTTCAACAACATGCAGGCGCACGCAGCATTATTGACCGCAAACGTTTAGATGAGGTTGCCACGACTTCTATTCGTGATGCTTTAAAACAAATTCCCGGAGTGCAAGTCCAAGACAGCAATGGTACGGGTGGCAGTGATGTTTCTTTAAATATTGGGGTACGCGGGCTTACCTCACGCCTCTCCCCACGTTCTACCGTTCTCATGGATGGTGTACCGCTCTCATTCGCGCCTTATGGTCAGCCACAATTATCTTTAGCGCCTGTATCAATGGGTAATATTGAGTCTGTAGACGTGGTGCGTGGTGCAGGTTCAGTTCGCTTTGGGCCACAAAATGTCGGTGGGATTATCAACTTTACAACACGGGCAATCCCCAAAGAATTTTCAGGTTCAGTCGGTTTAACCACTGAATTTGCAACGGGGACAGACCAACTCAAGTACACACCGAATCTGTTTATTGGCGGCACACTCGATAATGGTTTAGGGCTGGCCTTACTGTATTCAGGCAGCAAAGGTGATGGCTATCGTGAAGCCAATAATAAAATTGATATTGATGATGTCATGTTAAAAACCGCCTACCAATGGACCGATCAGGATGCGATTGCCGTCAATCTACATCATTATGAAGGCCGTGGTGAAATGCCTGAAGGTTTAACGGCAGCACAATTTGCTGATAATCCGTATCAATCCAATCAAAGCCGCAACTATTTCGCAGGCCGCCGTTCCGATATTTCTGTGAAATATAGCCATAAAGATGAATTGAATAACTTTGAAGTATTGGGTTATTACGTTGACTCTTTTCGTACCAGCGACTTAGAGTCCATTGGTAATAAAGGTACCAATACACTCAGTAACTCACCACGTGATTATAATTATTTCGGCATTGAACCACGTTATTCACGTGCCTACAGTTGGGCAGGTATGGATAATGAAGTGACTGTTGGCTATCGTTATTTACAGGAAGAAAGTTCTGAGTTCTCTGGACGCACAGCTTCTTACAACACCCTCACAGGGAAACCTGGTGAACGTATCGCCAACACCACCAGTGACGGCGGTACCAAAGCGCACGCCATTTATATCGACAACCGTTTTGGCCTCGCGAATTGGGTGATTACGCCTGGGGTTCGGTTTGAATCGATTGATACGCACAATGATTTCACAGCTTATCAAGATGGTACCGCCACCAATACAGTTCACCCAAAAATCAAGTCAGAAGAATTCTTGCCGAGCCTATCGGTGCTGTATAAAGCCAATGAGAACTGGAATATATTTGCCAATGCAGGTGTGTCATTTGGCCCACAGCAATATAACCAGTTAGTAACCGTTGACAAGAAGACCAATATTGCTTCTACCACGCTTGATGGCTTGCATCCTGAAAAATCTAAAAACTATGAAATCGGAACCAAGTATTTAGGCAATGGTCTAAGTGCTGAATTGACGGTGTTTTATTTAGATTTTGATAAAGAACTGATGTTAGAACGTCCTGATGCAATTGGGACTGGAATTTGGACAAACTTGGGTGCAACCAGCCATAAAGGTGTTGAAACTGGGCTCAGTTATGATTTCGGTCAACTCGCTGATGCACTAGAGGGACTCAAGGTCTACGGAAATTACACCTTTACCAAAGCAACTTCTGAAGCTGGTAAGTTTGAAGGCAAAGACTTGCCTTTTTATTCACGCCACGTCGGTAACCTCGGTTTAGCCTATCAAGTTGATCAATGGTCAGTGAATGCAGATATGTTTGCACAATCAAAACAACATGCGCCGGGTTCAGGTGATATTTATCAAACCCAAGAAACTGCAGATGGTCGCACGGGTGATATTCCAGGTTACTCAACTTTTGCCGTACGCACAGGCTATGACTTTAGTAATCAGCTCAAAGGCTTAAAAATAGCGGGTGGGATAAAGAATGTGTTTGACAAGCAATACTATACCCGCTCATCTGACTCTACAGGGGGGAAATATGTGGGTCAACCGCGGACCTTGTTCCTGCAAACTTCATATGATTTCTAAATATCAAACGCCGAACGTTTAAGTTCGGCGTTTTTATCTCTTTTGCAGTGGATAATACCCCAAACCAACAACCTTAATTAAATCAACACTTTTATTCAGTCTATCTCGCTACATTTCTCTCTTAGCAAAAAAAATTATATCTTTTATGTAATAATTGAATTAATTTTAGCTAAACAATAACTATAAATGAGAATTATAATCAATTAATATAGCGGCGCAAAATAACTCCTCCAATTTCAGATGCTCGGCAATCAACTTATGAAGTGTTCGTTTTCTCATCCTGTTGCTTTTTCAAAATTTAAACCCTCTACCCTAAGCTGTGCTATCACAGCACTGATCAGCTGCGTTGCGACGACAACATTTGCAGATGACAGCCAAAGCAATACCATACAAACACTGGCAACCATTTCCATCCAAGCTGAGGGCAACTGGTTAGAACAAGCCAATGCCAAAAAAGTGCTCAACCATCCCGGTGCCCGTACTGTAGTTGATCAACAAAGTTTGGAAGCACGCGGTACAACCTCAGTTAAAGAAGCGCTGCGTACCGTTCCCGGTGTTCAGGTTTCTGAAAATTCGGGCACCTCTGGCAGCGATGCATCTTTAAGTATTGGTGTTCGTGGTCTGACCTCAAGATTTTCACCCCGTTCGCAATTGATGATCGATGGCGTACCTTTAGCGGTAGCACCCTATGGACAACCCCAACTTTCATTAGCCCCAACGACTTTAGGTAATATGGAGTCGATTGATGTAGTTCGTGGTGCAGGTTCCGTCCGCTTTGGGCCGCAAAACGTTGGTGGGATTATCAATTTTAATACGCGCAGCATTTCAGAAAATTTCGCAGCCAGTATTGGCATGACCACAGAAGTGGCTGAA
This sequence comes from Acinetobacter gyllenbergii CIP 110306 = MTCC 11365, assembly GCF_000413855.1. Classification (GTDB taxonomy): domain Bacteria; phylum Pseudomonadota; class Gammaproteobacteria; order Pseudomonadales; family Moraxellaceae; genus Acinetobacter; species Acinetobacter gyllenbergii. Next base: position 93,332 of record NZ_ATGG01000010.1, on the reverse strand, counting down.
AATGGCAACTTAAAAGTCAATCCCAATCTTTTTGTTGGCACAACGTTAGACAATGGCCTCGGTCTTGCTTTGCTCTACTCTGGGGTGAATGGTGATGGGTATCGCGATCAAAATGACTATGCCAATATCAATGATCTACGTTTAAAAGCCCGATATGCCTTAGATGATTATTCAAGCATTGAAGCGAATCTACATCGTTATGAAGCCAAGGTCGATATGCCTGGCGGTTTAACCCCTGCACAGTATGCGCAAAACCCCTATCAGTCTTTACGCAACCATGACTATATGGAAGGCAACCGTAATGATATCTCACTCAAATATAATTATAAAAAAGACAACAATGCCTTTGAGGTTCTCGCTTACCACCTCGACAGTTATCGTGATGCAGGTGTAGAACGCAGCGGTTCTAGTCTCTATCAGATCGCCCCACGTGATTATAAAGTGACTGCCATTGAACCGCGTTATTCACATGCATTTCAGTTGGGCGATACGCTGAATGAAGTGTCTGTTGGTTATCGCTATCTAAAAGAAACGAGCAGTGAATCCGTTGATCGTGCCAATTATAACAGTGACACAGGCCCAACTGATTTTTATGGCTGGACCAAAGCGGATGGAGACACTGAAGCACATGCTGTCTATGTCGATAACCGTACCGATTTAGGCGCATGGTCCTTCACGCCAGGGATTCGTTTCGAGCGAATTAAAACCAATGAAAACATGTATAAGTTAAACCGTGATTATTCTGTTCTAAATGGGGTCAATGCCAGCAAGTCCTATGACGCTGTGCTGCCAAGCTTTGCGGTGATGTACAAAGCCAATGATCAATGGAATATCTTTGCCAACTATGGCAAATCATTTGCACCACTGCAATATAGTCAAATGGCCAATACCAATGCCAGAGGTGCTTATCTGACCATGGATGGTTTAAATCCTGAAAAAGCAGATAATTATGAAATCGGCACCCATTATATGGATGATTATTTATCACTTGAATTCACCCTGTTCTATATTGATTTCGCCGATCAGCTCAAGCGTGATGATGCAACACAAACCTATTCAAATTTGGGTGCAACCAAACATAAAGGTGCTGAACTCGGCTTTAAATATAATCTAGGCGCAATCAATGATACGCTAGCCAATATCTCGATGTATGCCAATACCACCTATACCAAAGCAACCGCGTCGGCAGGTCAAGACTCAGGCAATGAATTAGATTTCTATTCGAACTGGGTTGGCAATGCGGGTGTGGACTACAAACGTGATCAATGGACCTTCAACACCAATCTCTATGCGCAGTCGCGTCAAACTGCCTCAGGAAATAACAATGATGGTACGGGTCGTTATGGCAATATTCCGGGCTACGGTATCGTTGGTGTTCGTGCCGCTTATGACTTTGCTGATACCTCTCTATCAGGCTTAAAAGTTGGCTTAGGTGTGAAAAACCTATTTAATCATGACTATTACACCCGTTCCGCAGATCAGGTTGGCGGCATCTACGTGGGTCCTTCTCGTACCTACTATTTACAAACCTCGTTTGATTTCTAACACTCTAAAGCCGAATGTTCGCATTCGGCTTTTTATTGATTGATTTCAAAATAATGCGTCAACTCAATAGCATTAGGCAGCTCATCAAATTCACTAAGTTTTTGATGAGTTTCGGCCCAACTCACTTTAGAATTCACACAAAAATTTAGTTCAAGCTCTGGGCTAAAATCCTCCTGAACCAGTCCCAAAGGAATCCACATCACCTTTGGGTTGATCGTTAGCGCATTCGGTACAGGTGATCCACATTGCCTACAGAAACTACTATTAAAACCGGTATCTTTAATATAAGTCTCAATCAATGACTGACCTTGCTGCCATTGAAAGGATTCCGTCTGTACAAAAGTTGCGGCATTTGATGCAGCACCACTCTGCTTACGGCATAGGCTGCAATAACAACGATACATCATTTTGATGTTTGCGAGATGAAACTGAAAGCTGATCGCGCCACACAGACAAGCCCCTGTAAATTGTATCTTCTGATGGTTTGTTCTCATCAATGATAATCCTGATTGTTGTTCTCTGATTGAGCTTGGCTCAAATGTTGTAATGAATCCCAAGCTGCTTGAGCCAAAGTCTCACGATACGCTTTGGGATTAGTTACGACTTTTTCAGAGAGCCAAGCGCGGCAATAACTTTCAGTTGCACCAATCACCAAAGACATCATTAGCTCTGTTGGCACTGATTTTAATAAACTGGCATCAGCATAGTTGGAAATATGCGCAATGATGTTTTGATTTCTCAGTTTATTTTTGTCATTTAAGACTTGTCGATATTCACCCTGCCGTACACTCAAGTGAGCAAATAATAGGAACTGCGCAAACTTGGGCTGATCAGAAACCCAGTCGATATAACTATAAATCAGCGCATAGAGTAGTTCTTTGAGTGATTTTGCTTCTTTTAAGTATTGGTCACGCAATTGTGCTTGATCATCCAACGCAGCAAACACCAGTGCTGCAATCACCCCTTCTTTATTCTTAAAATGATGATAAATCGCCCCCACGCTACTGTCAGATTTGTCACGAATCATTTCAATACTGGTGGTGTCCAAACCATATTCAAGAAAGCACGACAAAGCATCCAGCAAAATCTGTCGTTTTAATAAAGACCTGCGTTGTGGATATAACCGTTCTAATAATTGCTGAGCTGCCTGCATGCTTTCATCAAAATAACCAATAATCGGAACTATTGTGTATGACTTGACCACAGCTTGTAAACAGAATTGTATTCTGTTTAAGAATTTAATTCTGTATTAGGACATTTAAAATGGCAAGCACCTTAGATTTATGGAATAAAGTATCGGCCTTACCAGCAGGTAAATGGACATTCACCCGAATGTTGTGCCTTAAAGCACCGTATTTCAGCAGTATCTCTCCCTTATTTGAGGAGCTAAAACCCAATTCTTGCAAAATCAGTATCAAGAAAAAACGGAGCGTGTTGAATCATATTGGTACAGTTCATGCAATCGCGATGTGTAATATGGCAGAACTTGCGGGTGGGACCATGACTGAAGTGACGGTACCCACAACCCATCGCTGGATTCCCAAAGGCATGACGGTTGAATATTTAAAGAAGGCTGAAACCGATCTGATTGCGATTGCTAGCCCTGTTGATGAGCATTACGATTGGGACGAAGCTGGTGAATACTTGGTCAATGTTGATGTCGTGGATCAGCAGAATGAAAAAGTTTTCCATGCCACGATCACCATGTGGATTTCAAAAAAGAAGAAATAAAATAAAAAAGCCCTGAAGCAAATGTATTCAGGGCTTTTTTCAACCTTATGGCTTACTTTTTAAAAGGCAGTGCGTATTTAAAAATACGCCCGACCACTTCACCAAACTGCTTCACAAAGCTGGCATTGTTATAATGCAACCCATATTTTTCACACACCGCCTGTACTTTCGGTGCAACTTGACGATAGCGACGTGCAGGAATATCAGGGAATAAATGATGCTCAATTTGATGGCTCAAATGCCCCGTTAAGATATGAAAGGCTTCTGAACCAGTCAGATTGGATGAACCACGGATCTGACGCATATACCAATGCCCACGGCTTTCATTTTCTAATACCGCTTTCGGAAATACTTCAACATCTTTGGTAAAGTGACCACAGAAAATAATACTGAAGGTCCAGACATTGCGAATCCCGTTCGCCACCAAATTGCCAGTAAATACTGGAATCGCAGCAGGGCCAGCAATTAATGGAAAAAACACATAGTCCTTAAACATTTGCTTAAGGATTTTCTTTTGCGCAGGCTGCCATTCACGCTTGAATTGCGCCATGGTTTTACGCTTATACAGTACTTTACCTAATTCAAGGTTTTGCACTGCAACTCCCCATTGGAACAGCAGACTGAATGGCACGATATACATCGGCTGAATTAAAGTGAATTTCGACCAGCGTTGTTCAGGGAACAAACGGAATACGCCATAACCGACATCATCATCCATACCTTTTACATTGGTATAGGTATGATGCTTATAGTTATGGGTTTGACGCCAGTTATCTGAGGTTCCGACTGTATCCCACTCATAGGTTTGACCATTGAACTTCGGATCATTCATCCAGTCATATTGACCATGCATAACATTATGACCCAACTCCATGTTTTCCATTATTTTGGCGAAACCGAGCAAGCCTGTCCCGAGCAACCAAGCTGGCGGAAACCAGCCTAGAAACAAACAAGCGCGCCCAGCCAAACTGCTATAACGAATGGTGGAATAGACGCGGCGGATATATTTGGCATCTTTCTCGCCTAAATCGTCTAATACTTCTTGTTTGATTTGATCCAGTTCACGAGCAAAAGCATCTAATTCTGCAGCAGTTAAATCACGATTTTTGGGATTTTTAAAAAATTCCATCTTAACAGGCATGTTCATAATCAATTACTCTCTTATAGATCAATCACAAGATCAGACTGGGCTGAATTGACACAAATTTTTAGTAACTGTGTTGGTTCATTATTGGCAGCACCATTCAATAAATTTTTGGTCGCGCCTTGTGCTTTATTACAGGCACATTTATTACAAATCCCCATACGGCAACCATGATTTGGCTTGATGCCTTGATGTTCTAAGCTCGATAGAATCGATTGCCCTTTAGGAATAGCAAGGGTTTTATTCGACTGCGTCAACGTAACATTCACAAAGCCCGTATCTGTGGCATCCACATCAAATTGACTCAAGCTAAAAGCTTCAGTTTGTAAGGCTGCAGCCTGTTGAAATAGGCTTTCTGCTGTTGCCGCAAAACCAGATGGTCCGCAAGCATAGACTGTGCTTTCAGCTAAACCACTGATTTGATCAACATGGCTTTGATTTAAACGTTGATCTTGTTCTTGGGTATAAAAAATTTGATAACTAAAGTTTGAAAAATTTTCAGATACTTCTTTCAGATATTCTGCATAAGCTGCATCTGCATGGGTTTTCACCCAATACATCAACTGGACGGATGTTGTATTCAATTGTTTTGACTGACATAACGCTTCAATCAAACTTAGCATTGGTGTGATACCACTCCCCGCTGCCAACAATACTAAATGAGGAGTCACAACGGTCTGCTGCATCTCACCATAAGGTTGGCCCAAACGTAAGATATCCCCAGTTTGGCTGCCTTCAACCAACCACGAACTGACTAAGCCTTGATCCACTTTTTTCACGGTTAAACAGAGATGATCAGCATCCACCTGCATCAAACTATAAGTACGCTCATAGTGACGACCCGCAATATCAACCGTCACAGGGTGATGCTGCCCAGCAACACCACGAGCAACATGTCGGTTGCATTGCAGAATAAGACTGACGGTGTCTTTTGCCACGATTTGTTTTTTTACGATTTTGGCTAGAGACTGATTAATGGACCACAATGGATTGATTTTCTGTAACCAAAAATTGGCGTCATGGCTGTTCATCACACTGTGAGCCAACGAATTAAATAGAGAATTTCTCTTTTCAATTGCTTGCATGAGCAGGTTTACTCTGGTTGTTTCCCAATTATTATACATATGTATATATATTTGTATATACACTCGTATAAGAATTTACATTTCACAAGTCCACAGACAATCGTTATAATCCCGAGTAGCTTACTTATATATTGAAAACAATGGTTCATTCTTCTTTTTTACCACTCGGCCATGACAACTTAAACGAACAAGATGTCATTCCTATGAAAACTCCTGTGCGCTCAGTAGGTAGAAAAGCAACCATTACCAAAGAAGAGTTGTTTCAAGCCACGCTCAACTTGATTGGCCCACAAAAAAGTATCGCCTCACTCAGCTTACGTGAGATTGCACGCGAAGCAGGTATTGCACCAAATAGTTTCTATCGTCATTTTAAAGACATTGATGAACTGGCAATTGCCTTGATTGATCAATCTGGCTTGGTACTTCGCCGTATTATTCGTGAAGCGCGTTTACAGGCTTCAAAGCAGCAAAGCATTATCCGTAGTTCAGTCGAAGTGTTTATTCAACAATTGAATACCGACGAAGGCAATCTGAGTTTGTTATTACGCGAAGGCTACACGGGTTCTACTTCGTATAAAGCAGCGGTTGACCGTCAACTCAACTTCTTTCAGCAAGAGCTGCAAGAAGACCTGATTCGTTTAGAACGTTTGAATAACAGTAAGCTCAGTCATGCTGATCTTGCAGCCAAAGCTATTACGCAATTGGTGTTCAACATGGGCGCAAAAGTGCTGGATCTGCCTGCGGAACAACGCACTGAAGTGGCAGAACAAACCATGGTCATGATTCGTATGATTCTAGAAGGCGCGCGTCATATCAATGAAATGGAAATTGATTAATTGATTAATTGATTAATTGATTAATTGATTAATTGATCGCAGCACAATAGGATAGATGTCATCAAAATCATATGTTTGTTCTTTAACATAACAACAACTTAAACTAGGCATCTAGATCATGAATCTACTCAATGACCGTCAAAGTATCATCGCCAGCTTTATCCTGATGGCTTTGTTTTTAATGATGGTCATTCCCCTGCATTTACTTCCGAGTTTTTTTGCAGGTTTTCTGGTCTTTGAAATTATTAACAGTTTAAGTTCAATTGTTGAAAAACATATTGATGGTCAACGCGCACGTATCTTTATCAGTATTATTCTGGGTATTTTAACCACCTTCCTGATTGGCTTTTTTATTACCAGTTTAATTAGCTTTGTGATCTATGATTTAAAAGGGACTGGACTGAATTCTTTTAACTTTAAGATCGATCAAACGCTGATTAAATTCCAAGAGGAAATGAGTCATTACCTGCCGGGTTATTTGCCGCATAGCGTGGCGGATATCAAGAATCAGATTCTGTCTTTTATCAAAAATAATATTTCGATCGTCAAAAATACAGGGACCGATATTCTGCATAATCTGGCGACGATGGTGATTGGTCTGATTGTCGGGATTTTGGTGTCGATCCAGAATTTTAAACAACATGCACCACAACCTGCATTTAAAGCAGCTGTGCTGCATCGTATTCAGAAGCTTTCTGTTTCTTTTAAAAATGTGGTCTTTGCTCAAGTGAAAATTTCACTGATCAATACCGTATTGTTTATGATCTTTGTCTTTATCGTTCTGCCGATCTTCAATATCCATTTACCTTTTGCCAAAACACTAACCATTCTGACCTTTATTTTTGGTCTACTGCCGATTATTGGCAATTTGATTTCAAATACCTTGATCATTATGGCGGGTTTGACCATCTCCCTGTCTGTGGCAGCCATCGCATTGGCCTATCTGGTGATCATTCATAAGCTGGAATACTTCGTCAATGCCAAAATCATTGGTACCAAAATCAATGCCAGTGCTTGGGAAGTGTTATTGGCGATGCTGATTTTTGAGTCGATTTTTGGACTCAGCGGTCTGATTGTTGCGCCTATTTTCTATGCCTATATCAAATTGGAATGTAAGGATGCAGGACTCATTTAAGCCATTTATTAACAATTCTAAAAGAAGTCTAACAGATGGAAGCATCATTCCATCTGAATCAAAACCAATAAAATCAAAAACAAAATTGATGATAAGTAAACTTACAAAAGCCTAGACAACGAAAACACTCAAGCCTCGATTCAAGCGATAAGCTAGTCATGAAATGAATGGTTTTTATTCACGATGTTTCATCACATTATAATTGAATGAGGTAACTATGAATTCTTCAACAGCGAAAGCTTTAAAAGTATATACACGTAATAATTTAGATGACTCAATTAAAGAGTCCACAGTAAAAATTTTAAATCAAATCCTTGCTAACCTGATTGACCTGTCCTTATTGACCAAGCAGGCGCATTGGAACATGCGGGGTAGCAACTTTATTGCAGTGCATGAAATGTTAGATACCTTCCGTACTTCATTAATCACCCATTTGGATAACGTCGCAGAACGTGCGGTACAGATCGGTGGAACAGCGCTCGGAACAACCCAAACGGTTGCTGAAACCTCACATCTCAAGCCATACCCTGTTGCCATTCATGCGGTACAAGATCATCTTAAAGAATTGGCTGATCGTTATGGTGTGGTCGCCAACCATCTACGCGATACCATTGACGAAATTCAAGACCCAATTTCTGAAGATATTATCCATGCAGCACTCGAGGATCTAGATCAGTACCTATGGTTTTTGGAAGCCAATATTGATCACTAAATCAATAGACAAAAAAAGAGGACCTTTGTTGTCCTCTTTTTTATTACTGTTGCAATTAAGGCTTAACCACAACCAACACTTGAATTGCCTCTGGTGTCACAGACAGACCATCTAGTAGACCTAAGCCTTCTTTCTGGAATTTCTGTAAGCGCTCAATTTCATCTTGGCGAATGCTTGGGTTAAATTGCTTGAGATAGCTTAAACGGTCAATTTCATACTGCCATTTACCACTGTAGTGCTCTTTAGCCTGCTGCATTAATTCTGGCAATGATCCTTTCGCAATCTCTAAAGCTTGCGCATAACGTGACTCAATCACTTCACGGCGTGCTTTCACCACTTGACGGCAACTATTACCATCTAGATGATGCAGGTATGGACGTAAAATACTTGGATCAATCTTGGTCGATAAATCCTGACCATTTTCACTGAGCAATACACGAATCAATTGCTTCGGTAAGCTTGATGGCAAGTTCAATGCCTTCGGTGCAACCACATCAACCTTAAACCACACTTCCAACAAGACTGAACCTTGTTTTAGTGCATTCGATTTCAATAAGGCCACATTGGTACTACCGAATGATTGTGTGCGGATCATTTCCATCACACTTTCAATAAACGGATGTTCCAAAGTCAAATATTGCGCATCTTCACGAATTTGTGCCTGATCACGATAGAAGGTCGCCGTCATGCCCTCTTCATCCAAGCTAATGCCTTGAACTTGCATCTGATCAGTCGGCTTGATGATCACCGTACCATTGCTTTGCTCATCAAAGTCAATATTGGTGGATGACATGAAACGCTTCACAAACATTGGCAAAGTGGTGTTGTCATCATAATCTTCAAGCGCTTGTACAATGCCCTGCGCAACGACTGGACGACACGAGTTGTACTCGAGCAAACGGTCACGACCCGCTTGTAGTTCAGCTTCTAATGCTTGACGCTGTACATTGACTTCTTCAAGTAAATCTTCAAACGTCTGGCCTTGGTCTGCCAATAAGCAATCTTTTAATTCAACAATAAAGTTCTCTTGTAGCGTTTGCGCCGTCGGAGAAATACTGCTGAAAATATTAAGTGCTTCGTTATACCAACGGAACATACGTTCTTGTGCTGTGCCCATCAAATACGGCACATGAATTTGAATACGATTTTCCTGACCAATACGGTCCAGACGGCCAATTCGTTGTTCCAATACGTCAGGGTTTGCAGGCAGATCAAATAAGATCAAATCACTGGCAAACTGGAAGTTACGCCCTTCCGAACCAATTTCTGAACACAATAGGATTTGAGCGCCATAACTATCTTCCGCAAAATATGCCGCAGCTTGGTCACGCTCTAATAAACTCATGCCCTCATGGAACATTGCGGTACGAATACCCGCATGTAAACGTAGAACATTTTCCAATGCTTCTACCACTGGCCCGCTGCGTGCAATCAACAACACTTTTTTGTGTTTTAAATCTTTGCGCAGCACTTCCATCAACCAAGGCACACGCGGATCATTTTCCATCCATGCGCCATCGAGTTGACCTTCTTCAGGCCACATTTGCTCACGCATTTTGCCGTCAAATGACCAGTCTTCTGGTGCTGGCAAAGGTGCTGGCTGGCAATCACGACCTGGGAAGCCTTGAATCGCTTCACGGGTGTTACGGAACAAGATACGACCTGTGCCGTGACGGTCCAATAATTCGTGAATCGCACGCATACGCTGTTCAGGCTGATCATCAATACGATGACCCAATAAGCCATCCAGTGCAGCAAGATGCTCTTCTGTTAATGCTTGATCTGACATCAACACTTCTGCAATTTTTGCAGTATGTTGATATTGCTCTTCTTCATCAAGGAAACGGTCTAGACTGCTAAAACGCTGTGGATCGAGTAAACGAAGACGGGCAAAATGACTTTCAACGCCTAATTGCTCAGGTGTTGCGGTGAGCAATAATACCCCAGCAGTTTGTTCAGCGAGTTCTTCAACAAGATCATAACGATCATTGCCACCCTCTTCTTCACTCCACATCAAATGATGGGCTTCATCGACCACCAATAAATCAAAACCAGCTTCCATGGCCTGCTCACGCAAGTCATCGTGGTCAACCATCAAATCGACGCTGGCAATAATGCATTGTTCAGTCAAGAATGGATTCAGGTCAGGATCATGTTCTTTGATCGAAGCAGTACGGGTTAAGTCAAACAGAGAGAATTGCAAATTGAAACGGCGACGCATTTCAATCATCCACTGATATTGCAATGAATCAGGTACTAAAATCAGGATACGTTCTGAACGCCCTGTTTTCAGTTGCTGATGAATAATCAAACCTGCTTCAATGGTTTTACCTAGGCCCACTTCATCCGCTAACAAGACACGTGGCGCAAAACGCTTACCGACTTCATGCGCGATATAAAGCTGATGTGGAATCAAGCCCACACGCGCACCAAGAAAACCACGTAAAGGACTGGTGTGCATTTGTGCTTGCAACAACATCGCTTCAATACGCAGGTCATACCATTCTTTATAATCAACTTGGCTGGCTAACAGACGCTCTAAAGGTTTTGACAGCTGGATCTGTGCACCGATACGGGTTTCGTTCAGTGACTTATGTTCTTGTTCACCATTTTCAAGGCTACGAACCACATCGTAACGCAGTACGCCATGACGATCTTCGATCGACTCAACCGTCCACTTGATACCTTCTTGGTCTTGGACTTCATCATTAACGTTAAAGATGATGCGAGATAAAGGCGCATTGTTACGTGCATAAACACGAGTTTCATCACTTTTAGGGAATAAAATGCTGATAGAACGTTCATCTACATCAATAAGAACCCCTAAACCGAGTTCAGTTTCAGTATCTGATAACCAACGTTGACCAATAGCAAACTGCTGCAATTTTTCCACCTTTATCTCAAGTTAGCCTACATATTTTATGCCCTGACCCAAATAAAAGTTAAGGCATTTTATGTAGTTTTCAACGATGTATTTTGACACAAAGCGCAATCAAATAGCGTGCATCACATCGTGTTTCATAAAAAAGTTTTTAGACTAAAACGGTACTGCACAATCAAAGCTGAGTTGTGCACCTGTTTTAGGATGTGCAAAGCTCAATTGCGTTGCATGTAAACATAAACGCGCATAAAGCTGTTGCTGTTCTGGCGTGGCATATAAGGTATCGCCTAGAATCGGATGACCTAAATATTGCATATGCACACGAAGCTGATGTGAACGCCCTGTAATCGGAATAAGTTTAACTCGAGTTACAGCTTGCCCTTGAATTTCTAAATGTTCGATGGCTTGCCATTCGGTTAATGCCGGCTTGTGATAGGAAGCATCAACAATATGCAATGGCGGGCGGCTTGGATCATAAATCACAGGAATATCGACTGTGCCCTGACCTTCTAAATGGCCAGCAACCAAAGCTTGATAAATTTTTGAGGTTTGACGATCTTGAAATTGGCGCGAAATATTGCTTTGTCCAAATTTGGATAAACCAAAGACCAAGATGCCAGAAGTATCGCGATCTAAACGATGAATCAGTAAAGTTTTTGGTTCTAATTCTAATAAACGATTGATTAAACAATCTTGTAAATCAGGTGTTTTCCCCGGCACAGTGAGTAAGCCTGCAGGTTTATGGATGACCATAAAATCTTCATCACGATGAATCAAATGTTCACTTAGAAAATCATTCAAGGTAGCCTTCCAACGACTGGATGAAAACAAGCGGGCAATCATAAAAAGCTTAGCGCTGAATTACAATGCATGACACGTATTTTTACTATTTTTTTTCGTGTTTCTCTCGATATTTCATCCAGAATCGGATTTAAAAGATGTTTTAGGCTTGTTGCTCTAGAAAATGTTGAATTGCATGTTGGGCAATTTCTGCATCTTGAAATGATTGCACGCCTGAAACCCCAACAGCCCCAACAACCTGCCCTTGATAGACAATCGGCTCACCACCTTCTAACATGCCTTTTGCTGCATTGATCGTTAAAAAGCCAATTTTTCCATCACGGATCATATCTTCTGATGCCTTGGTGGCTCTTCGGCTGACTGCGGCAGAATGTGCTTTTTCTTGGCAAATCTGTGTCGATAATACCGATGCACCATCCATACGCTTCATCATCAACAGCGTTCCACCATCATCGACAACTGCCACGCTGACATTAAAGCTGTGTGCAGTTGCATACTGCAAGGCTGCATCAACCAAAATTTCCACATCTGCGGCAGTTAAATAATGTTTAGTTTTCATCTTTTTTACTCCATTCCTATGAGTTTCTTATCAAAAGCTTGTCTAGCATACAATCTCTAGCAACGCCATACACAGCTAGCGTCAGCCAAAACGTTCGCCCTTGGGAACAACCAAAGACAAACGCAAAGATAGTGGATTATTCAATCATATTTAACCTGATAATACAGTAAAGATTATTTATCTTTACTGCTATTCAAAGCTTAGATAGAGCCTACAAATACATGAGAACGCAGTGAGCGTTCATGACGATCCACCCTTATTGTTTAATCAGTTGAGGGCAGCCTGTTTTGAGAACTACCGAAACCATCGCCATAAAAAAAGCCCGAATAAATCGGGCTTATGTGTGCATTACAGCGTTATTTCATTTCAGCAAAGGTTTCTTTTGCTGCCTGAATGGTCTCTGCAATATCTTGATCAGAATGCATCGATGAAATAAATCCTGCTTCAAATGCCGATGGTGCAAGATAAACACCACGCTTTAGCATGCCGTGGAAGAATTTCTTAAATGCTTCAACATCACAGGCCAACATTGAATCAAAACTGGTGATGTCTTCTTGATCGGTAAAGTACAAACCAAACATGCCACCCACTTGTTGGGTTTTAAATGGAATACCCGCTTCGTCTGCCGCAGCCTGTAAACCTGCAAGCAATTTGGCTAACTGTGCTGCAAGCTTGTCATAAAATTCAGGCTCACGAAGATGCTTGAACATCGCAATACCAGCACGCATTGCCAATGGATTCCCAGACAATGTACCTGCTTGATAAACACCGCCTAAAGGCGCGATGCATTCCATGATTTCACGTTTACCGCCAAAAGCACCAACTGGTAAGCCTGCACCAATGATTTTACCCAATGTGGTTAAATCTGGTTTAACTTTATAGACTGATTGCGCACCGCCTAAAGCAACACGGAAACCTGTCATCACTTCATCAATGATAAATACTGATTTGTATTCATCACAGACATCACGAATTGCTTGCAAGAAACCATCAATTGGCGTTACCAGATTCATATTGCCTGCAACAGGCTCAATGATGACACCCGCAATCTCATGACCAAATTTGCTAAAGCATTCTTTCAGCGCTTCAATATTGTTATACGGTAGCGTTAAGGTATGTTTGGCAAAATCTGCTGGTACACCTTTTGAGGTTGGCTCGCCCTCACCTAAAGTCAGCAAACCAGAACCCGCTTTGACCAAGAGTGAATCTGAATGACCGTGGTAACAGCCTTCAAATTTTACAATCTTGTCACGGCCTGTATATCCACGTGCCAAACGAATCGCAGTCATGGTCGCTTCTGTGCCTGAGCTGGTCATACGGACCAATTCAATGGATGGCATAATTTCGCAAATCGTATCTGCCAGTGTAGTTTCGTGCACGGTTGGTGCACCAAAACTTAGGCCATCTTCTGCTGCGGTTTGTACCGCTTGAATAATATCTGGATGCGCATGACCTAAAATCATTGGTCCCCATGAGCCGACATAGTCCACGTAACGCTTACCATCGACATCCCACAAATACGCACCTTTGGCTTTTTCGATAAAGATAGGCGTACCACCAACACCGTTAAATGCACGTACAGGTGAATTTACGCCACCTGGAATATGTTTACTTGCTTGTTTAAATAGCTGTTCTTGCTTTGGAGATAAACTCATAAAAGACTCAACCTAGAATCGAGGACGAGGAACGTTGTGGTTCCGAGAAACAATAAAAGTTCCGCAAAGCGGATGCATCTAATTAGTCAAATAACGTTGCCCATGCATGTACACGAGCAGGAATTTCGGCTGTTGATCGCCCTAATATATCACTAATTACCGCGCAAAGGCTTGCCCCAGCCTCAATCACGACTTGAGAATTTTCCACAGTCAGACCACCAATCGCACAAATCGGCACAGCAAATTTTTGTTTCGCCTGTTTAATGACTTCGATACCTACATTGCCCGCTTCAGGTTTAGTTGAGGTGGCATAGACCGCACCAAAGGCCACATAAGTTGCACCGTCAGCAATCGCCTTCTCCGCCAGCTCTAATGAGTTTAAGCAAGTCCGACCAATAATTACACCTTGTGATAAACGTGTGGCAGCATCACTTATTTCACCATCAGATTGCCCAAGATGTACACCTAGACCAAATTGTTCAGCCAAAGCCAAATCATCATTAATCACAAACGGGACTTGATGCTTTTCACAAAGTGCTTTGATCTGCTCTACTTCACTTGGCTGATCTGCTTTTGCCACTTTCTTACGACGGTATTGCAGAATGGCAATCTTGCCTGTTGCTAATGCAACGTCTAATTTTTCTAATAATAGTTGGATTGGATCATCATTGGTAATGAGATAAAGACCGCGCATGAACGTTTCACTATTCACTATAATTACATTAGCTTCAGAGTATATTCTCTTAGTGAAAATTTAAAGATAGGGAGTGTATAAGTTCTTATGAAATGATCAATTCATTATTCTCTTTTATAAGGAAATACACAGGTGTATGATCCCTTCTTTTAAGGATTACTGATCGTAAAGCATGGGGTAATATTTAAAACGACATCTACTTCTTCACACCCCTAAAGATATAGTTTAGTCTTACTAATCTATATTATGAATATTCATAAGTCGTGCACATTTTCTATAGATAACATCTAAAGAAACAATTAGTTTCCTCATTTCCTCTTCACAAATTATAAATGTAATTTTATTTTGGATCATTTGAGATCTCAGCTCATTAATATCCTGATAAGTATTCATAAAAAAATTTTCTAATTCATCCAACTCTGGATCTTTTGTTAACTCTGATAAAATATTTAAAGATATATATGTATCATAATAAATCTCTTGAAATTTTCTAAAATCATTCGTTGGTAGTTCTTTAATATGTGATTGGGCTAAAGCTAGAGTTATAAATTTCTTAAAATTATTTAATGTAGTATTAGCATTGTCGCGAATGATTTTTTTATGTTCTTGATCTTTCCATTTATCAATAAGTATATAACCACAATAACCGATAAAAAGAGTAGCCGACCATCCAATCATAGTTGCTAATGCACCTTTATCATACCCTTTTCCAAATATATAAGGAGCCACTGTATTAAAAATTATGCCATACATGCATAAGCCAATACATAAAAATATAAATGCTGAACAAAAAATAAAAATTACTTCTTCTTTTTTGGTCTTCATCCCTCCTCCTTTAAATCATCTTAATTCAATTAAAAACACATGGATTGGCTATATATCCACTTTAATCTAGATACGATATATTTATTTGATACTTTAAACGATATTTTCATAAAGCACTCTATCTGCTTGAGCATCAGATAATAATTACAAATAAACAAGCTGCCAAAGCAGCTTTTAAAAATATCAAACGAATTTTAAGAATCAATTTTATCAAACTGACGATCAATTAGACTCAAACGACCACGTGCAACATCTGACAACATGCGCCAATCCGAAATAAAGCTATACAGCGGTTGTTTAAAGCTGGCAGGCTTATTATGTTCAAAGAAAAAATGCCCAACCCAAGCACAGGCATAGCCTGATACCAAACCATACACAGCATATTTTGCCTGACGTTTACGGATGGCTTTACTAAAGAAATATAAACCGATCGAGCTGCCTGCGACATGCAAACGACGGCTGGCAATACTGCGATGTTCTGTTAAATAAAAGTGATAAAATTCATCATAGTTTTTAATAGGTAATGAAAATTCCACTGGCTTGGTAATATTCGCTGGTGCATTCATTTTTGGATCATCCTAATCGTGCAAGACTCTCCACACGTTAATGCATTTTCTGTACAAAATAAAGTCATTGCGTGCCATCCTTTTCCTGCTTAAAACAACTTTACAATGATTTTTGAGATCAACAAGTTATACTATTTTTTATATTTATCATTCTCGGTGGTCAGGAGTCATAACATCATGGAAATAGAGCTAAAATTTCAACTGCCTGAATCTAAGAAAAAAAGTGTATTACAGCTGTTAAGCAAACAAAAAGCACAAAAAATTCAGCTACAAGCAAAATACTATGATACGGCCGACCGTTTACTGGCAAAAAATTATGTGGCAATTCGTTTGCGTCAGGAAGGTGAACATTGGGTGCAAACCTTTAAAGCGGCCAGTAAAAACCATTTACAACGCATCGAAGAAGATATCTATTTAGGTAAATGTACTGAAGAACCCGAACTGGATTTATCTCTATATAAACATAATCAAACAGTCCAAACTGTACTGCGTGATGTCCTAGGCGATTCACCTGCTGAGTTATTGCTACAGTTTCAAACTGACGTCCAACGCACCTTTCATGTCTTCGAGTTTGCAGGTTCACAGATTGAAGTTTGCTTGGATGATGGCGAAATCCGTACGCCAACTGATCAAGCTAAAATCTGTGAAGTTGAATTTGAATTGAAACAAGGCTCGGCACAGTCTCTGATTGATTTTGCCAAAACTTGGGTAGACAAATACCAACTCTGGCTCGATGTACGGAGTAAGGCTGAACGTGGTAATTTATTGGCTATTGGCAAGACGGTATCCCCTGCCAGCAAAGCGAAATCACTGATTTTAGATACAGATATCCGTGCTGAACAAGCCCTTAAACTGATTATCGAAAATACCCTAAATCATATCCTGCCAAATACAGCTGCAATCGCTGATGGTGTAGCAGAAGCAGACCATATTCATCAAGCCCGTGTTGGCTTACGTCGTTTACGCTCAGCTTTAAAACATTTTTCTAATTGGTCGGCACATATTGATCCGAATTGGGAAAATCAATTGGCTGATATTTTTAGAGCTTTGGGACAATCACGTGATAATGATGCAATTCAAGATTCCATCATTCCCTTAGTAAAAGAAGTTTGTGATTTTGATTTCCCATTCACTGAGAGTACTGACAGTCGTGTTTCTCAGTTATTAAGTCATCCTAAAACCACACAGCTATTTTTAGCATTATTCAGCTTCACCTATAGTGAGCATGAGTCTAAATCTAAACTTTCCAAACAGGCAGCGAAAAGCTTAAGTAGGCTATATCAAAAAATTCTCAAAGATGCAGCCCAATTTTCTAAGTTAGAAGTCGAGCAACAACACCGTACCCGTAAACGCGTCAAACAATTGCGTTATTGCATCGACTTTATTTCAGCGCTGTATCCAGAAAAGCAGGTTCAACAATTCTTAAATAAGTTACAGCCAATTCAGGAATATTTAGGCTTTTATAATGACCTGTTTGTTGCTGAGCAAATCTTTGAGCAACAGGCTGTGAAGCATCCGCAGTTTTTATTTGCATTAGGTTGGGTTAAAGCACAGCAACCACATGTGACCAAGAAAGCGAATAAAAAGCTTCAGACCCTATCTGCTCAGGACGCTTTTTGGGATGAAAAGCAATAGCTGCATAAGGGAAAATCACCTCACTCTATTATCGTGATGGCGGCATGGATGCCGCCACAAATAATTTAAGTCCTACAAAAAGCGGATACTCGGAAACGTCATCAGCAACCTGCGTGATATAAGCAACGTAATGTTTCTGCGATACATTTTAATAAATCCAAGAAATAGACAGGTTTTGCTGATGACAATGGTTTTGCCTACTTTGTCCGAAAACAAAGTAGGAAATCGCCTACGCGAAAACCTCCAAACTTTATATAGCTCTTGTGGCTGTGCTGTTATTTTTTAATGAAAATTAGAGTGTTAAACTATTTATTCCACTTAAATCATTTACCGATATTTCCCAAAAATCTTCCACGTACCATTATCCGCAATCGGATCGCTATAACGATCATTACGCTGCTTACGCGGCTTATCCCGTGCATCCACCAATTTAAAATGTGGTTCTACACTCAAAATCACCCCATTCATATAAAACCGCGTTCGGGTATAGTCACTTTGACCATGCTGAAAGACATAGGTGCGTAAATCAATAAATTCACGATGTGCAACTAAGGCCGCCGTATCATCACTACCCAACCATTCCTGCATTGCAAAAATCTGATCCGTCTCAAAGTGTCCACATTTTTCTAGTAATGCTGCCACACCACGGAAAGTTTTCGACTCTTTAGCACGAGTTTTATTAATCCGAATCCGATCGACATGAAAGAAAAACAGCGGCAGATTTAAATGACTGGGTAAATGAATCGCATCTACCACGTCATCTTCCATAAAAGGCTGACATAACTGTTGTGCCCGTTCAATCAAAGGTTGCCATTGTCGATAATATTCATCCACATCTTGTTGCAGCCCATAATAAATCGGCAAGCCTTCGACATGCTCTAAATATTGGGGTGGATAAATATGCTGGCGTAATAAGGCAATATCCGTTTTTAAGCTTTGAATCGCGATCGCATCTTGCATAGTGATTATTCTAATTGCTTAGGCTATTTTAGGTTAAGGCAAAGGTTTAGTTTCGACAAGGCTTTGTCTATAATAATGTGTCTTAACTTGTCGCTGGGAAAAACCATGTCTCAAAAAATTAACGCCACTGATGTGACGGAAGAAGAAGCTTTAAATGCAGTCTTTTTTGAGCGTGCAGATGAGTTCATTAAGCTTGCCAATGATTTCTGCCGACCACCTAAAGGTCAGCAAACCAAGCCAGAAGAATTACGTGGTCAGGTCAGTGCAGCCATGTTATTCGCCACTGCCCGTTTTAATACTTGGGTCGCAGCCAATAACTTCAAAGACGGCGAAGAAATGCGTGCTGCCAAAGAACAAGTGATGTCTTATCTGCTGCAACAATTCCAAATGATGCTGGAAGATAACTTTGACGAATATTGCGAACAGTTTGAAAACTACCTACGTTTCCGCAAAAATGAAGATTTTCATGCGCATAAACATGATCACTGATTATCTCCAATAAAGAAAGCCACCTCATCGGTGGCTTTCTTTTTATGATTTACTTCAAGTCTTGTGCTTGACCATATTGGTCAGCCATGACTTCGACAAACTGATCAAGTTTGATGTATTTCTGGATGGCAGCATTGACATCTTCTTTACTCAGTTTTGCAAGCTCTTGATCTCGTTCAGCACGATCCAACAAAGTCTTGTTGCGCTCTAATTGACCTGTCAACATACCATGAATATTGCGCTCATCTTCCAAAGCCGTCACACGTTTCTTCATGATATCTGCTTTGGCTGCTTCCACTTCCTGCTCAGTCACGCCTTTGCTCAGCAACTCATTCAATACCTTGTGTACTGATTGCGAAACTTGCTCTGAACGACCAGAAGTATAATTTGCAGTGATACTCAACGTACCATCATCAATATCTGGGTCGAGGTCTAAGCCACTGCCAAAACCATACACCAACGCATTTTTCTCACGTAACTCTTGAGCCAAACGAGATGACAATTGTGAGTTACCCAAAATATGACTGAGAATAATCAAAGCAGGCGCATCTTTATGGTACGAACCAACAGGCAATGCCAATACACTTTGATAGCTACCGAACTCACGCTGCTCTGATAAAGCATGCACTTTCTGTGCTTTATACACCGTATATTGACCGGTCACTTTTGTGAACGGTTGCTTTGCTTTCCAAGAACCAAAGGCCTTTTGTAAGGTCTTCTGCATTTTCTTGGCATCAAAATCACCTGTTACCGCAATTTGTGCATGATCGGTCTCAAAGAATTGATCATAGAATTGTTTGACTTGTGGCTGAGTGACTTCACTAATCTGCTTTTTGGCAAGCTCAGGTTCAAAGTGATAACGCATATCCCCTGGTTGATAGATTTCCAAAATTTTAGATAAAGTCATTGATGACACAACCGCAGGTTCTGTATATGGACGATCCAGTACCGACAAACTTTGATTTTTTGCCAAATCAAATTCAGTTTGCGAGAATTTCGGCTGTTTGATGACATCAATAATAAAGTTTAAGAAGTCTTCAAATTTGTCTTTTTTCGCTTGAACAACGATGGTAAAACCATTGCCATTTGAACTGACCGATGCGCCACCACTCGCCGCAATCGCCTTATCGGTAATTTCCTGCAAGGTATGCTTCTCAGAACCCCGTAGCATTAAATAGCTGGTTAAATCTAAAGTGACTCCTTTACCAAACAGCGCTTTCTCATCACCAAAATCTAAACTAATGGTGGCATAGGTTTTATCATCACGTGTAGGCGTTGGGAATAGCGCGTAGCGAATACCATTCTTCAACTCGCCACGCTGAATTTTCTGCTCATTTTTTTGCAATTGCTGAGCAGACTGTGCCATAAACTGGCTAACTTCCTGCTTATACACACTAGCATCTTTTAAAGGCTCAGGCTTTTCAGCAGTTTGGTCGAGCGTTTTTGGCTTTTGTTCAGCTTTCAACGTCATCGCTTTTTTCTGATCTTCAGGCGTCGGTAAAATATCACCTGAAATACGATGGGATGAAACTAAAAAGTCTTTTAAGGTTTGATTGGCATCTTTTAATTTTAAATCTTTAACAGCCTGCAAATCTTTAAAGTATTGATCCCATTGACCATGAGATGAAACTGCGTAATCACTTAGACGTGAACCCAAAGCCACCGCATCATTCATAATCGTATCCGCATCATTTTGCGTGATATTCTTGATTCGTTGTAACTCAGCTTCACTAAACTCATGGCTATTTTCAACACCTGCCGTGAGCGCCTCTTGGACTTTTTTGGCATCATGATTCGGGGCATAAATTGCACCCATAAACACCACATTAAAATCTTGATCTAACCATGTAGTCGATTGCACTGCCGTACTAATACCGGTCTCAACCATGCTCTTGTATAAAGTACCGCTTGGTTGCATGGTGTACAGTGCGGGTGCTAAGGCTAAAGCAGGCTGCAGCTTGGTATTTTTGCCATTCATATAGATATGGAATTTGGCTAAATCACTGCCCTTGTGTACCGTAAATTGACGCTGTTCAATTTTGCTTGAATCCAACACAGGCACTTGCACTTGAGCAGGCACAGCACGCGCTGCAATCGGACTGAAATATTGGTCAATCTTATTGAGTACTTCAGTCTTATCAAATTTACCAGAAATGACCATCACCGCATTATTCGGCGCATACCAAGTTTTATAAAACTGATTCAATTCATTCAGTTGAATCGACTTTAATTCAGGTAGATCACCAATCGGCAAACGACCCAGATATTGGTTGCCATACGCCGCTTTCCACATTTGATCCATTAAAACCGCAAACGGTTGATCCATACGGATTTCACGTTCGCGTTTTACGATTTCAATTTCAGACGGTACAAATTTTTCTTGCAGTACCAATTTGTCCATACGCTCAGATTCGAGATATAGAATCTCATTCAGCGCATTTTTTTCAGGACGAACGATATTTAAATATTTGGTTGAGTAATAGTCTGTACTGGCGTTGGTCATCAAAGTAAATTGATCTAAACGGCGCTGAAACTCATCCCCTTTGACATTCTGCGTACCTTTAAACGCCAAATGTTCCAATAGATGAGCCAGACCACCTTTACCCTTTGGATCATTCAATGAACCCGTGAAATAAACCGTATTAACGTAAACTTTGTTTTCTTTATCGTTTGGCGCAAGAATAACTCTGAAACCATTATCTAATTTATATTCTTCAATATTTTTTTCACTTTTTACGAGTACTGTCTGAGACCAAGACGTCGCACTCAACCCGATCAAACAAAGAGAGAGAGTAAGCTGCTTAAACCGCATTAACATAATTTATCCAAGTAATTTTGGTGATTTAAATAAAAACGTCAAGCTATAGTAGAGAACGATTCGCATTTTTAATAGTTATGTTTTGAAAAAAGCTGTTTATTTAAACAGCTTTTATCTTTGTTTTTGCACAGTTTAAGTTAAAATTCAGATTGCTAGTTCAGCTTGCAGATACAATTTTGCATAACCTGAAATTTCAATACGATCTTCAGATGCAATGACACAATCTAAAATTCCACCCCGTTTAGAGGCTTGAAAGGCTTTTAATCGAGTCTGATTCAATTTTTCAGCCCAGAGTGGAACAATCGCCGTATGAATTGAACCAGTTACAGGATCTTCATCAATACCAATCGCTGGTGCAAAATAACGAGAAACACAATCAAACTGCCCTTCACCTCTGGCGGTAATGGCAACATCAGGCTGAGAAGCGGTAATCGCAGTACGAATTTGTCCGAGTTGTTTTAATTTTTCAAAATCTGGTTGTTCATCCAAGACATCCTGTACGGTTTCATATTCAATAATATAGGCTTGGACATTACGGTAAACTGCTTTAAAAGGCTTGGTGAGCCCTTCACGTAATACTGGCGGATAGTCAGCAACCAACTCTGCTTTACGAATCGGAAAATTCATTTTAATTTTACCATCAGCATCTTGGCTAACAATAAAAATACCCAAATCGCGTACATGAAACTGGATGGTTTCAAGCTTGGTGAAATCTTTAAATAAAACAAAAGCACTGGCTAAAGTAGCATGTCCACAAAACGCAACCTCATTGAGTGGAGAAAACCAGCGAATTTCATAATTATGCTCATCAATCGTTTTTACAAAAGCCGTTTCAGATAAATTGTTTTCCATGGCAATATTCTGCATCAAATGCTCATCCAACCATTCATCAACAACGATTACACCTGCTGGATTGCCTTTGAATAATTCTTGGGTAAAAGCATCCACTTGATACATCTTCATAACACGGCACTCGCTCTATTTTTCAGTTATTTTTGAACATCTGGTCCAGAAATTATAGATACAGATTTTTCTAAATTTACGATACACCGCTGCTTTTCTCATTCAGCCTGCTTAAACGCCTAAATTTTAAGCCAAAAATGCGTTTCGCTTGCTAACAGATCAGGCCAAAAGTCCACTGATTTAGCATAATTCAAAATAAGCCATACAGAATATTCACAATAAAAAATTTACAGCTGACTATGGTGTTAAGCAGATAAATCAAGTGAGAAAAGCCATGCCTATTTCTGTACATGCTGTCGTATTTGAAGACTTTGAAACCCTTGATATTATGGGACCTGTTGAATTGTTTGGTCTATTGCAACAGCACTATCAAGTCCAGTTTTACAGTCTGAATGGCGGTCTAGTTTCCAATAAACATGGTGTCTGTATCCAAACCAAATCATTGAGCGAAATCGAAACAAATGCCGAAAGTATTCTGCTGATTCCTGGTGGCATCGTAACATTTGAATTAATCAAAAATCAGCAGTTTCTTGATCAGCTTAAAACTTTAGCAGATCAAAGCAAATATGTTCTGACAATCTGTACAGGCAGTTCATTACTTGCAGCGACCGGTCTTTTAAATGGCGTTAAAGCAACATCGAATAAAATGGCATTTGAGTTCGTACAAAAACTTAATGACCAAGTGTTGTGGCAAGCCCAAGCCCGTTGGGTGATTGATGGGAAATTCTATACCTCATCGGGTGTGAGTGCAGGTATGGATATGACCCTTGCCTTCATCCATGACACACAGGGTGAAAAAGTTGCCCAGCTTTGTGCAGAAGAAGCCGAATATATCTGGAATAGCAACCCAAACGTTGATCCCTTTTGTAAAGTAAAAGCAGACTAATCAACGCTGAATATGAAGATTTATTTATTATCACTTGCTGTAGGTATTGAATTTTTAAATCAGCCTTTAAATAATCACATCTTTAATAAGTTGCTATTTGTTTTCACAGTATGGATAAATAGATGTGTACATAATATAGGTAATTAATGAAAGCTCATATTTTCCATAACAAATTCAATATAATCCAATTCATTATATTTAAACTCATTAAACACACATAAAGCATCTAATTTATAAACAAATTAGGCAATGCTTTGCATAAAAAGCATAAAGGTGACAATCTTTATCCAATTATTTTTAAATTTTCTATTTATTTTAATAATTCTGGATATTCATAATATGCAAGCATTTATAACAAGAGGGTGTTTTACTAATCACGGTGGCAAAATCATTGAAGGAGATGATTCTTGACTAGTAGATGGTAAAGCGGCTCATTTAGAGGGAATGAGTCATTATTGCCCTAAATGTAATGTGGTTTCTAAAGCCATAGATACATAACGAGGATTTATACAGGTTAATGACCGTAATGTCATAGGTGGGGACCGAATTCCAGCATTCATTGTTGAAAGAAGAAGTGATATGAAAGTTAAGATCTTATTTTGGGTTGCTCTCCTAAACATTATTGGAGTTGTATTCATTTATACCCTGTCTTTTATGACAAAGAACAATCATTATGCTGTTTCAATTGATAGATTTTTCATTTCCACCTCAGCTTTAATATTAATTATTACATTAATTCTGAAGCAGAAAATAGCAATTCTAGTTAGCATTATTGCGTTATTACTGAGTATAAGCATGAATATATTTAACATCAGTATTAGCTATCAAAAATGGTTAGAGCGAGAGCAGCCAGAATTAGGCCATCGAAGTACAGATTTTAATAGCGAAAAAATATAATCATAAAACAGCCTCAATAATTAAAGTTGAGACTGTCTTAGCACGGCATTAATTTAATTAGCTCTCAATTTGAGAGTATGCTACCTATTACATATCACTCAATACTCATGTTTCGCATATTGTTTAATTTTTTATTGACCTTCTGCAAAGAGATAATATCCAAGTTCTTGAGCTGTAGCGTGTTTGATATCACCTACGGCCGATGCGGTATCTTCACAAACACAAGCAGTATTATCATGGATAATCTCCACACACATTGAGTTTAAATAACCGTTTAACAAACTTCTTTAGATCACAATTGATTCCTTTTATTCGGCTCTATCTTGCTTAAAAATAAGTTTTAGCTTATCTCTCCCATAAAAATGAGTGGCCTAAAACCACTCATTTTGACCGAATTATTTTCTCAGACTCAATCAATTCTGACATCGAAACCTAGGTTTTCAGCAATCATCAGCGTTTGATCAAGATTGATAATCGCCTCTTTAATCTGCGTTTCTTTCGGGTCTAAGGCACTCAAATCGCTGCCCCTTAAATCGCATTCGGTAAAATCTGCACGATGTAGCCATGCACCAGATAGATCGCTATCTCGCAGCGAGCCTCCATGGCAACGCACTCCCGTCAAATCGGCTTCTCTCAAACGAGTTCGCAAAAAAGAAGCTTTCTCTAGATCAGCGCCCGGCAATCCAACAAAAGCCCAATCACTGTCTTCAACCTGCATGTGGTGAAACTGACAATCGCTAAACATACTGCCAACAAATTTACAGTCGGTGAATTTACTATCAAAGAAATTACAGAAATGAAAAGTACAATTTAAAAATGCACTATGCTGATGAACTGATGCATTAAAACGTGCACGACGAAAGGTACATTCATTAAAAACAGCACCTGTGCTTTGGGCTTCTGACAGATCTAAATCAACAAACAAAGTCCGCTCATATTTTTGATTGCTGAGTACCTGACCATAGCAATCTAAACTGGTTATGGTTTCTGTAGTTTTTGGTGTAGCAGCACCGTATTTTCTTTCAGCCATGGTGTTCAATATTTATTTTCGAATACATCAAAATATGCCATGCATGCTCGTTTGTACATGCTTTTCTCCTGACTTATTTATCTCAATTTTAAAATAAAAAAGAGCGGCAAAACCGCCCTCTTATTATGTAGAAAACTAATCTTCCATATGCTGAATTATGGCTTTTCCAAACTCAGAACAACGCAACAAGGTTGCATTTGGCATCAAACGTTCAAAGTCATAGGTCACGGTTTTCGCAGAAATCGCTCCTGAAACACCTTGAATAATCAAATCCGCGGCTTCCGTCCAGCCCATATCTCGCAACATCATTTCAGCTGATAAGATAATTGAACCTGGATTGACTTTATCCTGCCCTGCGTACTTTGGTGCGGTGCCGTGTGTGGCTTCATAGACTGCGATTGCACCACCAATATTCGCGCCTGGAGCAATCCCAATGCCACCCACTTCTGCTGCAAGTGCATCAGAAATATAGTCACCATTTAAGTTCAGCGTTGCAATCACTGAATAATCGGCTGGACGCATCAAGATTTGCTGTAAGAAAGCATCAGCAATCACATCTTTAATAATAATGTCTTTGCCCGTTCTTGGATTTCTAATTTTTACCCAAGGCCCACCATCTAACAATTGACCACCAAAGCGTTCCATGGCGAGTTCATAGCCCCACTCTTTAAACGCACCTTCGGTGTACTTCATGATATTACCTTTGTGCACCAAGGTCACCGAAGGTTTATCATTATCAATCGCAAACTGAATCGCTTTACGCACCAAGCGCTGTGTGCCTTCTTTTGAAACGGGTTTAATTCCAATGCCACAATCAGTCGGGAAACGGATTTTGGTTACGCCCATTTCTTCTTGCAGGAATTTAATCACTTTCTTGGCTTCCGGCGAATCTGCTTTCCACTCAATTCCTGCATAAATATCTTCCGAGTTTTCACGGAAAATTACCATATCGGTGAGTTCGGGATGCTGAACTGGTGATGGAACGCCTTCAAACCAACGTACTGGGCGTACACAAACATAAAGATCGAGTTCTTGGCGCAATGCGACATTTAAAGAACGAATACCGCCGCCAACGGGTGTCGTTAACGGGCCTTTTATTGATATAATAAATTCACGTAGAGCATCAAAAGTTTCTTCTGGCATATAATTGCCATAAATTTTATCTGCTTTTTCGCCGCAGTAGACTTCCATCCATTCGATTGAACGTTTGCCACCGTAAGCTTTTAACACGGCGGCATCTACTACTGCCTTCATTGCTGGTGTAATATCCACACCAATACCATCACCTTCAATAAAAGGAATGATTGGTCGATTTGGAACATTCAGTGACAGGTCTGCATTTACTGTGATTTTGTCTCCATCAGCAGGAACCACGATCTTCTGATAACCCATTTTGCAGGTTCTCCCTCATGTATTTAGCGATTATCTCTATGCCTTCTATGGCATACTTTCGTTTTTTATTGCATGAACCAGTTTAGTTCAAAACAGGTTTTTTTTGAGATTTATACGGGAAATAACAACATTTCTCCATTAAATAAAAACCTTTATTGTTATGATGCCGCCCATAGCCAAAGTAGTATATCCATATGAAAGTAGTCGTATTTAACAAACCTTTTGACGTTTTGTCACAGTTTCGCGAAGATGAAAAACATTTAACAGTTTCAAGTTTTATCAAAGATCCTGAACTTCGTATTGCAGGACGTTTAGATTTAGACTCTGAAGGTTTAATGTTTCTTACTGATCATGGTGGTTTAAATCAATTCATCACCCATCCAGACAATAAGAAATATAAAACTTATCTTGCTCAAGTTGATGGTGATGTCACAGAAGAAGCTATTGAAAAATTGCAAAAAGGCGTTGAACTTGCAGATGGTATGACTTTACCGGCCAAAGCGCGTAAAGTTGATCAGCCTGAATGGCTGTGGGAACGTAATCCACCTGTACGTTATCGTGCCAATATTCCAACGACTTGGATCGAATTACAAATCTGCGAGGGTCGTAACCGTCAAGTACGTCGTATGACCGCTGCTGTGGGTTTCCCAACTTTACGTCTGATTCGTACTCAAATTGGTAGCATCGATCTCGTTAAACTAGGTTTACAGCCAGGTGAACAATTGGAAATCGAACCTTTGCTTTATCCAGATTTTAAAGATGTTCCTGCCGATAAACCTTATGAAGGTCGTTCTTTCGCGAGAAAATCGAATAATAAACCGCACTTTTCACGCGCTAAAGATAAAGCTCGAGAAGAAAAAGGTGAAAAACCATTTAAAGGCAAGAAAAAAGCAGGTGGTGGTACAACCCGTATTTGGCAAACTGACGATGCCGATAAACCACGTCGCAAGACCAATGGCACAACCCGTCCAAATACCAAAGCACCGCGTGGCCGTAACCGTAATGGGCGTTAGAGTTTAGATGTTTTAAAGCCCACTTTCGTGGGCTTTAAAACATGCGCTAAACAACAGATGATTCAGAATACAAACGAATAAATATCAAAAATACATTTTATGAAATAACCCAACATAAGTAAGGGACAACCATAAATTATAAAGTAATCATATTTATATTTATTTAGCTGTCTTTCACGAAGAATTTTACACCAATAAATCAAGATCGAAAGATTTACGCAGAGAGCAAAAATAAGACTGATCACTAATTTACCAACAAGTGTTGATAATGATGGAGAAAAAAACTCCCTATTATTTATAATTTTATATTTATCATTATTAATTAAGTCAAAATATTTAACTCTAACCGACTTCACCTCACCTAAATCATTAACTCGGGCTTCGTAGGCTAAATTTTCGACTTTAAAGCCATACTGATAATCACTCCACTCCCGACATAAATGAATCATAGTAGCACCACAGAAAATATCTCCGAGATAAGAACCATCATTGTAAAGCTCAAAATAGTATGTCGTTTTTTTAGCTGGGTATTTTTCTATATAAACCCTTATTTTCTCATCTGCTTCAACATATTCTTGTTTCTTTTGATAAATATGATTTTCAATAAAACTGTAAGTGGATTCCGAAACGATATAATAAGCTAGATGTAACAATAAAAAAGCTGCCATAAAAACAGAGGAATGCGTATCAGCCCGAGTTTGTTCCATCTTTTACTTTAAAACCCCAAAAATCGAAAAATCCGACTCATATTAATAAAAAGCCGATGTTTTCACATCGGCTTTTTTATATCACCGACAATGTTGTCGGTGATATACCAATAATTAAAGTGACGCAAGTGTCGTATTAAACGTTGCACTTGGACGCATTACTGCATTTACTTTCGCTGGGTCGATTGCATAATAACCACCAATATCAGCAGCTTGGCCTTGAACTTGAGCAAGTTCAGCAACAATCTTCTGTTCGTTTCCAGCAAGCGATTTTGCAAGCGGAGCAAATTTCGCCTTTAACTCAGCATCTTCGTCTTGAGCGGCTAATGCCTCAGCCCAGTACAATGCTAAGTAGAAATGGCTGCCACGGTTATCTAACTCACCTGTACGACGTGATGGAGACTTGTCGTTATCAAGAAGTTTACCTGTTGCTTGGTCAAGCGTCTTCGCAAGCAATTTCGCACGGTTATTATCTTCTTTGATACCAAGCTCTTCTAAAGACACTGCTAACGCAAGGAACTCCCCGAGTGAATCCCAACGCAAGTGGTTTTCTTCAACCAACTGCTGAACATGTTTCGGTGCTGAACCACCCGCACCTGTTTCATACATGCCCCCGCCAGCCATTAACGGCACAATCGACAACATTTTCGCTGAAGTACCCAATTCCATAATCGGGAACAAGTCAGTTAAGTAGTCACGTAAAATGTTACCAGTGACAGAAATAGTATCTAAACCACGCGCTACACGTTCAAGCGTATAACGCATTGCACGTACTTGTGACATGATTTGAATATCAAGACCTGTGGTGTCATGATCTTTCAAGTATTTTTCAACTTTTTTGATCAATTCATTTTCGTGTGGACGGTACGGGTCAAGCCAGAAGATCGCAGGCATGCCTGAGTTACGTGCACGTGTTACTGCAAGTTTCACCCAGTCACGGATTGGTGCATCTTTCACCTGACACATACGCCAGATATCACCTTCTTCTACATTTTGTGACATCAACACTTCACCCGTGTCTAAATCAGTAATGTTGGCAATACCCGCTTCTGAGATTTCAAAAGTTTTGTCGTGTGAACCGTATTCTTCTGCTTTTTGCGCCATCAAACCAACGTTTGGTACTGTGCCCATAGTACGTGGATCGAAGTTACCATTCCACTTACAGAAGTTGATCATTTCTTGGTAGATACGCGCGAAAGTTGATTCTGGCATCACAGCTTTACAGTCGTAAGGTTTGCCGTCAGCACCCCACATTTTACCGCCACCACGAATCATTGCAGGCATAGAAGCATCGACAATCACGTCATTTGGTGAATGGAAGTTGGTGATGCCTTTAGCAGAATCCACCATTGCAAGTGCAGGACGGTGTTCTTGGCAAGCATGTAAATCTTCGATGATTTCTTCACGTAAAGATGTTGGTAGAGTTGCGATCTTTTCATAAAGACCAGCCATACCGTTGTTCACGTTAATACCGAGTTCGTCGAATAATTTACCGTGTTTTTCAAAAGCGTCTTTATAGTAAATTTTCACACAGTGACCGAATACGATCGGGTGTGACACTTTCATCATGGTTGCTTTCACGTGTAATGAGAACAAAATGCCCGCTTCACGACAGTCTTCAAGTTCTTTCTCGTAGAAATCACAAAGCGCTTTCTTGCTCATAAACATTGAGTCAATGATTTCACCATCTTGAAGTGCGACTTTTGGCTTCAGCACAATGGTTTCACCAGACTTAGTGATGAGTTCCATTTTCACATTACGTGCACGGTCTAAAGTCATTGATTTTTCACCGTGGTAGAAGTCGCCTTCATCCATGTGAGAAACGTGAGTTTGAGACCATTGTTTCCACTCACTCATTGAATGCGGGTGTTTTTTTGCATAATTTTTCACAGCAGCTGGCGCACGGCGATCAGAGTTCCCTTCACGCAATACAGGGTTTACTGCTGAACCAAGGCATTTACCATAACGTGCCTTGATCTCTTTTTCTTCTTCAGTGGTTGGATTTTCTGGGTAATCAGGAATCGCATAACCCTTCGACTGGAGCTCTTTAATACATGACACTAACTGAGCAACAGACGCACTGATGTTTGGAAGTTTAATGATATTGGTATCTGGATCTTGTGTAAGACGACCTAACTCTGCAAGGTTATTGTTTACCTTTTGCTCATCTTTAAGGTAATCTGAAAATTCTGCGAGTACACGTACTGCAACTGAGATGTCACTTTTAACAATCTCAATGCCAGCAGGTTTTGTAAAGGTCTCAATGATCGGTAGCAATGAATAGGTCGCTAATAACGGCGCCTCGTCAGTCAGTGTGTAAATGATTTTTGACTTTCCACCAGCCATATATAGCCCCTTGTGTTGGATTGAGTTACGGATAACTGTGCTTGTGGCCCAGCTCCTAGAACCGATTTGCTTAAACAAACTTGAGAGTATCAGTGTTCATCACATGCGAGTCAACGCAATATCCAGTGATAACGACATTTCGATAAAAAATACTACAAAATGATATAATAGTAGCATCTCGCCATATCTATATGCGGTCAAGTTTTGGCTTTTCAAATACAAACCACTGTCTGCTTTAAATATAGATACCGAATTGATCATTTAGCAAACAAATACATAAATTGCTAAATAACCCGTGCTATTTTGACAGGCTTAGATGAACAATTCGTTAATTCTTTAGTGGTAGGTTCAATGTAATCGACACACTTTTAAATCGATTTTATCTTTGTTAACTCACGATTTAATGACCTATACATAAGCCCAGCGAAACTCAATCACGACCTGCTTGAACGTCAAAAATATTGCGCTTTTTATCAGATCTTATCGATCATTTATCAAAACGGCATTTATGATTCAAAAAAAATAATTTATATTTAAAACCATATCATATAAAAAGATGGATCTTGCCAAGATGAATGCATTATTTCAACAAGATGCTGTGATGCAAATGATCGGTGCAAAACTAACAGCCTCAGGTCATCGTTCAGCCGCAGTCTCTTTAACAGTGAAAGAAAATCATACTCAAGGGCATGGCACCTGCCACGGTGCCATTATTTTTGCGATTGCAGACAGTGCCTTTGCGATTGCATGTAATAGTGAACAACCTGCTGTCGGACAGCATTGCAATATCAGCTATATCAAACCAGGAAAAATTGGCGATACTTTAACTGCAACAGCAAGCTTCAAAGCGCCAAGTGGACGATCTGAAATTTATGATATTACAATCGCCAATCAGCACAATGAAATTATTGCCGAGTTTAGAGGAATTTCACGCTTAGTGACTAAGCAGAAATAGATGTGCCTTTTAACGATTCACTCTTTCAAAATCAAAGTTTCAGCAGGAATAAATCCACGCTCATACCAAAATTAAATACAAAAAAAGGAAGAGATTCAGCTCTTCCTTTTTAATCAACACATGATTACTTCAACCAACGATCCAGCTTATTTTGATCTTCGACTTTGAGTTCAACTGTTGTCAGTGCATTCTCACCTGCTTCCAGTTCAAATTGTAAAAACTCATCACGGCGGAATGCATAAACAATAAATTTACCTTGTTGCTTTGCATACTTTGCCAACAGTTTTTCCGAAGCCTTGATGCCATCAATCGCAATAATCACATCATTGGCAGACAACCCAGCCCTTGCCGCAGCACTCTCTCGACGAAGCTGTTGTACTACCACGCCTTCAGCTTTATCAACAACTTTTAAGCCAAATGGCAAAGCCTTGTCTTCTTTGGTGCTATAACTTAAACCAAATTCAGGGAAGAGTTGATCCAGTGGCAATTCATCTGTGGTGTTGATCAAATGATTGATTTGCTCAATCCAGTTATCCCCTGTCAACTCATGACATAAGTCAAAAATCGTCCGATCATTCACTTGAATCCCATTTTGGGTATTTTCATATAGACGACGCATCAAGGCATCTAAATTTGAACCACGTAAGCGCAACCCCAAATCCAAACAAAGTGCCACCAAACTGCCTTTATTATAGTAGCTCGTGCCTGCATTATTCGAGTTTTCATCTTGACGATAAAACTTGATCCAAGCATCAAAGCTTGACTCAGCAACAGATTGCACCAAACGCCCTGGGTTTTGTAAATAACGGTCAATTTGCGCTTTAAGTAAATCCAGATAAGATTTTTGTGAAATCACGCCACTACGCAACAAAATCAGATCATCATAATATGAAGTAAAGCCTTCAAAAATCCACAGTAAGCTCGTGTAGGCTTCTTGATGCAAATCATAGTTGGTAAAATTTTCAGGGCGAATAAATTTTACTAACCATGAATGAAAATATTCATGGCTGCATAGACCTAAAAAGCGTTGATAATCTTTAGACGGTTCTTCTGCCTCATCCGCCTTAGGTAAATCATCACGCGGTGTAATTAAACTGGTGCTATTGCAATGCTCTAATCCACCATAACTATTACCAGTTGCCATGGTCATAAAGGTATAGTTTTGAAATGGTGCTGAACCAAAGATGTCGATTTCAGTTTGGCAAATCTTTTTAATATCTGCCTCTAAACGAGTTAAATTGGTCGCATGCTTGCCAGAAATCACAAACTCATGCGCAATACCATTGGCTTCAAAACTAAAACGACTTTGCTCGGCCAACTCAAATGGACTATCAATCAACTGATCGTAGTTATCTGATTTTAAAGTAAAACGTCCTTTAACCAAGCTTTTGGTTGGCAAACCCGTCGCAATTTGAAAATGCTTGAGTTCATCTGGGAGGAAGATTTCCACTTCACACGGCGCTTGCTCTTGATCTTTTAAACCCAGACAAACACAAGCTGGATTGACGTATAAACGGGTTTGATCAACATAGGCCCCGCGTACCGATAAATCATAAGCATAGACATCATATTCCACCGTAATCAGTTCATGATCGGTATTGAATAAACGCCAGCGATTTTTCTCTGTTTTTTTAATACTGAGTAAACGCCCTGCTTCATCAGATGCTTTTACCGATTCAATGTGTTTGGAAAATTCTCGAATTAAATAGCTGCCTGGAATCCAAGTTGGCAACCAAAGTTCTTGATTGGGGTTGGCAAGGAAACGTAAGGTGACATGAATCAGGTGTTGGCGATAATCGTCGAACTCAATTTGATAGTGCAACATAATTTCTAATCATGAAAAATAGGAACAATTTCACACAGCTTAGCATTTTTTTACAAAGTCATGCGTAGATGTCGTAATTGTCAGCAAAAGTTGCTGGATTCTTCAACAAAAAAGTCATAGCATTCTCCTCTCACATTTAAGGCCACCGGATCGGCACTACAAGGTATTCACGTGAAATTTCTCCTCCCCCTCTTTACGTTGTTTAGTCTCATTTGTGCAAACCTTGCACATGCAAATTTACTCAACATTGCCCCTGAAACCGTTGAAGCTCAAGCATGGTCTGTGATTGATGCTCAATCCGGACAAATTATTGCTGAGCATAATAGTCATGTTCAGCGTGCACCAGCCTCACTCACCAAGATGATGGTGGCCTATATCGCGCTAAAAGAAATTGAGGCGGGTAAATTACGTAAAGAAGACATACTGACCGCAACGCCTGTTGTTAGTACAGTCATGTGGGATGAGTCACAAATGTATTTAAAAGCAGGTGAACAGATTTCTGTTGACCAGCTTTTAGCAGGCCTCATTGTGATGTCTGCCAATGATGCAGCCGTCACGCTTGCAGAAAAAATCTCGGGCAGCGTACCGCAATTTGTGGCGCGTATGAATCAAGAGGCGCAAGCCTTGGGCATGAAAGATACGCATTTTAGTAATCCAGCTGGGATTACCATGACCGATCATTATTCTACAGCTGCTGATCTCAGCCTGCTTGCGAAAGCCATTGTGAAGCAAACCCCTGAATATTTATATTATTCAAAAATGCCAAGCTTTAGTTATAACCAACGCTTCCATCATGCAACTAATCTAGCATTGAAAATGGATCCAACCGCTGATGGTCTAAAAACAGGTTTTACCAAAGCGGCAGGTTACAACTTAGCCCTCACTGCTGAGCGTCCAACCTTTAATCCGCATGTTGAAAAACGTCGTTTGATTGTGGTGGTGTTAGGCACACCAAGCGCAGTAAAGCGTGCAGAAGTGGCACATAAATTGATGAATTTGGCTTATACCTATACCCGAGATGAAGAAGTAATTCCAAAACAACGACTCATTGCTGAACTACCTGTAATTAAATCGACTTTGAAAATGTTTAAAGTTGAAACACAGCAACCAACGATTGTCACCACCTCACTTTATGGTCAAGCAGCGCCGATTGATTTAAATACTTTTGATTTATTGACACAACGTATTCATTTGACTGATGCCAACCAGCAAGTCACGACCGTTGAACCGCTTCAAACGACGAATACACATATCAATATCGAACTGAATGAACAGCATTTAACTGCACCTTTGACTCAAGTCATGAACTTGGCCACGGTATCGATTTATCAAAACAACCAATTGATTCGTAGCTTACAGATTGAGAATGATGTTCAGATTGAAGAAGCCAACATTTTTCAAAAAATTATGATCTGGTTTTCTAATCTGTTCAGTTTTTTTTCAACCAACGATACTCAAAACCCGAAACTTTATCCTTTAAATCAAGGTTAAAAAAAACCTACTTTTTCTATCAAGATTACCAATACAATATTGAAAAAAGGATGGCATAATCCTGCCATCCTTTCACAAAAAAAATTAGGTTAATCATGAGTAAAACCTTACATCATATCGTGATTGTAGGCGGTGGCGCAGGTGGTTTAGAACTTGCGACACAACTAGGTGAACGTTTTGGCCGACGTAAGAAAGCCCGAATTACCCTAGTCGACCAAAACCTCACTCACATATGGAAACCACTTCTTCACGAAATCGCAGCTGGCTCACTCAACCCCCACGAAGAACAGACCAATTACTTTGCTCATGCAGAAAAACATCATTTTGAGTTCGTCCTTGGTACCCTCACTGATGTCAATAAAGATAAAAAACAAATTACGCTCTCTCCTCCACAACTTTCCAAAGAACACACCCCACTGATCCAGACACTTAACTACGATACGCTAGTGCTTGCTGTTGGCTCTGTGTCCAATGACTTCGGTACCGAGGGTGTGCGTGAATACTGTCATTTCCTTGATAGTCGTCAACAAGCTGACATCTTCCAACAGGATTTGTTCCATCTGTATATCGAAGCACAAAACCAGCCAACTGAACGTGCCTTAAATATTGGCATTGTCGGCGCAGGGGCAACGGGGGTTGAACTGGCAGCTGAACTGATTGAAACCACCAAAAACTTTTATCGTTATGGCTTAAAGAAAATTGACCCTAAACAAGTCAAAATTACCTTGATTGAAGCTTCTGATCGTATCTTGCCTGCACTGACTGAGAAAACCGCTGCACATAGTGCCAAGCAACTCAAGAAAATGGGCATCGACATTTTGACGCAACACAAAGTACAGAAAGTCGATGAATCCAATGTCTATTTTAGCAATGGCAGTGTTTTACACTCAGATATTACGGTTTGGGCCGCAGGTGTTAAAGCGCCTAAAGTTTTAGAATCATTCCATGATTTTAAACGGGACAAGATTAATCGCTTAATGGTCTATGCAACGCTGCAAACCTACTCTGATCCAAATGTATTTGCTTTCGGCGACTGCGCCAACTGTCAGTTGGATGCACGCCAACCTCCACTAGGTCCACGTGCGCAAGTGGCAAGTCAGCAGGCCACCTTCTTGGTAGATGCCATGGCTGCGCGTTTGTCGGGTTCACCTCAGCCAATGTTTAGCTTTAATGAAAAAGGGTCTCTGGTGTCATTGAGCCACAATCAAGCGGTGGGAGAGCTGTTGGGCGATGTTAGCGTACAAGGTTTTATTGCCAAAACTATGTACGTCTCTTTATACCGACTACATCAAGCCAATATTCATGGTTATACCCAAGCGGGCATGCTCACCATGAAAGATTTCCTAACGCGTCGTGTCCGTCCAAAAATTAAACTGTATTGAGTTGAAATTTGATATTTCGACTCAATATTTAAGTAAATCGTTTCAAAAAGTGGAAAATAGTCAACAAAATCTATTTTTCACTTTATGATATACAGCTAAAACTATTGATGACATGGATTCAAAACATGACTGCTATTGCAAATAACCACGTGGTTTCATTCCACTACACTTTAACAAACGCTGAGGGTGAAACACTTGATCAATCTCAAGGTGAACCACTTGCATATTTGCACGGCGCGGGCAACATCATTCCAGGTTTAGAAAATGCTCTTACAGGTAAAACTGTTGGTGAAAAATTCACTGTAAACGTTCCAGCTGCTGAAGGTTATGGCGAATACAACCCTGACCTCGTTCAAGAAGTTCCAGCTCAAATGTTCCAAGGTGTGGACAACATCCAACCTGGTATGCAATTCCAAGCTCAAACTGATGACGGCGTTCAAATCGTAACCGTTAAAGCAATTGAAGGCGACAACATCATTGTTGATGCGAACTTCCCACTTGCTGGTCAAGATCTTACTTTCGAAGTTGAAATCGTTGAAATCCGTGATGCTTCTCAAGAAGAATTAGATCACGGTCACGTTCACGGTGCAGGTGGTCACCACCACTAATTCATGATTTGAATTAGATGCAAAAAGCAAAGCTTGGGCTTTGCTTTTTTATTAGCAAATACTTTTTTAAAATCAGAAAATCGCTTAAGGTCATTTCAATCACCATCTACGTTGTCAACTATGTCTCATCCCTATCAATTGATTTGGTTTCGCCAAGATTTAAGAATCCAAGATCATGCTGCGCTTTGGCATGCGACTCAGGCTGGTTCATGTCTGGCACTGGTGATCTTATCGCCTGCGCAATGGCAACAACATAATGATGCGCCCATTAAAATCGAATTTTATTTACGCCAACTGCAAGAATTAAAAAAACAACTGCATCAACTCAATATTCCTTTAATGGTTCAGACCATTTCACTTTGGAAAGATCTACCTGATTTTTTTGCTGATTTGCTCCAACGACTTGAGATTGAACATGTCTATGCCAATGTCGAACTCGGTGTCAATGAATTAAAACGCGATCAGGCCATCCAACAACAACTCCATCAGCAGCAAAAAGAATTCATACTTTTTCATGATCGAACCTTATTTCCTGTGGCTTCGATCCGCAATCAGTCTGCCTTACCCTATAAAGTTTTTAGCGCATTTAAAAAAACCTGTTATCAACGTTTACAGCATGGTTTACCGCAATGCTACCCGGCTCCTACGCAGCAGCAACCACTCTCGCTCGATGTGTCCTATTTTCAGCTAGATAACATTCAACAATTACATCACGATTATCTAGAACAGATCCAACATCCGCATTTTGCTGAATGGCAAGTGGGTGAAGACTATGCACTCACCTTACTCGACCAGTTTATCCATACTCGCTTAGCAGATTATAAAACTGCACGTGATTTACCAGCTGTTTCAGGCACCAGTCAGTTATCTGCCTATTTAAATATCGGGATTCTTTCCATTCGACAATGCCTGCAAGCCCTGTTTAGACAACAACACGGGCATTTTGAAATTCAGTCTGAAGGGCAACAAACTTGGTTAGATGAGCTGCTGTGGCGAGAATTTTATCAACATATCTTGTTTGATTTCCCCCAAGTTTCAAAGCATCTACCTTTCCAATCTTCCACTGCAAAAATCAGCTGGCGTAATGATCATGTTGCTCTAGCAAAATGGCAACAAGGGCAAACAGGGATTCCGATTATTGATGCGGGCATGCGGCAAATGTTGGCGACAGGTTGGATGCATAATCGAGTACGTATGATCTGTGCCATGTTCTTAAGCAAGAACTTGTTGATTGACTGGCGTAAGGGAGAACAATGGTTTATGCAGCATTTAATCGATGGCGATTTAGCAGCAAATAATGGGGGTTGGCAATGGTGTGCCTCAACAGGTACCGATGCGGTCCCCTATTTCCGAGTGTTTAACCCTGTTACACAATCACAAAAGTTTGATCCCGATGGCGTTTATATTCGCCAATGGATCCCTGAACTGGCTCATCTTGATCACAAAACAATCCATGACCCTTATGCAAAGAATCAAGCCTTAGTACTAGATTATCCTAAGCCAATGGTTGATTTAAAGCACAGCCGTCTACGAGCCATAGCAGCATTTAAAACAATCTAACTCAGCTTACATAAATTAAAAATTCTTATCATTTTGACTACTGTTTATTACTCTGAAATACAGGCTATACTGTATGTTACTGTTTATAAAATTATTTTACAAAGCTAACAACAGAAAAACTATCGTCAAAACCGTAAAATAATGCTAACTTTTCCACAAAAGACATATATTAAAACTAAAAACGATTATGCAAAAAAATCCAGCTCCAGCACTCGTCTTATGGATTATCTCAGCCCAAATCTTTATGGGCATTGTTGCGTATGAATGGCTACCAGCAAGTTATCGTGGAAGTTGGGTATTTCTACTCATCTTGTTAATCTCAGGTGCGTTCTTAAATGTTGGCATGGCCATCATCGTGGGTTTACTCACGTTTATAGGCGTTGCCGTTTACTTTTTCCTCGACTTGGCCAATCAGACTTATGTCGAACGCCAATTGTTATTGTTGTTTGTACTTCCAATTACCCCGATTTTTTTGAGTGCTATCCGTCATAATATTCAAAATGCATTAAAAAGTTTCCGAGCCATTCAAAGTT
This sequence comes from Acinetobacter gyllenbergii CIP 110306 = MTCC 11365, assembly GCF_000413855.1. Lineage (GTDB taxonomy): Bacteria > Pseudomonadota > Gammaproteobacteria > Pseudomonadales > Moraxellaceae > Acinetobacter > Acinetobacter gyllenbergii. The sequence goes on along the minus strand of NZ_ATGG01000010.1, from coordinate 53,673 downwards.
ATGACCGCAATTATCAACACGATATCTTGCCGCTCACTGCGTTGAAACATTTCCAAGGCGAATTAAAAAAGTTACTTCAGCTTACCCAAAAAGATCACTATAAAATCATTACGACACGTATTAGCAACACTGTCCTGATTCGTGAAATGCTGGGTGAAGATATTTGGAAAGACACACAAAATAAAATTATGGAAATCCTATCTACTGAGCGTGACAGTGTAATTTACCACTTCATCAATGAAGAACTTAGTGAAATTCAAAGTATCGTGATTCATGAAACAACCTCAGATGAAACTCAAGGATTTCCTCAGTTTATTCAAGACCTTCAAGAGCTTACCGTCCTTAAACTCCAGATCGAGCAACATACTGAATACTTAGCCCCTCCAAGTAGTGAGGTGAGCTAATGTCGGTACTCCTCAATATTTGTGGTGTTTTGGTCGCCACCAGTCATTTTCCAGATACCACCTTGCAGCAATTTTATCAGCAGTATTATCACTGCCAGATTGAAACAGCTAAACAAGATCTCAGTACTCAAGTTCAAACGCCCCAAACTGTAGCAGAGCTCTTTCCACAACCTGCCACGTGGTGGCCAATTTTCACTTCCGATCAATTAGACTCTGAAAGCTTTAAACAATTGCTTGAACAAGGGATCAAGCCCGGTGTGATTTTACCCAATGAATATTTTAGCGTAGTGAAATATTATAAAATTAAAAAAGCCGTCAATGAAGGCGCTATTCCTGTTGCCTTATATCAGATGACCCATGCCAAATATTTTGCCGCCAAAGCCACGTTTTCAACGGCAATTGGCTTACGCCCTTTAGCAGCATTGATCGAAACAGGTTGGGATGAAAACATCATTGCGCAGCCTGCTGGAAGTTATATTATTCAGTCCGATCTTCCAGATGAATTGCGTATTCCCGCACGTAAAATTCAGCATCATCAGCATTATTTTTATCAAGCCATTACTGACTCCTCACAAAGCTCAGGTTATCAAGTCGTGATTAATCCACCACTTGGGATGCCCTTAAATACTATTCAATATCCTCAATTGGGTATTTCCTGGGATCTGAATCGTACAAAATTTACCAGCAGCACCGAAGGGGTTAAAACTAGTTTATTTGGCTATATTTTAATTGGGTTAAGTACAGTGGTCATTCCACTGGATTATATCTATTCAGCACATTATCCAAGTCTTCTCAGCTCCTTTGGTAGTTCGATCTCTTGGGTTTCGCTGCTGCTCGGTGGTGGACTCCTCCTGATCTTGATTATTTCAATTATCCGCAGGAGAAGAATAAATGCCCGCAATTGACATTCTTTTCTTATTCGGTTTTTTAGGCATCTGGATTCCTCAAGCCTTCTGGGCTTGGCTCAGTTTTCAGGCATGGAAGTATTCAAAAAATGCAGCCAAGGAACTGGAAAACATGCCTGTTCCCGAGCACTGGCCCATGTTAAGTGTTTTGATTCCTGCCTATAACGAAGGTGTGGTGATTGAAGATACCCTACATGCGATTGCCCAGCAGGATTATCCTGCCCATGCCTATGAAGTACTCCTGATTAATGATGGTTCAAAAGACAATACTTTAGAAATTGCAGAAGCTATGGCTGCCATTTATCCCTGCATTAAAATTGTCAATGTACCCAAAGGTATGGGAGGGAAAGGAAAATCACGCACGCTGAACAATGGTTTACCCCATGCCACCGGTGAGCTCATTGTGGTCTATGATGCAGATAGTACGCCTGAACCAGACTGTGTGCGCTTATTAGCCCAGACCTTACTGGCGGATAAAAAATTAGTTGCAGTGAATGGTAAAGTTCGTACCCGTAACTGGCGCGACAGTATTTTGACCCGTTTTATTGCGATCGAATTTATTTTCTTCCAATGGATTTTCCAAGGGGGGCGTTGGCAACGTTTTGAGTTGTCCACCCTGATGGGCACCAATTATGTAATCTGGCGCGATGCATTGGAAACACTGGGTGGTTTTGATGAAAAATCATTAGTCGATGATACCGAAATGAGCTTTCGTATCTTCCTTGGCCAAAGACGAATTAAATGGGTACCGTATGCAGTTGGTTGGCAACAAGACCCACCTTCATTGAGCGTCTTTGTCAAACAGCGCTCACGCTGGACGCAAGGAAACTTTTATGTCACCAGTAAATATCTGCCAATTGCATTGAGAAAACCGTTTCCAATCGGCATCGAAATTTTCAACAACATCATGTGCTATGTTCTCTTTGTACCGGCACTGATCTGGAGTCACATTACCTTAGCTTTAGGATTGCTTGGGATTGCTGGGATTACTGTTCCCGGCCCATTCACCCTGCTTTGGGGCTTATCCTTCTGTTTATATGTCGCACAAATGTGGTTCACCTTATCTTTAGAACGAGCTAAACCTCAACTATATTTCTTCTCGGTCTTATCTTACGTAACCTATTCACAAGTGTTCTTATTTATCGTGTTTAAAGCTGCTTATGACATGCTGAAAAATAAGATTCAGGGAAATTCGTTACAGTGGTATAAAACTGAGCGTAGCAAGGAGAAAAAATAAATGAAAAATAGAACTTTACAACATCCACTTTTAAAAGCTGTAGTTGCCAGTGTCGCCCTCTCCTTGCCAGTATTTGCTTTTGCAGATACCTTGAATACATGGACCTTTGACAACATCAATACCTCCAATAAATATACCATTGAGCCGCATTTCTTCTATGTTGGCAAAGGCTCTGAATGGCAGAACATCCGTTTTAGCAGTGATTACTCTACCGAGCATTTCACTACTTTATTGGTGAAATTTGATGACAAACTGATTTATAACACCACCTTAAATGGTGATGGTACTTTGAGTTTCGATATCCCAGCAACCCAAAGCGGCTTCCATCGCCTAGATTTTATTTTACAGCAGTATTCACCCAACACTTCGCCTGCGGCTGATCGCACTACCTTCTGTAGTGAGGATGTCGATCAAGTGACTTATTTAAGCAATTCTAAGATTGAGTATATACGTCATCGCCCCATTTATCGCTTAAAAGATTTACCTGATGCCTTGTTCAATCCTCAGGTTGTGCGGCCAACGCCTTTTGTCGGTGTGCTGAAGTATAACCCAGCCAATCTCAATGAAGCTGCAATGTTAGGGCGTCTCATCAGTGCTTGGGGTTCAGTCACGCCAATCCAATGGTATGAGCAAAATGCACCAACGGAACAAGCACCTAACTTTTATATTGAAATTGTCAAATCAGCGACCGCCTTACCGAAAGGAACACTGGTTCAAATCAGTACGGCAAATGATATTCCGACCTTACAAATTCAATATGACCAACCAGAAAAACTGGTCTCCGCAATCAATGGCTTACTTAACTCAGACTATTTACAACAACTCAATACTTCGGCAACCTTTCTTCCCAATAAACTGGCAGCACCGAACTGGGCTAAAATCAAACAAATCCATACCCTTGCTGACCTCGGAATTAGCGATTTCCGTTTGAATCAAGCTGAAAAAAATCTCTTCCTTAATTTCCCTGCAGTTTGGCAACCAACCGACATTTTACAAGGCCAAATTGCATTGCGTGTGCAAAGTGGTTTATTGGAAGGCTCAAATATTACCACTTGGATTGATGGCGGTTTTGCGGGGAGTTTGAAAACAGCCAATTTAGATTCAGACCCTGTTAACCGCCAATTTAACTACTTTGCCAAGACCATTTCAGATAATACCACCTTCAACCTAAAGCTTGAAAACTCGGTTATCGTCAACTCACAATGTTTACCGACTGCGAAAGGTTCTCTGTGGATTGATACGCAAAAATCGACGGTGAAATTACCGCACAAATTGAAAAATGGTGTTGCATCTTTATCGATGACCTTTGCAACACATCCCACTATTGCGATTGACGGTAATGCGGGAAGCTTAGAAGTTGCGATGATCATCAGCCAAGTGGCCAAAAAAATGCTGATGACCAATGACCCGATTCCACTAAATCTGGTCAAGTTGGATCCAGCTAAACCTGAACTGCTCAATGTACAGGTCAATCCCAACATTTATCGCCAACAGGTTTTAATGCATCAGAGTACACTGTACGCACCAGCAACCGTGAGTGGCTTCTTGGTAAGTTTCCATGATCAACGCTTTGATATTATTACCGACTCAATGCAAGGGGCACAAAACTTCACCAAGCTTTGGGAAAAGATTCAACAAAACATCCCAAATAATGCCAGCAAAATATTGGTGACTGAAAGCGGACAAGTCTTTATTTTACAAAAGATTATGGTCGGAAATCAAAAAGCACCTCTGGTAAAACAATCCTCCTTCTTTCTCTTGGTCGTTATAATCTCTGCTATCATGATTGTTGCAATCTTGCTCTGGTACTGGCGACAAAGACCAAATGCTAAAAATAAGGCTGACTAAAACAACGTTTTTAATCACATTTACATTATCAGCACTCTTATTTTTAGGAGGTTGTATTCATCATCTCAAAACAGACGTACACGCTCCGCACATTGAAGGTATGTTCTGGCAGCCTGACTTGGCAACCACGCCACCGTCAGGCAATTGGGACTTACTTGGTGTTTCTACTTTTGTGCCACAATGGTCAGTTGTACAATCTAAATCATGGTTTGATCACGATATCGGTTTAGAAAAATGGGATAAAAACATCAATCTAAAACAGCTCCAGCAAAAAGCATGGGCTCAGCATATTTTACTTGGCCTAGCAGGAGAATATGATGAGAAGCTCGCTCGCGCCAATGTCTTAAAACTTGCTGAGAGCTCCCAAAAAATCATTAAAAACACCCAAATTATTCCCCTTAAAGGTTATTATTTTCCTGTAGAAGCCGACCCAACCTGGATCGGTGTTGATGATCTGGCCCATGCCATCCGAACTTTGCCCAAACCGCTGTGGATCAGTATCTATAGTGGAGAGCAGGCACCAGAGCATCTAGATTCTTGGCTTAAAAGCTGGTTACCAAGCCATACTGGCGTCTTCTTCCAAGATGGCGTTGGCGTTGGAACGCGGACACCACAACAAGCGCGTGTTGTATTAGAAGACCTTCAAAAAGAGTTTGGCAAAGACAAGATTGTGATTGTATTAGAAGCATTTCGTCCCGTGAAAGGCGGAAAATTTCGCTCCGCCTATCCTTGGGAAGTCATGCAGCAGTTGAAAGCCTACGAAGGGCAAACCGTCTATATTTTTGACGGCCCACATTATATGAACCGTATGACCGTTTATGCAGTTGCGTTGTGGTATAAACTCCGATACAACTAGAATCTACAACGCGCATTAACGCGCCGCGATTTGGTCTAAAATGCGTTGCGAAGCCTTCCCATCTCCAAAGGGATTTGGGACATTGGCCATACGTGCATAATGGGCTTGGTCAGATAATAATTTTTCAGCTTCAGTGACAATCTTTACTTGATCCGTTCCAACCAATATCCCCGCACCCACTTGTACGACCTCGGGACGCTCCGTTGTCTCTCTTAAAATCAATACAGGTTTATGGAATGAAGGACTTTCCTCTTGTAGGCCACCTGAATCAGTTAATATAAAAGTCGCCCGATCAATAACAGCAAGTAAGCTTGGATAATCAAGTGGCTTAACTAAATGTACTTGTGTATGTCCATCAAATTGAGCATGAACAAGGTCATGCACAGCAGGGTTTAAATGCACAGGCCAAACAAAATGCACATCCTTATATTTCTGAGCTAAATGCTGAACGGCATGGCAGATGTTCTGAATGCCCTCACCAAAATTTTCACGGCGATGAGCCGTAATTAAGACCACTCGTGCATCGGGAGGAAAATTCAAATTATGTTGCTGTAAATAATTTTGTTCAGCTCCTTTACGCTGAATTAGTTCCCGACCTAAATAGACAGCATCAACCACCGTATTACCTGTGACCGTAATTGTATTGGCAGCAATATGCTCCTGCAGTAAATTTTGCTTAGACTGTTCTGTGGGTGCGAAATGCCATTGAGTAATTCGTGAAACCAGTTGTCGATTGCCCTCTTCGGGAAATGGGTGCGCTAAGTCATAAGAGCGTAGGCCCGCCTCGACATGTGCAACTGGAATTTTCATAGAAAATGCAACCAATCCTGCAGCTAAAACAGTTGTGGTATCCCCTTGAATGATAATTGCATTACGCTGTTGTCCATCATTAAAAATACCTTCTAACTGACTTAGCCCCTGTATTAATAATTGATTGAGGCTTTGGCCTGCATTCATCATTTTCAAACGATGATCGATTTTTATTTGGAAAAAATCGATCGCATCACGAACCAACTCATCATGCTGACCAGTAAAAATAACTTCGACCTGAAAACGAGGGTCTTGTTGGGCCTGCAAAATAACAGGTGCTAATTTAATCAGTTCAGGTCGTGTTCCAAACACAATTGATATTCGTTTTTTCATTGTTAGAAATCCTTATAAAAAACCAGTTCAGTGCGGGTGTTATTATAATTTTCAGTACCATCAGCGAGCGCATCTTTGAAATAGTGCCCATACAAACGCTCAACGCGGAGTTTCACAGGCATATAATTAAACGGTTGCCATGCAACACCAGCACCATATTCAAATAAATTATTGTAATTTTCACCTTTAGAATCAGCTAAGGTATGTAGTTTTCCATAGGCTTGCACCGTACCCGCTTCACCCCGGTACAGATTAAAACCTGAACGCAGTCGCAAATCAGCAATCACGTTATAGTCCTCCCGAGAGTAACTCGCCACATTGCCATACAGATCCGTGAAATAATCATTCCATACTGTGCGTTGTTCTATCGCTGGATTGGCATACCACTCTTGATAACCGGTTACCCCACCCACCACACTTTCTCTGAATTTATCTCGATTGCGATCGATCAGATCATAACTGCCCCCCACTTCCAAATAGGCCCGAACAGGAATCGATTGCCATGGTTGATAGTTTGCCCCCACGCCAATGGTTACTGCATTTTCATCAATAATTTCTGGACGCACGCCACCTTTAGATTTGGTATCACGGTTCAAATTCACAAAGCCATAGACTTGTGCTCGACCACCCTCCAAATTTTTCCCATAGCGCATTTTTAAGGGAAAAATGAAATCGTCATAACGTGACTCATAAGACGGGGCAAAATACACATCTTTAAACGTCGCGGGAACAGATGAACCACTTAAATTCTGTACGGCTTGCTGTGCTTTTGTAGCAATTTCAGTATCTGAGGAGGTCGATAATCCTTTAAAAATGACTAAGGCTTCTTTGTTCCTTTTTTGCTGATTCAGCAAATACCCTTCTTGTAATTTCAATTGATCATCTTCAGGTGCAAGCTGCTCAGCTTTGCGCACACTCTGAATGGCCTCATCGTGTTTATTTAAACGAATCTGCAAATAGGTCAAACTTTTCCAGACTTTGATATCTAGTGGTGTGAGTTGTCCTAATTCAAGCAAAATTTTCTCAGCGTCTCGTGGCTGGCTTTGTTCAATTTTATAAAATTTATCCCAACGATCGTAAATGGGGTTGCCGGGTTTATAAGCAGCATCCCCTTCCTTTACAAAATCAGCTTCAGCGCTGAATATCTGTTGTGCAGGTAGAATGAGGCCCAAGAATAGTAGTGTATGACTCAGCAGCTTATTTTTGGAATTGTTCATCGCAGATCTCAACTAAATATACTCAGAATATAGACAATAAAAACTCAATGTAATCTAAAGTTAAAGTGTTAAATTATTCACATATTATAACCAAGTCATGGTTATGCTATCGTTAAAATACGTTATTTTATAATAGATTAAGTTTATGAATCAGCAATAGAATTTTACAAACATTCGCTACATTCACCTTTATAAATAATTAAATTCACTCGATCAAAAAGAGCAAGATTATGTCCTACTCCCAACATGCAGAACCGCACGTAATCCAACGTTCAGGCTGGCTAAGAGCCGCTGTTTTAGGTGCCAATGATGGCATTATTTCCGTCACCAGTTTAATTATGGGTATGGCTGCCAGCGGTGCCAGTTCACATACCTTATTGATTACCTGTATTGCAGGTCTCATCTCAGGTGCGACCTCAATGGCGGCGGGTGAATACATCTCGGTTAAATCACAGGAAGATATCGAAAAATCTGATCTGCGCTTTGAAGCCAAGGAACTGGAAAAAAATCCACATGCCGAACTAAAAGAACTGACGCAAATTTACATTTCACGTGGCCTAAATCCAGCACTTGCCGAAGAAGTTGCCAAACAACTGACTGAACACGATGCCCTCGGTGCACATGCACGAGATGAAATCGGGATTCATGAAAATACCGCTGCCAATCCTGTTCAAGCGGCACTTTCATCCGCAGCATCATTTTCATGCGGTGCAGCCTTACCGATGTTGGCGATTTTACTGAGCCCTAGTTCATGGGTCGCAGGTTCTGTACTGATCACAGGGGTGATTTCTCTGGCTTTATTAGGTGCCTTATCCAGCTATTTTGCCCGTACCTCCATGCTCAAAGGCAGTTTACGCATTACTTTATGGGGCATGCTCGCTATGGCCTTTTCCAGTTGGGTCGGTTCTCTGTTTAATGTCACGCCGCTTTAACATTCCTTTTAGATTTGAAAATACTGTCTATATTCAATAATTAAATAGCGATTATTATTTGCAAGCCTTTTTGTTTTTACGTTATGGTGACTGAAAAGGGAATGAGTATAGCAGCATGTCAATTTTAGAATTATTAGAAATAAAACACCCGATTTTACTTGCGCCGATGGCTGGTGTTTCCACGCCTGAACTTGCAGCTGAGGTCTCTAACCAAGGCGGTTTGGGCTCTTTAGGACTTGGAGCCAATACCCCTGAAGCCGCCAAAGCACAAATCTTAAAAACTCAAGAACTCACAGATCATCCATTTCAAGTGAACTTCTTTTGCCATCAATCCGAGTCATTGAATCAGGAAACAGCGCAACAATGGATTGACTACATTCGTCCACAATTTGAAAAATTTGCTGCACAAGCACCGACTCAACTCAATTGTATTTATCCCAGTTTTTTAGATAATGATGACTTTCTCAATGTGGTACTGGAAACCCATCCCAAAGCCGTGAGTTTTCATTTTGGTATCCCCCATCCACATCAAATCCAAGCCTTGAAACAAGCTGGGATCATAACCATGGTATCTGCCACCAATTTAATTGAGGCGCAAGCGATTGAAGCTGCGGGCATTGATATCATTATTGCACAAGGGATTGAGGCAGGAGGGCATCGAGGTATTTTCAATCAACAATTTGATGCAGCCATCAAGACCGCTGATTTAGTACAACTGCTCGTAAAACATTGCAACACGCCTGTGGTTGCAGCGGGTGGAATTATGAATGGCGAACAAGCCAGAGCCATGCTAAAACTCGGTGCTGTGGCGGTACAATTGGGTACAGCCTTTGTTCAATGCAAAAGTTCCAGTGCCAATGCGGCCTATCGCAAAGCTTTGTTTAGCCAACCAATTACTCAAATCAGTGCAAGTCTGTCTGGTCGTCCAGCACGTGGTTTACTCGGGACTTGGCATACCCAGATTGACAGCCCTCAACGCCCGAAAGTACCAGCCTACCCTTATACCTATGACCTTGCCAAACAACTCATGAGCATTGCTGGCGGACAGCATGATTTTAGCTATGGTGCCTTTTGGGCAGGGAGTAATGTAGCGCAAATCCGAGAATTAGAAGCCGCAGATCTCGTCAATCAACTGGTCTTAGAAATGAAATCCAACTAAACCCTGCCATAAAAAACCGACCTTTAGTAGGTCGGTTTTTTATGGTCTTACTTGATCGCTTCTAATAAGGTATGTTGTGCATTATGTGGCTCTTCACCTTCCACAGGTCGTGCACGATCCCAAACACCATCGCCTTGTAATAGCCATGCTTGCTGATTATCTTTGAGATAATTCAATAAACCGAGTTGGTAGATCCGCTTTTTCAATGCTGGATCTTCAATTGGAAAACAAGCTTCAACACGGTTGAATAAATTACGATCCATCCAGTCCGCACTCGAACCGTAAATGCGTGGATTGCCATTATTACTGAAATAGTAAACGCGAGTATGTTCCAAGAACCGTCCAACAATCGAACGTACACGAATATTTTCAGATAAATTTGGCAAACCTGGGCGTAGGCAGCAAATAGAACGAATAATCAGGTCGACCTGAACACCCGCTTGCGATGCTTCATACAATTTATTAATCAACTGAACTTCAGTTAAGGCATTCACTTTAATAATAATTTGCGCAGGTCGGCCTTCTTTGGCATTGGCAATTTCGTCATCAATATAATTGATCAATTGTGCATGCAAAGTGAAAGGTGCATGGAGTAGCTTTTTCGGCTTCGCCATTTTCCCCATACCAGTTAATTCTTGGAAAATACGATGTACGTCTTCGCACAGGTCTTTGTCTGTGGTCATCAAACCATAGTCAGTATAGATCCGTGCATTCGTAGCATGATAGTTACCCGTCCCCAAATGTACATAACGGACTAACTTATTATTTTCACGACGCACAACTAAAATCATTTTGGCGTGGGTTTTATAACCCACAATACCGTATACGACCACGGCGCCCGCTTCTTGCAAAACGTTGGCCACTTCAATATTGGATTCTTCATCAAAACGAGCACGTAGTTCAATGACGGCTGTCACTTCTTTCCCATTTCGTGCTGCTTCGGCAAGGACTTGCACAATTTCTGAATCTGCACCACTGCGGTAAAGCGTTTGCTTAATTGCTAACACTTGTGGATCACGTGCCGCTTCACGTAACAGTTGAATCACAGGCGCAAACGACTCAAATGGATGGTGCAATAAAATGTCCTGCTTTTGCATTGCCGCAAAAATACTTTCCGACTTTTTAAATGCTTTTGGAATCACAGGGGTATGCGAGTCATAACGTAAATGTGGACGCTTAAAGTTCGATAACAAACGTGCCAAGTTCACTGGCCCATCAACGCGATAAAGTTGCTCTTCGTTTAAATCAAACTCATCCAGCAAGTATTCGTAAATATGCTTTGGACAGTTATGTGTCACTTCCAAACGTACAGCACGACCAAAACGGCGTGAACTTAATTCACCTTTGAGCGCTTTGGCCAAATCTTCGACATCTTCATTCAAGGCTAAGTCGGCATTACGCGTGACACGGAACTGATAACAACCTGTTGCAGTCATACCTGGGAACAAATCAGAGACATGTTCATGAATAATTGCAGACAGCATCACATGATGTTCTTTGCCATCAGTGAGTTCATCTGGTAAACGTACTACACGAGGTAATGAGCGCGGCGCTGGGACAACAGCAAGATCAATCTGACGACCAAACGCATCCTTGCCTTCCAAGGTCACAATAAAGTTTAAGCTTTTATTCACTAAGCGTGGGAATGGATGTGCAGGATCGAGGCTAATCGGAGTCAGTACAGGTGCAACTTGTTCTTGAAAATATTTCTTGATCCATGCCGATTGGGCCGGTGTTAGTTCTCCACGGCGTAAAAAGCAAATATCTTCTTCACGTAATTTTGGCAAGATTTGTTCATTTAAAATACGATATTGGCGTTCAATCGCTGCATGTGTCGTTTTTGAAATTTGATCTAAAACCTGTTTAGGTGTTAGCCCATCTGGGGTACGGCTTTCATTGCCTAAGGTCAGTTGCTCCATTACCCCTGCAACACGAATTTCAAAGAACTCATCTAAGTTACGTGAAAAAATCAGAAGGAAATTCATCCGTTCTAACAGTGGGTGAAGTGGATCGACGGCCTGTTCAAGTACACGAAGATGGAAATCGAGAATCGAAAGTTCACGATTAATATAACGGTCGTTGTAACTATATTCTATGGGCGCTGTTGTCGTCACTGCAGTATTCATACCGAACCTTGTCGCATTATCATTCATCAAGTGATGATTTAAGTATGCTGCAAAATTATGTCAATTTGGTAAAAAAGCCCAAAAATATTGGGCTTTTTTAAAATTTATTTAATTATTCTGGAATTTGTATCGCATTCATATATTTCAAAATCACTCGTTTGCGAAATTGCAGCTTGCGATCGTTGCGATTGTCTTGATAATACTTCGGATTAGGCAGTAATGCCGCCAAGAACGCGGCTTGTTCCCGACTTAAACTTTTTGAACTTTTGCCATAATAAAATTGTGCCGCTGCCTCGACCCCATAGATATTCTGACCAAATTCAACCGAATTCATATACACTTCTAAAATGCGGCGTTTTGACCACATTCGTTCCATCATCCATGTGGCAATGGCTTCTTGCCCCTTACGAATAAACGAACGTTTGTTATAAAGAAAAAGGTTTTTTGCCAGTTGTTGCGAAACCGTTGAACCGCCTGCAACCAACTCCCCTTTTTCACTATTGCGTTCCAATGCAAATTGAATCCCCGCCCAATCAAAACCATGATGATGGATAAACTTGGCATCTTCACCCGCTAAAATGGCACGCTTGAAATTATCACTAATATTGTCATAGTCACGCCATTCTTGTTTGATTGGCTTAAAATCGGTTAAATAGTCTGCCCGCATAAACATTGTAGTTTCAACAGGATGGGTACGCCACCAGACCAGACTACCAAAGATCCATAATTGAATCAGTAGAATGACGCCGATAATCAACATTACTGCGCGTGCTAAAAAGGCTTTCATTAAAGTGCATCACTCCATCGTGCAACTAATTCATGCTAAGCTATTTTTTATATCAATAACTAGCGTAAACACATGACTGAAACGACTCCACCACAAATTAATCAAAAATTGCAAATACAAACATGGTGGTTTACTGCGCTATTGATTGCAGTCAATGTCGGATTATTTGGCTGGCAAATTCTTTCAGGGGTGAATATTACCGACCCTACCCCTGTAGATGCAATTGCTTGGGGTGCAGATTTTACCCCACTCACCTTCACAGCTGAACCTGAACGCTTATTCAGCAGTATGTTTTTTCATTTTGGCATGATTCATTTAATGCTAAATATGTCGGCACTTTATGTATTCGGCAGTGTGGCAGAACAGCTATTTGGTCGAAGCTACTATATTGGTCTGTATTTTCTAGCTGGTTTAATGGGCAGCGTACTGTCGAGCTATTTAAGTATTCGTGATGGCTATGAACTATTGCAGCACTTTGATCCGAATCTTCTGCCACGGATTAGTGCCGGTGCATCAGGTGCAGTCATGGGTCTCGGCGCAGCACTGACGGTCGTGTCTTTATTGTTACCTTTACCACAACAACGTTTCTGGCGCGATAAGAAATCATTATTGATGATCATGGGGATTAACTTAGTCTTTGGTTTTACTGTTTCAGGCATTAATAATGCCGCACATATTGGCGGTATGATCATGGGAGCTTTGTTAGCCTCGATGTGGTATTTCAGTCAAAAAACGCAAAACCGAGGCCTATTCCAGATGATCGCCTTGGCGATCGGAATGTTGCTTCTTGCTATATTTTATTGGTATTGCACGGTTCTAAGCGCAGGACTCAATCCTTTATGGCATGAAATCCTGCGCCAAAACCAATTAAGTTTTTAAGACTGATTCATTTCTCTTAGGCTTTGTAAGGGTGGAATATCGCATAAATAACTCAGGCGATAACGACCAATCAAAGTACAAATAATCATCATACTCAGCGGTAAGATCAACCAAATCTCAGGATGCCATTGCACGGCCATTTGCATCCTGTGACTGGCAATCGCGCTAATCACTTCAGCAAATAAACACGCCACCACACCTGACAATAATCCAATAAAACCAATCTCAAGACTGAGCATTCGTTTGAGCTTATTCTTGGCAACGCCAAATGAACGTAACAATGCCACTTCTTTGCGACGCTCATCCATCAGCACATTTAAACATGCGATCAGTACTAATATGCCTGAGAGACCAACTAAGGCAGCCAGTACTGTGACAATCTGTACCAGTACATTCACCAAGCGTTTAATTTCATCCAGAATCCGTCCGACATCAATAAATACCGTATTGGAAAATTGCTGAATCAATTGCACCATTTTCGGCTGATCAGCAGGTGGCAAATAAAAGCTGCCTAAATAACTGCCCGCGTTTTCATCCATCGTTTCTGGTGAGAAGATGAAGAAAAAATTCGGACTAAAGCTTTCCCATTCGACGCTACGCAAATTCACCACTGTGGCTTCTAAGCTACCTTCAGGCAGGCTAAAACTGAGTTGATCCCCAATTTGAATGCCAAGCTCATGTGCAGTTTTTTCCTCAACCGACACTTGTCCTGCTTTACTAAAATGAGCACCGCCTTGAGTAATCACATTGTCTTTAGGATAAAGACTGGCTTGAGTCAGATTGAGCTCACGGCGTAATGAATTGTTTTGCTTAACCAACTCAGGTGCAAAGGCATGACCGTTTTTAGCAACCAATCGCCCACGAATATTGGGATACAGTGGCGTTGATTGCCAACCATTTTGCTCAATCTGTTGCTTAAACTGAGGCATATCAAATGGCGGTAAACCATAGACAAATTGGTTTGGCGTACCCACAGGCAATTGCTGTTGCCAGCGTTGCAATAGATCCGTTCTCAATACACTCAATACCGTAATCAAGCTCAGGCCTAAAGCCAGTGCGGTGATCTGCAAAGCAGTTTGATGTGGAATCCGCACATAAGCCGCGAGAGGATGTTTCAGTTGTTTAATCGCCTTGAGGAACAGCCAAATCACAGCATACATCATTGTGCAAAGTAGTAAGATTGCACTGAGTACCAACAAGCTCAACTGGAGGTTATCACTCAGCACCAAACTAAACAGAACCAAGCTGACAATACCAATCGCAAACATTGCCACATAAGACTTGCGTGAACGCTCCTGTTGGCGAATCACCCGAATCGGAGGTGTGTTTAATAATTCCCAAATGCTTGGCAAAATAAAACCAATCAACACCATCACACTGGTAAAAATCGCAATCGGCAAGGCATAAAGTAGATCAATGACTGCGAAACTCAATTGCAGTTGTGGAATCAATTGCAGCATCAGTTGCAATAAACCATAACCCAAAGCAATCCCAATCAGACTTCCTAACACAATCGACAAAGCACTGACGATTCCAAGCAAGGCAATATAGGCCAATAAAATTTGTCGCTTACTGGCCCCCAAACATCGCATCAAAGCAATATGATCTTGGTTTTGTTGGACATAACGTTGACTGGTTAAGGCAATCGCAATACCGCAAAGTAAAATGGTCAATAGATTAGCTAGCTGCAAGAAGGTATCCAGATTTTCAATCGGCTTCATTAAGCGGGTATTGGATTGACTGGCATCTCTGAGTTTCAGTGAACTGTGTTCACCTTCAAATTGTTGGTCTGCTTGCTGTTCGGTGTCTTGTTCATCTTTTTGAGATTGTTTAAAAATCTTTTTATAGGCCTTGATTGACTCAGGTTCTCCTGCAAGCAGCAGTCGATATTCAATACGACTTCCAACTTGAACTGCATTGGTTTTGGCAATATCAGCTTGGTGAATAATCACTGTCGGAGAGAAACCTGAAAAACCTGTCTCTTGATTAGAATCACGCTCGATTATCCCCGTGACTTTAAACTGAGCATCGGCAATTGCCAGTGGTTCACCCAGCTTGGCATGTAATAAATCCATTGCCCTCTGACTTAACCAGACTTCTCCTGCTTTTATCGCCTGTGCTTTGGGTTGAATCACCAACTGACCACGCAATGGGAAATGTCCATCTACAGCTTTGACATTGACCATCACAAACTGATCTTGGGTATGTGCCATCGAGCTAAATACCGTCACAGGAGCATGCTTTAACTTCAGTTCATCTGCCTGTTGCAGCCAATTCGGCTGAATAGGGTCCTTGTCTGATAGGACTAAATCACCACCCAACATTTCGGCAGCCTGTAATGCCACCGCATTTTGGACTTGAGTATTACTAAACTTGAGCGCCGTGGTTGCACTGATTGCCAAAGACAAAGCTATAATCAGTAAATATAAGCCCCCAGTACGAAAACTTTGTAACAGTAAGGGTTTCAGGACTGAACTCATACCTCCTCCTGCAACTTGACAATTTCCTGAATTTGACCATCGGCAAGTTTGACGTGGCGTTGGCAAAGTGCAGCCAAGTTTTGATCATGGGTGACCAAGACTAATGTGGTGCCGAGTTCTTGATTTAACTCAAATAATAGTTGTTCAACCTCTTCCGCAGTTTGCCCATCCAGATTCCCTGTGGGTTCATCTGCAAAAATGATTTTCGGCTCGGCAATCAAAGCTCGTGCAATTGCAACACGTTGCTGCTCTCCACCTGAAAGCACTTTCGGCGTTTGCTGTGCTTGTCGAATCAGTCCAACCCGTTCCAACCATACCAATGCTTTTTGTTCAGCTTGTTTGAAATTAAAATCTGGCTGTAGCCGCAACGGCAACATCACATTTTCCAAGGCACTTAACTGCGGCAACAATTGGAAAGATTGAAAGACAAAACCAATATTTTCTAAACGGACACGGGCACGTTGTTCTTCAGTAAGCTTATGAACGGCTTCTCCACAGACCCATAATTCCCCCAGACTTGGTCGATCCAATGTCGCAAGAATACCTAATAGTGTTGATTTCCCCGAGCCCGAACGGCCAGTAATGGCAATCTGTTCACCTTGATAGATATCTAAATCTATGTCTTTTAAAATGCTCAGACTTTGCTGATTGATTTGAATGTTTTGTGTAACTTTTTGGGCAGAGATAATCGGTTGTGGCATGATGTCACGTATCCTTTAGGACAAATTTGAAATACGATGCAAAAATCTAAAGTTATCGGGTCACGATCAAAAGCAGTTGGAATCATCGCCATTGGCTTGATCCCAACATTGGTATCAGCAAAGACTATTTTAATTTTGGGTGATAGCCTGAGCGCAGGTTATGGCATCGATGTAAAGCAAGGTTGGGTGCAATTATTACAACAACGCCTAGACCAACAGTATCCGAAACAACACAAAGTGGTCAATGCAAGTGTCAGCGGTGAAACCACCAGTGGTGCCTTAGCAAGACTTCCGAAGTTATTACAAACCTATAAGCCTGAAATTGTAGTGATTGAGCTTGGCGGCAATGATGGCTTACGTGGTCAACCGCCACAAATGATTCAAAAGAATCTCGCTCAATTGGTACAACTGAGCCAAAAACAGAACGCCAATGTTTTACTGTTTGGTATGAAAATACCACCGAATTATGGGACCGCCTATAGCACAGCTTTTGAAAATAATTACAAAATTGTAAGTCAGCAATATAAAGTAAAACTCTTGCCGTTCTTCCTTGAAGGCGTGGCTGGGCATAAAAACTTAATTCAGAATGACCAGATTCATCCCAATGCCAAAGCCCAACCGATTATGCTGAATGTGGCTTATCCCTATATCAAAAGCGCCTTATAAGCACCAGTTGATTCGCTAAAGCCGCTTAGCCGATATTTTTCTTAAAATACACCACACGTTCAGTTTCATGAAAACCGAGTGCTTGATGCATGGCGTGGCTGATCTGATTATCCAACGCTGCATCCGAAGCAAACTCTGTACATGCAAACTGTTTCGCCCAAATTTCCACTTGTTGAACCAACCCCGTTGCGATACCTGAACGACGATATTCAGGCAATACAAAAATCCCTTCCAAAAAAGCCACAGGCGATGTTTGTGTGCCATTCACATATTCATACCGAATTGAAGCTTCCAACATGGCAATTGCTTGTTGGGTGTCGGTATAAGCCAATAATTGTAAACGATGTGCCTGTGTGATCAGTTGGCGCATTTCCTGTAAATGCACATCTTCATGATCAGGCCAAAGTAAGCATCTTAATGCTAACCAATCTGATAATTGTGATTCAGATATCGGCATAATATTCATAGTGGAACTACGCTTTGATTGAAACACCCAAATTTTATCAATAAAGAATATAAAGTATGAATGATAAAATAATGGCGAGTCTCTCAACTCGCCATCTGCTTTAAAAATCGAAGAAACTGACTTCACCTGTTTCCAGTGAATATTCTGCTCCGACTACAATCATTTTGCCTTTCTCGATCAAACTTTCCAACACTGCCGAACCATGACGTAATTGATTCACTGAAGCAAATACATTGGAACGAACCGCATGAGCTGACAGTTTTTTCAAATCATTTTTTAAATCTGTTTGCATCAAGATTTCAACCGAAGGACGTACCCGATTGACAATCGACATCAAATTTGACGATGGCGGTTGCTGTGGATTCATCAAGGTATCAATCGTCGCTTGAATCGCACCACAGTGACTATGCCCTAGCACCACTACGACAGCACAATCATAACGTTCTGCTGCAAACTCAACACTCCCCACCTGTGATGGCGCAACGATATTGCCGGCTACACGAATCACGAACAAGTCACCTAAACCTTGGTCAAACACCATTTCCGCAGGGACTCGGGAATCAGAACAACCTAAAACAATCGCAAAAGGATTTTGTTCACTTGCCATTTCGGCACGTTCTTGGTGAGACAATAATTTTTGTTGAACTGCCTCTCCCTTTACAAAACGAGCATTACCAGCTTTTAAACGTTCTAGGGCTTCTTGAGCAGTGAGCATGCTTAAATCCATCTATGGTTGACATGAGCAAATAGTGTAATGTGCACCTGTTTGAAAGTCACTGACAAAAATAAAAACTCTCAGCCGGTCTGCTAATGTTTTAATCAGGAAAATAATGGAAAATTGATGATTTCATTGGCAAGAATTTCCATACAGCTGTAGATTATGCAAATGACTCCTTTAGCACTTTCCCCAATAATCAATGGGCGTAAAAATAGATCAAGGACAGAACAATGAATACAAAAAACCAATTTGCAATGCCCTTTCGTAGGACACTCACTGCAGCTTTACTGGCATGCAGTTTGACTACAGTTGCAATCAGCACCACACAGGCTGCGGAAATTGAAATGAGTTTCCAAAACCTACTGCAGCAAGAACGTGCTTGGGCAGGCTTACAAAGTAAAACTCTAAAAGTAGGTGACATCACTTGGTCCTATAGTGAGGGCGGGCAAGCAGGTAAACCGATTGTGATTTTAATTCATGGTTTAGCAGGCAGTCGCGATAACTGGAACCGTGTCGCACGTGCCTTAACAGCAAACTACCATGTGGTCATCCCTGACTTGCCTGCCAGTGGTGAAACGCAGGTGCCTAAAGATTTTGATTATTCAGTTCCCAACGTGACTGAAAAACTACGTCGTTTTGTCGAAGCGGCAAACCTCACTGGTCCAGCCCATGTGGCAGGCCATTCACTGGGTGGTTCAATTGCGATGCTGTATGCAGGTCAATATCCATTTGAAACCAAGAGCCTGTTCTTGATTGATGCGGCTGGGGTATATAAATCTGCTACCACGCCTTATCTCAAAGATCCAACCCAAGTAAGAAACATGATTGTGAGCAAAAAAGGAGACTTTAATTTCTTGATGCAACAAGCCATGCATACACCACCCTTCATTCCTAAGGAAATTGCACAAGCGCAAGAGAAAATGATGATTGGTCAGATTGAGCAAACTCAAAAGATGGTGGATCAAATCATTGCCTTGAATAAACTCTACACACCTGATTCATTTGCCTTATTGGCACGCTCAATTGATGCACCCACCCTAATTTTATGGGGTAAACAAGATAAAATTATCAATGTTGAAGTTGCACCTGAGTTAAAATCACTGCTGAAAAATGCGCAAGCGCCTGTGATCTTGGACAATGTTGGACATATGCCAATCTTGGAAGCAGATCAATTGGTGGTACAGCAATATCTACCTTTCCTCAGTAAGATTCAGGCACAAAAGCCTGCAGCAGCACCTTCACCCTAAATTTAATTAGCGATTTGAGATTTTATGTCGAAACAACCCATGATAGAACAACTGATTGATGCACAACTTGATTTTCTAGAGCAGGAGTTTGCACAAGCAGAAACGATTCAATACGAGTTTAAACAGTTCTATCATTGGTTGCGCTTACAACAATTACAGCATCTTTGGTCGTTTGAACAAATCTTTGAGCTGATTGAAAAGCAGATTTTGGCCACACCAGCCAGTCCATTTTTAATCGAACAAATTGCGGAACATATTCGTTTTGCCCTGATTCATCCGATCAATGATCAAACCACGATTGAACAGGTCATTCCTGTTCTGACCATTGACTCGATTGCACAATATGTAGCAAGCAAAAGCGGCCATCGACAGCGTTTGATTAAAACAGTGGTCAACAACCCTGCTTTTTCTGCATTGATTACCCAACTGATTCAGCACTCAATCCAAGATTATCTGGATAATTCCATGTCAAAACGTGTTCCTGGGGTTGGACATTTTATGAAAATGGGAAAATCGGTTTTAGAAACAGTGACCGATTCCAACTTGAATGACACGATTAACCACTATCTACAAAAGAACATTCTAAAAATCAGTCAAATGAGTGAAAAAGTATTAAATCAACATTTTAATGATGACAAGCTTTATCATTTTCAGGCCAACCTCTGGCATAAAATTAAAGTCATGCCTTTATCGGTTTTGC
Organism: Acinetobacter gyllenbergii CIP 110306 = MTCC 11365; assembly: GCF_000413855.1. Taxonomy (GTDB): domain Bacteria; phylum Pseudomonadota; class Gammaproteobacteria; order Pseudomonadales; family Moraxellaceae; genus Acinetobacter; species Acinetobacter gyllenbergii. The sequence goes on along the minus strand of NZ_ATGG01000010.1, from coordinate 33,202 downwards.
GTCATTATGTCGAAGTACAAGATTTGCCTAAGACCGTGGGCATGGGACATGAAATTTGGGAGCATATCCGTCAAACGCCTTACCTAAAACAGCAAGTACATGATGGCGTCTATGCATGGTATGCCCGTAATCAGGAACGCACTTTTGACCTGTTACTACGTGACCTGAATATTGATGAAGAATTGGTTGAAAATGAACTGAGCCATTTGCTCAGCCCTGTTTTACAGCAAGTCATTACAACAGGTTATTTAAGACAACGTGCTCGCACGTATTTAGAGAAATTTTATTATTCTGATCAAGTTCTTAAAATTATAAAATCAGAAGGATAAGGCTTTATAGCCCTATCCTTCACTTCGATTATTTAGAAGCTATAGGTCACACCAAGATTATAACGGCGACCATCTAAGACATAATTATAGGTTGCTGTATCAATCTTTTTATCAAACAAATTATAGATCCCTGCTGCCACTGCGATATTTTGTGTTGGCTTATAATTAACCCCAACATCCACCATCGTATATGCAGGTTTACCTTTCGCCATTGCGGTACGGCTTAAGTAGTCTGAAGTTTTACTACGATAGTTAACACGGCCCCAGCTTGAGAACTGGTCATTTATTTCCCAGTCTGCAGTGGTATTAAACATGTGCTTAGGCATTTCATTTAAAGGCTTGCCTTTATTTACGCCACTCTTTTGTTCGGTATCCGTAAAGGTATAGTTCGCACTCAAATTCACATTCGGGAGTACTTTCCAGCCAAAGGTTGCTTCCGCACCACGCATATTGGCTTTATCCACGTTTTCCTTCAAGCTCACAAAATCAAATTTTTCACCCAACCAATCACAGCCAGCTGAACCTGCACCTTTGTCACAATCACGGATCTCTGTGATTTTGTCTTTAAATTCACTATTGAAGAGTGTCAAACCAGCATTGAGATTATCTAAGTTATCCCAATTGAAAGAAACCTCATAGTTCACACTTTTCTCTGGTTTTAAGTCTGGGTTTCCTACAATCACACCATTGCTTTGACTACCACCCGTTGCTTGTCCCCATGTTGCCACAGTTTCTCGCAGTGTCGGTGTTTTATAGCCTGTAGAAACACCCCCTTTAATCACCCAATTATCATTGAGTCCCCAGACACCATAGACTTTAGGGCTCCAGTGATCACCAAAATTTTCATCTTTATCTAAACGCAATGATGTTGTTAAGGTGAAATCATCGACAATATTCCAAGCATTTTCAGCAAATAAAGCCCAGCTATAGCGCTCAAGACTCGAAATTGGCTTTGCCCCACCTACGCTTAACTGGTTGCCTTTATCATCTAATTCTTCTTTTAAATATGATCCACCAAAGCTCAGGCTGTTCCGATCAAAATTAATTTTATTGAGGGTATTAAATGTCGTATTCGTTGCTTCCATATTACGGGATGGATTTTCATTCTCTTCACGTTGGATATAAGAGTGAGTTTCCACAGCACCAATCTTACCTTGATGCGTTAAGCTATATTCGGTACGGTAATAATCAGTCAGTGAATTTGCTGGCGGGTTTCGTCCCGTTTGTACTGGTGAAATACTTTTACCAACAGTCGCATTTCGGTTTTGAATTGAACGTTGATATTCTAGTTCAATTGTATGGTCATCGTTTGGTGTCAGGCTAAATGCTGCCCCACCCGCACGAATTTTCTGTTTCTTATATCCACCATAAATTTCATCTTCATCACGCTGAGAATACAAACCATTGGCTTTAAAAGACAAGAGATTGGCAATCAACGGACCTGCAATATATGCATTGGTTTGATATTGATTACCTGAATCTGAATTTTCTTGTAATGTGGTATCAAGCTTCAATGAGCCAGTCCATTCAGTTACATTTTTCTTGGTAATGATATTAATCACACCACCCATTGCATCTGAACCATATAAACCGGACATCGGCCCACGAATGACTTCAATACGCTCAATCGCCCCAATATTCGGTAACCAGCCCTGTTCAATCCCTGAATTATCACTATTTGGACGCACTGAGCGCGAGTTTACTTTCTTCCCATTTACCAGAATCACTGTATAAGCGCTGCTCATACCACGGATACTGATATCGCTTGAGCTGCCCCCACCTGTGACCACAACTCCAGGCACATCTTTAAGTGCATCCGTCACATCACGATATGCTTTTTTATTAATTTGTTCTTGTGTCAATACCGAAATCGAAGCCGCTGCTTTTTTTATATCTTGTTCAAATCCACTTGCAGTGACAACGATCTTGTCTAATTGCACCGCATCTTTATTGGTTTGAGTTTCTGCTGCATGTGCAACTGCCATCATACTACTCAACACAGAAATTGTGAGGAGTGATTGACGCACGATCGTATTAGACATATTTTCACCCGATTCAGAAAAATCTTAAGATTTGCTTAAAAATTCATGAGAATTCTAACAAAAATTAAATAAAACTCAATAAAAATGATAATTATTATTATTTATATATTCATTATTTTTAGAATACATCCATTTATGAAATAAAGAAAATTTATCTTGGTTTTGATTAAACAATAAAAAAAGTCCCCAAAAGGACTTTTTTTATTGCGTTAACTTTCCAGCAATTATTTGAAATAAGCGCCTTCTGCTTGTGTATGATCGGTTTGATCCACCACACGTTGCAACTCAGGCACATGCTGTCTTAAGGTGGTTTCTACACCTTGCTTCAAGGTGACATCAATCGCAGAACAACCTTGGCAACCACCACCGAATTTCAATACAGCAGTAAGACCGTGTTCTGGATCATTATTGACTTCTACCAAACTACAGTTACCGCCATGCCCTTCAAGACCTGGATTAATTTCAGATTGCAATACATAAGTAATACGCTCTTCAATTGAAGCATCTGGGCCGACACGTGGTACTTTTGAGTTTGGTGCACGGAATGTTAATTGCCCACCAAAACGGTCTTTATTGTAGTCAATCACCGCATCAACCAAATACGGAATTGATGGCGCATCAACATAAGCAGGAAAATTAGGATAATCCTGTTTATAGTCCGTTGGCACCACTTCTTCAGGTGCGCTATATGCCATACAACATTCAGCACGTGGAGTACCTGGATGCTCTACAAAAACACGAACGCCAATTCCTGGGGTATTCTGCTTTGCTAATAAATCACCTAAATACTCTTGTGCAGAGGGAGTAATTAAAAGGTTTGGAATTTCTTCTGCGACAGCAGTGTTGGTGTTCTCAGTCGACATAACAATAATCCTCAAGCTGATGTCGTTATATTAACCGAAGATGGAGGGTAATAAAAAAAAATCAACCATTTTTGTAGGAATTCTATGCAAGATCATTGTTTATTAAGTTTTTAATGGCATTATTGCTTAGACACTGATCAATTTAAAACCTATATGTTACATCTACCCTTTGGTCACACTGTGACTCTGATCATTATTACCGTTGCAATCTCCTTATTGGCCTTCTCCAATCAGGCGGTGATGAACCGTTTAATTTTCTGGCCTCCTGCCATGCAGCGTGGACAATATGATCGTTTTATCACGCATGGCTTTATCCATGCCGATGGTATGCACCTCCTATTCAATATGATTACGCTATTTTTCTTTGGCAATATCATTGAAAGCTTCTATCGTCAGTTTTTCTATGACATGGGCTTTGTTTTATTCTATTTGGGCGGACTAATTGTTGCCATTTTACCGAGCTATTTAAAACATCGCCACGATGCACGATGGGCGAGCTTAGGGGCTTCTGGTGCGGTTTCAGCAGTCCTGTTTGCTTATATCCTGTTCCAACCTTGGAACTTGATCTTCGTGTTCTTTATCCCTGTTCCTGCGATTATTTTTGCGATTTTGTATGTGGCTTACAGCATTTGGTCGGGCAAACGTGGCAATAGTAATATTAATCACAGCGCGCATCTCTGGGGTGCCGCTTATGGTGTGGTGGTCACTATCATTTTAGAGCCACGGGTCATTCCACATTTCTTGAATCAACTCAGCAAAATCCCATTTTAAATCATCTTAGAAATCAGCTCCTGTATTGGGGCTTTTCTTTTTTTTAGATTAATAATCAAATTTTAATTATTTTTATCATAAAAATCATCTCTCTAAACTCGCCCTAATTCTTCTATAAAATTAAGTCGACTCTCATGTCTCGTAACAGCCTCCTGAGCACACTTTCAATTGCATTATTTAGTCTGTCAATTTCAGCGTGCAGTGATAATGATTCCGATAATTCCAACACTGTGGTTGAAACCAAAAAACAACCCAACATTTTATTCATCATGGCCGATGACTTAGGCTATTCAGACTTAGGGGCGTTTGGTGGTGAAATTCATACCCCCAATATTGATGAACTGACCCGAGCAGGTCGTATTTTAACGGATTATCATACCGCACCAACCTGCTCACCAACACGTTCACAATTGATTTCGGGGACTGACCATCATTTAGCAGGAATTGGGGCAATGGCGGAACTCACACCAGAGCATTTAAGAGGCCAACCTGGTTATGAGGGCTATTTAAATGAGCGTTCACTCTCTATTGCTGAAGTCCTCAAAGACAATGGCTATCGAACCTATATCAGTGGCAAATGGCACTTAGGCTTAACCAATGCAACCAACGCACATGCCAAAGGTTTTGATCATTCTTTTACGCTATTGCAAGGCTTAGACCTACATTTTAAACAAGCACCGAGTGCCTATAAGCGTAATGCAACGTATACCGAAGACGGCAAACAAGTTCCGATTTCATCCTTACCTGATGATTTCTTCTCTACCAACTACTTCACAGATAAACTGATCAGTTATTTAGAGTCAGGCAAGAACTCAGGCAAGCCATTCTTTGCCTATGCAGCGTATACAGCGCCCCATTGGCCCTTACAAGCACCTGCTGAATATCGTGATCGTTATCGTGGTGTTTATGATGCAGGCTATGATGTGATTCGCGATGCTCGGATTGCCCGTCAAAAACAACTCGGATTAATTCCAGCAAACTTTAAAGCAGCTGAACCAATCGCCACACCAAATGCACCGCAAAAATATGGCAAGTGGAATGAACTTTCAACTGAGCAAAAAGCGCTGGAAGCCCGCAGAATGGAAATCTATGCAGGCATGGTCGAAAATCTGGATGCCAATATTGGTCGCGTGATTCAATATCTAAAACGCAATAACTTATATGACAACACTTTAATTTTCTTTGTCTCAGATAATGGTGCAGAAGGCTTTATCCGTGGCAATTACGGAGCTGAGTCAGGTTTTGATAACAGCGTCAATAATGTCGGTACTTCAAGTTCATATCATTATGTCGGCCCCCGTTGGGCGGAGGTCAGTGCTGCGCCCTTCCACCTCTGGAAAGACACTGCGGGTGAAGGTGCAACCACCGCACCTGCCATTGTGAAACTGCCATACCAAACCAAGGCTCAAGCCACGCATCATGGTTTTGCCTCAGTCTTAGATGTGTTCCCAACCGTACTCGACTATGCCAATATTGCCATCCCACAAGGTCAATACAAAGGTCGTCAAATCAATACGCCAAGTGGTTACTCTTGGAAATCTGTACTCGAAAATAAAACCCAAGCCATTCGTCCAGCCAACTTTAGTTTTGCCGACGAATTACATGGCAGTAAATACGCGCGCCAAGGAGACTGGAAAATTGCACTACAAGGCAAATCAGAACTTGGGACTGGGTCTTGGGAACTGTATAACCTGAAAAATGATCGTGGTGAAACCCAAAATCTCGCTCAAGACAATCCTGCCAAGTTACAAGAGCTTGTCGATGTCTATAACCAATACACCCAGCAAAATGGGGTCAAGGAATATTTCCTTAAATGAAGTGGATTAGTTTATTTATTTCACTGAGTAGCCTGTCCCTTGTGGCAGGCTGTAGTAAAGTTAAACCCGATACAAACCTCTCCCCTCTCGATAACACGATAGTGGCGCAATTGGGTTCATTACCACAATGCCAACAGTATTCGGGTTTACCTGAGGCATGGCAAAAGAGGCAAACTGCGGGGATGGTCTGGCTTCCTGAAGGTTCATTTCAATTGGGATCAAATTTGGCCTACCCTGATGAGCTGAATTTTGGAAAATCTCAACGTCAGGTCAAAGGTTTTTGGATCGATCAAACCGAAGTCACTGTGGCTCAGTTTTCCAGCTTCATCAAAGCGACAGGCTATATCACTGATGCTGAAAAACAAAAGCAGGCGGCCGTATTTTCGCCTGATGCGAATAACCCCAAACAATGGTGGCAACTGAAAGCAGATTACACATGGAAAACGCCAAATGGTGTAGCTGGTCAGCCCCCATCACCCTCTGAGCCAGTTCGCTATGTCACTAAAAATGATGCCGAGCACTATGCCGTTTGGTTGGGTCGAGATTTACCCACAGAACAAGAATGGGAATATGCAGCCAAAGCAGGTTCTAAAACAGATACGCCTTTACACCAAGCGCCACAGGATGCGCATCAACATCCACAGGCCAATTACTGGCAAGGGGAATTTCCTTTCAACAATACGGTTGAAGATCATTTTCAAAATGTCGCACCTGTCGGCTGTTATCCTGCCAATGCCTTTAAACTCTTCGATATGATTGGCAACGTCTGGGAGTGGACCTCCTCTGTTTATCATGGCGCACATGATCAACATATGGGCAATTATACTGAACTCCGTCAGCAAGACACCGCCACAACGCAGTATGTCCTTAAAGGTGGCTCTTTTTTATGCGCTTCCAACTTTTGCGCCCGTTATCGGAATAGCAGCCGCTATCCACAAGAATTTGATTTGGCCGCAACGCATGTCGGATTTAGAACCGTTTTACGCACAACCAAATGATACAAATCTCTGTTAAAAAGCTGCATCGTTCTGCTAGCTGAAACCTACTGCTCGATTTACAGTAGAAGGGAAAGCAATAACAATAGGATGTAATGATGAAAATAATACTACTTTTCTTCAGCACTTTACTGACATTGGGTTTATCCGCCTGTGCTGTGCATACCCCTCATGGCAGTGTGATTGTTGATCCAGACAACCATCATGATGGACGTGGTGATTTTTGTCCCCCAGGACAGGCTAAAAAAGGACGCTGCTAAATTCTTCTCTGCTTAAACTCCTATTGAGTTTAGGCAGAGTCATACGCCTCACTGTTTATCCATGATTTAACACCAAACACCTTTCTGTCAGATAATTGCATAAAAAATCACATTTTTTTTCATTTAGTAATTTCATTTATTAAAAACCCATATAGACTATATGGAATATATTCTATTTATTTCGATGGGATTCTTAGATGAATTTGACCCAGCATCGCACTGTTATGGACATCTTGAATAAAGTTCAACATGCAGATGATTGGATCTTTTTTCTAGAGCAATTAAATCACTATTTTAATGTACAAGCTTCGCAACTGTTGGCTGTGGACCTTGAAGTCCAAGCACTTTCATTTAGCGTGCATCACGGCGTCAATCTTGATACACATCAACTCGAACAAGCGGCTCTCACCCAAATTCGTTTAGATATTGATGACGATCCACGTTTAAAAAAAATGCTCATCGCACCGATGAGTGGATGGATGCATTGTGCACAACATTTTCAAGAACAGGAAATAACCCAGACCCAGGTCTATCAACGCGTATTACAACCGCTCGATCTACGTTTTTGTTCAGCCATTCAGATTATTTACGATCAAAAAGTCTGTGTATTACTGGCCTTTCTCACTAATCCTGAACGCGGTGCTTTAAGTTGTTCTGAACTTCAGCCAATTTATGACATTTTGCCCATCGTACAACAAAAAATTCAGCAGTATCGTCATCATTTTGAATATTCAACCATGACCTTGCTGGGCTCGCAGCTGATTCAGAAAATGAATCAACCGATTGCAATTATTAATCTGAATGGGGATATCTTAGAAATTAATAATGAAGCTGAGCAGTTACTGAAAAATAATGCACAGATCCAAATCCAACAACGCCGATTTATTTTTAATGAAGATAAGCAAATTCAGTTTGATCAAAACCTGATTGAATTGGAGCGTCATTATAAAAACAATCCAGAGCAGACGAATCATAAACGTTCCAAAATCATGCTGTTGGATCAACACTTATTCTTAACACTAGATTTACTCAGCCCAGAAAAAACCCATAAGATTTTTGGCCTTCGTCCAGTCTTACTTGCAACCTTCTCTGGATTAAAACAGAAGCCAAAATATCAAAAAGACATCTGTACCCAGCTGTTTATGTTTACGCCTGTTGAACATAAAATATGTGAGCAACTTCTAGAAGGAAAAACCACCAAAGAAATTGCGCTTTCACATGAGATTCAAGCGGATACAGTGAAGAAGCACTTGCAATCAATTTTCAAAAAAACCAATACCCATAGACAAACTGAATTGATTCAATTGTTGATGCAGATTTTATAAACATTGTAATTAGGCAATCTCAGCAGGAAATGCAATCACTTGGTCAATTTTGACTTGATTCATGGCAACCATAAGTAAGCGGTCGATACCCAAAGCAATACCCGAACATTCAGGCATATGGGGTAAAGCTGCCAGTAAATATTGATCCGTTGGAATCACAGCCAAACCCTGCTTTGCACGTTCTGCATTATCGGCCTCAAAACGAGATGCTAAAACTTCAGCATCTAATAACTCATCGTAGGCATTGGCTAACTCTAGGCCTTCAATATAAACTTCAAAACGAGCTGCAACTGGCTCACCATCCTCATCCTGTTTAACTTTTGCCAGTGATGCCATTTCAGGTGGAAAATCGGTCAAAAATACAGGTGCATCGAAGCCTAGACTCGGTTCTACAAAGTGTGAGAATAACAAGTCCATATAAGCTAGACGATCATCACCCAAATCAAGATTAAGCCCAACACGATTGGCTGTATCTTTGAGTTGTTTCAAGCTCGCTTGCAAAGGATTAATGTCTAAACGATCCTGAAACGCATGCTTATAACTGAGAACAACTGGACGAATATCGCCAAAACGATGTGCCAAACAGGTTTCTAACAGATCTGCAGTTTCATGCATCAAGCCCTTTAAGTCTAATCCCGGTCGATACCATTCCAACATGGTAAATTCACTATTATGCTTACGACCATGCTCATCATCACGAAACACTTTACAGATTTGATAAATCGAACCACTGCCACTGGCCAATAAACGTTTCATTGGAAATTCAGGCGAGGTCTGTAAATACTGGGTATTTAATTTGCCATGAATATGACGCTGTACCTGTACCGAAGCCAAATGCACATCTGTAACGCCTGCCTGCGATAAAATCGGAGTCTCTACTTCCAAAACATTACGTTGTACAAAGAACTGACGAATCTTGTGATACATCTCTGCACGTGCTTTTAAGGCCTCAATTGAACAGGTCGGTTGGTAGCTTTTCATTACTTGATTCATGCTTTTGGTCCACCGTGTGCAGCCCATTCACGGCGTAAAGGATAATTTTTGCGGAGTAAATCAAATGCTGTTTGTTCAACCTTGCCCGCTTGTACACAAGCACGCAATTGCTGATCATCAGCTTTAATATCATAAATCTGAGTGAGATGCTGTTTAAGCACAGTTTTTAAATCTTGCTGTTCAAAATACTGCTCTACGCTTGGCAATTGGCTTTCAAATTGCTTCGATACCTCATGCTGAAAAGTATTGCAAAAGGCTTCATAAATCATCTGTGTGCCTCTGGCCTTACCTTCCAGACTATAACCCGCAATATGTGGCGTTGCTAAAGCCAACATATCCAATAACTGTTCTGAAATTTCAGGCTCGAACTCAAAAACATCGAGAACGACTTGACGCTGCGTCGCAACAATATCTGCCATTAATGCAGACTGTTGAATCACGGGTCCACGCGCACTATTGATTAAAATAGCTGAAGGTTTCATCGCAGCCAAAGCAGCGGTATCAAATAAGTGCTGTGTGGGAAAATCACCTGATCTGGTCAGAGGCACATGAATCGAAATGGCATCAGCATGTTTTAATAGTTCTTCAAAAGAAACATTTTCGATGTCTGCTAGCTGTACATAAGGATCATAACCAACTACATTCCAGCCAAGGAGTTGCGCCATCACAGCAAGACGACGACCGACATTGCCAAGCCCCACAATAGCTAAAGTAAAGGCTTTATTTTTTTCCAAGAGATTGATATCTAAATGTAGCAACGCGGTAATCACATATTCTGCAACAGCTTGTGCATTACAGCCTGCGGCATTACTCCAAGCAATATGTTGTTGTTCGAGTGCCTGAATATCTAGATGATCGGTGCCAATGGTAGCACTGCCTACAAATTTAATTTTCGTTTGATCAATTAAAGCATGATTCACTTTGGTGACAGAGCGCACCAACAATGCATCGGCATCCTGTACATCAACATGGGTCAGGGTACGCCCTGCCCGATGTTGTATTTCTGCAAATTCCGCGAAGAAATAATCGGTAAATGCCAAATTTTCATCAGCGATAATTTTCATGCAGAAATGTCCTTCAATAAGTCTGCACTTATTATCCTTAGCGTGATCCCAATTGACAATTCTTAAATACATCACAGTGCCGATTAAATGACAGAAAAAGTCTAACCTTCGTACACGCATACGACATATTGCCAATTTACTGCAACATCTTTGCTCTTATACTAGAGCTTTCTATCATTCCTCAATCGTAATGACGCAATACTCTCCCTATAAAGGCAAAAATGGCATTAAACGGATTTTAAATGCAACAGGCTATTCAGTTGCTGGGTTTAAAGCAGCTTTTCGCTATGAAGCCGCCTTCCGACAAGTCCTATTGCTGAACGTGATTCTCATCCCACTTAGTTTTTTCCTCCATGTCTCAGCTGTTGAACAGGCCCTGATGGTTGCTGTCTGCTTATTGGCGATTATTGTGGAACTGTTTAACTCAGCAATTGAAGCCGTGGTTGATCGCGTTTCTTTAGAAAAAAATCCGCTGTCTAAAAATGCCAAAGACATGGGCAGCGCCGCGCAATTTGTCTCTTTAGCAATTATTTTCTTTACATGGATGATTATTTTATTGAAATAATTTTGAGATCGAGAAGAAACAGGATGACTATTTCTTCTCTTCATTTATTTCATCGGCTTAGAATCCAACCCCGATACCAATGACAGGACCTTGTTGTACCGTATCCCATTTAAAACTGCCATTTTTATAGTCTTGGGATACATAACGGTAACCCACTCTAAAGTTTACAGGTGCTGTAAATACTTTTTGACGATAACCTAAATATGCCTGTGCGATTTGAGTCTGTTCCGTACCATAGGTATATTGAGCAGCAAGATTCCAAGGTGAATCATTATTGTAGCGAAGCCTTACTCCACCAAAATATTCATACCAATCCTCTCCAACAGAAACTTGCTTACCCAACGCCCCTAACACACCTTCTAAGTCGGTATAATTCACACCTAAACTCGGCTCAATAACCAGCCCCTGACCATCGGGAAATTGTTCATAGGCTCGGTAATAAATACCTAAATTACTAAGATTAACTTTAGTCGATAAAACCACAGGAAATGAATAAACTTGTTTTTTCTCTTCAGTTTTCACATATTGAATATCAGAGAAAATCCCCCACTTGCCTTTATTTATTTCTAAATGTCCCATGAGAGCCTGATCAAGGGCATCAGCTGTATCTTTGAAGGGCTGATCAAGTTGATAGTTCAAACCTTGATAGCCAATCACTCCATCAATATCGGCAGCAAATCCATAGATATTCAAAAAGACTTTGGTCTCCCCCGCAAAAGATTCTTTAATGCTTTCAGCATGGGCTTGGAATCCCGATAGACTGCATATCACAATGAAACAGCAAGATTTATACATGTATAGGCTCCCAGCAATTTATGTTCTATTAAATTTTTAAAGTTATAAATATGAATTAGCGTATTATCTTGGCTTTTACCATTCTACAAACGTAAAAAATCCCTGCATATGCAGGGATTTTTTGATCTAGGCTTAGATGTATTACATCATGCCAATTAACAATCTAACCTTCTATAAATACAAATCACATTACAACCTATCCAATTGATTCAACGATATTTTTATTCTAACCTTCCATAACAATGTAATACATGCAATTACCAATTTTTGTGAGTAAGATTGTGAGTAAGCCCTTTCAAAAATAGCGTTACTCACAACATATGCTGAACGATTTAAAAATCAAAAGATTAAAACCACGTGAAGAATTATACCGCATGGCTGATCATTCAGGGCTCTGTATAGAAGTCCGCCCATCTGGTAGCAAATTCTGGCGTTATCGTTACCGCTTTCTTACTAAAGCAAAAATGCTCACAATCGGTAAATATCCTGAAATTACTTTAGCATATGCTCGATTAAAAACTATTGAATATCGAGAGCAACTTGCCAAAGGAGTAGACCCAATAGGTCACCAGAAAAATGAACGTCTTGAAGCAATTAAAGCAAATAATGGTACATTTCGGTTAGTCGCAAGTGAATTTATAAATTCCCGAAAAGCTCAACAATCCAAGGAATGGGAACAACGCCGAAGCAGTTATTTTGAGAAAGATGTTTACCCTCTTATTGGTAACAAACCTATTCATGAGATTGACTCTATTGATATTAAAACTGTGCTTGATAGCACTATGGCAAGAATCAAAAAATCAGGAAGAGGCACAGGAGAAGTTAAAGGGATTTTTGTAAGACAAATCATTGGTGAGGTTATGGAATATGCAATTATCACAAAACGTATTTCTATAGATCCTACTTATGTTCTTAGGGGTTACATTAAACAGCCAGATGTAACCCATGCCAGACCATTAACTGAGTCTGAAAAAAAAGTACTTATGCTTAAGCTCAATGCATACGGTGGCTCAATTAGCACACGAAATGCTATTAAAGCCGCAATATACACATGGCTTAGAAGCATTGAGATACGTCGAGGTAAAAAGGAATATATTGACTTTGAAGATAAGACATGGACGATTCCAGCAGTATCAAGGGCTGATATTTTGGCTGGCAAGCGCAATATGAAAAAGAACAGAATACATGTTGTACCATTATCTGACCAAGCCATTGAAATCATAAAAGAGCAATTTGCACTTTATCCAGATAGTGAATATATATTTGCAGGAGAAGACGGGGAAATGATGGGTAAAACCACATTGAATACAGCCCTGAGTAATATGAAATTAGAGTTCAGGATGCATACTCTAAGAGCAACTGCATCCACTGTGGCTAATGAGAATGGTTTTAATAAGGATTGGGTTGAAATACAACTTGCCCACGTTTCAGATAATAAAACAAGGGCATCGTACAATCATGCTCAATGGTTAAATGATCGTAAAACGATGATGCAATGGTGGGCTGAACATGTAGATAGTTGGGATAAAAATAATAATCTATAGTATAGGTATAAATTCTTTATTTTTTCCCAAAAAAAATGTTTAAAAAGTTAGATACATAAGTTGAAACCAACTCTATGTATCTAAACTTAATTCTATTACATTCTCACTTCCAAATAGATTATTCACTGTTACAAGTGCTGTATCAGATAATGTCTGAGTAGCTAACACGGCCAGTCTCGTCATTGGGCGAGAAATAGATACATAGAAAAGATTACGAGCTCTATAAAAACCTTTTGTGTTTGCATTAGTCAACTTTTTAGTCTCAAGCAACTCGAGAAGCTGTGGCCATTTATAATTATTCCATCCACCACCTAAAACTACTAATACATTCTCAAACTCTGCCCCCTTAACACTGTGCTGAGTTGCAAATGGAGTTTGCTTTTCAATAAACTTTGTAACTTCGATTACTTCTTTATATGGAATTTCTCTTAATTTATTATAACGAAGTAGTGTTGAAGACATTTCCGTGTCAGGTGAATTTCTTAGAGAAATAAGCTCATCATCTCGTCTAAGCACTCTATCTGGGGGGGAGGGACGTTTTGTCTGCTTAAGATGATCTATCACTTGCCCTATAGTCCCCTCTTGTCTTAGTTTTAATAATTGATCCATATCCCGTCGCCAACAAGATTTATCTTCATGCTTCGTTATTGCAGGCCTTGAGCCAAAGATTTTAAACATTTCACCATAATTTGATAAGCTATAGCTAACACTCATTGGTTCAACTATTTCTGCAAAAAATTTTATTACAGGGTCTTCTTTTTTAGCAAATTGATCATTACGTCCGTCAAATACTTTAATTAATTGAGGGTATCCTTGTTCAGATGCTAAAACATTATGGCTTAACATCAGTATCTTAGTTTTTTCAATATCCCACCCCTCATTTTGTAGCCTCTGTATCAAACTTGTACGAGTAGATCGAGCTATATCTATTGGTAAATCATCTTTAGAACTTCTCTCATCTGTTCGTGTCCCCTTATAAGAATTAGTATGAAAAAATCTAGCTTCACCTTTGGCATCTGGCGAACTGACAGCTTGTGGTAAGTCTGGTCTTAAATTATTTAATATATCTACAATTGCTGGAACTGATCGAAAATTTGATCCCTTTGCAATCTCTTCGATTGGATACTCTGCCAATTCATATTCACTACCATAAATAGTCTGCCAATGGTCTCCAAAAAGACCAAAAAGTGGTCCCACCTTTGGTTTTAAGAAATACTCTGTAATAGCATCCATAAATTGGCGATTGGTATCTTGATATTCATCAATAAAAACTACCGGAAACTGATTGCTAAATATTTTCCGAAACTTTTCTTTATTTAGTAATTTAGCCATCATCGTTGGGATATCATCATGACTCAGTGTAATTTTCTGATCATTAACACCAAAAAAGCCCAACTCGTATTCCACTGATTTAGACCCAATGCCACCACCTTGTTCAACTTTTTCTTTTCTTGAATCATCTTCAATAAGAATCTCTCTTATGGCTTTTTGAAATTGGCGCATAAAAGCCCATGAGAATCCATGTATAGTATCGACTAAAATTGCTGGATGGTCTTCAATTTCTTGGGCAATCTCATTTCTTGCAACTTCCGTATAAGTAATACAAGCTACTTTTTTACCTGTTTGCGTTAATGATCTACCACGCTCTTTAATAATGGATTTTAGAGCATGAACTAAAGAAAATGTTTTTCCCGCACCTGCGCCAGCTTCTAGTCGGAAACTTCGTCCTGCTTTTATAGCTGCATTAATTTTTGCTTCAGCTAGTTGAGCTGCAATTATTGCTGGATTGTCTAGAATCTCACTCATGCTACTTATTCGCCTGTAGTTAATTCATAGTTTGATTTTTTTATAGTGTCCATTTCAGATAACCAAATTAGACCTTCCTTGATATATCTTGGTGCCGACCAATCTTCTATTAGAATTGCATATTCTAAGGCGAAATCAGATTTAATAAGCCCTTGTGCTTTTTCCCAAGCAGCAACAGCAATATCTTGTCCTTCAGGTAATTCAAATTTAGAAAGATTAGCTAATATGAAAGCATCCTCATAACTTCTAGCGCATATATTAGTTTCTGGATCTTCTGGTATTTGATATGCAATTCTACGGAACTTAATTTGTTTCTCTTGAGCAGTTTTAGCAATCAAGACTGACGGGGAAATTTGACTATCCTCATTTTTAGCTTTTTTCTTAACTTTACCAGTATCATCGACTTCTTTAGGATAAAACCAGTTTTTAATGGCAGCATTAGATGTATTCTGACCATCAACTACTGGGCATTTCACCCATGCATCTTCCTGTTTTCCATTCTTAGTTATTTTGCCTTTTTTTGTTGAATCTAGATCAGTGATTACTAACGTTTTCAACTCCAGAAAGTCAAGAAGTGGGTAAAAAATATGCGCATGTGCTCCACCAACCTCAACACAAGTAACATATTGTCTGGCTAGTTTTTGTGGTTCATCAAGAGACTCATCAACTAATTGACATAACTTTGGCATTAATAAACGTTCTGTTGTCCCTTCAACTAAGATAGCTTTATCAGCAAAGTAAAGATCACATTTCGTTAAGGTCATATATTGATGTAAAAATTTTTGATCTTTAACAGAAATACTACTCAACCCCTTCTTAAAATCTTTAACCTTTGTCTGACGTACGTTTTCTATCTTATGAATTTCATTATAAAAATATCTAACAGCATCAAATTTTGCAGCATTCGCAACATGTGGGGAGTGTGTTGTGATAACAAACTGGATATTCCATTTATCTTTGTTAGAATAATTTTCTGATAATTTTTGAACAGCCACATTTAATTGATTGATAAAAACCTCCTGCATTTGAGGATGTAAATGAGCTTCTGGCTCTTCAATAAATATTAAATGAGTAGCGGGGCTAATTGATTTTGATCTATAGATTTTGTGATAGCTTGCTAACTGTAGCAACATGTAAATCAAATTACGGGTTCCTAGACCATTATACCCTTCTGGTAAATGTACTCCATCAACTCCGCTATAAACGACCTTAGTATGCCCTGATAATAATGATTCCACGTTTAATGATGTCTCTGGTCTTATCTCAGTATCATTAAGACTTGGGAATCCCATTACGTTCATAACTGGTAATAATTCTTTAAGCATACCATCAAAGTCGAGTTGGACATTATGCTCAATATTTTCAACAGATTGCTTTAATCTTATAGCTAAATTTTGATCTGCCTCAGCAGCAGATGGTGCTGTAGCTGTCTTAAATAGCTCACTAAGCAATTTACCTATTACATCAGCATCCCCTAGTTTTGTTTTATCAAGATTTCTTTGAGCTAATACAAAGTTACATTGTAATAATGCTGTTAAAGCAGATGTGCCTTCAAAATCTCTCGTATTTGTAATATCAGTAGGATCAACTGCACTTACATGAACCCCATAAGCTTTAGACAAATTACCCTTCAAATTTTTATAAAAATGTGTACGAGGTTCAACCACTGCGGAAGATGGGGTAAGGTCAAAAAGCAAATGCATATTTTTCAAAATAGGCCGATACTCAACTCGCGCAATAGCCGTTGTAGAGTCTTCATCTAAATCAATAACAAAAGGGGATAGAGAACCTAAATCAGGAGAAAGTTTATTATATTGAAATGTAAGTGTAAGAGAAATTCGAGGAAGTGCTTCGAATATTACTTCTGAACTTTCCCCCGCCTCTCTTAATTCTTTAGCTTTTAAAAATTTCTCTCGTGATAAAACTGAAAAATCCTCTAGCCGAAATCTTGTTCCAGATTCACCACAAAAACAATCAAAAATACTGGTAAAAGATGTCTTTCCACTATTATTACGTCCAACAATTACAGTTGAATTCTCTTCCAATCCGAATTCGACATTCTCCAGAAGCCTAAAACCTTCTACTTTAATTTTTTCAATGCGCATTATTATCCCCAATTATTTATTTTAAGCTTTTAAAACTTCGACTATGAATATAGCTTAATAACTAAGATATTATTATTTCTAAAAATAATAATATACAACTTAAGCATAAACTTTTTAAAGCTATCTAACATAATCTTCAAAATAGAAATTGCCATCTCTACAAGCTAACTACGACTGAGCCTTTTTTCAACACAATAGATCAGTAACGTAAACACATCGAATAGTTTTCAACTTTAATTCTACTTCAATCAAAGCTTGTCTGCCGCCCGTCTTAATATTTATCCTGATATAAGAAATCAGTTCTTCATATTTGTACCATGATAAAAATAATGTAATATAATAAACAAATAAGTTGAGTATACTACATGAAAATATCCTTACTCATATCCTCACTGCCTACGCAGAACACAACCACTCGTATGAGAGTCTGGCGATCTCTCAAAGCAAGCGGCGCAGCAATTCTAAGAGATGGGGTCTATTTGCTTCCTATTTCTCATAGTGAAAAGTTTGATCCTATTGCTAATGATGTTATCTCAGAACAAGGGGCTGCTTATGTATTTCACGCAGACCAACCTATAAACCTTGAATTAGCTCCTTTCTTCAATCGAAAAGAAGAATACGATGCCCTCTATAAACAACTCTCCGAGTTGAGAGATAGACAGAATAAAGATGAAAAGAAAGAGCTACTCAAGCAAGTCCGTAAATTAAGAAAAAGTATCGATGCGCTTGTAGAAATTGACTACTACCCCGATGAAACTCAAGCACAGGTTCTAAATGAGCTTTCCTCTTTAGAACTTTCAATTGCACGTCTTGGTGAAGTGAATGAACCAATAGCAATACAAGCTCATATTCAACTTCTAGATAAAGCTAGTTATCAAAACAGAACTTGGGCAACTCGTAAAAGACCTTGGATTGATCGTTTAGCCTCTGCATGGCTAATAAAGACATTTATTGATGCCTCACCAAAATTCATTTGGTTAGAAACACCAAGTGACTGCCCAAAAGGAGCATTTGGATTCGATTTTGATGGTGCAACTTTCAGTCATATCAATCATTGGGTGACCTTCGAAGTTCTTTTACATAGTTTTGATCTAGAAACACCCGCATTAAAGAAAATCGCTGAAATTGTTCATTACCTAGATGTAGGGGGAATTGAGCCTCCCGAAGCAATCGGTATTGAAAAAGTTATTCAAGGAATTCGAAGTCAGATAAGTGACGATGACCAATTATTTGCATTATCGAATCACATTTTCGATGGCTTATATGCCAACCTATCAAGAGAATAATCATGGAACAAGAACTTGTTATAGAACCAGAACAAGAAATACAGTCAATTTCATTTTGGCAAGCATTTCTATTCTGGCTGAAATTGGGGTTCATTAGTTTTGGTGGACCAGCAGGACAAATCGCTGTCATGCACCAAGAACTCGTTGAACAAAAACGCTGGATCTCTGAAAAACGTTTCTTACACGCTCTCAACTACTGCATGTTATTGCCTGGACCTGAAGCACAACAATTAGCAACCTATATCGGTTGGTTAATGCACAGGACTATAGGTGGTATTGTTGCTGGTGTCTTATTCGTTTTACCTTCTTTATTTATCCTGATCGCCCTCTCATGGGTCTATGTGAAGTTTGGTGATGTTCCTATTATTGCTGGGCTCTTTTATGGCATCAAACCTGCTGTTGTTGCTATTGTCTTTCATGCAACCTACAGAATTGGCAGCCGATCATTAAAGAATAAATTTTTATGGGCAATTGCTGCACTTGCATTCGTTGCTATCTTTTTCTTTAACCTTCCGTTCCCCTTAATCGTTCTAACCGCAGCAATCATTGGATACTTAGCAAGTAAAAAATATCCAAGCTTTTTTACGGGTGGAGGTTCACATCAGCAAGGTAAAAAAGATTATGGCCCAGCACTAATTGATGATGATACCCCAACCCCAGAACATGCCATATTTAGTTGGAAGCACTTAGGAAAAATATTATTTATAGGTGCAATTTTATGGTTCACACCCATTATAGGTTTGACTCTAACCTTAGGATGGGATCATGCCTATACACAAATGGCTTGGTTCTTTACCAAAGCGGCGCTGCTAACATTTGGTGGAGCTTATGCTGTATTACCCTACGTGTATCAAGGTGCTGTAAATTTTTATGGCTGGTTAGGACCGACACAAATGATTGACGGCTTAGCTCTAGGAGAAAGCACCCCTGGTCCATTGATCATGGTTGTTGCATTCGTAGGTTTTTTAGGTGGTTATAATCATGCATTATTAGGTAGCGAACATTTATTTCTAGCGGGTGCAATTGGTGCAGTAATCGTCACTTGGTTTACGTTTCTATTTTCATTCATTTTCATTCTAGCTGGCGCTCCTGTTATTGAATCAACTCACAATGAACTAAAGTTTACAGCGCCTTTAACAGCAATCACTGCTGCTGTTGTCGGTGTGATACTAAACTTAGCACTTTTCTTTAGCTATCACGTCTTATGGCCAAATGGATTCAATCATCCTTTCAACTATGAAGCAGCATTCATCGCAATAGCGGCATTTATTGCCTTGTTCCATTTTGAAGTGAAAGTCATGTATGTGATTCTTGCCGCTGCCTTATGTGGTTTGATTCTATACATTGGAGCCTAAAAATTAAGAGGAGCTTTTAAAGCTCCTCTTAATTAAAAAACCTACTAAATAAAATGAATTTCTACACTTGCATGAACAATTTCTTCATGAATAGAAAGTGCTTTCTTTACAACATCAGGCGTTAAATCAATACCTGTACTTTCTAAAGCCAAGATACATGAAAATTTCCCTTTCCCAACTTTCCAAACGTGTAAATCAGTAATTTTAGCTTGAGTAAACTGATCAATAACTTCTCTAATTTCATCTACAACAGGATGTGACATTTCTGCATCAAGTAAAGTCTTCCCAGTTTCACACAACAAGCCCCATGACCATTTTGCAACTAGAATTGCACCAACAACACCAAGTAAAGCATCCAAGAAATTCCAACCGAAATATTTACCTGCAATAAGAGCCACAATTGCAAGTACAGAAGTCACCGCATCAGCCACTACATGAATAAAAGCTGCTTTTTGATTTAAATCATGATGATGATCATGATGGTGGTCATCATGACCATGGTGATGGTCTCCACCATCGTGCAATAACCATGCACACACTATATTTACTAATAAACCAACAACAGCAATAGGAATCGCTTCATTATAGTGAATATTTACAGGGTTCATTAAACGATCAATAGACTGAATTCCCATTAATATCGCGACTACCATTAAAATAATGGCACTGCTATAACCTGCTAAAATTTCAATTTTCCAAGTACCAAAGCTAAATCTTTTGTCATGAGCATAATGACGAGCCATTCGATACGCAAAATAGGCCAAGCCTAGAGCCACCATATGTGAACTCATATGCCAACCATCTGCAAGCAGTGCCATTGAATTAAAAATCCAACCACCAAAAATTTCTAGCACCATCATTATCGCTGTTAATATCGTAGCGATAAGAATCTTTTTTTGAGCTAAGGGATTTCCCTCATCAAATTGATGAGAATGATAGCGATCCAAGTTACTATGAAGTTGCATAAGTTTTATCTTTCCAAGATACTCCCCCCAGTATATATTTTTTTAAGGAAAAATCATGTCTCATTTGCATCAAGATAAAAAAATTTTTAATCGCATTAAACGGATTCAAGGACAAGTTGCATCTGTAGAAAAGTCACTTTTGACGCCAGAAAGCTCCTGTCTTGATGTTTTACAACAAGTTGCAGCAATTAAAGGTGCTGTTAATGGATTAATGCAGCAACTGCTAGAGCAACATTTAAGAGAACATGTACTAAAAGGAGAGCAAAATTTTGATGAAGAAGAAATGCAAAAATACTTATTGTTATTAGATCGTTATTCAAAGTGAGTAGAACATTATGCTCTACTCACTTTTGATTATTAATGGCAGTGACGATCCCCTGTCTTGCTATTCGTATGGCAGCCTGAAGAATCAGTACCACCTGAATGAGCAAAAGCATTTGTTACCGCAAGCCCCATTAAACATACAAAGATTAGTTTTTTCATGTTGTTCCCCTTTTTTATTGAACGATAAAACAAGTTTAAAATTGTACAACAAATAAACGGGTTACTTCTAAGCCATTAGTCGAAAAGAATTATTTAGGCCACTTTTGATGATAGTCATCAATCACATACTCATGCACATGTACACCATTGACTTGGTGCTGAACCACATGATCGTGGTCTGCGGGTAAATCATCATGGCTATGTGCTAGAAAATCTTCATCTTTAGTTGTCCATAAGCGTAATGCAAGAATGAGAGCAATAATCGCAATAACAGCCATCGGAATAAAAGTCTGTAATGTGCCTATATTGGTACTTAACCATCCAACTAATGGATAAGTAATTAACCAACAAGCATGAGAGAAAGCAAATTGTGCGGCAAACAGTGAGGTTCTATTCTCACTCGATGCAGACTTGCGAATTAAACGGCCTGTAGGTGTTTGTGAAACAGAATATCCAATACCAAGCACAAACCAAAGTGCAAGCAAACCATTATAAGATGTAATGAAATAACCACTTAACAGCCCGATTACAAGAATTGTTGTACCAGTCAACATAACTGATCGATCAGGAAATTTATCCAATATCTTTGGCAAAACAAAAGCCGATAACATTGATCCAAGACCAAATAAACCAAATGCCCATGTCGTTGCATTTTCAGTAAGTTTAAATGTCGATTGAACCAGTACAACAGTATTTACAATCACAACCGCACTCGCCGATGCAATTGCTAGATTTAAAGCAAGCAACGCCTTAAGTCTTGGCGTATTAAAATAAATTTTAGCTCCCTGCTTTATACGACTATAAACACCTCTAAATTCAGGTACTTTGGCAACTGGTAATTTTGCACTTACCACAAACAAAGCAGAACCGATAAAACCTAATACTGTTCCTAAAAACAGATTATGGTAGCTCATGACAGTGAGTAAGAAACCTGCCAGCATTGGACTGATAATATTTTCCAAATCATAGGCTAAGCGAGACAATGACAAAGCATTGGTATAGTCTTTTTCTTCAGGAAGAACATCTGGAATCATTGCCTGAAATGTTGGTGTAAATGCAGCAGAAGCAGATTGCAAAATAAAAATGAGAATATAAATTTGCCAAATTTGCGTCACAAACGGTAGACACAATGCTGTTAATGCTCGAATAACATCTAATCCAACCAATACTTGTTTTCTTGGTAATCTCTCAGCAAATGCTGATGCTATAGGTGCTACACCGATATAAGCAATCATCTTAATTGCCAATGCAATACCGAGAACTTGGGCTGCTTCTCCCTTTGCAATATCGTATGCCTGTAAAGCTAGGGCAATTGTGATTAACCCCGTTCCGATTAGTGCTATTACTTGGGCCAAAAACAAATGCCGATATGTTGTGTTTTTTAGTACTTCTAGCATCTTATGGATTCCTTTTAGAACCTGACTTCTTTAGCAATTGAATCTCCTTGGAATAATATTCCAAGGAGATTGATCAAAACTTAAAAGACTTTCTTCATTTCACTAAACTGCCCTTCTACAAGTAGAGTTACAGTCACTGGATTTTCAGTACGGTTACGCCAGAACCAACCATGTTTGC
The DNA here is from genome assembly GCF_000413855.1 of Acinetobacter gyllenbergii CIP 110306 = MTCC 11365. Lineage (GTDB taxonomy): Bacteria > Pseudomonadota > Gammaproteobacteria > Pseudomonadales > Moraxellaceae > Acinetobacter > Acinetobacter gyllenbergii. The sequence goes on along the minus strand of NZ_ATGG01000010.1, from coordinate 10,264 downwards.
CATCAAAAGCTGCCTTTAAGACGCCCTGCTGAGTTGTCTCATTCTTTCCTTTGCCATAGCCATGATAGAACCCTTTAGGAGCATTCACTGGATCACCATGAGTATCATAGTTAAGACCACCTCCTACTGCTTTCCAATCAAAGTTGACACTTGCACTTTGTGGCATTGTCAGTTTCACTTCGGTTGCTTGGCCCGGTTTAAGCTCGATACTAATGCTCTCTTTATTAATAGCAGGCATAATCATTTGAGCATTATCAGCTGCCGTTTGAGTCGAAGTTTCTACTGATATTTGTTCAACACTATTCACTGCCTGTGCAGCATTGATACCATTTTCTGACTCTTCAGCTAGTGATTGTTTGATTTCTCCCATTTTCGTTAAACCAAGCACTTTACCCATACCTGTCGGATCAATTGCATACTCCGCAGGCATGACACAGGTAACTAGCACAACAACGGCACTTACGGCAGCAATTGCTGTTGATTTAATTAATTTTTTTGATGAAGGTAATTCGATATCTTTTGGAATTTCAGCGTTATACATAATTTAGATCCTTATTGAGTAATGAAGCCAGTAAGTTGATAGCCAACAAGTAAAAAACCGAGGAACATGAGGAAGACATTGCTTTGATAAGCTGTTTTAAAGAAATAAGGTGTCTTTCTCCAAAACGTCATTAATAACAAGATGATGCACAGAGCCATAAACTGACCTAATTCAACCCCAATATTGAATGAGATTAAATTTGCCAACAGTCCATCACTCGGAACTTCATATTCCTGAATTTTTACTGCGAGTCCAAAACCATGAATCAGACCAAAAATTAAAGTCGCGATTTTCGTGTTTGGTTGAAAACCAAACCAACGCTGATATGCCCCCAAGTTATCTAGAGCCTTATAAACAATCGAAAAACCAATGATTGCATCAATGATGTAGGCGTTTATCGAGATATTGTAATAAACACCCACCAGCATCGTAATCGAATGCCCAAGTGCAAATAGGCTGACGTACAAGCCGATATCTTTCATTCGGTATAAGAAGAAGATAATGCCAACAAGAAATAGTAAATGGTCATATCCAGTGACCATATGTTTCGCACCCAAATAGATGAATGGAATCACATGAACGCCATAAATTTCTTGAATATAACCCTTATCACCTTCTGCTACTCCATGAGCAAAAAGTGTAGGACTTACCAATGTAATGAATAAAGCAAGTAATAGCTTTATGTAAGCACTTAATTTCACAATGTGTGAAGCAATAATTTGCATGTATATCAAACTCCAAAATTTAAAATGAATTGAAAATCCATTAACTTTTTGGGCGGTTTAAAAATACGACTCACCATCAGATAAACATATTCTTTTGACCAATCTAGAATTGATATCCCCTTTAAGAGATGGGCTAAAGCGGTCGATTTAAGTGCGTCATAGCCAACAAAATGTTCATAGTAATTATCTTGGTGACTATGTGAATGTTGTTGGCTTATCTCATGATGGTGAGAGTGAATTGCATCAATTGAAACGTGTCTCTGAAATTCATTTTCAGTTACATGCTCATTAAAGTGCAAACATAAAGCGAGACTGATCATGCAGACTAGCCACATCATCACAAATTTGCTTTGTTTATCTCGCAATATATTTGTCATTAAAGATGCCCCTAAACAACCTGTTCAGTGGCATCGTTTGATTTTCTTGACCTACCTTGGTTAAACCACACATATAAGGTCGGCAAAATAATCAAAGTCAGTAAGGTTGATGAAATAATCCCACCAATAACGACAGTTGCAATTGGGCGTTGAACTTCAGAGCCAATGCCTACGTTTAAGGCCATCGGAATAAAACCTAATGAAGCGACCAAAGCTGTAATCAACACGGGGCGGAGTCTTTCCATTGCACCATGTTTCACTGCATCAATGACACTTTCACCTTGAACTCTAAGCCGCTGAATGGCTGAAACAAGAACCAAACCATTCAGCACAGCAACACCCGATAAGGCAATGAAACCCACAGCCGCAGAAATTGAGAATGGAATATCACGTAGTGCTAAAGCAATCACACCACCTGTTAGTGCAAATGGCACACCTGTGAATACCAAGATACTGTTTCTAATATTACCTAAAGCCATATAGATCATGGCAAAGATCAGAATTAAAGCAATCGGTACTACAACCATAAGACGATTTGAAGCAGATTCCATCTGCTCAAACGTACCGCCCCAAGTCAGCCAATAACCATCTGGTAATTTAAAATCAGCATTCAGCTTAGATTGTGCTTCTGAAATGTAACTACCAATATCTGTTCCACGAACATTTGCTGTAATGACGATACGACGTTTACCATTTTCGCGAGAAATCTGGTTTGGTCCTTGAACATTTTTTAACTCAATCAATTCTGATAAAAGAACACTAGAACCATCAGCTAAACTCACAGGAATCTGATAAAGCTTCTCGAGGTCTGTTACCGAGTTTTGGTCCATGCGTACCACAATGTCGAACTTTCGATCTCCTTCAAACACCTTACCTGCTGTCTCGCCTGTGATTAGACTAGAAACCTGTTTTTGTACATCCTCTGCATCAAGCCCATAATTGGCAATCATGTCTTTTTTCAACTCAACAGAAACCATGGGTAAACCAGACATCTGTTCGACTTTAAGATCAGCAGTACCATTGACTCCCTCTAAAATCTTAGCGGCAGCGTTTGCTGATTCAAGTAACTGTTCCAAATCATCACCATAAATTTTTACGGCAACATCGGTTCGGACACCTGAAATAAGTTCGTTAAAACGCATTTGAATCGGCTGTGTAAACTCATAATTGTTTCCATATACGCCTTTAGATACACGTTCAATTTCAGCAACAACCGCAGACTTTTCCTTATCAGGATTAGGCCACTGACTACGAGGTTTCAGCATGACAAAGTTATCTGCAACGTTAGGTGGAACAGGATCAGTCGCAATTTCAGCAGTCCCCACTTTGGCAAAAATAGTCTGAACTTCTGGAATTTTCTTAATCTCTTTTTCTAACGTGTATTGCATTTCAATTGCTTGAGTCAACGACGTGCCAGGAATACGCAAGGCATGTAGTGCTACATCTCCCTCATCCAAGGAAGGTATAAACTCTGAGCCTAAACGAGTCGAAAGACTTGCACTAAAAACAAAGAAAATAGAGACAAAAGCAATTAGCAAATATCTATGATTTAAAGACCAATCTAAAATTGGGTTATAAAATCTTTTGATGCCATGGACGATTTTTGACTCTTCTTCTTTAATTTCACCGGTAGTGACTAATGCCACCATTGCAGGGACAAACGTAATTGAAAGAATCATTGCTGCCACTAAAGCCATAACCACTGTTGCAGCCATTGGTGTAAACATCTTTCCTTCAACACCAGTCAGAGTCATTACAGGTAGATACACCAAGATAATGATCAATTGACCATAGAGAATCGCTTTGCGGGATTCTTTAGTCGCTTCAAACACAGTCGTAAAGCGTTCTTGCCTTGTTAAAACTCGCCCAAGCTCTTTTTGTTTAATTGCCAACTTTGCTAAGGAAGCCTCAACAATTACAACAGCACCATCTACAATAATCCCGAAATCTAGTGCCCCAAGACTCATAAGGTTGGCACTAATTTTCTGGTTCACCATACCTGTGATTGTCATCAACATTGATAATGGAATAACTAGAGCTGTAATCAGCGCGGCACGGAAATGACCAAGAAATACAAACAGAACAACGATTACCAGAATCGCACCTTCTAGAAGATTCTTTTTCACCGTCTGTATCGTTGCATCAACCAAAGTTGTACGGTTATAGACCGCTTTTGCTTCTACACCTTCTGGTAATGATTTTTGAACTTGCTGTAGTTTTTGATCAACAGCATGAGCAACATTTCGTGAGTTCTCACCGATAAGCATGAATGCTGTACCCAGTACAATTTCTTGCCCATCTTTAGTTGCGGCACCTGTACGTAATTCGTGACCAATAGATATTTTGGCAACATCTTTCAATCTGAGGATATAACCATTGCTCGTCGTAATCGGGATATTCTGGATTTGCTCAATTGAGTTAATTTGAGAATCAGAACGAATCAAATACTGTTCACCATTTTTCTCAATATACCCCGAGCCTTTATTCATGCTGTTCTTAGAGATAGCCTCTAAAATCGCTTTCTGATCCAGCCCTATGCTACGTAAATAAGCATAATCAGGTTGAACTACAAATTGTTTGAGATAACCACCAATGGTATTGATTTCATTAACACCCTCTACATTTCGAAGCTGAGGTTTAATCACCCAGTCTTGTAAGGTGCGTAATTCCGTTGGTGAAAGTGGATTAGGATTGTTCTTGGCATTTTCAACGGTATACATGAAGATTTCGCCAAGTCCTGTAGAAACAGGCCCCATAGAAGTTGCAATTCCAACGGGAAGATTTGGTGTCACCCCTTGTAGCTTCTCATTCACTAATTGTCGGGCAAAATAAATATCCGTCCCTTCTTTGAAAATTGCCGTCACTTGTGACAGGCCATACCGAGAGACTGATCGGGTATAGTCTAAATTTGGAATACCAGCCAAAGCCGTTTCAATAGGATAAGTCACCTGAGACTCCATCTCCATTGGAGAGAGTCCTTGAGCTTCACTATTAATCTGAACTTGTACATTCGTAATATCGGGAACAGCATCAATTGGTAGCTTAAAATAGTTATAGGCCCCCAATGCACCGACAAATAGGAATACGATGAGTACAAGCCAACGATTCTTAATCGAGAGTTTAACAATCTGATCAAACATATTCGCTACTCCCCTTAATGGTCATGAGTAGCGCCAGATTTACCTAGCTCTGCTTTTAAAAGATATGAATTTCCTGCGGCATAAACCTGTCCTATTCGTAATCCAGATTTAACTTCCACATACCCATTGTATTTATCGCCAAGCTCCAGAGGTCGAGCTTCAAAATCGTTACCAACACGAATGAATACCACGTCCCAATCACGGAAATTCTGTAACGCATCTTCACGTACAACCATTGGCTTTTGACTTTGATTTTCAAAAATTTGAGCCGTGATTAACTGTCCAGAACGCCACTTAAACTGATTTGGTATCTCAATAAATACCTTCGCTGTACGTGTTTTAGTATCGATGACATCACTAATATATTTGATCTTGCCCAATGCCTCTTCTGTGCCTGTCGGACTTTGAGGTTTAACTTTGACTCTGTTTGTAGGGTTTATAGCATTAAGCTTGTCAGCAGGAACATTTACTACCGCCAAGAGTTGCGAAGTATTTGCGATTTTAAAAATAGGGGTTGAAGCGCTTACATTAGATCCAACAGCACCAAGGATTTCTAATATTGTTCCTGACATTGCTGCACGAACTTCAACTGTTCCATTACCTGAACCGCCATAAGAGCTTATTAAGTTATTCAACTCATTTGCACGAGTTTGAGCAGCATCAAAATCTCTCTTTGCAGAAATATAATCAATCTCAGGTGATACACGCTTTTGCCATAATGCTCGTTCTTGTTCCATTTTTTGTCGAGCAAACTGTAGAGTTTCCAAAGCAACTTTACGATCCGCATTCAAACGAATTAAATCTTGGCTTTGGACAACAGCAAGTAAGTCTCCTTGACTTACTTTATCCCCAATATTACGGTAGGTTTTTATCAGTGTTCCACTGGCTTTTGGTGCAACAAGGCTTTCAAAATTATCAGGAAACTTCAATTCACCTTTCAGTTCCAAAGCATTTTCAAACATCATTGGTTCAACTTTTAAAAGCTCTAAACCACTGCTCTTAATACTACTGTCTAACATGGTGACACGACCTTCTTTCGTATCCCACTTCCAAGTATGTTTTTTTCCTTGATAATCGACATTTACAACCATTAGAAACGAATGTGGCTCATAGACAATTTCATTTCCAATCAAGTAATCACTCTCTGGTTTAAATTGAATATTCTGCTCAGCATCTAAACGCTTAATGTAAATATTCGCTTTTAAGTCTTCAGGTTTAAGTGGCTTGTCTTTCAAATACCCATAAACACGGAGGTGTGGTTCCACTCCTTCTTCAAATATCTTAACCTCAGCAGAGAAATCTCCATCTCGATACAAACGACCACCGTGTGGTCCTTTCTCATCTCCAGCTACAGCTACTTTTTCTTCGGCGACCTCACCATGTCCACTCGCTTGTGTCTTATTTCCGGTTTTATACCAAGCAATAGCACATAAGACGATAAGTAAGGCAACGACACCAGTTGCAATCAATGTATTTGTTTGTTTATTCATATCCTTGCCCTTATTCTTGATCTAAATGAGTAATGTAGTTGCGCTCGACTTCTGCAATTTCTGTCTGCAAAGCCAACCACAAATCGAATCGAGCAAGATGTTTGTCTAGCCAAATTTGCTTGATGTTATTGAACTCAAGTAAAGAGTTTTTCCCTGCTTGGTAACCCATCTCTGCAATTCGCAGGCTTTCATTTGTTGCGGGCAAAACGGTTTGATCATATTGCTTAATCGCATCAATTAAATTTGAAACCTCAATAGATTTGTTTTCCAATTCAATTTTAGAGTTACGACTCACAAGCACAGACTTTGTTTCTGCTTTCGTATGCTCTGCTTGAGCAATCGCAATATTGCCCTTATTTCGATTAAAGACATTGAGAGGTATTGACGTTGAAACTTGGAAGACTTTGTCATTGGTTTCTTGGTAGTTCCTAACCCCTACTCCCAAAGTAATATCGGGTATTGCTTCTTTACGGGCCAGTTCAAACTGAGTCTTTTTCAGCTTTGAACTCAGCGTTGCTTCTTGCTCAGACAAACTTATTTTGTCTGTGAAATTAAAGCTTAGCGGAACCTCCAATGCATTACTTGGCAGGTTGGAAGTGAACTTAGAGCACAGATTTTTCTGGAACTGAATCTTCTTCACTTCATTTTGATGGCGCAATTGAGATTCAGATGAAAGTGCTATGCTTAGTTGAGCATCAGAAGGAATTACTCGCCCGTACTTAAGCCGTTCGGAAAGAACATTAGCTTGTCTGGCATTCAATTTACTCTCAGAAGAATAAATTTCAGCACGCTGAGTAGCTACATACCAGTTCGCCATACAGATTCTTAAATCTGCTTTGAGTTCAGCCTGACGCTTTGCTATTTCGAACAGATTGCGATCACCTTGAAAACTCGCAATCTGTTTTCTCAAGGAAAGTTTATTACTAAGAGGAATCTCTTGTGACAGTCCCAATAAGGTTGTTGGGCCATCCAAATCCTTCAGTTTAGAATTACCGAGATTATCCAACTCCACATTGAAAGTCGGATTATTTAATCTACCAGCAAACTTTTGATTGATTTCATAAGCTTGCTCGGACTGCTGTAAGCTATTGAGTACAGCATCACTTGCGATTACCTGCTTTTGTAGATCAGCATAATTCGTTTCTGCGAATACATTTGCTGCTGTTGCTACAAATCCACAGGTAAGAAATATCTGATATTTTTTAGACATGACTTTACCTATACAAAAAAATTAAAATTAATTTTTGTATAGAAAAATCAATTATGTAGGACGATTAAGTTTTTAGAGTAGGTATAAGAATTACTAAATATTAGAGGGGATCGCCGCTTTAAAAAGGCTCGATAAATAGGCTTTTCAAAAAGCTGGAAAAAGAATAAAACTAGTGGAAGTGCGAAACTAAGAATAAAGACTGGATCTATGCTTAGATCACTATCAGAAGAAATTGGTTTTACTGAATGATGATAAATTGGCTCATCAATGTTCTTCCAGCTATGCGCTTCAGCGTCATGATCAGTAGAGTTTTTAAGAGAATCACTAGAATGCTGCAAAGACCAATGACTTGATGCATCATCCTCAACGACAATACTTAACTCATGTTGGTGTTCAATATTCTCAAGTAAGACAGGCGCCCACGCATGAACTCCCGTAATTGTTATCGTAAACAAAAACAGGATAAATGCGAGTATAAGCTTAGACAACCTACTTGAACGCATAGCGATGGAAATACTACTGATTTGCTAACAAAATACTAAAAAGTTTTATTAAAGTAAATCTCTCTCCTCAACATTTGAAAATGAATATGTTCGAAACTATTACCAATATCAGCAAAAGGAGTATGAATAAGCTCAAATCCGATCTATCTAATACTTACCCATTTTTTAGGGCAGCTATTAAGCTAAATTTGAGCTAAGTTTTCTACAGTCGTCAAATCATCCGCTACTGCTAGATAAGTATGTAATTATTAAATTCGGCATTAAGCAAAAAATAAGGGAAAAACTATTCCCTTATTTTTAGATAAAATAAATTTTAGGCAACATCCTCTTTAAAGTACTGATGCTTTCTTTTGGAATTATGCTTCCAGCTTTTAGCTACATTGTAGACTGAAGATGGAAGATCATCCCATTCTTCTGGCAAACCAGAACCTCGTGCAACACGAAGTTTTAAAGGATAATCCTTATATTCGATCAAATGAAAAAAATAGAAACTACGTTCTGGATATGTACTGAACTTTTTAAAATAAGCATTCCTCATATGGGGATATCGTTTTCGTATACCGTCATTAGGATGAGTGTTTGCAGGTTGTAGATACTGAAATTTCAGCTTTTTCATGTTTCCTCCTAGATTAAGTTATCTAGAAGGGATCCTCTGCATAGTAATTCATGTTTTAAAAATCTCTGATCAATTATCGTTTTAGCTTTGTATATTTAGCCTACCTTAGATCAAGCTATTTAAAATAATAGCCTAGCGTATCGTCTTTTGAATCACCCCACCCCGTCCATATCTGAGTCAGTTTTACGTAATGCTGATTGATGCTTTGGACTTTATATAAATAGCTACGTGGTGGAGAAATATTATTCGTTCGTACTTTCTCAATTAAAATAAAGGTTTTGTCATCTAGCCATTTTACTCGAAGTAGTAAAGGATCTTGGCATTGCCCCATTTCAGCATACATTGCTGCATCTTTACCATTCTTGGCAAAAGACAATCCTGCACATTCAGTATCTGGCAAATCCAAGACCAAACGCTTTCCTGCTAGGCTTTCTTTCGCACCTGCACAAGCCAGTGTTGAAAGACTTAAACATAATCCTGCGAATATTAATTTTTTCATTTGATATGACTCTTTATTTATTTGGAGGTTAAAACACATTGTCAATAAAACCACACTGTAAGATGTGCTGTGATGGATTGATCGGATTGTCATAAAGACTGATAAAAGCAATCATGTCATTCAGATAAGAACTGTCACGTTTATAACGCTGGCTATAGATATAAATCTGTTTGGGTGTATAGATCTTTTGATTTTGGAAGACTTCACCATTAAAGACCTTTAAATGTGGATATTGCTGAAAGACTTTTTGAGTTTTACTTCTATTTTGATCATCATGCATAGAAGCTTTATCCCACTGCTGTTTAAAGCTTTTGAATTGCTGTCCTGTATAGTGACTGAATTTAATATTTAATGCGTTCTCAATTTTTTGTTTAGTTGTGGCGATGTCATCTCGACGATAGATCGATGTATTTGCTCCTGCAACACTGACATGCATTGAGGTCTCAATCCGTTGAATCGGATTACTTTTGTTTCTAGGAAGATAGACGGTTGTTTCAGGGCAGTCCTGACAGAAATTTTCATCGTCTGAATCATCGATAATGGTAGTCTTTTGCTTGCTATATAGCTGTTGAAATTGTTTCTGAAGTTTGACGATCGCTGGTGTTGGTATATCTGCCTTGTCACCCAGCGCCAGTTGATTATTAAAAGATTGTTCTTTTTCAGCCCAATCCAGACAGGATAAGCCTTGCTCTAGGGTTAAAGCTGAAGCAGAAATAGGTTGAGCCATCGCGGTATGTATCATGAGCAGCGAGATACTCGTAACGAGAATTTTTTGAATCATACATGTCATTTTGTTGTTGTCCTTATGTTGGATTACCGACCATTCACGTTAAACCAATAGGAATATTCTTTAGGCTGACCATTCACCAGAACATTGCTGAGTTTGACGTCATAAATCACATTCAACTTCAAATCGTCAAAGTTAAACTGGATATGGTTGGGAACTCCGATATTTTCATAACGGATATTACTGATCTTCTGTTTAGCCCCACTACTTCGTTCAGTGACAACAACGTTAGCTTTAGCGTAGTCCACATTGCGATTGGCAAAGAAATTCTTTTGTTCGGTTAAAACTGAAATCGAGAGAATTGAACCCGCCATATAATATTTGGCTGGATAGTTGTGGTAGGGATAGGCAATCACACCGAGTGGTGCAGTGGTTG